>NZ_LMNE01000002.1:0-130271 GCF_001423285.1 Methylobacterium sp. Leaf111 | reverse complement strand
CCGGCCCAGAAGGCCCAGGCCGAGACCCGCGCGGCCGACGCCCTGGCCAAGGCCCAGGGCATCCCGGTCGACCAGGCCAAGGCCCAGATCCAGGACTACGGCAAGCAGTACGACGAGACCGTCGCGACCGCCAAGGTGAAGGCGGAAGCCGCGGCCGTCGCCGCCAAGTCCGCCGCCACCCAGGGCGCCTTCTACGGCGCGCTCGCCCTCATCCTGGGCGCGCTCGCCGGCTTCCTCGGCGGACGCCTCGGCGCNCAAGCAGTACGACGAGACCGTCGCGACCGCCAAGGTGAAGGCGGAAGCCGCGGCCGTCGCCGCCAAGTCCGCCGCCACCCAGGGCGCCTTCTACGGCGCGCTCGCCCTCATCCTGGGCGCGCTCGCCGGCTTCCTCGGCGGACGCCTCGGCGCCCCCAAGCGCCTCACCCTCGCCGACAGCGTCGACGCCCGCCGCGTCTGAGCCCATCCCGGCCGGTCCCCGCGACCGGCCGGATCCCCGAACAGCAGGAGACCTGCCATGAACGGCGATCAATTCCGCGGCGCCTCGCGCCATCTCAAGGGCCGTGCCCAGACCGTGGTCGGCGGCCTCACCGGTGACCCGGCGCGCCAGGTGCGCGGCGCCGTGAACCAGGTGGCCGGCGGCGCCCAGTACGCCTACGGCCGCGCCCGCGACCGGGCCGAGGACCTCGTCGATGACGGCCGCCACCTCGCCCACGAGGTACGCGACCGCGCCGGCCACTGGATCGAGGAAGGCCGCGACCGCGCCGATCACCTGATCGACGAGGGCCGTGCCTTCACCCGTCACGCCCGCAAGCGCGGATCGACCTACGGCCGACGGGCCGTGCGCTACGCCGACGACAACCGCGCCTCCGCGCTCCTCGGCCTCGCCGCCGTCGCCTTCGCGGTCGGGTGGTTCGCCCGGCCCCGGCGTTGATCCGCAAGCCGATTCCCGGGCTTGGCTTGCCGGACGCGAAAGACTCCGGGAAGCCGCCCCAGAACGGAGCGTGGGATCCGTCGGTGCCCCATCCCCGTTCTCTAACCTACGCGCGCCGCCTCAGCCGATCGCGATCCAGCCGACAGGCGAGCGATCACCCTCAAATCGTACCGTTTCTCCCAGACCTCGGACCACAGGATCGACGATGAGCAAGGGCTACCCCTCGATGACCGCGCTGCTGGGCCTTCTGGCCGTGGCCGGCTACCAGAACCGCGACAAGCTCGCCGAGCTGCTGAAGGGCACCCCCACAAACGGAGACCTCGATGAGCAAGGGCTACCCCTCGATGACCGCGCTGCTGGGCCTTCTGGCCGTGGCCGGCTACCAGAACCGCGACAAGCTCGCCGAGCTGCTGAAGGGCCACGAGCCGCCCGCACCCCAACGCACTGTCCCACCGATCCCGAACACAGCCTCCACCGGCACGGCCACCGGCAGCGGCGGCCTCGGCAATCTGGCCGGGCTTCTGGGCGGCGTCGGCACCGCCGGGGTCGGCGGCCTGATCGCCAGCGGCCTGAGCGAGCTCGTCGACCACTTCACCAAGGGCGGCCACGGCGAGACCGCGAACTCCTGGGTCAGCCATGGCCCCAACCGCGACATCCCCGAGGGGGATCTCGAGCGGGCCATCGGCTCGGACACCCTCGACCACCTCACCCAGCAGACCGGCCTGAGCCGCGGCGCGCTCCTCTCCCGGCTCTCGCGCGAGCTGCCCTCGGCCATCGACCGCTACGCCGCCGACGGCCGNGGCAAGGTGCTGCTGGAGCACCTCGTCGGCACCCCGTTCCTGCCCTGGATACACCCTCGACCACCTCACCCAGCAGACCGGCCTGAGCCGCGGCGCGCTCCTCTCCCGGCTCTCGCGCGAGCTGCCCTCGGCCATCGACCGCTACGCCGCCGACGGCCGCCGCCCAGCCTGAGGTCCAGCAGGGATACGGCCGGCGTCGCCCGAGGGCGCCGGTCGCCCCATCGGTGCGGGGTGAGGCGAGGATCGGTGTGCCGGTTCCTCCGCCGGGTCAGCTATCGGCGCGCCCTTTCGCACCCTTGCCCCGGCTCGGCGTCGCGGACCGCCCGCCACCGGTCCGGCGCCTCACCACCTGGCGCACGATGGCGGAGACCTGATCAGCCGAGTAGGGCTTCTGCAGCAATTCGAATCCATGCGCGCCTTCCTCGGCCAGCACGTGGCTGTAGCCGGAGGCCAGGACCACGGGCAGGTCCGGCAGACGCCGCCGCAACAGCTTGGCGAGCTCGATCCCGCCCATGCCCGGCATGACCACGTCGGAGAACACGACGTCGAAACCGCCGCCATCCGACCCGATGCGGTCCAACGCCTCCTCCGCGTTGGCCGCCCAGGTCGTCGCGTAGCCGAGGTCCTGCAGGATCTGGGTCGCGAACCGCCCGACCTCGATATTGTCCTCGACCACCAGGACGCGCTGGCCGGCGCCGCCCGGCTCCAGAGCCGCCGTTTCGGAACCGTCCTCGGCCGCGACGAAGTCCATCTCCGCCTCGGGCAGGTAGAGTGTGAACGTCGTGCCCCGGCCCGGCTCGCTCGCGACGGCCACGTCGCCACCCGACTGCTTGGCGAAGCCGAACACCTGGGACAAGCCGAGGCCCGTGCCCTTGCCGACCGCCTTCGTGGTGAAGAACGGCTCGAAGATCCGGGTGAGGACGTCGGCAGCGATGCCCGTGCCCGTGTCGGTGAGCGAGACCGCTGCGAAGGGCCCGGGGGCCTCGGCATGGCCGCGAATGCACGGGAGCGGCACGCCGCAATCCAGCCGCAGGGTCAGGGTTCCTTCGCCCTCCATCGCGTCCCGGGCGTTGACCGCCATGTTCACGAGGGCGGTCTCGAACTGACTGACGTCCACCCGCACGCAGCAGGGATGGTCGGGCAGCTCCGTCCGGACCGCGATGCGCGCCCCCGTCACGGTATCGAGCAGGTCCGCGACGCTGCGCAGCCGGCTGCCGACGTCCACCGTCTCCGGCTTCAGGGTCTGGCGCCGCGCGAAGGCGAGGAGCTGTCCCGTCAGCTTGGCCGCCCGGTCCACCGTGTCGGATACTGCGTTGAGGTAGCGGGCCCTGCGCGCCTCCGCGAGATCCGGCCGGCGCAGGAAGTCGACCGAGGACCGGATGATGGTCAGCAGGTTGTTGAAATCGTGCGCGACCCCTCCGGTTAATTGCCCGATTGCCTCCAGCTTCTGGGACTGGCGCAAGGCTTCCTCGGCCTGCTGCAGCGCCTGGCCCTGGGTTTTCTCCGCGGTGACGTCCCGCCCATAGGCGTAAACCAGCCCCCCCTCCACGGAGGTCCGCCAAGAGATCCAGCGCGCGGTGCCGTCCGCATGGCGGTAGCGATTCTCGAAGTTGTTGAGGTGGTCGGCAGCCGCGGCCTGAGACAAAGCCGCCTCGGTGAAGACCGCATCCTCCGGCCATACGAACGCCAGGAAGCTGCGCCCGACCACGTCCGACGGATGCTGGCCCAGGATCGCCTCCCAGGCCGGGTTCACCGCCCGGAAGACACCGTCGGACCCGATGACGACGAGGAGGTCGCGCGAGTTGCGCCAGACCCGGTCGCGCTCGGCGGTGCGTTCGGCGACCCGCTGCTCCAGGGCCTCGTTGAAGCCGACGAGTTCGGCCATCACTCGCTTCTGGTCGTCGATGTCGGTACTGGTGCCGACCCAGCGCAGGACGGTACCGTCGCCGGCCAGCACCGGCTGCGCCCGCGCCAGGAACCAGCGATAGGCGCCGTCCCCGCGCCGGAGACGATATTCGCACTGGTATTCCGACAGAGAGGCGACGGTCTCGCCCCACCGCTTGGCCACGCGGGCCTGGTCGTCCGGATGGATGATGGCGAGCCATCCCGCCGCGTCGAGGGTTCCGGGCCGCAACGCGCTGTAGGCGTAAACCCGCTCGTTGAACCAGTCGGCGGCGCCGGCCGCATCGGTGGTCCAGACGAGGTTGGGCAGCACCTGCGACAGGACGCGAAACTGCTCTTCGCTGGCGCGCAGGGCCTCCTCGGACCGCTTGCGGGCGGTGATCTCGAGGGCGGTCCCGAGCACGCGCACGCAGCGGTCGCCCTCGAAGAGGCCGCGCCCCTTGGCGGCGACCCAGCGGACCAGTCCGTCCGCCTGGCCCACGGTCCGGTACTCGACATCGTAGACGGCGCGGCGCGCAGGATCGAGCGCAGCGGTGAAGGCCGCCATCGTCGCCTCGCGGTCGTCGGGATGCAGGCCGGCGAGAAACTCCGCGCCCGAGACCGGGGCGTCGGACGACATGCTGAACATCGCCTTCACCCGCTGCGGCCAGAAGGCCGTGTCGTTCACGACGTCCACGTCCCAGAAGCCGATGTGGGAAGCCTCGCTCGCAAGGCGCAGGCGCGCTTCCGTCTCGCCGAGGTCCGCCTGCGCCACGATCTGCGCCGTCGTCTCGGCGCAGGCGCAGAACACACCGACGACCCTGTCCGCGTCGTCCCGCAGGGGCGAGTAGGAGACCGTGAAGGACGCCGACTCCGCGTCGCCGCCCCGCTCGATCACGAACGGCATGTTCTCGGACAAGGTCGCCTCGCCGGCGAGGGCGCGCGCGACCATGGGCTCAACCTCGCTCCACACACCCGAAAAGACCTCGCGAAAAGACCGGCCGAGGGCGGCCGGATGCCGGAGCCCGAGAATCTCGGCAAAGGCGTCGTTGTAGAGGACGGCAAGTTCGGTCCCGACGGCCGCGAACATCGGAAAGCGCGAGCCCAGCATCAGGCTCACGGTCGCGCGCAGACCGGCCGGCCAGGTCTCCTGTCGTCCGAGGGAGGAACCGGACCAGTCGTGCGTGCGCAGCCTCGCCGCCATCTCGCCGCCCCCGGCGAGACAGGCCGGTGCCGCCTCGGGCCCTGCGGCGGGCCCGTCCTCCTCCGATCCGCCCTGCACGACCCACACCTCTCCGCGACGCCTTTGCCCACCCGCTTCCGAAGAGTCCTCCGCGCGCCGTGCCGCAGGCACCGCTGGACGGCACCGGTCCGCGCGCGACGAACGCTTGCCGGCCTACGCGGCGATGAAAACGGCGCGCCACCGCTTCGGGGGCTCTTCATGCCAGGTTTCGTCCTGCGTATCCGGCACGTCGTCGTCGCACCGCCCCGTACGCACAAGCGGGTTCGCGACGCGGCGTCCGCCAGGGATCAACGCGCGAGACCGGTCGGACGGCTATGCCGCTCACCCGGATCGGCATGCCCCGGTGGCGGGTCCGCAGGACACGAGGGCGCGCCGAAGTTCCCGTCCTCAAGCCGTCCGGCCGACGCCCGACGCGTTGCCGACCCGCTCCGCCGCGAAGCGCTCGCGCAGCCAGGCCGCGGCCGGTCCGCAGGGGCGCTGCTTGTGCCAGACCAGTTCCAAGGCGATGGGCCAGTCGCCCTGATCGAATTGCAGATCCGGCGTGACGAGATCGGGCGCCGTCTGCGATGCGGCGATGACGTGGTCCGTGACGAAGGCCCAACCGATCCCGTGCTTGACCATCTCGAGGATGACCCAGTGGCTCTCCACCCACCACACCTCGGCGGCCACCCGCAGGCGGCGCTTTTCGGGCCCGTCGCTGCGCGCGGCGACGAGGATCTGGCGATGCCGTTTCAACTCCTCCCACACCACCCGCGCCTTCGCCAGGGGATGGTCGCGCCCGCAGACGAGCTTGAGGGGCACCCAGCCGATGGTCTGGAAGCCGAGTTCCGTGGGCAGCACCTCCTGGCGCCACATCACGCCGAGGTCGGCCGCCCCCGATTGCACCATGCGGCTGACATCCTCCATTAGCGGGAAGAGCAGTTCCAGCTCGACGAAGGGGAAGTGCCGCGCGAAGTCCGCGAACAGCGCGCCGAGGGCGTGCTCGGGATAGAGTTCGTCGATGGCGACCACGAGCCGGTTCTCCACCCCCTGCTCCAGACTGCGCGCCACGCCGACGAGGTGCTCGCGCCGCTCGAGCACCACGCGGGCCTCCAGCAACAGCCGCTCGCCTGCCGGGGTCAATACCGGATTGCGGCCCGCTCGGCTGAACAGGACGACCCCGAGATCGGCCTCCAGGTTCGCCACCTGGGTGCTGACGGCCGACTGGGCTTTCCGCAGCACGCGGGCCGCGCCCGAGAAAGATCCGGCCTCGGCCGCCGCCACGAAAGCCTGAAGTTGATCGAGCGAGACCATGATCCATCCGGTTTTCCGATACGTTCTAGCTTGCGGATCGGTGTATGGCAGATAGAAGACGCCGGACCAAAGGGACCGTTTTCGGGAAACATCATGCGCACGACTCGCGATCGCATCCGCCACGCCATCCTGTTCGAGGTGCTGGGGCTCGCCCTGATCATCCCGCTCGGGACGTTGCTGTTCGGGCTGCAGGCCTCGGCCATGGGCGTGATCGGCGTAGGCAGCGCCCTGGCTGCGATGGTGTGGAACTACCTCTACAACCTCGGCTTCGACCGGACGATGCAGCGCGTCGTCGGGCATACCCGCAAGAGCCTCATGCTGCGGGTGGCGCATGCGGTGCTGTTCGAGGCGGGGCTTCTCGTGATCCTGTTGCCGCCGATCGCTTGGTATCTCGGCATCGGCTTCACCGAAGCCTTCTTCATGGATCTCGCGATCGCAGCCTTCTATGTGGCCTACGCCTTCGTCTTCAACCTGGCCTACGACGTGACCTTCCCGGTGAAGACCTGGGGCGACCCGGCGCCGGCGCCGTCTCTCTGAGCGCACCGCCGCCGATGCCCTTCATCGGTTCGGCGGACAGGGGGGGCACCCTGTCCGCCGCATGGAGCCGGGGTCGATCCCGGGCGGAAACCGACGCGCGATTGGTCCGCGGTGGGGAGCGGATCCGGGCCGTTGCACCGCCCTCGGCCGGACCGCGACCCACCTCGCGCGCGAACGCTCCCGCCGAGTGCGCTCAGCGCTTGAACTTGCCGTCGTACTTGAACTCGGGGGCGGCCTTCAGGGCGTCCTTGCTGGCATTCACCGAGGCCTTCCACTTCTTCGCCCCGGCGTCGTAGGTCAGCGCCACCGAGGACGGATCGACCACCACGTAGCGTTCGCCCACACCGAGGAAGCCGCCGACGGACATAATGTAGCCGGTGAGCCTGCCCTTCTCGATGACGAGATCCTTGATGTCGCCGACATTGCTGTTGGTGCCGTCGACGACGTTGAGGCCGATGAGGTTGTAGCTCAGCACGGCGTCCTGCGGGACGGGGGCAAACTTCACTGTGGTTGGCGGCGTGGGAGCCTCGTCCTTGGCGAGAACGGGTCCTGTCAGCGCCGTAACGGCGGCGAGGGCGAGAACGAGGCGACGCATGGGGAACTCCTGTGTCCCGGAACGGGGACCGGAAATAGCTGGACGCGACGAAGCGTTCCGAATCGCGGACGGGATTTTGTCCTGGAACCGAATCAGATCGGCCGCTCGCCAAAACCCCGGACGCTCCGCTAAGCGGAAAGTGACCCACGCTCGAGCCGAACAGCCCTTCCCGATGTTGCGCGGCGCCGACGAAGCCGCGCCGTCCTGGTCCGGCGGTGCGGTCACGACCGTGGAGGCGAGAATGTCCAACCGCCGGCCGGGCCGAAGCGTGAGCATCGGCCACCCTCGGTGAGGCCGCAACACGCCCGTTCCTCCAACGAGGGAACCAGGAGGCCCTCCGCCCCTGGGGTCCGCGTGATTCACGCGATCATCGAACCTGTCTACGTCAGCACAAACGCTCCGGGCCGATACCGTCCACGGCGTGAACACATGTGAACACTGTGCCGCATCCGGCATCGATCGCGGATCACCGGTCCGACTCTACGGACGGTCCTGATCGGTCCAACGAATTATTGAGCGACTTCTGTCAGCATGAGGGCCACGCCAAAAGATGAGCCTGAATACACAGACCATCAAATCGCCGTGATAGCGTGTCCGTTCTTTGCAGGCCCGCTATAATTCCTCGGGTTATTGCCTCCAATAGCGCGGAGCGCTCCGGGGGCGTTCCCGGGCAAGCGCTTTTCGAGCAGACGCTCCCGACGACGAGGAAGAGGACGCCGCGTTGACCATCGCCGATTCCAAAAATCTGAACACCAAGACCTTCGAGATGCAGGGGAAATGCCCCTTCGGCGGCGACCGGATCGGCGGCGCCGTGGGCAGTCCGCCGGCGCTCTCGGATTGGTATCCCAACCGTCTGAAGGTCGAGCTCCTTCATCAGAACGGCCCGCAGGCCAATCCCCTGGGCGAGGACTTCGATTACAAGGCGGCGTTCGAGGCACTGGATCTCGATGCGGTGAAGCAGGACATCAAGGCCTTCCTCACGACATCCGTCGCGTGGTGGCCGTCCGACTACGGCAATTACGGCCCGCAGATGATCCGCATGGCCTGGCATGCGGCGGGCACCTACCGGATCGCAGACGGTCGGGGCGGAGCCGGCGAGGCGCTCCAGCGCTTCGCGCCGATCAACAGCTGGTGGGACAACGGCAACACCGACAAGTCCCGGCGCCTGATCTGGCCGATCAAGCAGAAGTACGGAAGCGCCCTGTCGTGGGGCGACCTGATGGTCCTGACCGGCAATTGCGCCCTGGAGATCATGGGCTTCCCGACCTACGGCTTTGCCGGCGGACGTCAGGACGCGTGGGAAGCCGATAACGCGACCTACTGGGGACCCGAGATCTGGGACCCGAACGACATCGCGTCGTTCGACAGCATGGTAAGCCGCGACAAGCGCTGGCGTGGCCAGAACGGCGATACGGATTACGATCTCGAAAATCCGTTGGCCGCATCGCACCAGGCGCTGATCTACGTCAATCCCGAAGGCCCCTACGCGAACGGAGACCCGATGGGGTCCGCGCGCGACATCCGCACGACCTTCACCCGCATGGCGATGAACGACGAGGAGACCGTGGCGCTGATCGCCGGCGGCCATGCCTTCGGGAAGAGCCACGGAATGGTGTCGGCCGATCAGGTCGGCCCACCGCCGGAAATTGCTCCGATGGAGGCGATGGGCCTGGGCTGGCACAACCCCAAGGGCACGGGTTTCGCCCAGTACACGATGACCAACGGCATCGAGGGCAGCTGGACGCCGAACCCGACCCAGTGGGACAACGCCTACTTGGAGAACCTCTTCAAGTTCGAATGGGTGCAGATCAAGAGTCCGGCCGGTGCATCGCAATGGACGCCGGCCGATCCGGACGCGCCAAAGACCCCGGACGCGCATGTACCGGGCCAGATGCATGGTCTGATGATGATGACCAGCGACATCGCCCTGAAGGTCGACCCGGACTACCGCAAGGTGTGCGAGAAGTTTCTCAATGACTTCGATGCGTTCACCCTGGCCTTCTCGAAGGCTTGGTACAAGCTGACCCACCGCGACATGGGTCCGAAGGAGCGCTACCTCGGCCCCGAGATCAAGATCGAGGACGATCTGCTTTGGCAGGATCCGATCCCGCCCCGCGATCACGACCTCATCGACGACGGCGACATCGCCGCGCTGAAGCGTGAGATCCTGGCGACGGGCCTGTCGGTCTCCGATCTCGCGTTCACGGCCTTCTCGGCGGCATCGACCTATCGCGACAGCGACAAGCGCGGCGGCGCCAATGGCGGTCGGCTGGCGCTCGCCCCGCAGAAGGATTGGTCGATCAACCGTCGGACCGTACCGGTGGTGGCCGCCCTGCGGCAGATCGCCGACGCCTTCAACGGGCATCAGGCCGGCAAGCGGGTGTCGCTGGCCGATCTCATCGTGCTCGGCGGATGTGCCGCCGTCGAGAAGGCGCTCGCCGACGGTGGCCACCCCGCGACGGTGCCGTTCACGCCGGGTCGCGTCGACACCCGGCAGGAGCTGACCGACATCGAGATGTTCACGTGGCTCAAGCCCGTCGTCGACGGCTTCCGCAACTACGTGGCGGAGGACTTCGCGGCGGTCGCACCGCGCGTCTCGCCCGAGGAGCTCTTCCTGGACAAGGCGTACCTGCTATCCCTCACGGCCCCCGAATGGGTGGCCCTGGTGGGCGGCCTCCGGGCCCTCGGAGCCAATCACGACGGCTCGCGGCACGGCATCTTCACCGATCGGGTCGGCGTGCTGTCGAACGACTTCTTCGCGAACCTGACGAGCGTCGATCTCGAATGGCGCAAGACCGACCCGAAGGGCATGACCTTCGAGCTGGTCGACCGGGCGAGCGGAGCGGCGAAGTTCACCGCGACGCGCTGCGACCTAGTGTTCGGGTCGAACGCGCAGCTCCGCTCCGTCGCCGAGGTCTATGCGGGCAGCGACGGCGAGGCCCGGTTCACGAAGGATTTCGTGAAGGTCTGGGACAAGGTGATGATGCTCGACCGCTACGACGTCCGGACGCGGTAACCCGCCCCCCGGCGTCTCGTGAGGGGAGGAGGGGCCGGGACATCCCCGTACGGATGTCCCGGCCCCGGCCGCCGTCACGACCGCAGGGTGGACTCCCCGGATCCTCTCGGCTCGCGAACCCATCGCACGGGCGCTGGCACGACGGCATTCTGCGTCGTATCCTGCCGCGCGCGCACCGCGCCAGCCCGACCCGGAGGCACTGACTGCCATGCGCCGGTCCCATGCCGAGAGCCACCTGATCGACCGGATCGGCTGGCTCCGCGCCGCGGTCCTCGGCGCCAATGACGGGCTCGTCTCCACCGCGAGCCTGATCGTCGGCGTGGCGGCCTCCACGGCCGCCACCGGCGAGATCCTGGTCGCCGGCACGGCCGGGCTGGTCGCCGGCGCGATGTCGATGGCGGCCGGCGAGTACGTCTCGGTCAGCTCCCAGTCCGACACCGAGCAGGCCGATCTCAGCCGTGAGCGCCGCGAGCTGGAGCAGGACCCTGCGGCCGAGCGCGCGGAACTGGCGGCGATCTACGTCGGCCGCGGCGTCGACCACGAACTCGCGCTGAAGGTGGCCGACCAGCTCATGGCCAAGGACTCGCTGGGCGCCCATGCCCGGGACGAGCTCGGCATCTCGGAGTTCACGACGGCGCGCCCGATCCAGGCCGCGCTGACCTCGGCGGCGACCTTCTCGGCCGGGGCGGCACTGCCGCTGCTCGTGGCTGCGATCTCGCCGGCGAACCTCGTGGTCACCCTCGTCTCCGCCGCCTCTCTGATGTTCCTCGCCGTTCTCGGGGCGCTCGGCGCGAAGGTCGGCGGCGCGAAGGTCCTGCGGGCGACGGCCCGCGTGGCGTTCTGGGGCGCCCTGGCGATGGCCGTCACGGCCGGCATCGGTCACCTCGTCGGCAAGGCCGTCTGATCGGCCATCGGCTTGAACCGGCCCCTGATCCGGCGACGAAAGATCGACAGCAGGGCGTCGCTGCCAGGACCGGTTTCGGTGTCGGAGACGCTGATGCGTTTCGCCCGCTTCCAGCCTCCACCGGACTCCGACGTCACGCGGACCATCGAGGCGGCCTGCCGCGCCGCCGGCATCGCGAACGGACCGATTTCCTCCAGGGGTCGCCAGCCTGCCCACCCGGCAAGCCGGGGGGACGCCCAGCCGGCGTTCACCGAGAGGAATTTCCTCTCTCGAGGCGGAGGCGGAGAACGACGGACTACGCGGAACGGTATGCGAAACTGAGCCGTTCCCTGAGCCCGGCCGGCGTCAGCCCCGATGCCGCGCCGGCAAAAACCCCCTGTGAGGACGCCCATGAGGAAGTCTCTGTTCGCCGCCGCCATCCTGGCAACCCTGGGCGCCATCTCGGCCGCCCCGGCCTCTGCCGCCCCCGGTGTGATCGGAGCGGTCGACGCGCCGACCGCCGTCACCGAGGTCCGGATGGACGGCATGCATGGCCATCGCGGCCATGGTCGCATGATGGGTCACCACCACATGCGCGGCCACATGATGCGTCATCACCACCGCCATCACCGGATGGGCCACCGTCACCATCGCGGCCACATGATGGGACACCACCGCGGCCACCGGATGTAAGCGAGCCCCCTGCGGGTTCCGATCGATCTGGATATGAGCGCGGACGAGAGGGTCACGGCACGCGACTGCGTGGGTGACGCTCTCGTCTCCGCCGGCGGAAATGAAGCTCCCCCGGTGCTTGTTGCGCCCGCGATGCCGGGTCGGCGCTCGATGAACCGTTACGACAGGCAGCCTTGGCGGGCAGGCGGGCCAATCCCAGCCTCGACCCCGACAGCTGGGCAGCCCGTGATCCGAAGGACCCGGATCGCCGGTGCCGCACCGGCCCCAGTGGGGGAGGTTTTTAACGGGAGAGGTGGTGGGCCCGGCAGGACTCGAACCTGCAACCAGACCGTTATGAGCGGTCGGCTCTAACCATTGAGCTACAGGCCCTCTCGCTTCCGCAGCGATGGAAGGAGCGATACCCGAGTGGGAGACGCGCGTCACCCCGGATTTCGAGGCGCGACCGTGAACCGTGCCCGGCTTCGGAGCGGCCATGCGGAGCCTCGCGTCCCAGCCGGATCTCACCGATCGCTCTGTCGGCGCACCGCCGTAGGCGGGTGAGCCGCCCCTTCGCTCCTTAGGAGCCGCGCGAGTTGATCGAAATCGAACGGCGCGTGCGCGCCCGCACGGGCGGGGTGCGTCGGTGGACGCCGACGTCTGGCGGTGCCCGGCGCGACGACCACATGAGGACATCGACGGGCGCGGTGAAATCCGCGCGCCGTCCGTTCGTCCTTGAAACAACGTGAGCTTCCTCCATGCCTTCCCTGTCCGACCCGATCCGCATCGGCGCGATCGACGCCAAGAATCGCGTCTTCATGGCGCCGCTGACCCGCGGCCGCGCCTCGCGCGAGCACGTGCCGACGCCGATCATGGTGGAGTATTATCGCCAGCGGGCCAGCGCCGGCCTGATCCTCACGGAGGCGACCGGCATCTCGCAGGAAGGGCTGGGCTGGCCCTTCGCGCCGGGCATCTGGTCTGATGAACAGGTCGAGGCCTGGAAGCCGGTGGTGAAGGCCGTGCACGACGCCGGCGGCAAGATCGTCTGCCAGCTCTGGCACATGGGCCGCATCGTGCATCCGGACTTCCTCGGCGGCCAGAAGCCGATCTCGGCCTCGGCGACAACGGCCCCGGACGCCGCGCACACCTACGCGGGCAAGAAGCCCTACGCCGAGGCGCGGGCGCTGTCCGTCGACGAGATTCCGCGCCTGCTGGCCGACTATGACCGCGCCGCGCGCAACGCCATGACGGCCGGGTTCGACGGCGTGCAAATCCATGCGGCGAACGGCTACCTGATCGACCAGTTCCTGCGCGACGGCACGAACCTCCGCACCGACGCCTACGGCGGTTCCATCGAGAACCGTCTGCGCCTGCTCACGGAGGTGACGCGCACCGTGGCCGAGGCCGTCGGCCGGGACCGCACCGGCGTGCGCCTCTCGCCCAACGGCGCGATCCAGGGCGTGGATGATTCGAACCCCGAGGCCCTGTTCGGCGCTGCGGCGGCGGCCCTCTCGAAGATCGGGCTCGCCTTCCTCGAGCTGCGGGAGCCGGGCCCGAACGGCACGTTCGGGACGTCCAATCATCCCCCGATCGCCCCGGCGATGCGGGCGGCCTTCGACGGCCCCCTGATCCTGAACTCGGATTACGACGGCCCGCGGGCGCAGGCGGCCCTCAACGAGGGCCAGGCCGACGCCATCGCCTTCGGACGGCCCTTCATCGCCAACCCCGACCTGCCGGAACGGTTGTTCACGAGCGCCCCGCTGAACAACGACGAAATGAAGACCTGGTACAGCCAGGGTCCGGAAGGCTACGTCGACTATCCGACCCAGGGTGCCGCCAAGGCGGCCTGAGCCGCCAACGCGAGCCGATCGGAGCCGTCTACTGTATAGTTCTATACACGAGGCGGCTCCTCGATTGTCGTGAGACCCGGACCATCGCGGATTCACCTCGATCCGCATCGAAGACCGTTAGCGCTATCGCTCGGACGGGAGACATCCTATGTGTTGCGACCGACGAGGATAGCCGCTTTTGCCATCGACCGATGCCTGCTCAGTCGCGCCGACCGGATGGACCGAGTCCGATCGGCTGGCGGAGCTCGCCAGCCTGGATCTCGCCGCGACCGGCCGGGAAGCCGTCTACGACGACTTGACCCGCATCGCGGCCCTGCTCTGCAATGCGCCGATCGCGCTGGTCAGCCTCGTGGAAGCGGACCGGCAATGGTTCAAGGGACACGTCGGGTTCGAGCTGCCCGAGACACCACGGCGGATGTCGATCTGTGCGCACGCCCTCGAGGCCGAGGCGCTCCTCGTCATCCCGGACCTCACCCTCGATCCGCGCACCCGCGACAACCCCCTCGTCACGGGGGAGCGGCAGCTCCGTTTCTACGCCGGTGCGGTCATTCGCTCGCGCTCGGGCTATCCCCTCGGCACTCTCTGCGTCCTCGACGGCATCGCGCGTCCCGAGGGCATCACCCCGGTGCAGGCCGAGATGCTGGAGGCGCTGGCCCGGCAGGCCGCGACGCTGATCGAGCTGACCAGGACCCGCCGCGAGGTCTATGCGCGCGAGGCGGAGCTGGAGGCGAGCGAGCGTCGGTTCCGGGTGATGACCGGCGCGATGCCGCAGATGGTCTGGACCACCCGGCCCGACGGCTATCACGACTTCTACAACGACCGCTGGTACGCGTTCACCGGCGTCCCGCCGGGCTCGACGGACGGCGAGGCCTGGAACGGCATGTTCCATCCCGACGACCAGGACCGGGCCTGGTCGCGCTGGCGGCACAGCTTGGCCACCGGCGACCCCTACGAGGTTGAGTACCGCCTGCGCCACCATTCCGGGGCCTATCGCTGGACCCTGGGGCGGGCGATGCCGCTCTTCGATGCCGAGGGGCGGATCGAGCGCTGGTTCGGCACCTGCACCGATATCGAGGACCTGAAGCGGGCGGAGGCCGAGGCGCTGAAACTCGCCGCCATCGTCGAGCAGTCACAGGACTTCATCGGCATGGCCGACCGGGAGGGGTTCGTCCAGCACATCAACGAGGCCGGACGCCGCCTCGTCGGACTCCCCGACGTCACCGCGGTGGCCGGCACGCAGCTCCTCGACTATTTCATGCCCGAGAGTCAGGCGCTCGTCACCGGAATGGTCCTGCCCGCCGTCGAGCGGCAGGGCTGGTGGGAGGGCGAGCTCGCCTTCCGGCATTTCGGGACGGGGGAGGGGATCGCGGTCCTCTACAACATCTTCCCGGTGCGGGACGACGAGGGTCGGTTCGTCGGTTACGCCACCGTCACCCGCGACCTGCGCGAGCGCAAGCGGGCGGAGGAGGCTCAGGACCTCCTGATCAAGGAACTGTCGCACCGGATCAAGAACATCTTCGCCGTGGTCGGCGGCATCGCCGGCCTGTCGGCCCGGACCGATCCGGCCGCCCGTCCCTTCGTCTCGGCCTTCCGGGAGCGCCTCGGCGCCCTGGCGCAGGCGCACGAATACGTCCGCCCGCACTCCCCGGCGAGCGCCCCCGCGGTGAAGGGCCAGACCCTGTTCGGCCTGATGCGCCTGATCATGGCGGCCTACGTGCAGGACGGGCGCGCGCGGATCGTCGTCGACGGGGACGACGTGGCCGTAGGCGAGCGCGCCGCCACGGCGCTGGCGCTGATCATGCACGAGCAGGCCACCAACGCGATGAAGTATGGCGGCCTTTCGACCGAGACCGGCGGCGTCCGCCTCACCGGCCGGCGTGACGGCCCATCCTACATTCTGACCTGGGCGGAGAGCGGCGGCCCCACGGTGACCGGTCCGCCGACCCGGCAGGGCTTCGGCACGGTCCTGGCGCAGCGCAGCGTCGTCGGGCAGCTGGACGGTACGCTGGAGCAGGACTGGGCCCCGAGCGGTCTCGTGATGCGCCTCGTCATCCCGGTGGATCACCTCAAATCGTGAGTCTCCCTCCGTATCGCCTCGTCGTCTTCGATTTCGACGGGACCCTGGCCGACAGCTTTCCCTGGTTCGCCGGTGTCATCAACGGCGTAGCCGACCGCTACGGCTTCGCCCGCATCGCAGAGCACGAGACCGAGACGCTCCGGGGCATGGATGCGCGGGGCATCGTCCGGCATCTCGGGATTCCGGCCTGGAAGCTACCGCTGATCACCCGGCACATGCACCGGCTCGCGGCCCGGGATATGGGGGGGATCCGGCTGTTTCCCGGCGTGCCTGATCTGCTCGCCGACCTCGACGGAGCGGGCCTGCGCCTCGGCATCGCGAGCTCGAATCGGGAGGCGACGATCCGGCGGGCGCTGGGACCGGCGGCCCGCCACTTCACTCACTACACCTGCGGTGCGTCGCTGTTCGGCAAGGCCCGGCGCCTGCGTGCCCTGATCCGTGACGCCAGCCTCGCCCCGTCCGCGGCGCTCTACGTCGGCGACGAGATCCGCGACCATCAGGCCGCGACCGAAGCGGGCTGTGCCTTCGGGGCCGTGACCTGGGGCTATACCCGCGCCGACGCACTTGCGGCGCGAACGCCGGAGCACCTCTTCGCCGACCCCGCAGCGATCGGCCGGACCGTCGTGTCGACCCCGCCACAGGGTATCGGAAAGTGCACAGCGCTCCGGCCGGCCGGATTGCCTATTGCTCCCTCCGCACGCCACGTTAACGTCCGTTAGGTGAGGCGTTCGGAGCGACGCTACACTTGGAAAGCTTGTGCATGGACAAGACGCAGCGATCGCAGCCGATCGGACCGGCCGTCTCTTCGGATCGGGAGCCGGGGGTCCGCCGGTCCCGCGCCCGCGGGGCGCGATCGCATTTCCTGGTCGCCTGCCTCGCCGGCGGCCTGCAGGCGACCTATGCCCCTCAGCCCGAATCCGAGGTCTCCGACCTGTTCGCGAGCCTGATCGCGCAGCTCGATTCCAGCGAGCCGGGGAGCCGCTGAAGCGGTCAGAGTCGATCGCGCCGTCCGCGACGACTGCCGGCCACCGCCTTCCGCAGGACCCGTGAGAGCTGCTCCACCGAATAGGGCTTGTGCAGCAGTTCGAACCCGTGGGCCCCCTCCTCGGCCAGGACATGGCTGTACCCGCTGGCCAGTACCACCGGCAGGTCGGGCCGCCGCCGGACGATCTCCTTGGCGAGCTCGATCCCATTCATGCCCGGCATGACGATGTCAGAGAACACCACCTCGAAGCGGAAGGGAATCTTCTCGAGCTGCCGCAGGGCATCGGCGGCGGAGGTCGCCCAGACCGTGTGATAGCCGAGTTCGGCCAGGGTCTGGGTCGCGAAGCGGCCGACCTCCGGGTTGTCCTCGACGACGAGGACGCAGGTGCCGTGCCCCTCCGTCAGCGGCTCGGCCTCCTCGAGCGGCCTGGCGGTTTCGGATAGGCCGGACACGCGCGGCAGATAGAGGGTGAAGGTCGAGCCGCGCCCCGGCTCACTCTCGACGAGAACCTCGCCCCCCGACTGCTTGGCGAAACCGAACACCTGGCTGAGGCCGAGGCCGGTCCCCTGACCGACGCCCTTGGTGGTGTAGAACGGCTCGAAGATCCGGTGCAGGTCCCCCGCGGCGATGCCGGAGCCGGTATCGGTCAGCGATACGGCCACGAAGGCGTCCCCGCGGATGTCGAGGGGCGGGATCCCCGAGACGGCGCCGACGCGGATCGTCAGGCGGCCCTCGCCCTCCATGGTGTCGCGCGCATTGACCGCCATGTTCACCAGCGCGGTGTCGAACTGGCTCGGATCGGCATGCACGTAGCAGGGCGTCTCCGGCACCTCGACCACGATGGCGATGCGGGCCCCCGTCAGGGTGCCGACCATCTCGCTGATCGCGGCGACGCCCGCGCCCACGTTGAAGGTTTCGGGCTTCAAGGCCTGGCGCCGTGCGAAGGCGAGGAGCTGGCCCGTGAGCTTGGCGGCCCGCGCAACGGTGTCGGAGATCGCATCGACGTAGCGGCGGCGGCGATCCTCGGCGAGGCCCGGCCGCTTCAGGAGGTCGGTGGAGGACTTGATGACGGTCAGAAGGTTGTTGAAATCGTGGGCGACGCCGCCGGTGAGCTGACCGACGGCCTCCATCTTCTGCGCCTGACGCAGGGCCTCCTGGGCCTGGGCGAGGGCGGCCTCCCGCGCCTTCTCCTCGGTGATGTCGCGGCCGCTGCAGTAGGAGCGCCCGCCCTCCGGCACCGCCGTCCAGGACAGCCAGCGATAGCCGCCGTCGCGGGTGCGATAGCGATTCTCGAAACGGAAGACGGGCGTGCCGCCCGCCAGGGCTCCGACGACCTCGGCGGTGCGCTCCACGTCGTCCGGATGGATCAGGTCGAGCACGGACCGGCCGGCGATCTCGGATTCGGACCAGCCGAGCACGACCTCCCAGGCCGGGTTCAGGCGCTCGAAGTAGCCGTCCGGGTGCAGCACGCCGAGCAGGTCCGGGCTGACCAGCCAAGTCAGTCCGCGCTCGTTGGAGCGCAGGATGACCTGGCGCTCCAGATCGGCGTTGAGGAAGCGCAATTCCGCCTCGTTCCGGCGCAGGGCGATCTCGGCAAGCGCCCGGTCGGTGACGTCGACGCCCTCGACGAAGACGCCGGTAACGGCGCCGTCATCGTCGAAGATCGGCTGGTAGACGAAGTCGAGATAGAGCTCGACCTCCGCCCCGTCCGCCACGCCCTGCAGGGTGAGCTTCGAGGCCGTCGCCGTGAAGGCATCGCCGGAGCGATAGACCGTGTCGAGAAGGTCGAGATAGCCCTGGTTTACGGCGTCCGGAAGAGCCTCGGCGACGGTCCGACCCAGAAGCGGCCGGTCACCGACGAGGCGCCGGTAGGCCGGGTTGGCGAGTTCGAAGCGGTGTTCGCGCCCGCGCAGGACGGCCATGAAGCTCGGAGCCTGGGCGAACAGCTGCTCGAGGCGCTCGCGCTCGGCGCTCGCCCGCCGTTCGGCCTGCACCCGGCCCGTCGTCTCGGCGCACGCGCAGAACATGCCGACGACCTGCCCGGCCTCGTCGCGCACCGGCGTGTAGCCGAAGGAGAAGTAGGTCTCCTCCGGATAACCGTTGCGGTGCATGATGAAGGCGATGCCGTCCATGTGCGTCGCCTCGCCCGCATAGGCGCGGGCCAGGATCGGCTCCACCTGATCCCAGATGTCGTGCCAGAGGTCGCGGAACGAGCCGCCGAGGGCGGCCGGATGGCGGGCGCCGCACATGGCGGCGTAGCCGTCGTTGTAGAGGGTGATGTAGTCCGGCCCCCAGACGATCAGCATCGGCTGCTGCGAGCCGAGCATCACGCCGACGAGCGTCTTCAGGGCCTGGGGCCAGCCGCCCGGCATGCCGAGCGAGGTCGCCGACCAGTCATGGCTGCGCAGGAGCGCGCCGGTCTCGCCACCCTCGACGAGAAAGGCTTCGCGAAACGGCATCCTCGGGTCCTCTGCCCGCCTGGCGTCGAGCCCGGGCGAGCCATTCACGGTCCGCGCCACACGCGCGCCCCCTCAGTCGGCCGGTCGCCCAGCCCCTCGGTTCCCGAGGGGTGGACCGCGATGCCTACAGACCGCGATTGGCGCCGGGCACGACGCTGGTGCCGGACCCGCTGCCGAACGGCTCGTACTTGGTCAGGCCGCGGAAGAGCTGGCTGAGGAAGGCGCGATCGGCGCCGCTGGTCGGCGTGGTCCGCTCGATGAAGTCGAACACCTTACCGTCCTGCAGGCCGTAGAGCGCCACGCGCTCGACCTTGAAGGCGCCGTTGAAATAGACGGCGGTGACCTTCTGGTCCTCGACCCGTTCGCCGAGGAACAGGACGGTACGGCGCGTGTTCTGGCTGATGTAGTACCACGACTTGTTGCCGACGGTAGAGACGGTGGACGGCGTGCCGAGGATCTGCAGCACCTGCTCGGCGCTCATCCCGGGCTTCACGGTGGCGAGGGCGGCCTGGTCGATCTGGTAGCCGTGGCGGATGTCCTCGCCGATGCAGCCGGACACACCGGCACCGATCACGCCGAGGACGGCGAGGCGAGCGAGCGACGAGACGAGACGGCGCGACATCGGCCACCCTTGCTGACAGTGAGAAACTGGACGCGACTTCCGGGAAGGCGTCTTCCGTGACGGTGTCTTGCGGCCCCGATCCCGACCCGACACCGAGGCAAGAAGTATCCCGATGGAGGTTGCACCTTGACCGTTCGCTGCCGTAACGCGGGGTTATGGTTTTGACAAGGCAAGCCCGGCCACACCCGCCGGCCGTCCGCGCCGGCTTCGCGCCAGGCGAGCCCGGGAGATGCGCATGATGACGGGGCTCCTCGACCGGCTCCGCGCCTGGGGCCGGTCGAGCCCGCGCGAGCGGGTGATCGAGACGCTGCACGGGCGCATCAACGAGGCGGCCCGCCAACCGGACCTCTACCTCCACCTCGGCGTACCCGACACGCTGGAGGGACGGTTCGAGTGCCTGATCCTGCACGTCATCCTGGTTCTGCGCCGCCTGAACCGCCTGCCGGAACCGGCGGCCGACGTGGCCCAGGACCTCGTGAACGCGGTGTTCCTGCAGCTCGACTCGTCCCTTCGGGAATCCGGCATCGGCGATTTCGGGGTCCCGAAGCGCATGAAGAAGCTCGGATCCGCCTTCTACGGCCGGGCCGAGGGCTACGATGCCGCCCTCGATGCCGGGGATACGGCGGCGCTGACGGCAGCGCTCGCGCGCAACGTCCTCGGTGTCGGCGCACCGGCGGCGGCGGCCGGCCTCGCCCGCTACGTCCTCGCCAGCGATGTCGCCCTGGCCCAGACCGACCTCGACGGGCTGATCGCCACCGGCCCGGCATTCCCGCCGCCGCAATCCTTCGCCGCTCCCCCGGCCGGACCGGACGGCACCACGACACGGATCGTCCCATGACCCGCCACGATACGCCCCGTCACGGAGAGACCGGACCGCTCGCGCGGATCGTCAGCGTCGACCGCCTGCGCCGCAGCGATGGGCGGCTCGTCGTCACCGCGAGCCCGGAGGAGTGTGCCGCCCTGGCCGCCGACTTCGAGATCCCGGCCATCCGGGACCTCGTGGGCACCTTCGAGACGAGCGGCCCACCCTCGGCCTTCCGGGTGCGCGGAACGGTGACGGCGCAGGTGACGCAGGTCTGCACGGTGTCCCTGGAGCCCTTCGAGGGGCCGGTCTCGGAGCCGGTGGACCTGCTGTTCACCGACACCGACCGGCTCGCGGGGACCGACGCGGAGGATGCCGACGTCCCCGACCCGATCGTGGGAGGCAAGATCGATTTTGGCGCGATCACGGGCGAGTTCCTGGCGCTCGGGCTCGACCCCTATCCGCGCAAGCCCGGCGTCGCGTTCGAGCCCCATATCGAGGATCTGGACGAGCCGCCGCTGGCGGCCCTGCGCGGGCTCAAGCCCGCCAACGATTGAGATCCGCGACCGGCACATCGGACCGGCTTTGGGCGAAACGCTAAGATTTCGTTTGCCCACCGGGCCTCAATCGCTATTTTCCGCCCCGCCGGGCAGGGGGCCGGTCGTCCGCCGCTACCCCGCCCACCGTGATGCCTCCCGCCGGGAGGCCGTTCCTTCCGCGATCAGAGGCCACCGGCCACCCACCATGTCCCAGAGAGTGTGCATCTCGCTCGACGCCATGGGCGGCGACCACGGCCCCACGACCGTGGTGCCCGGCGCCGCCATCGCCCGCGAGCGCCATCCCGAGATGACGTTCCTGATGTTCGGGGATGAGGCAATCCTCACGCCACTGGTGGCCGCCGAGCCGCGCCTGAAGGGCGCCGTCGAGATCCGCCACACGACGATGGCGATCTCCATGGACGAGAAGCCGAGCCAGGCCGTTCGCTCGGGGCGCGGCAAGTCCTCGATGTGGCGCGCGATCCAGGCGGTGAAGGACGGCGAGGCCGATGCCGCCGTCTCGGCCGGCAATACCGGCGCCCTGATGGCGATGTCGAAGATCTGCCTGAAGACCCTGGCGGGCATCGAGCGCCCGGCCATCGCCTGCCTCTGGCCGACGGTGCGCGGCGAGAGCGTGGTCCTCGATGTCGGCGCCACCATCGGCACCGATGCCGAGCACCTCGTCGAGATGGCGGTGATGGGTTCGGCCATGGCCCGGATCGTGTTCGACCTTGACCGGCCGACCGTCGGCCTCCTCAACGTCGGCACCGAGGAGATGAAGGGCAACGAGGCCGTCAAGGAAGCGGCACGCTACCTGCGCGAGACCGACCTGCCGAACCTCGCCTATCACGGCTTCGTGGAGGGCAACGACCTCGGCAAGGGCACGGTGGACGTCGTCGTCACCGAGGGCTTCACCGGCAACATCGCCCTGAAGACCGCCGAGGGGACGGCCAAGCAGATCGGCAGCTACCTGCGCGCCGCCATGAGCCGGACCCTCTCGGCCAAGATCGGCTACTTCTTCGCCCGCCAGGCCTTCAAGGCCCTGCGGGACAAGATGAACCCGAGCCGGGCCAATGGCGGCGTGTTCCTCGGTCTCGAGGGCATCGTCATCAAGAGTCACGGCTCCGAGGACGCGCACGGCTTCGCGGCGGCGGTCGACCTCGCCCACGACATGGCCCGGCACGACCTCATGCGCACCATCCGCGACATGCTCGACCTGACGCCGGCCGCGGTCGCGTCATGAGCCGACCCGCGCACAGAAGGACGGCCCCATGACGGTCACGACCGGGACGGCCCATTCCGGAAAGGTCCTGCGCTCCGTCGTGGTCGGCTGCGGCTCCGCCCTGCCGGCCCGATGCGTCACCAACGACGAGCTCAGCCGCACCGTCGACACCTCCGACGACTGGATCGTGCAGCGCACCGGCATCCGCCAGCGCTACCTCGCGGATGCCACTGAGACGACCTCGGTCCTCGGCGCGCGCGCCGCCCGGGCGGCCCTCGACGAGGCGGGCCTCGGCGCCGACGACATCGACCTCATCATCTGCGCCACCTCGACGCCCGACCACACCTTCCCGTCGACCGCCACCGAGATCCAGGCAGCGCTGGGCCTGCGCGGCGGTTTCGCCTTCGACGTCCAGGCCGTCTGCGCCGGATTCGTCTACGCCGTGACAACCGCGGACAAGTTCCTGAGCACGGGGAGCGCCAAGCGTGCCCTGGTCATCGGGGCCGAGACCTTCTCGCGGATCCTCGACTGGGAGGACCGCACGACCTGCGTGCTCTTCGGCGACGGCGCCGGGGCGGTCGTGCTGGAGGCCCGGGAAGGGGAGGGCAGCAGCGCCGATCGCGGCGTGCTCACCGCGAGCCTGCGCTCGGACGGACGGCACCGCGAAAAACTCTACGTCGATGGCGGCCCGGGCTCCACCGGAACCACCGGCCATCTGCGGATGACGGGCAAGGACGTCTTCCGCTTCGCCGTCGGCTCCGTGACCGACGTCGTCGACGACGCCTTCCGGGCGTCCGGGACCACGGCCGAGGATCTGGCCTGGTTCGTGCCGCACCAGGCAAACCGGCGGATCATCGAGGCGTCGGCCGACAAGCTCGGCATCACCCGCGAGAAGGTGGTCCTCACCGTCGACCGGCACGGCAACACCTCGGCGGCCTCGATCCCCCTGGCCCTCGACGTCGCCCGCAAGGACGGCCGGATCCAGCCCGGCGACCTCGTGATGATCGAGGCGATCGGCGGCGGATTCACCTGGGGGGCGGCCCTCATCCGCTGGTAGGCGCGACCGGTTTCCGAAACGGGGCCTCACGCACTGTTGACCCCGGCCTGAACGCCGATTAGCGTGCGCAATCATAGAGATACTAAGAAAACTCGAATCGCCTTGGGGAATATCGCATGACGGGAAAGACGGTCACACGCGCCGATTTGAGCGAGGCCGTCTACCAGCAGGTCGGCCTCTCGCGGACCGAGTCCTCCGCCCTGGTCGAAACGGTGCTGTCCGAGATCTGCGCCTGCCTCGCCAGCGGCGAGACGGTGAAGCTGTCCTCGTTCGGGTCCTTCGTGGTGCGCAGCAAGGGCCGTCGGGTCGGGCGCAACCCGAAGACCGGCGTCGAGGTGGCGATCGAGCCCCGCCAGGTCATGGTGTTCAAGCCCTCGAACGTGCTGAAGGCCCGGATCAACGGCCTGAACGGCGCGGCCGAGCACGACGACGCGTAGGCCCGCCATGTCCCTCGCCGCGCGGATCGAAGACGCAAAATCCGATTCTCGCGACGGGGAGGCGGCCGTGCGTGAGGGTCCCGAGAAGAGCGCGGGCGCCTTCCGCACCATCAAGGAAGCCGCGGACGAACTCGACGTGCCCCAGCACGTCCTGCGTTTCTGGGAAACGCGCTTCACGCAGATCCGCCCGGTCAAGCGGGCCGGCGGCCGGCGCTACTACCGGCCCGACGATCTCGACCTCCTGAAAGGCATCAAGCACCTGCTGCACGGGCAGGGCTACACCATCAAGGGCGCCCAGCGGGTCCTGCGGGAACGTGGCCTGCGCTTCGTCCAGTCGGTGGGCCGGGGCGAGGCTGTGGCGGCCGCACCCTCGCTCCAGGATGCCGAGCACGAGGCGCCCGCAGCCGACCTCGCCCCCGGGGACGGCCTCACCGCCGCGCAGCGGGCTGTCCTGGCGGACGCCCTCGCGGACCTCCGGGCATGCCGTGCCGCCCTGGCGGGCCTGCGCCTGCCTCCCGAACCCATCGGCGACGCCTGAGGGCGGAGCGGTGATCGCGGGGAGGGCGAACGCCCACTCGACGGCCGCGCCTGCGATCCCCACATCCGCTGTAGCCGGGCCGAATCCACCGCGTCCCGCGCGGATCGCCCGGCGTGATCGGAGTTCGTCCCGCATGCTGCTCGCCCGTTCCCTCACCTTCCTGGCCGCCGGCACCCTCCTGGCGGGGCCGGCCCTGGCGCAGACCACGGTCACCCGCAGCGAGACTGCCGCCAGCGGCAAGAGCGTGCGCCTCGCCATCGTGCCGAACCTGAAGAAGGATTGCTCCACCGGCCCGATGCCCGAGATCCGCGTCAGCGGCGCGCCGAAGAACGGCTCGCTGATCACCAAGGTCGGCAAGATCAAGACCCCGGCGAAGTACCGCTGCCCCAGCAAAGAGGCCGCCGTGCAGGCGGTGTTCTACCAGAGCAAGGACGGATTCACCGGCAGCGACGAAGTGACGGTGGACGTCAAGGATTCCGACGGGAACGTCCAGACCCAGAACATCAAGATCACGGTCGGCGCCGCCAAACCCGACGCGACCAAGCCGGACGCGGCGAAGAAGGATTCCACGGACCTGTGAGCCTCCCCCGGGGCCGCGGTGGTCTGCCATCCGCGGCTCCGACACCGAACCCGAATGGCAGGGCCGCCTGGTGCACTGTGGCACGCATCCCACGCCCAAGTTCCGTCGTGAATGCGCTGCGACAAAACTGGGCCTGTCAGTTGCATCCAAGGCGAGACAGGATGAAGCTGTCGCTGTCGTGAGGGGATCGGAAAGCCTATGCCGTCGACGAACGACCTGTTCCAGAGCTTCGCCCGTGGCTACGAGGCGCGTCGCGATACGGAGATGAGCCTCTCCGAGTATCTCGAAGCCTGCCGCGACGAACCGTTGATGTACGCCTCCGCCGCGGAGCGCATCCTCGAGGCGATCGGCAAGCCCGAATTCGTAGACACCGCGAAGGACCCGCGCCTCGGGCGCGTGTTCATGAACCGCACGATCCGGGTCTACCCCGCCTTCGCCGAGTTCTACGGCATGGAGGAGACGATCGAGCGGATCGTCTCGTTCTTCCGCCACGCGGCACAGGGGCTGGAGGAGCGCAAGCAGATCCTCTACCTGCTCGGCCCCGTTGGCGGCGGCAAGTCCTCCCTAGCCGAGCGCCTCAAGGCCCTGATGGAGACGCACCCCATCTACGTGCTGAAGGCCGGCAACGAGGTCTCGCCGGTCTTCGAGAGTCCGCTCGGATTGTTCGACCCCGAAACGATGGGTTCCGAGATCGAGGAGCGTTACGGCATCCCCAAGCGACGACTTACGGGCCTGATGAGCCCCTGGGCCCTCAAGCGACTGGACGAGTTCAAAGGCGACGTCTCGAAGTTCAAGGTCATCAAGGTCCGCCCCTCGCGCCTGCGCCAGATCGGCATCGCCAAGACCGAGCCCGGCGACGAGAACAACCAGGACATTTCCAGCCTCGTCGGCAAGGTCGACATCCGGCGCCTGGAAACGCTCTCGCAGGCCGATCCCGACGCCTACTCCTACTCCGGCGGCCTCAACCGGGCGAACCAGGGCGTCCTCGAATTCGTCGAGATGTTCAAGGCGCCGATCAAGATGCTGCACCCCCTGCTCACCGCGACGCAGGAGGGCAACTATGTCGGCACGGAAAACATCGGTGCGATCCCGTTCACTGGCGTGATCCTGGCCCACTCGAACGAGTCCGAGTGGCAGACCTTCAAGACCAACAAGAACAACGAAGCCTTCATCGACCGCATCTACGTCATCAAGGTGCCCTACTGCCTCCGTGTGACCGAGGAGCAGCGCATCTACGAGAAGCTGGTCTCGGGCTCCGAACTGTCCGACGCCGCCTGTGCGCCGGGAACCCTGGAGATGCTGGCCCGCTTCTCGGTGCTCTCGCGCCTGCGCGAGCACGCCAATTCCAACGCCTTCTCGAAGATGCGGGTCTACGACGGCGAGTCCCTGCGCGAGGTCGATCCCCGCGCCCGCTCGATGCAGGAGTACAAGGACGCCGCTGGCGTCGACGAGGGCATGGACGGGATCTCGACCCGCTTCGCCTTCAAGGTGATGGCGGCGACCTTCAACCACGACACGACCGAGGTCTCGGCCGATCCGGTCCACCTCATGTACGTGCTTGAGCAGGCCCTGCGGCGCGAGCAGCTGCCTCCCGAAACCGAGAAGCGCTACCTGGAATTCATCAAGACGGAGCTGGCGCCGCGCTACGCGGAGTTCATCGGTCACGAGATCCAGAAGGCCTACCTCGAATCCTACCACGATTACGGCCAGAACCTGTTCGACCGTTACATCGACTACGCCGATGCGTGGATCGAGGATCAGGACTTCAAGGATTCGGAGACCGGGCAGCTTCTAAACCGCGAACTCCTGAACCAGGAACTGACCAAGATCGAGAAGCCGGCGGGCATCGCCAATCCGAAGGACTTCCGCAACGAGGTGGTGAAGTTCGCGCTGCGCTCGCGGGCCCAGCACGGCGGGCGCAACCCCTCCTGGACCAGCTACGAGAAGCTGCGCGAGGTCATCGAGCGGCGCATGTTCAGCCAGGTCGAGGAGCTCCTGCCGGTCATCTCCTTCGGCTCGAAGAAGGACGGCGAGACGGAGAAGAAGCACGGCGAGTTCGTCGACCGGATGGTGGCCCGTGGCTACACCGAGCGGCAGGTCCGCCGTCTGGTCGAGTGGTACATGCGGGTGAAGCAGGCTGGCTAGGGCATCGACCGAGCTTTGTCGTCCGCACGGTGACGGGGCGGCCGCCACGGGTGGTCGCCCCGCTCCGCCGATCCCACATTGGTCTCGAGGGCGAAGGCACACACATCGGATGCACATCGTCGACCGCCGTCTGAATCCCGGGGGCAAGAGCCTCGCCAATCGCCAACGCTTCCTGCGCCGCGTGAAGGACGTGGCCCAGCGGGCCGTGCGGGAATCCGCGCGGGAAAAGGACATCAAGGATCTCGGCAAGGACGGCCGCGTCTCGGTGCCGGTCGATGGGGTTCGCGAGCCGCGCTTCGCCCGCCAGTCCGGCACCGGCCTGCACGACCACATCCTGCCCGGCAACAAGACCTACGTGGAGGGCGACCGGATCGAGCGCCCGCCGTCGGGCGGCGGCGGCAAGGGCTCGGGGGAGGGCGGCGAGGGCTCGGAGAACAGCGAGGACGCCTTCCGCTTCGTCCTGACCCGCGAGGAGTTTCTCGAGCTCTTCCTCGAAGACCTCGAATTGCCCGATCTCGCCAAGCGCCGGCTCTCGGTGGTGGAGACCGAAGGGCTTCGCCGGGCCGGCTATACGATCTCGGGCTCGCCCGCCAACCTCGCCCTGACGCGCACCCTGCGCAATTCCATGTCGCGGCGCATCGCCCTCAAGCGGCCGAAACCCGACGAGATCGCCGCCCTGGAGGCCCGCATCGCCGCGATGCCGTCGAGCGATCCCGACCTGCCGGACCTGCTCCTGGCGCTCTCGGGCTTGCGCGAGCGCACCAAGCGCATCCCTTACGTGGACCCCCTCGACCTGCGCTACCGCCGGTTCGAGACCTATCCGCGCCCGGTGGCGCAGGCGGTGATGTTCTGCCTCATGGACGTCTCGGGTTCGATGACCGAGCACATGAAGGATCTGGCCAAGCGCTTCTACATCCTGCTGCACATCTTCCTCACCCGGCGCTACCGGCACGTGGAGATCGTCTTCATCCGCCACACCGACAAGGCGACGGAGGTGGACGAGGAGACGTTCTTCGGGTCGCGCGAGACCGGCGGCACCCTGGTCTCCTCGGCGCTGGTGGAGATGAAGCGCGTCATCGCCGAGCGCTACGATCCCAACGACTGGAACATCTACGCCGCCCAGGCCTCGGACGGCGACAACGTGTCGAGCGACGGCCCGACCTCGACGGAGCTGCTGCGCGCCCACATCCTGCCGGCCTGCCAGCACTTCGCCTATCTGGAGGTCGGCGACGAGAACGGCCCGCGGGCCGGCTTCGTCGAGCACCGCACCACCCTGTGGCGGACCTACGAGAGCCTGGCGAAGACGGGCGCGCCCATCGCCATGCGCAAGGTCAACCACCGCCGCGACATCTACCCGGTCTTCCGCGAGCTGTTCGGGCGCAAGGACGCCCGGGCGGAAGCCGAGGCCTGAACCTGGCGAGACGGGGCATGGCCAAGCGGGACCCGGACGCTTCGAGCACGGACCCATCGAGGAAGGCGTAAATCGTATGGTCGGCAGCATCATCCGCCCCACGCCCCAGCGGATCTCCGGTAGCCAGGAGCCGCTCTTCACGGGCAACGACTGGGATTTCGACACGATCCGGCGCATCCACGATGCCTGCGAGGTCGAGGCGCGGGCGCTCGGCCTGTCCTGGTATCCAAACCAGATCGAGATCATCACCGCCGAGCAGATGCTGGACGCCTACGCGTCGATCGGCATGCCGCTGTTCTACAAGCATTGGTCCTTCGGCAAGCACTTCGCCCAGCACGAAGCCGGCTACCGGCGCGGCATGATGGGGCTCGCCTACGAGATCGTCATCAACTCGGACCCGTGCATCTCCTACATCATGGAGGAGAACACGGCGACGATGCAGACGCTGGTGATTGCGCACGCGGCCTTCGGCCATAACCATTTCTTCAAGAACAACTATCTCTTCAAGCAGTGGACCGACGCAGAAGGCATCCTCGACTATCTCGACTTCGCCAAGGGCTTCATCTCGCGCTGCGAGGAGCGCCACGGCCATGCCGCGGTGGAGGCCGTGCTCGACGCCGCCCATGCGCTGATGAGCCAGGGCGTCCACCGCTATCCGCGCAAGAAGCGGCCCGACCTCGCCTCGGAGCAGCGCCGCGAGCGCGAGCGCGCCGAGCACGGCGAGCAGATCTACAACGACCTTTGGCGCACCCTGCCGCAGAAGGCGGCCGCCGGCCGTCCCGACATCGCGGCGGAGCGGCGCAAGGCGCTCCTCGAACTGCCGCAGGAGAACATCCTCTACTTCCTCGAGAAGGTGGCCCCCCGCCTCCGGCCCTGGCAACGGGAGATCCTGCGCATCGTCCGCCTCGTGGCGCAGTACTTCTATCCGCAGCGCCAGACCAAGGTGATGAACGAGGGCTGCGCCACCTATTGCCACTACCGGATCATGAACGCCCTGTCCGAGAAGGGCCTGATCGGCGAGGCGGCCTACCTGGAGTTCCTGCAGTCGCACACCAACGTCGTGCGCCAGCCGAACTACAACGAGCGCGGCTACAATGGCCACAACCCCTACGCCATCGGCTTCGCCATGATGCAGGACATCGCCCGCATCGTGGAACAGCCGACGGAGGAGGATCGCGCGTGGTTCCCCGAGATCGCCGGCACCGGCGACGCCATGGCGACCCTGTGCGACATCTGGGCGAACTATCGCGACGAGAGCTTCATCGCGCAGTTCCTGTCGCCCAAGCTCATGCGCGACATGCGCCTGTTCCACGTGGTCGACGACCCCGACGAGTCGGAGCTCTACGTCGAGGCGATCCACGACGAGCGCGGCTATCGCAAGATGCGTCGCTCCTTCGCCCGGCAATACGACGTGGCGTGGCTCGACCCGGATATCGAGGTGGTGGACGTCGATCTCGAAGGCGACCGGCGCCTCATCGTGCATCACCGCGCCCTGAATCGCATCACCCTGCAGAAGGATGATGCCAAGCGGGTGCTTCAGCACCTGGCGGATCTCTGGGGCTACGACGCGGTTCTCAAGGAGATCGATCCGGCCAACGACGCGGTGCTGGCCGAGCACCATGCCAGCGCGCGGCCGATCTTCTTCTGATCCGGGCTGCGTTTCCGCGAAGCGGCGCCCGTATCGGCAAGCCGGCGCGGCGCTCGAGCGAAGCCGAAATCCGCCAGCCCCCGGGGACAGGATTTGGTATGACAGAGCGGGCGCGGCCTAACGGCTCACGCAACAGCGCGGCTCATGAGAGGATTGGCGGCGGCCCCCAGCCGCGCTAGCCTGCGGCGATGATGAACGACGACCTGCGCGAATCGCGCGCCGCCCTGATCCTACTCGACGCCGCGGTCGGCTCCGTCCTGATCTTCGGTGCCGTCACCATCCTGATCCAGCTTTGACGCGCCGGAGGCAGCGCCTCAGTGGGTCCAGGGAGCGGTGCGATTGAATTTGAAATTGTCCGAATAGGACAGGCCCTTGCGCAGGATCGGCTTCTGCGGCTCCTCGACCCGGTAGGACAGGCCCGCCCGCGTCGCGTAGGCCAGGGCGTCCTCGCGCGTCTCGAACTCGAGATGGACCTGCTGCAGCATGTCGGACGAGCCGGTCCACCCCATCAGCGGGTCGGTCTCGCGCGGCGCGGTCTGGTCGAATTCCAGCACCCAGGCCTTCGCCCGCGCCGTCCCGGACTGCGTCGGATCCTTCGCGGGCTGGTAGATGCGGGCGCTCGTCATCGGGTCGTCCAACTCCAGGGAGCCTCGGCGGGAAATGATGGTCGGGGCGATAGGATTCGAACCTACGACCCTCTGGTCCCAAACCAGATGCGCTACCAGACTGCGCTACACCCCGACACGCTTGCGCGTAGACGGGACGTACGGTTTCGAGGGGCAAATGGCAACCGGGCGAGGCGGGGATCAGGGCAACGAATACCGCCCGACGCCCTGATCGGGCCCCCCAGGGACCGGGAAGAGTCCCGCACCGCGTGCGGGGGACCTGCCCGTCCGCCCTCGCCGGCTCCCCCCCATTGCTGGACAGCGACGGTCGCGCGCTTCCACATCGCCCATGCGAACCGAATCGACGGAGCCGGGCATGAGCGACGCGAGATACCGCGCCCTGGAGGCGCGCATCGACGCCTTGGAGGGCGAGGTGAAACGCGCGCGGAACGAGATCCAGTGGGCGATCGCCCTGATGTTCGTCGTCCCGGTCGGGTTGCTGATCATCCTGCGCGTCTGGTCCTGAGAAGCCTCATCGGCAGGACCGCCGACGAGACGTCGGGAACAGTTCGCATTCGACGCCGATCGTTAACGTGGCGGTCACGATGACGGCAACCGACGCGATCCTCGCAGTCGAACCATGGTATTGAAGGTCGAACGAGGGTCGATCGATGGTCTTGATTCTACTGGCCGCCATGGGCGGAGGCATGCTCTCGACGGCGCTGCTGCTGCCGTACGGCATCCTGACCGCTTTGTTGGGTGCGCCGCTGACCGCGAGCCTCTGCGCCGCCGCCGCCGGTGCCGTGATCCTGCTGCGCCGGGGCGACGATGGGAGCACGGATGTGGCCTTCGACGAAGCCATGGACGACCGGACGGACGCCATGGTCAAGATGCTGCGCGACATCGCCGCCAAGGGTCGCGAGACCGGCGCGGATGCCGAGCGGCCGGCGCGCAACGCCAAGGCCGCCTGAGGCAAGCCGCACCCGGGGCGCAGCCCTCGCCCCTGGGGAAGCGTCGAACAACGATCTGCGCCACCCCCAGCAACGACGGTCGCGCTGACCGGGCGCTCACCCCCAGAAGCGGGACTGGATCCGGAGCACCAGGATGGCGATCGGGACGCCGGCGTCCCACGATCAAGACGGCCCGTCCCGATCGCGTCACTCACGGAAAACGAGCGGTCCGTCACGTTGCGCGGGAGGGCGTCCGCCCCGCGGGCGAAGGTGTGCCTGCGAGCCCTGGCGTCTCTCGTGGACGGGGTCGATCTACACCCGCACGTCGACGATGCGGCGTTGGCGGCCCACCACGTCCCCCTCGGCATCCCGTGCCCGATCCACCTCGACGGAAACGGTGCGCGGCTCGGCCTCGTGGCGTCGCGCCGCATCGTTCCGGGCGCCATGCACGATCTCGGTGGCGCGGATGATCCCGACCTGCATGAGGGGAACGGTGATCGTCATGGGCGTCGATCCTCCGAAAACGTGCGAGGGGGGCCGCGGCTCAGGCGAGGATGTCGAGGACCCGGCGCTCGGAATCGAGCGTGGATTTCAGGATGGCGGTGTTCATCCCGATATTGGCCTTCTCCTGCATGAGCTGGACGGCGGTGGTCGAGAGATCGACCTGGGTCGCGCTCGGCAGGCTGGTGCCGAGCGTCGCGATCCCCTCGGCGGCCGTGGCGTAGCGCTGAGTCGCCGCCAGAAGCCCGCCGCTGCTCGCCGAAATTGCGCTGACCATGCCGTCGCTCCCTCATTTCCCGCGAGGCAACCACGGTCCCCTGAATTCCCCGTTGTGAAACTACGGCGCATTTGAACGACCGACCGCGGCCCTCCTCCGTCCCGGCTTGACCCCCGTTCCTCCGAGGCCCACCTCGGGCCCGACGCGACCGGACCGAGCCCCGGCGCGCAGCACGGAGACCGCGATGATCGATCTGTACTATTGGCCGACCCCGAACGGCCACAAGGTCACGATGTTCCTCGAAGAGGCGGGGCTCGACTACACCCTCAAGCCGGTGAACATCGGCAAGGGTGACCAGTTCAAGCCGGATTTCCTGGCCATCGCCCCGAACAACCGCATGCCGGCGCTCGTCGACCACGCGCCGGCAGGCGGAGGCGCCCCCGTCTCACTGTTCGAATCCGGCGCGATCCTGCTCTACCTCGCCGAGAAGACCGGGCGCTTCATCGCCGGGGACGTGCCCGGCCGCGCCGAGGTGCTGCAATGGCTGTTCTGGCAGATGGGCGGCCTCGGGCCCATGCTCGGCCAGAATCATCACTTCACCCAGTACGCGCCGGAAAAGGTGCCCTACGCCATCGACCGCTACGTCAAGGAGACCAACCGCCTCTACGGCGTCCTCGACCGTCGCCTCGCCGACCGCCCCTTCGTCGCCGGCGCGGACTACTCGATCGCCGACATGGCCTGCTATCCCTGGATCGTGCCCTACGAGAAGCAGGGCCAGCGCCTGGAAGATTTCCCGAACCTCCAGCGCTGGTTCCGGGCGATCGCCGAGCGCCCGGGGACGAAGGCCGCCTATGCCCGCGCTCCGGAGATCAACCCGGATTTCGGGAAGACCCTGAGCGAGGAGGCCAAGAAGGTGATGTTCGGCCAGACCGCCGCGACGCGCGGCTGACCCGGACCGGGGGGCGCCCTGGCGCGCTCCGATCCGCTCTCCCGGCGGGATCGATCGGATCGGGCCTGCCCGGGTCCTCAGCGCCTCAGGGTGTCGAGCGGCACCGGGGCGGCGTGCGGGCGGGTCGCCAGCATGCCGTCGATCAGCGCCAGCACTTCGGCCCGGCCGCAATTGGCGGCTGGCTCGAAGGGCGTCCAGGTCTGGGTGAAGTCGAGCTGGGCGAAGACGTCGCGGTAGCGCCGCAATTCGTTCGTGGTCAGGGGCACCCCGCGCACGAAGGCCTTGTGGGCCGAGATGGTCAGCGCCCGCCGGAAGTCCTGCGGGTCGAGCTCGAACTTCAGGGCGTCGCCGCAGAACAGGATCTTTCGCCTGCGATCGAACAACACCGCGTGGCCGTCGAAGTGGCCGGCCGTGCGATGGAGTTCGAGGCCGGGGAGGGGCTCGAGGAAATCGTCGTAGGGCCAGGACACCTGCAGCGCCGCGCTCCAGACGAAGTCCGCCGCAGCTAAGCAGAGTTCCGGATCGAAGCGGTCCTGAAGCTGCACCAGCGCGCCGTAGGCATGCGGGTGCGAGGAGGACAGCACCTGCATCCCTCCGAGGCGCGCGATGTGCTGGAGAGCGGCCTCGCTGAAGACCGGGCAGGCCTCGAATCCCATGTTTCCGGCCGGAGTCTGGACGAGATAGGCGCTGGGCCCGATGCCCGAGACGGGATCGTTCCAGAACCGCCACACGCCGGGCTCCAATTCCTCCCAATGGCAGGGAAACCGGTCCTGCGCTTCCCGCTCGGTCCAGAACTGCCAACCCTTCTGCGGCACCACGTGGCGGGCGTCGAGGCACATCGGGCAGGCCGGCGGGCGCTCGAAATGGCGCTGCCAGAACCCGCAATTGTCACAGGTGTAGGCGGGAAGGTCGAGGGCGCCGGCGAAGGGCAGGTATCCGGGAGACACGAAGCGTTGCTCTCGTTGGCGGCGTCGGCCGCGGGTAGCCTCGGGCTGAGGCGTGCGCATATAGGCGCGAGGCGGAGACCGACCATACGGCACCGCACCTGAACGCCACCGGAGGATCATGCCCGTCCCGAGCCTCGCCTTCGACCTGACCCGTCTCATCACCCGCCTGCGGCATCCGAGCCCGAGCGGGATCGACCGGGTCGACCTCGCCTATGCCCGGCACGTCCTGGCCCAGGCAGGAGACCGCTTCGGCCTGGTCTCGACGGCGTTCGGCCCGCGCGTGCTGGCCCGGGCGGAGGCGCTCGGCATCGTCGAGGCCGTGGCGGCGGCCTGGGTCGAGGACCGCGACGCGACACGGGATCCGGTCTACCGCCGGCTGGCGTCGACCCTCGGGTCGACGAGCGACGACAGGGGTACGGCGGCCGGGGCTCCGGAGCGCGGCGGCACCGGGGACCGACGGCGGATCCAGGCCCGGACGGCGGCCACGACCCTTCGCGCGCGTGGCCCCGAGATCCTGCCGGCCGGGACCGTCTACCTGCACAGCTCGCACCTGCGCCTCGACAAGCCCGGCCGATTCGACTGGCTCTACGACCGGCGCGACGTCCGGCCCGTCTTCTTCGTCCACGACCTCATCCCCATCGACTATCCGGAATACGGGCGGCCCGGGGAGGCGGAGCGGCACCGGGTCCGGATGGAGACCGTCGCCCGCCACGCCGCGCACGTGCTGGTCAATTCCCGCGACGTCGGCGAGCGCTTCGCCGGATACTGCGCGGCGCTGGGGCGGCCGACGCCGCCCGTGACGGCGGCACTCCTCGGCGTCGAGCCGGTGTTCCGGCCGGCGGGGGAGGGACCGTCCTTCACGCCCGCGCGGCCGACCTTCGTCGCCTGCGGCACCATCGAGCCGCGCAAGAACCACCTGGCGCTGCTGCATCTCTGGCGCGACCTCGCCGAGCGGCACGGGCCCGAAACGCCCCGCCTCGTCCTGGTCGGCCGACGGGGCTGGGAGGCGGAGAACGTCATCGACATGCTGGAGCGGTGCCCCGCCATCCGCACGCACGTGACCGAAGTCAGCGGCCTGTCGAGCCACGGCCTCGCGGCGCTGCTGCGATCAGCTACCGCCCTGCTGATGCCCTCGTTCGCGGAAGGGTACGGCCTGCCCGTGGTCGAGGCCGCGGCCTCGGGCCTGCCGGTCGTCGCCTCGGACCTTGCCGTCCACAGGGAGATCGGTGCCGGATTCGCGTGGTTCCTCGATCCCCTCGACGGGCTCGGCTGGCGCCAGGCGGTGGAAGACCTCTCGGTGCCGGGCTCCACGCTTCGCGAAGCGCTCGCATGCCGGACGGCCGACACCGACCTGCCGAGCTGGACCGCGCATTTCGAGACCGTCGAGGCGGTTCTGGCACGCACCATTTGCCGTCCTGACGACTGACGCCTAAGAACATCCGTCAGTGACCGACCGTGCACGGGACGGTGCGAGAGAGGACAGACGGATGAAGGTTGTCGACCTGGACCGGGATGCGATCAAGGCCGGCCTCGCCGACCAGTCCATGCTGGTGATCGATGTGCGCGAGCCGCATGAATTCGAACAAGGACACATCCCCGGCGCAGTTACCCATCCGCTCTCGACCTTCGACCCGGGGACCCTCGCGGCGCTGATTGCCGAGGACGCCCGGACACCGGTCTTCTCGTGCATGTCCGGCGTACGCTCGGTTCACGCGCTGGCAGCCGCCCAGAACGCCGGCTTGCCGATCGAGGCGCATTACCGGGGCGGATTCAAGGATTGGGCAGGCTCCGGCGAACCGGTCGAGGTCTGAGGCATGCGCGGAGCATGTGTGGCAGCGCACGACATAGGTCGCGGCGGACCTCTAGCTGGCGCATCGTAGGGAATAACCATATGCGCATGCGCTCGATCTTCAGTTTTCTTCCGATCGTCGGACTGGTCGCTTCGGCGCTCGTCGCGCCGATCCTCGTATCCCCCGCCCAGGCCCAGGCCCCGGGCGGACCGCCGCCGAAGGTCACCACGGCCAAGCCGGTGGTCCGCGAGATCGTCGAGACCGACACCTATACGGGCCGCTTCGACCCCGTCGACATCGTCGACGTCCGGGCCCGCGTCACCGGCTACCTCGAGAAGCTGAACTTCACCGACGGCGCCACGGTGAAGAAGGGCGACCTGCTCTTCGTCATCGACCGGCGACCCTACAAGGCGGCCCTCGACCAGGCCCAGGCGGCCCTGGTCTCGGCCAAGGCCCGGCTGAACTTCTCGCAGACCGACCTCGACCGCGCGCAGACGCTGAGCAAGTCCGGCAACATCTCCGAGCAGGTCACCGACCAGCGCCGGCAGGCCTCCCAGACCGCGCAGGCCGATGTCGACAGCGCTGACGCGCAGCTGCGCCAGGCGCAGCTGAACTACGACTTCACCGAGGTGAAGGCCCCGATCTCGGGCCGCATCAGCCGGCGCCTGGTCACCGAGGGCAACATCGTCATCACCGACCAGACCCTGTTGACGACGATCGTCTCCCTCGACCCGATCTATTTCGGCTTCACCGTCGATGAGCGCTCGTTCCTGAAGTACCAGGGCAGCCTCGGAATCGGCATGGGCGAGACCCAGAAGGGCAAGGGCGTCCCGATCCTGATCGCGCTTACCGGCGAGGCGAAGCCAACCCGCAAGGGCACCCTCGACTTCGTGGACAACCGGGTCGACAACGCCACCGGCACGGTGCTGCTGCGCGCCACCGTGGAGAACCCCGACGGGTTCATCAAGCCCGGCCTGTTCGGCGTCGTCTCGCTGCCCGCCACCAAGCCTTATCAGGGCATCCTGCTGCCCGACGAGGCGGTCTCGGCCAACCAGGACAAGCGCATCGTCTACATCGTCGCCGACGACGGCACGGTGTCCCTGCGCGAGGTCAAGCTCGGTCCCAAGGTCGACGGCTACCGGGTGATCCGCGAGGGGCTGAAGGGCGACGAGAACGTCGTCGTCAACGGCGTCACACGCGTCCGTCCGGGGGCCAAGGTTGCGGCCGAATCCTCTACCCTGCCGCCCAGCAAGACCTGACGCCCACTATGACCTGACGGGTGAGCCCCGAGGCAGGCGCAGCCCCTACGAGGATCATCCCCGACCGGTCACGGCCGGGGAGCGGCCACCAGACCGCGGACGAAGAAACGGTGCCGACTCGAACCCGCGCGTGCGGGCCGCATGCGGCGAGAGGTTCAAGCGATGCGTTTTGCCCACTTCTTCGTCGATCGGCCGATCTTCGCGTCGGTCACGTCGATCGTCTTCCTGATCCTCGGCTACGTCGCCTACCTGTCGCTGCCGGTGGCACAGTACCCCGAGATCGTGCCGCCGACCGTGACCGTGCGTGCGAGCTTCCCCGGCGCCAACGCCGAGACGGTGGCGGCCACGATCGCGACCCCGATCGAGCAGGAGGTCAACGGCGTCGACAACATGCTCTACATGACGTCGTTGTCGACCAACGACGGCAACATGCTGCTGACGGTCACCTTCAAGGTCGGCACCAACCTCGATATTGCGAACGTTCTCGTCCAGAACCGCCTCTCGGTCGCCCAGCCGCGCCTGCCGCCGGACGTGCGCAACCTCGGCGTCACCGTCCGCAAGGCCTCGCCGGACCTGATGCTGGTGGTGCACCTGCTGTCGCCGAAGAAGACCTACGACCAGAACTACCTCGCCAACTACATCTACTTGAACATCCGCGACGAGCTCCTGCGCCTCGACGGCGTCGGCGACATCACCATCTTCGGCGGCAACGAGTACGCCGAGCGCGTCTGGCTCGATCCGAACAAGCTCGCGGCCTACGGCCTGACCACCTCCGACGTCATCACGGCCCTGTCCGAGCAGAACGTGCAGGTGGCCGCCGGCGCCCTGAACTCGCCGCCGGCCGCGACGGGCCAGGCCTTCCAGCTCATCGTGCAGTCGCAGGGGCGCTTCCAGAGCCCCGAGGAATTCGCCGACGTCATCGTCAAGGCCTCCGACGGCCGCCTCGTCCGGGTGAAGGACATCGCCCGCGTCGAGATGGGCCAGAAGGACTACACCACCAACTCGTTCCTGAACGACACGCCCGCCATCGGCATCGGCGCCTTCCAGCGCCCGGGCACCAACGCCCTCGACGCCGCCGCGTCGGTGCGCAAGGTGATGGACAACCTCAAGAAGAACTTCCCGCCGGACATCGAGTACCGCATCGCCTACAACCCGACGGAGTTCATCGAGGAGTCGATCCACGAGGTCTACAAGACGCTCTTCGAAGCCGTCGGCCTCGTCGTCATCGTGGTGCTGGTCTTCCTCCAGAGCTGGCGCACCGCGCTCATCCCGGTGATCGCGATCCCGGTCTCGCTGGTCGGCACCTTCGCGGCCATGTCGGCCTTCGGGTTCTCCCTGAACAACCTCACCCTGTTCGGGCTCGTGCTCGCCATTGGCATCGTGGTCGACGACGCCATCGTGGTGGTGGAGAACGTCGAGCGCAACATGGCCGAGGGCCTGTCGCCGGGCGACGCCGCGCACAAGACCATGGACGAGGTCGGCGGCGCCGTCATCGCCATCGCCCTGGTGCTCTCGGCGGTGTTCATTCCGACCGCCTTCATTCCCGGCATCACCGGCCAGTTCTACAAGCAGTTCGCGCTGACCATCGCGGCCTCGACCATCATCTCGATGTTCAACTCGCTGACGCTGTCGCCGGCGCTCTGCAAGCTGCTCCTGAAGCCCCACCACGCGCACGCCAAGCCGAAGTTCTTTCTCTTCCGCTTCGTCGCCTGGCTGGCGGACATGTTCAACAAGGGCTTCGACTGGCTCTCGAACACCTATGGGCGGATCATCTACGGTCTGACGAACTACGCGGTCGGGCTGATCGCGATGCTGCTCGTCTACGCGGCCGTCATCGCCGCGACCCTCCACCTGGTCCAGACGACCCCCACCGGCTTCATCCCGGACCAGGACCAGGGCTACCTCATCGGCGTGGTGCAGCTGCCCTCGGGCGCCTCCCTTGACCGCACCACCGAGGTGGTGAACCGGGCGGCGGCGGCGGCCCGCAAGATCGAGGGCGTGACCAACACCGTCATCATCGCGGGCTTCGACGGCGCGACCTTCACCAACACCACCAATTCGGGCGTGATGTTCATCACCCTGGCGGGCGCCAAGGAGCGGGCGGGCCAGGGGCGGAGCGCGGCGGTGATCACCAACGAGGTGATCAAAGCGACCGCCGACATCCAGGAAGCCCGCGTCATCGTCATCCCACCGCCGCCGGTGCGCGGCCTCGGCCAGGGCGGCGGCTTCAAGATGCAGATCGAGAGCCGGCAGAGCTCGGCCATCGGCCCGCTCCTCGGCGCGGTCGGCGAGGTGCTGGGCAAGGCGAACCAGAGCAACGACGTGCAGCGGGTGTTCACCACCTTCGGCAACGACACGCCGCAGCTCTATCTCGACATCGACCGCACGGTGGCGCGCATGCTCAACGTGCCGCTCGGCAACGTGTTCTCGACGGTGCAGACGGCGCTCGGTGGCGCCTACGTCAACGACTTCAACACCCTGGGCCGCATCTATCAGGTCCGCGTGCAGGGCGACGCCCCGTTCCGCGTCTCGAAGCAGGACATCGAGCAGTTGAAGGTCCGCTCCTCCACCGGCGCCCTGGTGCCGATGGGGACGCTGGCCACGATCCGCGAGATCACCGGCCCGCAGATCGTCCAGCGCTTCAACCTCTACTACTCGGTGCCGGTCCAGGGCACGGCCAAGCCCGGCATCTCCACCGGTCAGGCCCTCGACGCCATGGAGGCCATCGCCAAGGACAACCTGCCGGACGGATACGCCTACGACTGGACCGAGATCGCCTACCAGCAGAAGGCCGCGGGCAACACGGCGATCTACGTGTTCGCGCTGGGCGTGCTCCTCGTCTTCCTCGTGCTCGCCGCGCAGTACGAATCCTGGGCCTTGCCGCTGGCGATCCTGCTCGTGGTGCCCACCGGCGTGCTCGCGGCCCTGTTCGGGGTGCAGCTGCGGGGCCAGGACAACAACATCCTGACTCAGATCGGCCTGATCGTGCTGATCGGTCTGGCGGCTAAGAACGCCATCCTGATCGTGGAGTTCGCGCACCAGTTGGAGGAGACCGAGCGGAAGGGCCCCGTGGCCGCCGCCGTCGAGGCCTGCCGCTTGCGCCTGCGCCCGATCCTAATGACGGCCTTCGCCTTCATCCTCGGCACGGTGCCGCTGGTGATCGCCACCGGCCCCGGTGCCGAGATGCGCCAGGCGCTCGGCACCGCCGTCTGCTTCGGCATGATCGGCGCCACGGTGTTCGGCCTCTTCCTGACCCCGGTCTTCTACGTGGTAATCCGGAACTTCCTGATCTGGCTCGCTAAGAAGCGCGGCAAGGACCCGCACAACACCACGCCGGACAAGCACGATCCGCACCCGGCGCCCTCCCACGCCTGAGACCGACCCGAGCCCGGATGCGAACCTCGCATCCGGGCTTCGTGTTTTGGGGTTGCGCCTCGCAAACCGGAAAGCTAAAGACCCCTCACCCCGCGAGGGGCGTCGGAGCGTAGCGCAGCCCGGTTAGCGCACTAGTCTGGGGGACTAGGGGTCGGAGGTTCGAATCCTCTCGCTCCGACCATTCGAGCTCATTGCCCCCACAATGAGATGTCCAGAATCCTGACCATCGATGACCGGCCCCGTGAGCGCCCGGATACCGGCCTTGGCGCGCGGCCCGCGCGGTGATCGCGCGACGTGCCCTGCGCACTCCCGGTCTCGGCAGCCCCCCGCAAACACGAAATCGTCAGCCGCCCCGCGTCTCGCGAGAGGACGGCCGCCGCCGCCCGTCGCGAGGCGCGACCGGCGGATTGACTCGTGCGCAAGCGTGGCCCTCTCACTCCTCCAGGCGCACCGCCCGCGGGCGTCACCGCCCGTCCGTGGCCGTCCCCGGCCCCGGGGAGAACGACGGGCCGGTCGTCGGTGAGTAGGTGGGACTCCAATCGGAAATTTGCCACGAATGGCGTCACACAAACACGACGCGACTTGGCTAAGACAGTCGCAGCGGTCGACCTCGACCTGTCCGACCTTCGGATGGGGAGGCCGTTGCTTTGGTGAGACACATATTCCCCGCCACACTTGACCCCGATCTCCAGTATCCGGATCGCCCGATCAGGTCGTCCGAGCCACGCACACGCCTCCGACCTGACCACCAGCCACCAACCTGAAAGCACTTCTGCGGCACATGACTGGGACAAAGCGCACGATCGCGACCCTTCTCGCGCCCCTCGGGTTGCTGATCTGCGTGGTGGTGGCCGTTACCCTCTGGCCGGCCCCTGTCATGAGCGTCTTTACGGGGCTGAGCACGGCGATTCGCGAGCGCTTCGGAACGAGTGAGGCCGAGACCGCCGCGGGCGGCGAGCCCCGCGAGGGCGGGCCGGCCCGGCTCTTCCGGCCGAGCCCGGCCCAGCGCGCCGCCCTGAACATCGTCCCCATCGCGACGGTCGGCTTCCGGCCGGAAGGGACGGCCGAGGGCCGCATCGCCCTGAACGAAGACGACAACGTGCCGGTGACCTCGCCCTATGCCGGCCGGGTGACCAAAGTGCTGGTCCGCGCCGGCGATGCGGTGAAGGCCGGCGACGTGCTCCTCACCCTCGAGGCCACGGACATGGTCCAGGCCCAGAACGACTACCAGGCCGCTCTCAACACCCTCGCCAAGGCGACCGCGCTACTGAAGCTCGACCAGACCATCGCGGCGCGCCAGCAGGAGCTGTTCCAGGCCAAGGCGGTGGCGCTGAAGGATTATCAGTCGGCCCAGAACGACGTCATCGGGGCGCAGAGCGACCTGAAGACTGCCGAGGCGGGCCTGGAGGCGGTCAAGAACCGCCTACGCCTCCTCGGAAAGACCGACGCGGAAATCGCGGCCTTCGAGAAGAAGGGCACCCTCAGCCCCGAGACCCAGATCCGGGCGCCCATCGCCGGGACCATCGTCCAGCGCAAGGTCGGCCTCGGCCAGTACCTCTCCACCGCCAGCGACCCGGTCTTCGTCATCGGCGACCTCTCCACCGTCTGGCTGGTGGCCAACGTGCGCGAGAGCGAGATCCCGCGCATCCGGATCGGCCAGGAGGTGGAGGCGACGGTGGCGGGCTTCGGCGACCGCGTCTTCAAGGCGCGGGTCAACTACATGTCCGCCAGCCTCGACCCGGCGACCCGGCGCCTGGCGGTTCGCAGCGAGGTAGAAAACCCGGACCAGGTCCTGAAGCCCGAGATGTTCGCCACCTTCACGATCTTCACCGGGCCGGGGCAGACGGCGCCCGCCGTGCCCGCCGCCGCCATCGTGTACGAGGGCGCGCGGGCGCATGTCTGGATCGCGCGGCCCGACGGGGCCATCGAGGCCCGCGACGTCACCCTGGGCCTGACCGCCCGCGGGATGGTGCAGGTCACCGCCGGGGTCGCGGCGGGGGAGGCGATCGTCACGCGCGGCGCCGTGTTCATGGATCGGGCGACGAGCGGTGACAAGGCCTCCTGACCCGTCGGGCCTGGGGCCCCTTCCTCGTCCTGGGGCCTCGGCCGGAAGAACTCTGCCATGAACAGCCTGATCGTCTTCGCCCTGCGCCAGCGCGTGCTGGTCTGCCTGCTGTTCCTGGTGATGCTGGCGCTCGGCTATGCCAGCTACACGCAGCTCAACATCGAGGCCTATCCCGATCCGGTGCCGCCGCTCGTCGACGTCATCACACAGAATCCCGGGCAATCGGCCGACGAGATCGAGCGCTACATCACGATTCCCCTGGAGGTGCAGCTCGCCGGCATCCCCAACGCCACGGTGGTGCGCACCATCTCGCTGTTCGGCCTCTCGGACGTGAAGGTGCAGTTCAGCTACGCCTTCACCTATCAGGAGGCCCTGCAGCGGGTGCTCAACCGCCTGTCGCAGCTGCCCCCCCTGCCCAACGGCGCCCAGCCGCAGATCTCGCCGACCAGCCCCGTGGGCGAGATCATGCGCTACAAGGTGACGGGACCGCCGGGCTATTCCTCCACCGACCTGAAGACCCTGCAGGATTGGGTGCTGCAGCGCCGCTTTAAGGCGATCCCCGGCGTCGTCGACGTCACGGCCTTCGGCGGCCGGACCAAGGAATACGAGATCGCCGTCGACCTGACCCGGCTCCAGGCCCAGGGCATGACCCTGGTGCAGCTCGTCACCGCGCTCAACAATTCGAGCATCAACGTCGGCGGCCAGACCCTGAACGTGGGCGAGCAGTCGGCGGTGGTGCGCGGCATCGGCCTCATCCGCGACATGGACGACATCCGCGACACGATGCTGACCCAGGTCAACGGCGTGCCGGTGCTGGTGCGCGATGTGGCCGAGGTGCGGGTCTCGCACGCGCCGCGCCTCGGCATCGTCGGCCATGACGGCGACGACGACATCGTTGAGGGCATCGTGCTGATGAGCCGGGACGGCGAGAGCCTGCCGACCCTGGGCCTGGTTAATGCCGAGATCGACAAGATCAACGCCAGCGGCATCCTGCCCCCGAACGTGCGGGTGGAGCGCATCTACGACCGCAGCGGGCTCATCCACACCACCACTCAGACGGTGATGCACAACCTCGTCTTCGGGGTGACGCTGGTCTTCGTGGTGCAGTGGCTGTTCCTGGGGAGCCTGCGCAGCGCGATCATCGTGGCGGCGACGATTCCCTTCGCGCTCGGATTCGCCATCCTGATCCTGGTCCTGCGCGGCGATTCGGCGAATCTCCTCTCCCTCGGCGCCATCGATTTCGGCCTCATCGTCGACGCCACCGTGATCATGGTCGAGAACGTGTTCCGGCACCTCGCCGAACCGGAACACGGCGAGGGCCAGACGCCGCCGGGGGGCCTGACCGGGCGCCTCGGCACGATCGCCCTCGCGGGTGCCGAGGTGAACCGGGCGATCTTCTTCTCGGCCACGATCATCATCGTGGGCTTCCTACCGCTCTTCACCCTGACGGGCGTCGAGGGACACATCTTCGGCCCGATGGCCAAGACCTACGCTTATGCGCTGCTCGGCGGCCTCGTCGCCACCTTCACGGTCTCGCCCGCCCTCTCGGCCCTGATCCTCCCCAAACACGTGGAGGAGCGCGACACCCTGGTGGTGCGGCTCCTGCGCTTCGGCCACGTGCTGATCCTGCGCTTCGGCCTGCGCAACAAGGTACTGTCGCTCCTCGTGGTCGCCGCGGTGCTCGGCGTCTCGGGCATCGCCGCCCGCACGCTCGGCCTCGAATTTCTGCCCAAGCTGGAGGAGGGCAACCTCTACATCCGCGGCACCATGCCGGCCTCGATCTCCCTGGAGGCCGGCAACGCCTACGTGGAGCGCCTGCGCAAGATCATCGCCGAGGTGCCGGAGGTGGTCACCGTGCTCTCGCACCAGGGCCGTCCGGACGACGGGACCGACGCCACCGGCTTCTTCAACGTCGAGATCCTCGCCCCCCTCAAGCCCTTCGACACCTGGCGCAAGGGGCTCGACAAGGAGGGGCTGGTCCGCGACCTCTCGGCCAAGCTCGACGAGGCCTTCCCGGGAATCGAGTTCAACTTCTCCCAGTACATCGAGGACAACGTCCAGGAGGCCGCCTCCGGCGTGAAGGGCGAGAACTCGGTCAAGATCTACGGCAACGACCTTAACGACCTGACCAAGACCGCGGAAGCGATCAAGGCCACCCTGGCGAAGGTGCCGGGCATCGCCGACCTCGCGGTCTTCGCCTCCCTCGGCCAGCCCACGGTGCGGATCGACATCGACCGGCGAAAGGCCGCCCGCTACGGCCTGTCGCCGGGCGACGTGAACACCACCGTCCAGGCGGCGATCGGCGGCCAGACCGCGGGCGATCTCTACGAGTACGGCTCCGACCGGCACTTCCCCATGCGGGTGCGTCTCGCGCCGCAGTACCGCCGCAGCCTGGAGACCATCCGCAACATCACCGTCGGGGCGGCCAACCCCGCCGGCGGCGTGATCCAGGTCCCGCTCTCGGAGATCGCCACCGTGGACCTGGTCTCCGGCGCAGCCTTCATCTACCGCGAGAACCAGGAGCGCTACATTCCGGTGAAGTTCTCGGTGCGCGGGCGCGACCTCGGCGGCGCGGTACTGGAGGCGCAGGGCCGCATCGCCGAGGAGGTGACCCTGCCGCCCGGGTTCCACCTCGAATGGGTCGGCCAGTTCACAAACCTGCAGGATGCCGTGCAGCGCCTGACCGTCGTGGTCCCGGTGACGATCGCGCTGATCGCCCTGCTGCTCTACGTCAACTTCAGCTCCGTCACCGACATGGTGCTGACGCTGAGCGTGATCCCGATGGCGATGATCGGCGGCATCTTCGCGCTGTTCCTGACGATGACGCCGTTCTCGATCTCGGCGGCGATCGGCTTCATCGCCCTGTTCGGCATCTCGACCATGGAGGGCGTGATCCTGCTCTCCTACTACAACCAGCTCATCGACGAGGGCTGGGCCCGGACCGAGGCGGTGTGGCACGCCGCCAACGTGCGCATGCGCCCGGTGATGATGACCTGCGTCGCCGCCTGCGTCGGGCTGCTGCCGGCGGCGATCTCCACCGGCATCGGCTCGCAGGTGCAGAAGCCGCTCGCCCTGGTGGTTGTCGGCGGCATCCTGCTCGCGCCGAACCTCATCCTCGTGGTGGTTCCGATCCTGATCGCGCTGTTCTCCCGGCGGGTGCCGGCCGCGATCCCGTCGGAGGGGGCCGCCCGGGCGGCGGCCCGCGCGGAGCACGCGTGATGGGCCGGTCACAGCCTCGCGCGCGCGCCGCCGGCCGCGTTGACTTCGATCCCGGCCCGGCGCCTCTACGGCCCAGGACGGCGACAGGATTCCTTGGCACCATGGTGGCATCCCCCCAGAACGCGGCGCCCGCCGGCCGGGGCCGGAGGTCGCGCCGTCTCCGGGACGGCCTGCTCGTCATGGCGGTCACGGGCCTCGGGGGGTGCGTCGTCGGCCCGGATTACGTGCCGCCGGCCGATCCGCCGGTCACCCGCTACACCCGCGAGCCCCTGCGCAACCCCACCGCCGCCGACACCATCCGCACCGCCCATGGCGGCTCCGCCGACCAGACCTTCGTCTCCGGGGCCGACGTGCCGGGCCAGTGGTGGACCCTCTTCCACTCCCCCGCCCTCGACCGCCTCGTGGCCGAGGCGCTCGCCAACAACCCGAACCTCGACGCCGCGCAGGCTTCGCTCCGGATCGCGCAGGAGAACGTCGAGGCGCAGCGCGGCACCCTGTTCCCGGTGGTCGGCGCCAACGGCCTCGGCTCGCGCCAGAAGGCCCCCGGCGGTGCCCTGCAGGGGCCGCTCAACGACACCCGGCAGCTGTTCTACAGCCTCTACACGCCGCAGGTGACGGTCTCGTTCACCCCCGACGTGTTCGGCGGCAACCAGCGCCAGATCGAATCCCTGGAGGCGCAGGCCGAGAACCAGCGCTTCCAGCTCGAGGCGACCTACCTCACCCTGACCACGAACGTCGTGCTGGCGGCGATCCAGGAGGCGTCGCTGCGCGCCCAGATCGACGCCACTCGCAAGGTGATCCAGGCCCAGACCGAGGTCCTCAACCTCTACAACAAGCAGCTTTCGCTCGGGCAGATCGCCGGGGCCGACGTGGTGGTGCAGCAGGCCGCCCTCTCGGTCTCGATGCAGCTGCTGCCGCCCCTAGAGAAGCAGCTCGCCCAGCAGCGCAACCTGCTCACGGCCCTGGTCGGGCGCCTGCCGAGCGAGGAGATCGCGCCGACCTTCACCCTGGCTTCCCTGCGCCTGCCCACCAACCTGCCGGTGAGCCTGCCGTCGCGCCTCGTGCAGCAACGCCCGGACGTGAAGGCGGCGGAGGCCAACGTCCAGCAGGCCAGCGCGGCGGTGGGGGTCGCGGTGGCCAATCGCCTGCCGCAGTTCACCATCACCGCCAATGGCGGCGCCAGCGCGGTGCGGATCGCGCAGCTCGCGACCTCGGCCGCCTCGTTCTACGGCATCGTCGGCACCGTGGCGCAGCCGGTCTTCGATGCCGGGACCCTGTTCCGGCGCCAGCGCGCCGCGGAGGAGACGCTGAACGAGGCCCAGGCCCAGTACCGGGCGGTGGTGATCGGCGCCTTCCAGAACGTCGCCGACACCCTGCGGGCGCTCCAGTCCGACGCCAGGGCGGTGGCGGCGGCCTCGGCCGCCGAGCGGGCCACCAACGAGAGCCTCGGCCTCATCCGCAAGCAATACGCGGCCGGTGCCCTGAACAGCGCGCAGGTGCTGATCGCCCAGCAATCCTACCTCTCGGCCCTCGTCACCTCGGCGTGCGCGCGCGCAAACCAGTATGCCGACACCGCCGCCCTGTTCCAGGCGCTCGGCGGCGGTTGGTGGAACCGGGCCGACGTGAAGCCGGCCCCGCCGAGCGCGGACCCGGCGAAGTTCCTCTAGGAAGCCGGGCGCGCAGGGAGTTCCAGCCGCGCGGGCAAACCGTTCGTTACCAGGGGGTTAAGCCGCGATTTGTTGGCCTGGGCCGGCGAGATGCGCTATAGGTTTGGGCAGGACATCGCACGGTCCGGCTGAGCGGCCGGAGACGCGCGCGACAACGCCGTGAGCGAGCGGAGCCGACACGGGCCGCCCTTGCTCCGGACCCCGGACAGGTAGAGACCGAAGACCTTGGCAGAGAACGACATTCCGGGTGCCGGCACGCCGCCGCCCGCCTCCGACATCAAGCCCGTCTCCATCACCGACGAGATGAAGCGCTCCTACCTCGATTACGCCATGAGCGTGATCGTGAGCCGGGCGCTGCCGGACGCGCGCGACGGCCTCAAGCCCGTGCACCGGCGCATCCTCTACGCGGCCTACGAGAGCGGGCACCTGCCCGAGCGCAAATACGTCAAGTCCGCCCGCATCGTCGGCGACGTGATCGGTCTCTACCACCCGCACGGCGACCAATCGATCTACGACGCCTTGGTCCGCATGGCGCAGGACTTCTCGATGCGCCTGATGCTCATCGACGGGCAGGGCAATTTCGGCTCCGTGGACGGCGATCCGGCGGCGGCCATGCGCTACACCGAATCGCGCCTGGCCAAGCCGGCCAACGCGCTCCTGGCCGACATCGACAAGAACACCGTCGACTTCCAGCCGAACTACGACGAGTCGCGCGAGGAGCCGACCGTCCTGCCGGCGCGCTTCCCCAATCTCCTCGTCAACGGCGCCGGCGGCATCGCGGTGGGCATGGCCACCAACATCCCGCCGCACAATCTCGGCGAGCTGATCGACGCCTGCGTCGCGCTCATCGACGATCCCGGCCTGTCGATCGAGCAGCTCACCGAGTACGTGCCCGGTCCCGACTTCCCCACCGGCGGCTCGATCCTCGGCCGGGCCGGCACCCGCCAGGCCTACGCCACGGGTCGCGGCTCGATCATCATGCGGGCGAAGTCCCACGTCGAGGAGCTGCGCAAGGAGCGCGAGGCGCTGATCTTCACCGAGATCCCGTATCAGGTGAACAAGGCGACGCTGATGGAGAAGATCGCCGAGCTGGTGAAGGAGAAGCGCGTCGAGGGCATCTCCGACCTGCGCGACGAGTCCGACCGCGACGGCATGCGCATCGTCGTCGAGATCAAGCGCGACGCCATGGCGGACGTGGTGCTGAACCAGCTCTACCGCTTCACGCCCCTGCAGTCGTCCTTCGGCTGCAACATGGTGGCGCTGAACGGCGGCCGCCCCGAGCTGATGAACCTCAAGGACCTGCTCCAGGCCTTCGTGGATTTCCGCGAAGAGGTGGTGTCCCGGCGGACCAAGTTCCTCCTCAACAAGGCTCGCGAGCGCGCCCACGTCCTGTGCGGCCTCGCCATCGCGGTGGCCAACATCGACGAGGTGATCCGCCTGATCCGGACCTCGCCCGATCCCAACACCGCCCGCGACGCGCTGATGGCGCGCGACTGGCCGGCCCACGACATCGCGCCGCTGATCGCCCTCGTGGACGATCCGCGCCACCGGGTCTCGGACGACGGCACCTACCGCCTCTCCGAGGTGCAGGCCCGCGCCATCCTGGATCTCCGCCTGCAGCGCCTCACCGCTCTCGGCCGCGACGAGATCGGCGACGAACTGAAGAAGCTCGCCGACGAGATCGCCGACTACCTCGACATCCTGCGTTCGCGCCTGCGCATCATGGGCATCGTCAAGGAGGAGTTCGCGGAGGTCCGCGAGGCCTACGCTACCCCGCGCCGCACCGTCATCCTCGACTGGGATTCGAACGTCGAGGACGAGGACCTGATCCAGCGCGAGGACATGGTCGTCACCGTGTCCCATGCGGGCTACGTCAAGCGCGTGCCGCTCTCGACCTACCGGGCCCAGCGCCGCGGCGGCAAGGGCCGCTCCGGCATGGCGACCCGCGACGAGGATTTCGTCACCCGCCTGTTCGTGGCCAACACCCATACGCCGGTGCTGTTCTTCTCGAACCAGGGCCAGGTCTACAAGGAGAAGGTCTGGCGCCTGCCGATGGCGGCGCCGAACGCCCGCGGCAAGGCGCTGGTCAACATCCTGTCGATGGATGCCGGCACCGAGCGCATCACCACCATCATGCCGTTGCCCGAGGACGAGGCCTCCTGGGAGACCCTCGACGTCATGTTCGCCACGGCGAGCGGCAGCGTGCGCCGGAACAAGCTCTCGGATTTCGTCCAGGTGAACCGCGCCGGCAAGATCGCCATGAAGCTCGATGCGGGCGACCACATCGTCCACGTGGAGATCTGCCGTGCCGACCAGAACGTGCTGCTCACCACGCAGGCCGGCCAGTGCATCCGCTTCCCCGTCGAGGACGTCCGAGTCTTCAAGGGCCGCGATTCCACCGGCGTGCGCGGCATCAGCCTGGGCAAGGACGACCGCGTCATCTCGATGACGATCCTCAACGCCTTCGACGCCTCGCCCGAGGAGCGGGCGGGCTACCTCAAGATGCGCCGCGCCGTGATCGGCGACGGGGTCGAGGGCGAGGAGACGGCGAGTCCGGAGGCGGAGGAGGGGGTGGCCGAGGCCACCGCCATCTCCCTCGAGCGCTACAACGAGATGGGCGCCAACGAGCAGTTCGTCCTCACCCTCTCCGAGCGCGGCTTCGGCAAGCGGACCTCGTCCTACGAGTACCGGACCTCGGGCCGCGGCGGCAAAGGCATCACGGCGATGCGGGTCAATGCCCGCAACGGCCACCTCGTGGCCTCCTTCCCGGTCCAACCCTCCGACCAGATCATGCTGGTCACCGATGGCGGCCAGCTCATCCGCGTGCCGGTGGACGACATCCGCATCGTCGGCCGCGCCTCGCAGGGCGTGACGGTGTTCAACACGGAGAAGACCGAGAAGGTCGTGTCCGTCGAGCACATCGAGGGCGAGGACGAGAGCGAGGGCGGCGACGAGGCCGCGTAAGGCCGATCGCACCCCGTCAAGCGGACGGCCCCGCGGCCGTCCGCATCCCAGGGCGCGGGGGTTAGCCCGTTTTCGTGCCGGGGCCGGAGGTTCCGTTTCGGGTCGAAATGCTCTACCCCGGGCCGCGATGATCCGCACCGCCCTCTATGCCGGCTCGTTCGACCCGGTCACGAACGGACACCTCGACGTCATCCGTCAGGCGTGCCGGCTCGTGCAGACTCTCGTCATCGCGATCGGCGTGCATCCCGGCAAGGCGCCGATGTTCTCGCCCGAGGAGCGGGCGGAACTCCTGCGCGCCACCTGCGAGCCCCTGGCCGAGGCCGAGGGCACGGCGCTGACGATCGTGACCTTCGACGACCTCGCAGTGACCGCGGCCCGGCGGGTCGGCGCCAGCGTCTTCATCCGCGGCCTGCGCGACGGCACCGACCTCGACTACGAGATGCAGCTCGCCGGCATGAACGGTGCCATGGCGCCGGAGGTGCAGACCGTGTTCCTGCCCGCCTCCACCGGCGTCCGGCCGATCACCGCCACCCTCGTCCGCCAGATCGCCGCCATGGGCGGCGACGTCTCCCCCTTCGTGCCGCCGCTGGTGGCGACGCGCCTCGCGCAGCGCTTCCGGGCGGCCTGATCTCTCCTTCCACGACCAACGAAAGCATGCTGACCCCATGGCCTTTGGACTGAATCGCCGTATCGCCCTCCTCAGCCTCGCCGGTCTCCTCGCGACGGCGCCTGCAGCCTGGGCGGCGGACGACAACACGGTGTACCTCGACACCAAGGACGGCCGCGTCACCATCGAGCTGCGCCCGGAGATCGCGCCGAAGCACGTCGCCCAGCTCAAGACCCTGATCAAGCAGGGCTTCTACAACGGCCTCAAGTTCCACCGGGTGATGGACGGCTTCATGGCCCAGACCGGAGACCCGAAGGGCAACGGCACCGGCGGCTCCAGCCTGCCGAACATCCCGGCCGAGTTCTCGCCGGCGCCGTTCAAGCGCGGCACCGTCGGCATGGCCCGCTCGTCCGACCCGAACTCCGCCAACTCGCAGTTCTTCATCTGCCTCGGCGACGCCCCCTTCCTCAACGGGCAGTACACCGTGGTCGGCCTCGTCTCCTCGGGCATGGAAGCCGTCGACGCGATCAAGAAGGCGGCCCCCGGCGCGCCGGGCGGGGCGGTGCAGAACCCCGACAAGATCGTGAAGATGCAGATGGCGCAGGGAGCCAAGTAGTTTGCGGGGCGGCGTCCAGCTCGGAGCTCTCGCGGCGCTCGTCGCCGTAGGGCTCCCCGCGTGGGCGGCGCCCTCCACGGGCCCGCTGACCCTTCCGGAAACCCTGCGCGGCACGGTCCGGGTTCCCCTGGAGCAAGGCCCGCTGGGCGGCCTGGCCGAGAGCGCGAAACCGGCCGACACCCTGCGAGACCTCTATCCCACCCTCGCGGCCTGCTGGGAGGCCCCCCGGGGATTGTCCCGCTCGGCCCAGGCCGAGATCACCACCCGCTTCGCACTTCGGCGGGACGGCAGCGTCCTCGGGACGCCGCGCGTGACCTTCTCGGCCCCGAATTCAGACCCCCGCGCCCATCGCATCCTCGCGGATGCGACCCTGGCGGCGATCCGGCGCTGCACGCCAGCCCGGATCACCCCCGACCTCGGCGCGGCCATCGCGGGGCGCCCCATCGCGCTCCGCTTCATCTACCAAGGACCTAAGGGAAAAGGAGTCTAAACCCATGGCAGAGACCGAGACCATCATCCTGGAGACCACCAAGGGCCGCGTCGTGATCGGACTTCGCGCCGACCTCGCCCCCAACCATGTCGAGCGCCTGAAGACGCTCGCCGCCCAGGGCTTCTACGACGGCGTGCCGTTCCACCGCGTGATCGACGGCTTCATGGCCCAGACCGGCGACCCGACCGGCACGGGATCGGGCGGCTCCGATCTCCCTGACCTTAATGCCGAGTTCAACGCCGAGCCGCACGTGCGCGGCACCTGCTCGATGGCGCGCACCAACTTCCCGCACTCGGCCAATTCGCAGTTCTTCATCTGCTTCGGCGATGCCCGCTTCCTCGACAAGCAGTATACCGTCTGGGGCAAGGTCGTGGAGGGCATGGACGTGGTCGACACCCTGAACAAGGGCGAGCCGCCGCGCTCGCCCGACAAGATCGTCAAGGCGACCGTCGGCGCCGCCTGATCCGACTCGCTCGATCCGCGTTCGAGGGAAGTGTCCGCGCAAAGGTGCGGACACTTCTTTCGTTTCAAGGCCCGCCACGCCTAGGCAGGGCCCTCGCCAATTGGGACATGGCGGCCCATGACCGGCACGCTTCCGCTTCGCGACATCCTCCTCGCCCTGGCGGTGGTGGCGGTCTGGGGCACGAACTTCGTGGTGATCCGGATCGGGCTCGACCACCTGCCGCCGCTGCTGTTCGCCGCCCTGCGCTTCGTGCTCGCCGCCCTGCCGGGCGTGTTCCTGCTGCCTCGCCCGACAGTCCCCTGGCGCAACCTCTCCGCCTACGGCCTGCTGATCGGGGCCGGACAGTTCGGCCTGCTCTTCATCGCCCTGCGCGGCCACATCGCCCCCGGCCTCGCCTCCCTGGTGATCCAGATTCAGGTCTTCGTCACCATCGGCCTGTCGATGCGACTGACCGGGGAGCGGGTGTCCGGCCCGCAATGGGCGGCCCTCGGCCTCGCCGCGGCCGGGCTCGCCGTCATCGCCGCCCATACCGACGCCGCGACGACGCCCTTCGGCCTCGGGCTCGTGGTCTGCGCCGCCTTGAGCTGGGCGGGCGGAAACATGGCGGCCAAGCGCAGCGGGGCGCGGGCGATGCTGCCCTACGTCGTTTGGGCGAGCCTGTTCTCGGCGCCCCCGCTTCTCGCTGCCTCGGTCCTCCTCGAAGGCTGGGACGCCATCCGCAACGGCCTCCTGCGGGCCGACCTGACGACCTGGGCCGCGGTGGTGTGGCAGTCCGTCGGCAATACGATGTTCGGCTACGCGATCTGGGGCTGGCTGCTCGCGCGCCACCCCGCCGCCCAGATCACCCCGATGGCCCTGCTGGTGCCGGTCTTCGGCATGGGGGCCTCGGCCGTCTGGCTCGGGGAGCCGCTGCCGGCCTGGAAGCTCGCCGCCGCCGGCCTCGTCCTCGGCGGCCTCGCCCTCGGGCTGCTCTCTCCGCGCTGGCGGGCGCGCGCCGCGGTCGAGAGCACCCCGCCCTGAGGCGTCAGGCGTCGTCGTTCCCGCCAAGCCGGGCCTCGGCCGCCGCCAGATCCTCCGGCGCGTTGATGTTGGCGAAGGGGTCCGCGGGCTCCGATGGCCAGGACACCGCCACCGCGCCGTGGCGCCTCAGAAAGCCGCCGACCCGGCGCTCGCCGCGGGCCACCAGGGCCTCGCGCAGGTCCGCCCGCAGGGCCACCGGCCAGAGCGCCACGGTGAAGTGCTCGCGCCCGCCCGACGCCGCCATGGCGATGACGCCCTCCCGCCCGGCCGCTTCGGCGAGGCGGACGACGAGGTCGCGGGGCAGGAACGGCGCGTCGCCGGAGACGCTGGCCACGTGGCGCGTGGTCGGATGATGGATGGCCGCGTGGTCCAGCCCCGCGAGGATGCCGGCGAGCGGCCCCGGATTGTCCGGCACGCCATCGGGCACGATCGCACCCGGGAAATCCGGGAAGCGGCCCGGATCGCCGTTGGCGTTGAGGATCACGCCGGCGGCGCACTGGGGGGCGAAGCGGGCGAGCACCCGGTCGAGCAGGGTGCGGCCGCCGAGGGTGCGCAGGGGCTTGTCGCCTCCGCCCATGCGGCGCGCCAGCCCGCCGGCGAGGATCACGCCCAGCACCGGCGCCATCGCGGCTACTCGATGACGATGCGGGGAGCCGCCCGCGGCGCGGGACCGCCGGTCAGGTTGCCCCAGAGCTTGGCGGCGATGCCGCGATAAATCTGCGCGTGCGGCCCGTCCGGGTCCACCGCCACCACGGGGCGGCCGGCATCGGAGGTCTCGCGGATCGTCATGTTCAGCGGCACCTCGCCGAGGAACGGCACCTCCAGCCGCTCGGCCTCGGCGCGGGCGCCGCCATGCCCGAAGATGTGCGAGGCCGTGCCGCAATGGGGGCAGATGAAGGTCGCCATGTTCTCGATGACGCCGAGGATCGGCACCGCGACCTTGCGGAACATCGTCACGCCGCGGCGCGCGTCGATGAGGGCGAGATCCTGCGGGGTCGAGACGATGACCGCCCCGGAGAGCGGCGTCGCCTGCGCCATGGTGAGCTGGGCGTCGCCGGTGCCGGGGGGCATGTCGACCACGAGCACGTCGAGTTCGCCCCAGGCGACCTCGCGCAGCATCTGGGTGATGGCCGACTGGACCATGGGCCCGCGCCAGATCATCGCCGTCTCGGGCTCGATCAGAAAGCCGATCGACATGACCTTGATGCCGAACCCTTCCATCGGGGCCAGCAGCCGCTCCTCGATGACGCGGGGCTTCCCCGACAGGCCGAACAGCTTGGGCACCGAGGGGCCGTAGATGTCGGCATCGAGCAGGCCGACCTTGAGGCCCTGGGCCGAGAGGGCGAGCGCAAGGTTGCAGGCCGTAGTGGACTTGCCGACGCCGCCCTTGCCGGAGGCGACGGCCACGATGTGGCGCACGCCCGGAAGGGCCGGGCCGGTCCGCGGCAGCGGCGCGGCGGGACGGCCGGGGGCGGGCGGCTGCGGAGGGGCGGCTTGCGGGGCGTTCTGGGCCGGCTGGTTCGGGCCACGCTCGGAGGTCAGGCTGGCGAACACGCCCGAGACCCCCGGCGTCGCCAGGATCGCGCCCTCGGCCCGGCGCCGGATCGGCTCGAAGCGCTCGGCCTCGCTGGGGTCGATCAGGATGGAGAACATCACACGGTTGGTCGGATCCACCACCACCTGGGACAGGCGCCCGGAGGCGGGCAGGGTGGTGCCCGCGGCATCGACGGTCACCGTCGAGAGCACCTTCAGCACGTCGTCACGGGTGATCGCCAAGGTTCGGGCTCCTGCCCGCGTCCGGCCGGAGGGCCAAGGCGCGGCGACAAACGGGGGATCGCGGACGCTGCGGCCTCGGCCGGCCCACCCGCGACGAACCCATGCGACAGCACAGGCGGTGCCGGAGTGCAAGCGCTTCCCTGATCTGCCGGGGGCGAGACCCCTGGTCGCGGCGGGGGCCGGAACATGTCGGGACGGGGCGCCGCACCCGGGGTTTCCACGGAGGCGTTCAGGTTTCGCTAGGCATGAGTCGACGGGACGGCCGCGGTTTTGGGTCCGCGCGGCCCGCCGCAACGTTCGATGCAACACAAAGAGACCGCCCGGCGGCGGTCTCGCCCGTTGCAGGAACGCTCATTCGTGTACGCCTGGATCCGATACAGGTTTTCCGACCCCGCGCGGCCATCGAGACGGCACCCGCGCGGCGACGTCGCTCAAGGCGACCTGACCATAAGCCCGTATCTCCTGCGGTTCTCCCGGCCCGTCTCGGCCCGCTACGAAATCGATACCGGCCGGGAACGGGCGCTCCATCTGCGCCGGACGATCCTCATCGGCCTCGTCTTCCACAACGCCTACAACCTCACCACCGCCCTGCTGATGCCGGGCATGCTGCCCCTGGCGATCGGCCTGCGGCTGTTCCTGGTCACGCCCCTCGGCCTGCTGCTCGCCTGGTCCGTCACCCGGATGCCGGGGCCGCGGCGCGAGCGCATGGTCACCGCCACGATGCTGCTGGTGACGGCGGTGCCGATCCTGCTGTTCAGCCTGGAGCGGGAGACGATGAGCGCCATCTGCTACATCGAGTACCCGCTCATGATGGTGTTCGCCACCATGATGCTGGTGCTGCGCTTCCCCCATGCGCTCCTCCTCACCGGCCTCAGCGCGGCGGCCTCGTTCGCGAGCATCGCCCTGCGCACGGATCTCGCCCCGGAGCTCGCCCTCTGCCTCGCGTTCCAGACCCTGGCGGGCGCCTTCTTCGTCCTCTACGGAAACCACCAGATCGAGGGCGTGCGCCGCCGGGCCTACCTCGTCTCCCTGCGCGAGATCCTGCGCTCGGCCGGCCTCGAGCAGGATCGCCGGGTCCTGACCGTACTATCGGAGACGGATGCCCTGACGGGCCTCGCCAACCGCCGCGCCCTCGATGCCGCCCTGGCCAGGACGGCCCGCCAGGCGCGGGGTACCGCCCTGCTGATGATCGACGTCGATCATTTCAAGCGCTTCAACGACGCCTACGGCCATCCGGCCGGCGATGCCTGCCTGCGCCGGATCGCGGAAGCCATCGCGGGGGAGACGCGCGGCGGACGCGACTGCGTCGCCCGCTACGGCGGTGAGGAGTTCTCCGTGCTCATGCGCGGATGCGACGCCCGGTCCGTCGCCCGGGTGGTCCGACGCCTGCGTGCCGGCATCGCAGGCTCGCAGATCCCGCACGTGGCCCGGGGCGACGGCCATCCCTTCGTCACCGTGAGCATCGGCGTCGCCGTGGTGCCAGCCGGACGGACGACCTCCCCGGCCGAACTCCTGGCCGAGGCGGATGCCGCCCTCTACGAGGCCAAGGGCCTGGGCCGGAACTGCCACGTGGTCCGGGTCATCGGCGACGCGGCCGTGATCCTCGATGACCGCCGCCTCGGCCGGCTCGGCGCGATGCGTCGCAAGCCCGCCCGGACGTCGCCCCCGGCCGCGCTCGCGCCGCCGGCGCCGGCCCGCCTCTCCGAAACCAATGCGGTCCTGGCTCGTTGAGCCCACGATCCGGTTGCTGATGATCGCGCCGGAAACCCTTTCGACGAGTTGGAGACTGCGATCCCATGCACCAGGGCAACCACCGCGACCACGAGGGCGCCAAGAAGCTGTTCGCCCTCATCAAGGACGTCAAGGTCGCGATGATGACCACCGCCGACCAGGACGGGAAGCTCTACAGCCGCCCGATGTGGTGCCAGGAGGCGGACGAGAACGGCGACCTGTGGTTCTTCACCAAGCTGCACTCCCCGAAGACCGCCGAGATCAGCAAGGACAACCAGATTAACCTCGCCTACTCGGATCCGTCGAGCCAGACCTACGTCTCGATCGCCGGCAAGGCCGAGATCGTCACCGACCAGGCGGCCATCAACGACAAGTGGAGCGAGAGCCTGAAGACCTGGTTCCCCAACGGGAAGGAGGATCCCGAGGTCGCCCTGCTGCGCGTCCATCCCGAGAAGGGCGAATACTGGGACAGCCCGAACGCCACGATGCTGCACATCTACGGCTACGTGAAGGCCGCGCTGACCGGCGAGTCGCCCAAGACCGAGACCAAGAAGGTCGACCTTGCCTGAATCGGACGCCCGTGTCGTACCGGAGGGCGGCGTGCCGAAGGGCGCGCCGCCCTCTTGGTTTGTAGGGTGCCGTCTGCGGACAGGCATCGCGCCGGAACGACGGCGTGGCCCGGCCTCATCCCGGGGGCGGGCAGGGGAGCCGCGCCGGGCCAACCGGCGACGGGCACGCGGGCTGCGTCCCTGCCGATTGCCGGGAAATCCGGCACGCGGGCTGCGGCGCGAAAGACAAGCGTCCCGTGGGACGCTTGCGCGCCTCGGTTCGAGGGGTCGCCCCGCTCGCCGGCGACGCCCTCAATTCGCCCGCGCGACCTCGACGAGATTGTCCGAGAAGGACGGTGCGTGGCCCATGTCGGTGAAGGCCCCCGACGAGATGCTGTTGACGGTCCCCTCGTTGAGTTGGCGCCAGTAGCCCAGCGTCGCGACCACGATGCCGGCCTTCACGTCGTCGGTGATGCGCGCCACGCCCTTGAAGGCGCCGCGATCGTTGGCGACCTGGACCCGGTCGCCGTCCCGGATGCCGCGGACATCGGCGTCGTGCTGGCTGATCATGACGAACTGCTCGCCCTGGCCCTTCTGCTTGTCCTCCATGTTGGCGTAGCAGGAGTTCAGGAAGTAGTGGCTCTTGGGCGAGACGATGTTGAGCGGGAAGCGCTTGGCCAGCTCCGGATCGTTGGTGTGGGACTCGCGCGGGCCCAGGTAGTCGGGCAGCGGGTCGAGAGCCTCGCCGGGCTGGAAGCCCTCGTACATCTGTCGGAACGGCGGGGCGACGAAGTTCGTGGCGCCCTCGACCATGAACATGCACTTCCCGGTCGGCGTCGGAAAGTTGCCTTCCTTGTGCGGGGCACGGTCGTCCGGCGTGCCGACCTTCAGGCGGGCGAAGCCGTGCTCGCGCATGTACTGGAGGTCGATACCCTCGCAGGCCGGTGCGTTCCAGTCGACGTAGTGCTCAAGGCACTCCGTGTCGGTCCACTTGAAGTTCTCTTCCTCGAAGCCGAGCTGGGCGGCGAGCTGACGGAAGATCTCGTTGTTCGGGATCGCCTCGCCGGGCGCGTCCGCACACTTGGTGTTGTAGGTCAGGTAGAGGTGGCCCCAGGACAGGATCATGTCCTCCATCTCCGCCCCCATCGTGGCCGGGAGCAGGATGTCGGCGTAGGAGGCGGTATCCGAGATGAAGTGCTCGGCGGAAACCATGAACAGGTCCTCGCGCATCAGCCCTTCGACGATCTTGTCGGTCTCGGGCGCCTGCGTGACCGGGTTCGAATTCCAGCACATCATCGACATGATTGGCGGATCGAGCTTCATCTCGCCGGTGAGCGCGCGTCCGATCTGCAGGTTGCTGACGACGCGGGTCCCCTCGGGGATCAGGTCGGGCCGGCACATGACGTCGAACTTGTAGGGGTGCTCCCAGACGCCGAACTGCGTGACGCCGCCGCCGACATGACGCCAAGCGCCCGTCAGGGCCGGGATGGACGACACCGCCCGGATGGTCTGGCCGCCGCCGTAATGTCGCTCCAGGGCCACGCCCATGCGGATGCCCACGGGCTGCTCGGTCGCCATCTCGCGGGCGAGCTTACGGATGTCCTCGGCGGAAACGCCGGTGATCTCGGCGGCCCACTCCGGCGTACGCGGAGCGGCCCGCTCCTTCAGCTCCTCGAAACCGACCGTGTAGTTGTCGACGTAGTCCTGGTCGACCAGGCCTTGCTCGATGATCGAGTTGATCAGCGCCATGGCAAGGGCGCCGTCCGTGCCGGGCTTCGGCGCGATGTGCCAGTCGGCCGCCTTGGCGGTACGTGAGGCGTAGGTGTCGATGACGACGACCTTCGCGCCCTTCTTCTGGGCGTCCTTGACGATGGCCCAGTGGTGCAAGTTCGTGCTGACCGAGTTGCAGGCCCAGATCACGATGTACTTGGAGTGGATGTAGCTGTCCGGGTCGAGGCCGGCGGTCGGGCCGACGGTGAGGAGCCACGCCGTGCAGGACCCCTCGCCGCAGAAGGTCCGCTCCATCACCGTGGCGCCCATCCGGTTGAAGAACGCATCGCCGCCGTTCAGCCCGTGCACGAGACCCTGGTTGCCGAGATAGCTGTAGGGCGCGATGGCCTGCGGCCCGTGCTGATCGATGATCGCCTTCCAGCGCGTCACGATGGTGTCGAGGGCCTCGTCCCAGGTGATGCGTTCGAACTGGTTGGAGCCCTTCGGCCCGACCCGCTTCATCGGGTAGAGAAGCCGGTCCGGGTGGTAGTGGCGCTTCTCGTAGTCCTTCAGCTTCACGCAGAGACCGCCCCGGGTCATCGGGTGATCCGGGTTGCCCCGAACCCCGATGAGTTCGCCGTCCTTCACCTCGAAGATCATCGAGCAGGTATCGGGGCAATCGTGCGGGCAGCCGCCGAAGAAGGTTTCGGTCAGGCTCTCGGCCTCAGCGACGATCAGGGAGTCGGGCTTGACGATCTCGTTCATGTGTCCTCCACGGCCGAGCGTCCCGTCTTATTGTTCCTGACGAGCCGGCCCGATGCCCGGGCAGGATGCACTCAAGTGCGAACAATTCCAAATTCCGTTTCGGCCAAGAATCCCGTTTCGGCCACGCATTCCATTTCGGTAAAGACGGGATCGCGCTCGGACCAAGATTTGCGTCCGCGCCGCGCTGCGAGGCGGCGAGGTCAGGTCGCGGGCAGTCGTTGAGAACCTACCCTCAGCGTGGAGCACCGGTGACGTGGATGCCGCCGCGGCACCCGCCATCGCCCGAACCGGCCGGGTCGCCGCCTCGCCCACAGCCGCCCCCCCAACCGCTTCGTGTCACCGATTGACTCGGCCCGCGGTGCCGTGCGCCTCTGCGGCCGCGCGGACGCCCGGGGGCGCCGCCTGAGGGGCCGTGATCCGAACCATGCTCGATCTTGCCACGCGGGTGTACAACCACAGCTTCAAGATCGACCCGATCGTCCGGTCCCTGCTCGACACGGACTTCTACAAGCTCCTGATGGCGCAGACGATCTTCCGCCGCCATCGCGACGCCCGCGTCACCTTCGGCATCCAGAACCGCTCGCGGCAGGTGCGGCTGGCCGCGTTCGTCGATGCCGGCGAGCTGCGCGAGCAGCTCGACCATGCCCGCGCGGTGCGCCTGAGCCGGGGCGAATCCACCTGGCTGCGCGGCAACACCTTCTACGGCCAGCGCCAGATGTTCTCGGCCGACTTCATGGACTGGCTGGAGGGCTTCCGCCTGCCGGACTACGAGCTGGAGGCGCGGGACGGGCAGTACGTCCTGACCTTCCACGGCCCCTGGCTCGAGACCACCATGTGGGAGGTGCCGGCCCTCGCCATCCTCAACGAGCTGCGCACGCGCGGCGTCGTGCGCCACCTCGGCAAGCTCGACCTGCAGGTGCTCTATGCCCGGGCCATGACCCGGGTCTGGGAGAAGATCGAGCGGCTGCAGCGCCTGCCCGGCCTGTCCATCGCGGATTTCGGGACCCGGCGCCGCCACGGCTTCCTGTGGCAGGACTGGTGCGTCGAGGCAATGCACGAGGCCCTGGGCGACCGCTTCCTCGGCACCTCGAACTGCCTCATCGCCCTGCGCCGCGAGGTCGAGGCGGTCGGCACCAACGCCCACGAGTTGCCGATGGTCTACGCGGCGCTGGCCGACGACGATGCGGGCCTCGCCCGCGCGCCCTACGCGGTACTGGCCGACTGGCAGCAGGACTACGCCGGTAACCTCCTGGTGATGCTGCCCGACACCTACGGCACCACGGGCTTCCTGGCGAATGCCCCCGAATGGATGAACGCCTGGACGGGCATCCGCATCGACTCGAAGGAGCCGATCGCGGGCGGCGAGGAGGCCATCGCCTGGTGGCGCTCCCGGGGCTCCGACCCGCGCGAAAAGCTCGCGATCTTCTCCGACGGGCTCGACATCGACACCATCGAGGCGATCCACGCCCATTTCCACGGCCGGATGCGGATCGGCTACGGCTGGGGCACACTGCTCACCAACGACTTCCGCGGCCTGGTGCCGGACGGCCGCCTCGACCCGATCTCCATCGTCTGCAAGGTGATCGCCGCCGACGGCCGGCCCACCGTGAAGATCTCCGACAACCCGTCGAAGGCGATCGGCCCGGCCGAGGAGATCAAGCGCTACACCCGCGTCTTCGGCGCCGCGGGGCAGGCCGCGATGCCGGTCCTGGTCTGAGCGCGCTCACTCCGGCGTCTGGACGATGACACCGTATCAGCCGAGGCCCGCATAGGTCTCGTAGCCCGGCGTGCGGTGGAAGGCGACGATCCGGCCGGTCCGGGGATCCTGGTCGGCGCCGCTCAGCCGCCCGCCGGCGGCCAGCGGCAGGGTTTCCTCCAGGACGCCGCACCCGTCCGAGGCGGCGATCACCCGGTTGCGCGCGTCGACGAGGAGCACGCGGGTTCGGGCCCGGTCCTCCTGCGCCACCCGCACGCCGTCGACGATGGCCCGGGCCTGGGCCTGGGCCTGCCAGTCGAAGTGGATCGCCAGGACGCCGATCGGCCCGGCCCGGCTGTCGCCGTCCGCGCGGACGCTCGCGCAGTAGGTCGCCACCTGCGCCCCGCCGAGACCGGGCTGCACCATGACGTCGGCGGCGACGTAGGCCTCCCCGTCGGGGAGGGCGGCGGCGCGCCGGAACCAGTCCTGGTCGGCGACGTTGCGGCCAATGAGGCCGGGATAGCGGTTGGGGCGTCCGTGGGCGATCACGTTGCCCTTCAGGTCGCAGAGCCAGAGGTCCAGGTAGACCGTGTAGGCGTCGAGGATGATGCCCAGCCGCCGGGTCGCGTGGGTGGCGGCTTCCGGGCTTGGTTCCGCCGCGCAGGCGACCAGGGCCGCGTCGGTGGCCCACCAGCGCACGTCGCAGGTGCGCTCGTAGAGGTTGCGGTCGATGAGTTCGACGGCGTTGAGCGCGAGGTCGATCAGCCGTTGGGTCTGGGACTCGTCGGCGAAGCTCCGGACCCGGACCTGGAGCCCGGCGATGCGGTTCGAGAGCTCGACCTCGAGGGCGCGGGCGACGGTCTCGACCTCGGCACCGATCGCACGCACCTCCTGCGCCACCACCGAGAAGCCGCGGCCCATCTCGCCGGCCCGGGAGGCCTCGATCAGGGCGTTGAGGGCGAGCATCTTCACCTGGCCGGTGATCGACTGGATGCGCCGGCTCTTGTCGGAGGCGATGCGCTGGAGCGCCGCGATCTCGGTGGCAATGCCCCGCAGGTTGGTGGCATCGGCCACGCCGGGTCCCGTGCCAGCATCACTCGCCGTGTCGTGCACACCTGCCTCCAGCCATCGTCGGACGGGCCCCGTCCCCTCGCTGTCGAACACCGTACGCAACCAAGCTTAGAGTTCCATTAAAACCAATCGCTGCGCCTGCACATCCCAAAATAGACTCCGAAATTATCTTATGGTTAGCGCAGGTATCCCAATGCAGACATAGAATTCGCGCACTCCAAGCACGTCTCCATGTGGCGTCGAACACGATCGGCCCATCCTCTTCGAGGCGCGAGCAGGTCAAACCGCCCTCGGCGCAAGACACGCCCGAGGATCGACGAAGCGCTCGTCCTCCCGCTGGCACCCGAACGTTCAGGATGACGGCGTCCAGGCGGACGGATACGCGTCAACCCCGGGCGTACGGCGCGAAGACCGGTGCGGCGCCACCGCTCAGCTATGCATCGGAGGCAGGCTCAACCCGCCTCGATCACGGTTTCGCGACGAGATGAACCCCCGGGAGGGATCGATTCGCGCGCGCGGGTCGTTCTCACCGCGTCAGTGCCGGCCTCGTCGGCGGCCCGCGCGTCGCGTCTCGAACACGGAATCGGAATGGCCCTGCGATCCCCCCCGAAGCCGTCCCTCGTCCCCCCGCGACCCACGCGCATCGCGGCCGCCGGCACGCCGACCCAGGCCGTGACGTCGCCGATCATCGTCGCCGCCCTGATCATGGTGGGACTGTATGTCGGCCGCGACGTCCTCATCCCGATCGCCATCGCGATCCTGCTCTCCTTCGTCCTCGGCCCCCTGGTGAACCTGCTGCGGCGCTGGCATTTCGGCCGCTTCCTCTCGGTGGCGGCCTCGGTCCTCCTGGCGCTGGGCACCGCCGCCGCCCTGGCGACGCTGATCGGCGTGCAGCTCGCCGACATCGCCAAGGACGTGCCGCGCTACCGCAGCACGATCGAGCGCAAGATCGAGGGCCTCAACGACACGCCCGCCGGGCGCCTGGCCGGCTACGTCGCCAGCATCGGCCGGACGATGCACGAGAGCCACGAGGAACCGAAGCCCGAAACCAAGCCGGAATCCCAGGCCAATCCGGCCCCGCCCGAGAAGGCGATCCTGGTGGAGGTCAAGGAGCGCGTGCCGGGACCGGTGACCATGGCGGGCACGCTGATCTCGCCCATCCTGCACCCCCTCGCCACCATCGGCATCGTCTTCGTGGTGCTGCTCTTCCTGCTGATGCAGCGGGAGGACTTGCGCGACCGGATGATCCGGCTCGCCGGCTCCAGCGACCTCCACCGCACCACCGTGGCGATGGACGACGCCGCCAAGCGCCTCAGCCGCTACTTCCTGGTCCAGCTCGGCCTCAACGCCTCTTTCGGCCTCGTGGTCGGGATCGGGCTGTACCTCCTCGGCGTGCCGAATCCCGTCCTGTGGGGCATCTTCTCGGCGCTGATGCGCTTCGTGCCCTATGTGGGCGCCTTCGTGTCGGCCCTGTTCCCCCTGGCGCTGGCCGCCGCGGTCGATCCCGGCTGGTCGATGGTGATCGGGACGCTGATCCTGTTCCTCATCCTCGAACCCCTGGTCGGGCACTTCATCGAGCCGATGCTCTACGGCCAGTCCACCGGCATGTCGCCCTTCGCGGTCCTGGTCTCGGCGCTGTTCTGGACCTGGCTCTGGGGACCCGTCGGCCTGCTCCTGTCCACGCCGCTGACGGTCTGCCTCGTGGTGCTTGGGCGCCACGTGGACAAGCTCGAATTCCTCGATGTCCTGTTCGGCGATCGGCCGGCCCTGACTCCGGTGGAGAACTTCTACCAGCGCATCCTGGCCGACGACCCGGAGGAGGCGCAGGAGCATGCCGACCTCATCCTGAAGACCTGCTCGCTCACCGCCTATTACGACGAGGTGGTGGTGAGGGGCCTCGAGCTCGCCGCCCGGGACGCCGCCCGCGGCGTGCTCACCACCGAGCAGAAGAACGACATCCGGGCCAGTGTCGGCGGACTGATCGAGGAGATGGCCGACCGCGACGACCTGCGCGGCGACACCGAGGCAAAGGCCGATCCCGACGCCCCGCGCCCGGACCCGGTGCCGGAAGCCTGGCGGCCCGACGGCACGGTGCTGTGCGTCGCCGGGCGCAGCTTCGTCGACGAGGCCGCCTGCGCGATCCTGGCCCAGCTCCTCGCCAAGCGCGGGATCGGCACCCGGGTGGTGCCGTTCGCCGACGTGGCACGGGCGCGGATCGACGCCTTCGATCCCGGCCCGGCAAAGCTCGTCTGCATCGTGTCGATGGCGATCAGCGGCGAGCCGACGCACCTGCGCCGGCTGGCCGACCGCCTGCACCGCAAGCTCCCGGGCGCCTGCTTCGTCCTCGGCCTGTGGCAGGCGGACGATGCCAGCCTCGACGAGGCGACCCGGCGCCGGGCGGTGGAGGCCGACATCCACGTGTCGTCCCTGAAGGCCGCCGTGGAGGCCGTCGTGGCCGCCGCGCACGGGACCCGTCGTCCGGCCGACGAACCGCCCGCGGTCGAGACAAAATTCGCCCCGGTCCAAACGATGCCGGTCTGACGGCACGGTTTTGGGCTTGACCTCCGCCCCCTCCCTCCGCTTCGCTCCCCGACCATCCCGATGGATCTCTGCCGGATGGGGCTTTGTCCGGCGGGCACCGACCGGAAGAGGGGTATGCCGATGAGCGTCGTCGATCTCGCGCGGTTCATGGACGATCTCGCCGCGGCCTCGGGACAGGCGATCCTGCCCTTCTTCCGCGCCGCCTTCGGCATGGACGACAAGGCGCGGGGCGGGGCGGCCTTCGATCCGGTGACGGAGGCGGACCGGGCCGCCGAGGTGGCCATGCGGGGCATGATCCGACGCGACCTGCCGACCCACGGCATCCTCGGCGAAGAGTTCGGGTCCGAAAACCTCGAGGCCGAATGCGTCTGGGTCCTGGACCCCATCGACGGCACCCGCGCCTTCGTCGCCGGCCTGCCCACCTGGGGCACCCTGATCGGCCTGACCCATCACGGGGCGGCGGTGCGCGGCCTGATGCACCAGCCCTATCTCGGCGAACTGTTCTCGGGCGACGGCGCCCAGGCCCGCCTGCGGTCGCCCCGCGGCGAACGCAGGCTGCTGACCCGCCGCGGCACCGCCCTCGACCAGGCGGTCCTCGCCACCACCGACCCGCGCCTGTTCGCGGACGGGGCGGAGCGGGAGCGCTTCCTCGACCTGGAGGGCGCGGTGCGCCTCTCCCGCTACGGCACCGACTGCTACGCCTACTGCATGCTGGCGGCCGGGCAGATCGACCTGGTGGTGGAGGCCGGGCTCAAGCCCTACGACATCGTCGCGCTGATCCCGATCATCGAGGGCGCCGGCGGCATCGTGACGACCTGGGACGGCGGACCGGCGACGGGGGGCGGGCGCATCGTCGCCGCCGGGGACCGCCGCCTGCACGAGGCGGCCCTGCGCCACCTCAATCCGTGAGGCGCACGGCTTTTTGACGCTCCTCGGGGCTCACCCGCCCAGTGGTCCAGCTCTGGCCCTTGGTCCTCCCTCGGGAGGCCTACAAAGAACAGTCAGCGGCAACCCGATCGAGTCGCTCCGGACGACCGCCGTCGGATCGGGAGCGGACCTTCTTCCGTAATGGGCGGATCCCTACGCGGGGAGAAGGCCGGTCGCGCGATAGTGGTCGATGAGAGTGTCGAAGAGCGAGAGATCTGCTCGACCTCTCGCCATGAGTTGGGCGCCCGCAACGGCCGCGTAAATGGCGCCCGCCCGCCCGTCGCTGTCGACCGCCTCCACCACCCCCGCTGCGGTCAAAGCGTTGCTCAACCAAGCGACGTTCACCTCGGCAAAGGCCCGCACCTCGTGCTTCACGACGTCCGGCAGATCGTCGTATTCGGCCGTCATGTAGCTCGACAGGCACATGCGGTTGTCGTTCTGCAAGGACGTGCGAAAAATCTCGGGATATCTGTGCAGACTGGCGAGCGGGTCAGACGCTTGGTTCGAGATGGCGTCGAGATCGGCGGCGATGTCTTCCCAATAGCGCTTCGCAACCGCCACACCGAGTTCGGCCTTGCCCGGGAAATGGTAGTAGACACTCGCTGCCTTGATGCCGACCTCGGCCGCAAGATCGCGGAAGTTCAAGCCAGCGTAGCCATGCGCCATCGCCGTCCGCTTCGCTGCCGCGAGGATCGCCTCCTTGTTGTCTGCCTTCATCGCGCCGCCTCGCGTTCCTTCAGTGCCTGCCAGTTGGCAGATAGGTGTTGACCGATCGAAAGGACAGCCCTAGCTCTCCGCCTGCCTACTGACAGACAGGGAGATTTGAATGACCACCGAGACCGCGTCCCGCCTCCAGCTTTTCACCTCGCCCTCGGCATTCCCGAATCCGCAACGTCTGCGCATCTTCCTGTACGAGAAAGGCATCGCGGATCACTTCGCCGAACGGGTCTACGACATGTCACCGGGCGGCGAGCAACGGCAGTGGCCGCACCTGAAGATGAACCCCTGGGGCGAAACGCCGACCCTCAAGCTGGAGGATGGGAGCGTCCTCTCGGAGACGGCCGCGATCGTTCGATATCTCGATCAGGCGTTCCCCGGTCGGCGCATCATGGGTGAAGACCCCTTGCAGCAGGGGCTCGACACGATGTGGGACAACCGCATCTGGGTGCACATCCTCTACCGGATCGTCACCGCGTTCCACGTTCTGCATCAGGGCCTGGGGCCGAAGCTCGAACTCACCAGCAACCCGGCCTGGGGCGAACATTGCCGCAAGGAAGCCCTGGCGCATGCGAGCCTGGTGAACCAGCATCTGTCGGACGGTCGCGAATGGCTTCTCGGCGGCGCGGCACCCACCTTCTCGGACATCACCATGGCGACCGCCATTGCCTTCTCGAAGTTCCCGGTCAACGCCACGCCGCTGGATGAGCGCTTCGAGCACATCGACGCATTCTGGAAGCGCTGGCAGCAGCGCCCGGCCTTCCAAGCGGCCTATGCGGACCGTCAGAGCGGCGTCGCGGAGTTGGACGACCGCACCTGATCCTGAAGCGCACGCCCCTCCTTGCTCCCGAGTCATGCGCCGCTTCCCGCTCCTGAGCTTCACGCCTCCTGCCGCACGCGCGTGTCGGTCGGTTCCGTCGCGTCGGAGCCGGGCATGAAGGCGTCGAAGGCCGCCCAGAAGTCCTGCCGGATGCTGTCGCGCTCCGACAGGATCTCGTGCCGGGCATCGGGCAGCACCAGGATGTGCCCGGCGCGCAGGCGGCGGGCGAACCGCTCGGTGGTGGAGGTGCCGCAGACGGGGTCGGCGCCTGCCGCGACGATGAGGGTCGGCACCGAGATCCGGCCCGGCACGCGCGGGTCGGCGAGGCGCTTCATCGCCCGGAAGGCACTCGCGAGCCAGGCGATGCTCGGATCGCCCACGGCACCGGCCCCGACATCCCGGGCGGCCGCCGCGTTGCGGGCGTAGCGCTTCGGATCGCGGCACAGGCGATTGTCCGGATAGGGCTTCGTCGCGATCGAAACCGCCGAGCCGAAGGGGATGTAGCGCCGGCCCCACCCGATCGCGTGCAGGGTGCCGGCCAGGAGGGCCGCCCCGGCCGGCCATCGCACCATCCGGATCGACAGCATCGGCGCCACCATGACGACGCGCCGGAACGGCAACCAGCCGTCATGGGCACCGGTCAGGGCGACGGCCCCGCCCATCGAGTGCGCGAGGCAGAGATGCGGATGCGGCATCAGGGGATGCAGGATCGCATCCGTGATCGCCTTCAGGTCGAGGCGGTAATCGTCGAAATGGGCGACGTGGCCCCGATGCGGATCGTCGACCTGCCGCTGCGACTCGCCCTGTCCGCGCCAGTCGAAGGCCACGACGGCGAAGCCCCGCCCGCGCAGGTCCGCGATCGTCTCGTAGTACTTCTCGATGAACTCGGCCCGGCCCTGGAGGAGGCAGACGGTGCCCTTCACCAGGCGGGTGGTCGGACGCCAATGGGCGGCCCGCAGCTCGAGTCCGTCATCGGTGCGCACCGCCTTCAGGGCACCGCCCGGTGGAACGGGATTGTCCGGGGTGGAACGCAGGGTCAGCATCGACGCAGTCTCGCGGCAAGAAAGGAACCGAATTTTTTGGCCGAGGCGCCGGCTGAGGCTCTTGCGAGGCTGAAACCCGGCTCCGATATCAGGTGAGCACCGGCCAATACGGCGGTGCGACTGGTCCGGCCCTCGGGCGGACCCAGAACCAGCATGTTGCTTCTTACGGAGAATATGTGATGCGTCAGTTCGACCTTGCTCCCCTTTATCGCTCCACCGTCGGTTTCGACCGCCTGTTCTCGGCCCTCGACCAGTTCGTGAGCGCCGACGCGGCCCCGACCTATCCGCCCTACAACATCGAGCGCACCGGCGAGAACGCCTACCGGATCACGGTGGCGGTGGCCGGCTTCACGGAGTCCGATCTCGCGATCGAGGTGAAGGAGAATGCGCTGACGCTGAAGGGCGAGCGTCAGTCCGATCCCGCCAAGCCGGCGGAATTCCTGCACCAGGGCATCGCGGCCCGCGCCTTCGAGCGTCGGTTCCAGTTGGCGGACTACGTCCAGGTGACAGGGGCCGCCCTCGAGAACGGCCTCCTTCACATCGATCTCGTCCGCGAGATTCCGGAGGCGAAGAAGCCGCGTCAGATCCAGATCGCCACCGGCCGCACCCCGCGGGCCCCGGTGATCGAGGGCTCGACGCAGCACGCCGCCTGATCGGCCCAGACGGACGTTCGGAGCGCCCCGGTCCCATGGCCGGGGCGCTGTCCCATGGGGCGACGCGATCGCGTCAGAAACCGCCGTCGAACCAGTCGCTGCGGCTCGGCTCCTTGCAGCGGTAGCCGATGAAGCAGCGCGGCGTATCCTGTGCCGGCACGAAGGCCGGGACCGTGATCTCGGTGACCTCGCAGAAGCTGCGATCGCGCACGAAGCGGTCATAGGTCTGCCCGCCGGTTCCGAGCACGAGGCCGCCCCGCCGGTCCACCAGCTCCTTGGCCTGACCGCAGGACATGGCAACCGTCGAGGCCCGCTGCGCGAGCGCCGGGACGCTGCAGAGGGCAAGAACGAGGGCGGCGAGGGCGACGCGGTTCGGCATGGCGGGCCAACGCGCAGCCCGCCCGGTCGATCCCGCGAGAGAGACGCGGAACGCCCCACGCCTAGGCTCCTCGACCGCCGGGTGCGATCACAGGTCGCCGAAGATCAGCTGTCCTTGCGGGCTCGGACGCCGCGCAGGCGGCGTTCCCTTCGCCCGCTTGGCCGCGGGCTTGCCCACGGGCCGGCGGGCGGCCGGTCGCTCGGCCGGCGGATCGGCGCGCAGGCGGGCCTTCGCCCTGTCGCGGGCGACCGCCTCCGGGGCGTGGGGATCGTCGTCCAGCCACTTGCCGCGCTTGATCACTTCGTTGACCCGGCCCTGGTTCACGCCGACCTTGAAGGCGATCTCCTGCTGGGTCATGCCGGTGGAGGCGTGGAGGTCGAGGATCGCGCGGGCGAGCTCCGGGGTCATCTTCCGGCCAGTCAGGCGCCGGGCCGGCTTGATCGTCCGCGTCGCCCGGTCCCGCTCCCGCAGGCGCTCCAGCAGGGCGAGGGCCATGTGCATGCCGTGCTCGCGCAGGGACTCCTCGAATTCCTTCAACGTCGCCATGGTCGGCATCCTCATCGCCGCAGGGTTCCGTGAGGTCGGAACCGCGACTGTTCTATCAACGCGACCGAAACGCCAGGGTTGCTCCGGACAGGCCGTCAGGGTTGGGCCGGTTCGAGCGGTGTGACAACAGGCAAGCGCCGTCATCCACCGCTATCCGTCGGGACCGATCCGGGCCGGGACGGGCAGGGGGATCGACGACGGGCCGCCACGCCCGTGGTCAGGCGCGTGCGCTTCGGCTAAACCGCCGGTCCCGCCGCGGTTTTCGAGGATCCCCGCCCGATGATCAGCCCGATCGTATCCGTCTCACGCGCGGGGCCGCCCCCCGGCACGCCGTCTCTGGTGGATGCCCTCGAGGGCGGCGCGGTCCTGATGTTCCCCGACCTCGATTTTCCCCTTAGCCCCTTCGAGGAGCGCTTCGTCGAGCGCCCCTTCGCCGACGGCAAGGCCAAGAACGTCAACATCCGCGGGCCGCAAGCCACCCTGCGGGGCGCGGCCGGCACGCCGGAGGAGCAGGAGGCCCTGCGCCAGGTCCTCATCCGCTACCGCGCCTTCGCCGAGGCTTTGGTCGCCGAGCACCTGCCGGCCTATGCCGGCAAGGTCTCCTTCGCGGGCACCTCCTATCGCCCCTTCGAGGTGGACCAGCGCAAGCTGAGCTGGCGGCGCGACGACACCCGCCTGCACGTGGACGCCTTCCCGTCGAACCCGATCGGCGAGAAGCGCATCCTGCGCATCTTCCGGAACATCAACCCCAACGGACAGCCGCGCCACTGGCGGGTCGGCGAGGACTTTCCGTCCATGGCGCGGAAATTCCTGCCGCGCCTGCCCGGCTACTCGCCGCTCTCGGCCCGGATGCTGGCGCTCCTCAAGATCACCAAGGCGCGGCGCAGCGAGTACGACCACCTCATGCTGCACCTGCACGACGCCCTGAAGCAGGATATGACCTACCAGGAGACGGCGCCCCAGGCCGATGTCCACTTCTCCCCCGGCCAGACCTGGGTGACCTTCTCGGACCTTGTGATGCACGGCGCCATGGGCGGCCAGTACATGCTGGAGCAGACCGCCTACCTCGCGGTGGCCGACCAGGCCCGCCCCGAGCGCAGCCCGCAGCGCCTGCTCGCCCAGGCCCTCGGCCGCCCCCTTCGCTGATCCCCCCTCGAACCTTACGGCCGGAGAGATTCATGATCCTCGAGATTGCGCAGATCGACATCAAGCCAGGCCTGGAGGCCGAGTTCGAGGCCGGCATCGCCAAGGCGGCGGCGATCTTCAAATCCGCCAAGGGCTGCCGCAGCTTCGCCGTCCGCCGTTCCATCGAGAAGCCGCAGCGCTACCGCCTGCTCATCGAATGGGAGACCCTGGAGAACCATACCGTGGACTTCACCGGCTCCCAGGCCTGGAAGGACTACCGGGCCATGGTCTCGCCCTGCTTCGAGGCGCCGCCCAGCGTCGAGCACACCGAGCTGGCGCTCCAGGCCTTCTGAGGCCGCGTCACGAGCCGGAGCCACGCACCAGCATCTTGATGCGGTCGTCGAGCCGGCCGATCCGCGCGCGGACGCCGCGCGCGGCACAACCCGACAGGGTCTCGCCGGCGAAGAAGCCAAACTGCTCGGCGCGCTCGCGACAGACCAGGACCGGCGGCAGCCCGATCACCAGAGCGAAGGGCGCGGTGAGCAGGAGGAGGTTGAGGAGGAGGGACGGCGCCCAGCCCAGGGTGAAGGACCGGACCTCCGCGTCCGCTTCGCCTTCGAACTCCCCGAACCGGCGCACCGTCCGGGGCGTGCGCAGGCCGTCGCGGATGATCGCCTCACGGATCCGGGCGTGCGCGGGCGTGGCCGCGTCGGCCGCAGGGTCGTCCCGCACCGGCGCGGCGAGCGTCTCCAGGGGCATGGTCCGAGCTCCGAGCTTCACCGCGGCCTCCCGCCACGATCGCGATGGTCCGTCCCGATCACGCCGCGCTACCGCAGGCCGTTCGTGACCGTTCGAAGGTCGCTGTCGAGATGGAGAACCCGGCCGGCCAGGTCGCGGCGGGCGCAGGCAGTGCTGCGCAGGATGTCGGGGACCCAGGATCCCCGGACGCCCCCCTGGCAATCCATCAGCAGGCTCGCGGCCAGCAGGATCGTCATGGGTCCGAGCATCAGCGTGACCTTGAGCAGACGGACGATGCCGAACCCGCCGCGCCGCCCCCGGGGCCTGGCCGGCGCCCGATCCCGACCGGACGAACGCCGAAGCGGGCGGTCGTCCGGCTCGTCGTCGCGCGGACCGAACTCCTGCTCGTAATAGGCTTCAAGCTTGCTGCGCTTCATCGGTGAGCGTCCGCCGACCTGGCTCGTGACATCCTCGTCGCACCAGATACACGCCGAGAGCGATAAGCTTGGCCTAAGATCGCGGGGCGCGGGAGGCGCGACCTGTACGCGTGGTTTCGGAATACTTAGCGGCCGGCGGCGGATCGAACGCGGTCCCGGTGACATCCGCGCGCGGACTGCGTACCTAGGATCGGCAGACCGGACCGGCCCGGCCCCCCGGGTTCCGGCCGCCCCCACTACCGAGCGATCCTCGCCCATGATCCAACGTCCCCTCCGCATCGGAACGCGCGGAAGTCCGATGGCCCTGGCCCAGACCGGAATGGTCCGGGACAAGATCGTCGCGGCCAATCCGGGCCTCGAGACCGAGATCGTGGTGGTCAACACCGTCGCGGATCGCATCCTCGACCGCCCGCTCTCCGAGATCGGCGGCAAGGGGTTGTTCACCAAGGAACTCGAGCAGGCGCTTTATGCTGACGTGGTCGACGTTGCCGTCCACTCGATGAAGGACGTGGAGACATGGCTGCCCGACGGGCTCGTCATCGCCTGCATCCTGGAGCGGGATGACCCCCGCGACGCCTTCCTGTCGCCGCGCGCGTCCGGCTTCGCCGAGCTTCCGTCGGGGGCCCGGGTCGGCACCTCGTCTCTGCGCCGCGCGGCGCAGGTGTTGATGCGCCGTCCGGACCTGCGGATCGTACCCCTGCGCGGGAACGCCAACACGCGCATGCGCAAGCTGGAGGAGGGGACCTGCGAAGCCACGCTCCTGGCGCTCTGCGGCCTGGAGCGACTCGGCATGGCCGACATGGCCCGGAGCGTGCTCGATGTCGGCGAGATGCTCCCGGCCGTTGCGCAGGGCGCCCTCGGCATCGAGTGCCGCGCGGCGGACGCCGCCGTGCGCGCCCTCCTGGCCCCCCTGGTCTCGGCCACCGCCACCGCCGAGCTCGAGGCCGAACGCGGACTGCTGGCCGAGCTCGATGGCTCCTGCCGGACGCCGATCGCCGCCCTGGCACGGATCAGCGGCGACACGCTCAACCTCGACGGCCTGCTGTTCCTGCCCGACGGCAGCGCCCACTGGGCCGTCCAGCGCTCCGGCGCCGTGTCGGACGCCGCCCGCATCGGGCGCGAGGCCGGCGCGGCGTTGAAGCGCGCGGCGGGCGACACCTACACACGGCACCTCCAGTAGGCGCTCACGTCAGGCTTCGCTCGATAGCCTCCTCGTCGCAGATCACGCTGGCCGCGCGGCGATACTCGATTCCGAGGGGCTGGGTCAGGATCGGCGCCTTCGCCTGGGTGGTGAAGGCGTCGAGGAACACCCGCATCACGTGGGCGACCGCCATGGGCGTGACCGAGCGCAGGTCGTCCTCGTAGTAGCGCGCGGCATTGGCGGTACTCGTGACGATCTCGTAGGCGGGAAAGTAGACGGCGCGCGGCTCGGCCGCGACGATCTCCTCGGCCGCGGCTCGCAGGGCGGCTTTGCTGTAGGTGTTGGAGACTAGAACGTGCCGGTCCGCGTAGGTCGCGATCAGGGGCACCGGCGAGATTGTTAGGATGACCCGGGCGGCTGGATTGACCGCGAACAGCCGCTCGAGGAAGGTCAGCATGTCGTCGCGGACGTCACCCACCCGCGCATTCACGAAGGCGTAGGCATCCGGGTCGAAGCTGCCGCCGATGACCCCGGGGGCCACCGGGAGCATCGCGCCATCCGCGCGATGCATCCAGCCCTCCGTCAGACCCAAGGTGAAGACGAAGACGTCGAGGCTTTCGAACATCGCCCGGACCGCCGCGAGATGCCGCCGGCGATCGGCATCTACCTCGGCCGCGTCAGCGAAGCCCGCCGGCTCGATCCCGGGGCGGAACGGATCGACCAGGCGACCGTCCGGACGCGTCCAGATCGAGAGGGCAGGGGCGTAGGTGCCGTAAGCCCGGTCGAAGAGCTGCAGAAGCTGGCGGGCGGTGTAGAGGTTGCCGTAGCGGGCCGAGTAGATCCCGTATTGGCGGTCGGCGGCGGTTTCGGGCGCCATGTCGTCGGGCGCGGCCTCGGCGAGATAATGCCCGAACCCTGCCCGGGTCAGGGCGCGGGCGACATGCTGGGCGAAACACGAACCAGCGGTCGCCACCCGGGACTCGGGGGCGATGGTAAAGCGGCCGCTCGGGGCGGGTGCCAGGGCGAAGGGCGCCACGCCTGCGACGGCCTTGCGCCAGAATCGCTCGGCCGGTAGATCGGCGTAAGGGTTCATCACCACGGCGGCATCTCCATCCGATCGCTCAGGCCATTGCCGCGCACGTCCACCAAGACACTGGTCCCGGACTCTGTCGCGGCCTTGGCTGCCTCCCTCGCATGCCCGGGTTCATCGTGGCGATCCTGGGCGGGAGCATGGCGCAGGCCCCGCATCGACTCGCTTGACCCGGTTCGGGACGGATCGCGGATCGCGGTCTTAGGCAACTGCCAGGCCGACGGCGTCGCCCAATCTCTGAGACTGCTGCTTCCGAGCGCGCAGGTCCACCTCGTACCCTTCGACGGCCTCGGACGACGGTATGGCAGCCTCGAGCGCCTGAAGGCCGATCTCGCCCCCTTCGACCACGTCTTCACGCAGTTCTTCCCCGAAGGTTTCGTCGAGGGCGGCAACGTCCATGCCCTCGGCGACAACGATCCGCGCCTCCGCCTGTACCCGACCATCCTGTTCCCGGGCTATCAGCCCGACATGGTCCTCGTGGGTGATGTCGGTGCGCTCTCCGCCTCGCGCCTCATCGCCTCGCCGACAGGTCCTTATCACTCCGCTATCGTCCTGTGCGCCTATCTGGAAGGGCTGGGATTGGAGGAGACCGTCAAGCTGTTCCGCGAGTCGGTCTATACACGACTCGGCTTCTACGAAGCTTGGAACGTCGCCGCAGCGGAGCTTCTCGGCAGCGCACGCGACATCATGTTTCCGCTGGAGGCGGAGCTCGCCCGATGGTCCCGACGCGGCTGCTTCATGCACGTCCTGAACCATCCCAAATTGTTCGTGCTGGCTGATATTGCCCGGCGGCTCGCCACCGAAGCGGGCCTTGAACCGCTTCCGGCCCAGGTCGAGGACTATCTCCCGGATGATCTGGCCGCCGACGTGGTCTGGCCCCTCTACCCTGACCTCGCCGTGCACTATGGCCTAACCGGCACGATGCTGTTCAAGGACCGGGCCCGCCGGGGCGACCCGAAGCTCTACGACTTACGGGCCTTCATTGCGGCGAGCTTCGCGATCTATCGGCGCCATGCGCCGGAGGCTCTCGGATGCATCCGGGTCGCGGGCTGGCGGGCGAACCCCGCCGTGCGGGCATTGTTCAGGGCCTGACTGCGCCCCGACATCAGCCTGTCGCCGGCAGACTCAGCGGCTCCCATCCGGCGGCGGGTTCACGCTTTAGCGAGCCGGCGAAATCAAGCACATCCCAGGTCCGGAAGGGCTTGCCAGGAAGACGCTGTCTGGTACGGCATGGCGATCTTTGCAGACGCGGGTCGACGAACAGACGACCAGTCCCTCGGGATCGAGCGCGCGAAAAGCCTGCACAACGGACCAGCCCTCGATGAGGCCTGGAAGGTTGATGTCGGTGAACAGGGGTACGAAGTATTGCCCACTTCGTTCTCTGTCGCGCTGGCCTGCTGGAGGACGGCCACAGCCGCCTCGCCGCCGGAAACCGAGACCACGGCAATGCCGTTCCGCTGGCACAGGGCGGTCGGCATTTCAGGAAGCCGGTGATTGTCCCCGACGACGAGGACCTGTCGCCGGTGCATGGATCGCACCAACTCTTTGCACAGTGGGCTTTGTCCGGTAGAGGTCAATCACCGATCAACAGAGGCGGTGGTTGGGCCAAGTCCCGCCCTCGACCTAGTCTGGACGACCTCATGCCGGACCATTCGACCCGCGAGGCCGAGACGTCCGCAGCCCCTGATGCGCCCGCCCCGCGGGTAGGGCCGATCTACGAGCCCCGCACACTCAAGGAGTTGGAAGACATCTTCGGCCGGGCCCGCCTAATGGATCTTCTCGACCGCTTGAGGACCGAGATCGGCCGACGGCTTCAGGCACCGGCCTCGGAACGCATCGTCCTCGGGCAGGATGCCCACATCCTGCTTTCCGCGAGTGGGTCCCTGGGCTTCTTCGATCTCTCCCAGCGCTGTTCGGAGATGGAGCGGGCTTGCCTGGATGGAACCGATCTTGCGGCGCCCTTGGCAGCCGTCCGGCGATCCGCCGAAGCCGCGGTGACGGCGATCCGTGCGATCCGAAACCAATCCTAAGGCCCGCGGGGCTTCGTATGTTGCCATGCCGCCACGGATTGGACGCGCGTACAAACATCGACTTCAGCGTCGCGCCGATGCCGCAATCGGGGCCGATCTCCGGGGTTCGTCTCACCTCGCCGTCGATGGAGCGATCCGGAGCGGGCGTGCATGGAGACTGGGTTTCACGAGACTTTGGCCGATTTCGGAAAGATCCGTTCAAGGTTGACGGAACCTTCGCTTAACCGAGACCGCATAAGAACCGCCGCTGTGTCCCCGAGGGGGTCACATGAGGCGACGTCGTCGGCCTGATCATCAGGGATCCGGCGGCTGTGCCCGAGGAGAACAGGATCATGTCCATGATTGCGCGCTTCCGCGTGTTTCCGCTGGCGGCCGCCCTCTGCGCCGCCCTCAGCGTCGCAGCCTGCACCAACGACAAGGATCTGGCCGACGCCTCCGGGTTCGGCGCCGGCGGTGGCATGAACGGCGGCGCCAACACCCCTGGCAGTGCCCAGGACTTCGTGGTGAATATCGGCGACCGGGTGTTCTTCGAATCGGACTCCACCGATCTGACCTCGACCGCCACCGCCACCCTGGATAAGCAGGCCAACTGGCTGCAGCGCTATCCGCGCTACACCTTCCTGATCGAGGGGCACGCCGACGAGCGCGGCACCCGAGAGTACAACTTCTCCCTCGGCGAGCGCCGCGCCCAGTCTGTGAAGGACTACCTGGCCTCGCGCGGCATCGCGAATGGGCGGATCCGTACCGTCTCCTATGGCAAGGAGCGTCCGGTGGCCGTGTGCAACGACATCTCGTGCTGGTCCCAGAATCGCCGCGCCGTCACCGTGCTCGATCGCGGCGCTGGTTCCTGACGCAAGGATGCCGCGGGATCTCGGAGCCGAACCCTCTTCAGGATCCCGCGCCCGAAACGATGTGCCGCGGCATGGCCGCATTTTTGCCGCGTGGGACAGCATTTGCTATCGGCAGGCTGCGATCTTCGCGAACGCACCTCCGCTCCTCGACCACCGGTAACGCCCGTCATGCTTGCCCGCCTCCTCCTCGCGACCCGCCTCGCCACCGCAGCCGGATCCGTCACGGGATCGATCCTCTGGGGGATGTCGGCTCCCGCGATGGCGCAGGACGCGTCCGACTTCGTCGTCCGGCTCAATCGGCTGGAGAACCAGTCGCGTCAGACCGCGGGGCAGATCGAAACGCTGCAGTATGAAAATCGCCAGTTGAAGGAGCAGCTCCGCAAGTTTCAGGAGGACGTGGAGTTCCGCCTGCAGGAGGCGAAGGGGGGCCGCAGCGGCGCTCCATCGGGGACCAATCCGGCTCCGGCCAAGCCCCAGAAGCGCAGCGACGCCTTCGATCCCGAGCACAATCTTGGCAAACCGGGCGCGCCGATGCAGCTGGGTACCACCACGCCGAGCGGGGCGGGGGCCGAAGCGCCCCGGGCTCGCAACGTGCCTCCGGCGGTCGTCGAGGCGGATGACGAGGAGCCCGGCCTGACGCCGCCTGGTCTCGGCGGCCCAGTCGACCTGTCACCGCCCGCCCGCGTTCCGACCACCGGTGCACTTCCGAATCCGCCCCGGGCCGGCAGCGTCGCTGCTACGGGGACGGGGGATGCGCGCGCCGATTACGAGATGGCCTACGCCTACATCCTTCAGCGCCAGTACGAGCAGGCCGAGATGGGCCTGCGCCAATTCATCCAATCCCACCCGCGCGATGCACTGGTGCCATCAGCAACCTACTGGCTCGGCGAGAGCTACCTACAGCGCAATCGCAACCGCGAGGCGGCCGAGCAATTCCTGAAAGTCTCCACGGACTATGCACGCTCGGCGCAGGCGCCGGATGCCATGCTGAAGCTCGGAGCCTCGCTCAATGCGCTCGGAGCCCGCGAGCAGGCCTGTGCGACCCTCGCGGAATTGGAGCGTAAATTTCCTTCTGCCAGCGCCAGCGTCCGCCAGGGCGTGACCCGCGAACAGAAGCGCGCGCGCTGCGCCGCCTAAGCAAACCGGTCGACGCGGTCGAGGACGCGCTCCGCCCCTATCTGACTGGCGGAACGGTCCTCCTCGCGGTCTCCGGCGGACCCGACTCGACCGCGTTGATGGCTGCAGCGGCGGCCGTCGATCCTGCGGCGACCGTCCACGTCGCCACGGTCGATCACAACCTTCGGCCTGAAGCGGGCGTGGAAGCCGCGGCGGTCGCCAGCCTCGCCGAAGCTGTCGGTCTCCCCCACCGAACCTTGGCCTGGACCGGACCAAAGCCATCGCGGGGGCTTCAGGAGGCCGCCCGCATCGCGCGTTACGCTCTCCTTGCCACCCATGCCGAAACCATCGGTGCCGGCCTCGTGCTCACCGGGCACACTCGGGACGATCAGGCCGAGACCGTTCTGATGCGTCTCCTGGCGGGGAGCGGGCCGGCAGGCCTCGCGGGTATGCGCACCGAGCGATCCCTGACACCTTCCATCAGACTGGCACGGCCCTTCCTGAAAATCGCGAAGGCTCAACTCGTGGACTATTGCGAGCGCCGGCAATTCGCCTTCGTGCGCGACCCATCCAACGACGACGAACGCTTCGCCCGAGCACGCCTGCGCCGGCTCATACCGGACCTCACTCGCGAAGGTCTGAGTCCGGATCGGCTCTGCCGTCTCGCGGCGCGCTGCGCTCGTGACGACGCGGCCTTGACGGAAGCGGCGCGGATCGCTTTCGCGACGGCACTCCGGCCGGAGTGCCGCCCCGGCATCCACCTGGACGGTCCCCATCTTCGCTTCCTGCCGGACGCCGTACTTATTCGTGTTGCGAGCCTCGCGGCGGAGCAGATGAAGCCCGATAGCCCGGAGCGGCTGGAACGGCTCGAAGCCCTCGTTCTGGATGACCTTCGACCCGCCCTGCATGAGGGGATTCCGGTACGCCGGACTCTGCGTGGGATATTGTTCGAAGTGACGCGGGCAGGGGATCTGGTGCTGACCTCGGCGCCACTGCGCCGAGGAAGGAAATCTTCGTAACCCTCCCATCCGATGCGGCCTTGCCGCGGCGGCATGGCCATGGCACGGCCTCCCCTTCGACTTGGCAAGGGGGGACTCGCTGCCTACATTGGCTGGGAGCGTCAGGAGCGACCCGCCCCAATTCGCGCGGCGGGCCCCGATGCCTCCAGGGATTGATCGATGAACCCGAATTTCCGCAACTTCGCCTTGTGGGTCGTCATCTTCCTGCTCGTGCTCGCCCTTGTGACCCTGTTTCAGAACCCGGGTCATCGTGGTGGCGGTTCCGAGATCGCCTACAGCCAGCTCCTGAATGATGCCGATTCCGGTAAGATTCAGACGGTTGTGATCTCCGGGCAGGATGTCAGCGGCACCTATGTCGGCGGCGGCAACTTTACGTCCTATGCCCCCAACGACCCGAGCCTCGTGTCCAAGCTGCAAAGCAAGGGCGTGCAGATCACCGCTCGTCCCCCATCCGACAACACGCCATGGTTCATTCAGCTGCTCGTGAGCTGGCTGCCGATCCTCGTGTTCATCGGCGCCTGGATCTTTCTCTCCCGGCAGATGCAGTCCGGGGCAGGGCGCGCAATGGGCTTCGGCAAGTCGAAGGCCAAGCTTCTCACCGAGGCCTCCGGCCGTGTGAGCTTCGACGACGTCGCCGGCGTCGAGGAAGCCAAGGAGGACCTGCAGGAGATCGTCGAGTTCCTGCGTGACCCGCAGAAGTTCCAGCGCCTGGGCGGCCGTATTCCGCGTGGCGTGCTTCTCGTCGGCCCCCCCGGCACGGGTAAGACCCTGATCGCCCGGGCGGTCGCGGGCGAGGCCAACGTGCCATTCTTCACGATCTCCGGCTCCGACTTCGTCGAGATGTTCGTCGGTGTCGGTGCCTCGCGCGTGCGCGACATGTTCGAGCAGGCCAAGAAGAACGCCCCCTGCATCATCTTCATCGACGAGATCGACGCGGTCGGCCGCCATCGTGGCGCCGGCCTCGGCGGCGGCAACGACGAGCGCGAGCAGACCCTGAACCAGCTCCTCGTGGAGATGGACGGCTTCGAGGCCAACGAGGGCGTGATTATCATCGCGGCGACCAACCGTCCCGACGTGCTCGACCCCGCCCTGCTGCGTCCGGGCCGCTTCGACCGCCAGATCATGGTGCCGAATCCCGATGTCGTCGGCCGTGAGCGCATCCTGCGCGTCCACGTCCGCAAGGTGCCCCTGGCGCCGGACGTCGACCTGAAGGTCATCGCGCGCGGCACCCCCGGCTTCTCGGGCGCCGACCTGATGAACCTCGTCAACGAGTCGGCCCTGCTCGCCGCGCGGCGCGGCAAGCGCATCGTCACGATGCACGAGTTCGAGGATGCCAAGGACAAGGTGATGATGGGTGCCGAGAGGCGCACCCTGGTCATGACCGAGGACGAGAAGCGGCTGACCGCCTATCACGAGGGCGGCCACGCCATCGTGGCCTTCAACGTCCCGGCGACGGACCCTGTCCACAAGGCTACGATCATCCCGCGCGGCCGGGCACTGGGCATGGTCATGCAGTTGCCCGAGCGCGACAAGCTCTCGATGTCCTTCGAACAGATGACCTCGCGCCTCGCCATCATGATGGGCGGACGCATCGCCGAAGAGATGACCTTCGGCGCCGACAAGGTGACCTCGGGTGCACAGTCCGACATCGAGCAAGCAACCCGTCTTGCCCGCATGATGGTGACCCGCTGGGGCTTCTCGCCCGAGCTTGGTACCGTGGCCTACGGAGAGAACAACGACGAGGTCTTCCTGGGCATGTCGATGGGTCGTCAGCAGACGGTCTCGGAGGCGACCGCTCAGAAGATCGACGCAGAAGTTCGCCGCCTCGTGGAAACCGGCCTCGAAGAGGCGCGCCGCATCCTCGGTGAGCACAAGGACGATCTGGAGGCATTGGCTCAGGGACTCCTCGAATACGAAACCCTGTCCGGTGACGAGATCAAGAACCTCATCGCGGGCAAACCTCCGATACGGGACGCGGGCGATGGACCGACCACGCTGCGCGGCTCATCCGTTCCCTCTGCCGGCCGTGGTCGTCCACGCGGCAGTGATGGACTAGAGCCTCAGCCACAGGCTTGAGACCTGAGATAAGCCACATTTGACATCATGAGCCCGCCACCGGCGGGCTCGTTCGTATCAAGGCCGTCCTAACGATACGATGGATTTGGTCTTCAAGGGCGGGATCCGGCAACCGGATTTTCATCCCATGGGTGAACCTAATGCCGAAGCATCATCACCGGCGGTCAGTCGGAGGATTGCGTCTTAAGGCGGACTCAGTTCCCCTACACACGAGAACAGCAGACGGGACGCGAAAAGCATGTCGCGCAAGTATTTCGGCACGGATGGTATCCGGGGACGGGCCAACGGCGTCATCACGCCGGAACTTGCCCTGAAGGTCGGTCAGGCGGCAGGCTTAATCTTCCAGCGCGGCGATTACCGCCATCGAGTCGTGATCGGCAAGGATACGCGTCTCTCGGGCTACATGATTGAAACCGCCCTGATTGCCGGCTTCACATCGATGGGCATGGACGTACTCCAACTCGGGCCGATGCCAACCCCGGCCGTGGCGATGCTCACCCGATCCATGCGCGCCGATATCGGCGTGATGATCTCAGCCTCGCACAATCCTTTCGAGGACAACGGCATCAAGCTGTTCGGGCCCGACGGCTTCAAGCTCAGTGACGATGTCGAGCGGGAGATCGAGGCACTGATCGACGGCGAACTGCATAAGCGTCTGGCTGGTTCGCGGGACCTTGGACGTGCCAAGCGCATCGAGAGCGTGCACGCCCGCTACATCGAATTCGCCAAGCGCTCCCTGCCGCGCAACGTCACCCTTGACGGCTTGCGCATCGTCGTGGATTGCGCGAACGGCGCCGCCTACCGAGTGGCACCCGAAACCCTCTGGGAGTTGGGTGCCGAAGTGATCGCCATCGGTGTGGAGCCAGATGGCTTCAATATCAACCGTGACGTCGGTTCAACCGCGCCGGCTGCGCTTGCGGCCAAGGTTCGGGAGCTGCGCGCTGATATCGGCATCGCCTTGGATGGCGACGCAGACCGGGTCCTTATCATCGATGAGAAGGGCCAGTCCGTCGACGGCGATCAGCTGATGGCCGTGGTCGCCCGGTCATGGAAGGAGGATGACCGCCTAACGCAGCCGGGGCTGGTCGCCACGATCATGTCGAACCTGGGCCTGGAGCGCTTCCTGGGTGGTATCGGTCTGAATCTGGCGCGCACCGCAGTGGGGGACCGCTACGTGCTCGAACACATGCGGGAGCACGGCTACAATCTCGGCGGCGAGCAGTCCGGACACATCATCATGTCGGATTACGCCACCACCGGCGATGGCCTCGTGGCGGCTTTGCAGTTGCTCAGCGTCGTGAAGCGTCAGGAGCGTCCGGTCAGCGAAGTCTGCCACTGCTTCGAGCCGCTGCCCCAAATCCTCAAGAACGTACGCTACCGGTCCGGCCAGCCGCTGAGTGCGGATTCGGTCGTCACGGCAATTGCTCAGGCGCGTGAGCGCCTCGGCAATTCCGGCCGCCTGGTGATCCGCCCGTCGGGCACCGAGACGGTGATCCGTGTGATGGCCGAAGGGGACGACCGGGGTCTCGTCACGGAGGTGGTGGATGATGTAGTCGAGGCTGTTGCCAGAGCTGCGGCGTGAATTCGCTCGGGTTTGACTAAAACGGCTCGGCACAGATGCTTTGGCCCGTTCGAGATGCGAGACCTTAGATCTGATCGTAAGCCGCAGGTGCGACCTCTCGCCAGGCGGCCAGGAGAGCTGCGGCCAGCATGTCCTCATCCGCCTCCCAAAGGGTGAGACAAGTCCAGCCGCGCCGACCCCAAGCGCCGTCCACCGCTTCGAAGAGATCGGGCTCGGCCTCGATCCACTCGGCCTGCAGCGTTCGCGAGAGGCGCAGAACCAACCGTTCCTCTTCCACCCATAGCGTCGCGAAGATCCGCCCAAGAACCCGAAAGTCCGGGTGTCCGTTGTGCGCCCCCTCGGTTACTTCAGGAAGTGCCCCGGCCAAGCGGCGGACATCCTCTGGTCTGCTGGGCACGGGCAGTGTTTCCCTGTCGCTTAAATTTCTACTCAAAACGAGCGTGCATTCCGCCGTAATCACGGACCAAGCGTTGTGTGACAGCCGTCAACGCATCCGCAAGGATAAGATTTAACGTTAAATCCGATTTAACTCTTGGATCCCATGATGTCCCCGTCATCCCGCCGGCATTTCAGGCTTCCGGCACACGGTCGATTGAAGGACATCCGATGCGCCGCACCAAGCTGTCTGCCTTGGCGCGCTCGATCACGCTCTTTGCGAGCGTGGCAGCGCCCTGCCTCGCCCAAGCGGCGGATCTGCTTCCGCCCCTGCCGCCCGAGCCGCTGCCCCCGCCCGTTGAGATCGGCGGCGGCTGGTACCTGCGCGGCGACGTCGGCGTTGGCGCAGCCAGCGTGGGCGCCATCTCGACCACGGTCCTGAAGGGATCGCTTCCGGACGGGTACCGATACGACCAGAAGGCCATCGAAAGCCAATTCTTCGCCGGCGGCGGTGTCGGCTATCAGTTCGGCGCTTACTTCCACGGCGATATCACGGCCGAGTACCGCGGCGGCGGCAAGCTGACCTTCCAGGACAGCTATGGAGCGGATTGCCGCTCGGATGGGTGCCGCGGGGTCAACGCGTATCAGGCCAACTTGGCGTCCGTCGTCGTAATGGCGAACGGCTACATTGATCTCGGCACCTGGTATGGCGTGACGCCCTTCGTCGGCGGCGGCGTCGGCACTGCGTTCCACGACTTTTCCGGATTCAACGATCGCGGCTTCGGCAACGCGACCGGCGGGTATGGATTCGCGAAGGACAAACATTCGAACACGCTGGCCTGGGCGGCTATGGCCGGTCTCGCCTACAGCGTGACGCCCAATTTGAAGCTGGAACTCGGCTATCGCTACCTCAATCTGGGTGACGTGCGCTCGGGTGTCGTGAACTGCATCAACCAGGATTGCGGTGGCGCGGTCTACAAGGTGAAGGAGGTCACCTCCCACGACGTCCGGATCGGCATGCGCTGGCTGCTCGGTGGCATCGTCGCCCCTGCAGTCGCCGAGTATCAGCCCGAGCCGGCCCCGTTGGTTCGCAAATACTGACGGAGGCGTGCCCTGCCGGGTGGCTCCCCCCAGCAGGGACAGAGACCGGATGGATCCGAAGGCCGAAGACGCGGGGTGCCGCGTCCTCGGCCTTCGTCCGTTTCCGGGCGTCGGCGATCATCAAAAACCCCGTTGCGACAAAGCGTTAGGGTTAAGTCCTCTCTAACGGTTCCGCTCTAAAGTGCGGCGTTGCGTGATCCGAGGCGTGCCGCGCGCCCCTTCGATCGCTTCAAATCGTTCAGCGTTCGAGAGTGTCATGGCCGCATCCACGTTCCGGTTCGTCACGGCCTTCGGGCTGATGCTCGCTCCTCTAGGGCTGGCGCCGACTGCCTCGGCGGCGGATCTTCGCCCCCTGCCACCACCGCCACCCGCCCCGGTCGCCATCGGGGAGGGGTGGTACCTCCGGGTCGACGCGACGGTCAGCGATTATGCCCGTCCCAATGATGCGACCCCAGCGCCGGCTGACGGAAGCCCCCTCAATCCCCTCACGCGCCTGAATCTCGAGACGGTTCCCGGCTATGGCGGTGGCGTCGGCTACCGCATCAACAACTGGCTGCGCGTGGACGCCACGATCGATCAGCGGATGCCCGCCCGCTATAGCGCCTATTCGTCGGGCTCGGGCTTCGTGACGGGCTACAACATCGAATCCGCTCAGCTCGACGTCCTCACCGGATTGGTGAACATCTATGCCGACCTCGGGACCTGGTGGGGCCTGACGCCCTATATTGGCGGGGGCATCGGCTTCGCCGACAAGCATCTTGGCAAGGCGTACACCCAGACGACCTGCATCCTGGAAGCCTGCGACGGCAATGCAGGCACCGGCTTGCGCGACGTTGTGCGGCGCCCGAGCCGCTCGGTCGCTTCCTTGGCCTGGGCCCTCACAGGCGGCGTGTCCTACGAGATCGGCGCCGGCCTGAGCCTCGACACCAGCTATCGCTACGTCGATCTCGGCCGCGCCAAGACAGGGCTCGACACCTACGGCTTCGATTCGCGCCTGAAGGACCTCGCCTCGCATGAGGTTCGCGTCGGCCTGCGCTACCGCTTCGCCGGCGGTCCGGCGAGCCTCCCCGGCCTCCCCGGTGCGAGCTGGAACCGAAATCCCTACGAATAAGGGACGCGGCCCGGCGAGCGCCTCGCCGCCGGGCTCCTTACCGTTCCTGCGAAGGACAGGGCAACGGAACGTTAAGGTTACTCAAGTAAAACCGAACCATAGGCTCAGCCATCTGACCCATCGGGCTTACGCCCTGAGGACGACATCGATGCGTACCGTTTCCCTCGCGCTCCTGACCGGTTTCACTGTCGGAATCGTCGTGCCGGCGTGGGGCGCGGACCTTGATTACGGCATCCTGCGCGGCTCCGACTACGAACCCGAAGTCCAGATCATCGACTGGAACGGCGTCTATTTCGGTGGACACGGCGGGTACTCGTCGGCGACCGCCGGCTTCAAGAACGCCTACACGCCGCTGGTGTCGAACGCCTTGCGCTACTCCACCGCAGAAACGACCTTTAACGCCTCCAGCCTGCTTGCGTCCCGGGGTGGCAATATGGAAGGGGCCAGCTACGGCGCCTTCGCGGGCTTCAACTACCAGTTCGACGAGACCGTGATCGGCATTGAGGCCGACTATACGCGGTTCGACCGGACAGCCTCGACGCGGGACAGCCTCAGCCGGTTCAAGGTCGGATCCGACGGTTACCTGGAGACGGTCTCGCTGACCGGTGCCGCGACCGCGCGGATCGAGGATTACGGCACGATTCGCGCCCGCGGCGGCTACGCGATCGGAAACTTCCTGCCATACGTTACGGGCGGCCTCGCCATCGGCCGGGTCCATACCGAGCAATCCGTCGCGATTCAGGATTACGGCTACGACACGATCGCCTACAAGGCCAATCAAGCTCTGACGACGGGCAATCCCGTGGCGGTCAAGAACTTCGGCTACACTGCGAACGGCTTCGACCCGAACAACCCGGAATCCGGAACTCCGGCCACCCAGGTGGTCCGCACTGCCAAGACCAAGACCATGGGCGGCTTCGTTCTTGGTGGCGGCCTGGAGTTCGCCCTGACGAGCAACATCCTCCTGCGTGGCGAATATCAGTACGTCATGCTCAACGACTTCCAGCAGAGTGCCGCGAACCGGATCGCCATCAGCACCGTGCGGGCCGGCGCCGCCGTGAAATTCTGAAGGCCCTTAAGCGATCGCTCGCTCTTTTCTTTTACGGTCGTCCGCGCGGCGACCACGCCGCCGCCGGGAGTTCGTTCATGCGTCGCCACATTTTACTCGGCAGCGCCGCGGCCTTGTTCGCGAGCGCTGCGGCCTCGTTCGTGGGAGCAGCGCCCGCTCACGCAGGCGGTGAACCCGGCCGGGGCGACCGGCGTCCGCTCCTCCCGCCGCACATCGCCTACCGGGATCCGGTCTACGTTGCCCCGCGACGCCCGGTCGTCCTGATTCCCGTCCGTCGCGTGCCGCGCTCTCTCGCACTACCGCTCTACAATGAGCCTCCGCCGCGCTTCCAGGCGCTCTGACCGCGCTCAGGTCTCTAACTCGGTGTCCCAGTAGAGATAATCGAGCCAAGTGTGGTGATACTCCCGGTGATCGAACTCCGGCTGGCGACGGTGCAGCTCGTGCCGTGTCGGCCGGTGCGGCTCGTGGAGCAGCGGCATGTCCGCCTCTGCCGGGGTGCGATTGGCCTTGCGCAGGTTGCAGGGGGAACAGGCCGCGACGACGTTCTCCCAGCTCGACAGGCCGCCGCGGGACCGGGGCACGACATGGTCGAAGGTTAGGCCACCCGCCGGAAGGCGCAGGCCGCAATACTGACAGGAAAAAGTGTCTCGCAGGTAGATGTTGTAGCGGGTGAAGGCCGGGCTACGTGCCAGCGTCACATAGCTCTTCAGGGCAACGACGCTGGGCACGCGCAGCGAGCGAGACGGGGACCGAGCCTCGACGTCGTAGCTGGCCACCAGCGTGACTCGATCGAGGAACAATGCTGTGAAGGCATCCTTCCAACACCACAAGGAGAGCGGATTATAAGAGAGCGGCCGATAATCCGCATTCAGTACAAGCGTTTGAAGATCCAGCATCGGCGCTACCCTCTCGACGGGTCAACAGTGGGATAACGCGCGGAGGTCGGTGGGCGCATCGTCCCAGGTTGGTGAAAGATCAAACATCTCCGCGTCCCGGAGCGTCGTGGCGTAGGCGGAAATGGGGGTAGGGCCCAGCCGCTCGACAAGCGCCGAGGAGGGGCGGGATAGCCAGGCATTGGCCAAAGGCCGTCGCATCGGGCGAGAACGCCCGGTTCGTGGCGACGCACATCGGCGCGGATGGTCGTCGCCACCTCCTCGCACGGGAACGAAAAGGCCAAGTCCATCGGGATTTAGTCTAATATCAGCGTGACACGCTTGTGAAGGTCACCCCCGCTCTCCACGAGGTCGCGCCCACGGATCGGCGACCCGTACCGACCGGTTGCCTGTATCTGCCGCACCGTCAGCCTTTCGCCCCATTGCTCGGCGATGGGGCGGTTTCCGGTCGCTCCCCGTGCTTCCGAGTCGTGCAGGTTCTACCCGTCCGGTTCGGGCATGCGGGTTGCCAGTGGCCCGACGAGGCGAGGCGCGACAGCGCGCCAGAACCGCGCGACGGCGCAGCGCGAAAGGATCATCATGGGCGGTATCCCGAGAGGCCAGACGACCCGAGGCACCCGAGGTGCGGCACTGATCGCCGCTTGGCTGGGTGTCCTTGTCCTGGCTCCTGCGGGCGCAGTCGGGCAGGGCACGCCCACGGCGGCGCCCGCCGCGGCCCCGACGAAGGCTGCCCCGGCCCCTGCGCCAGCAGCCCCCGCAGATGGCAAGCCGGCCCCCAAAGCGGCGGCCCCGAAGCCGGCCGTTTCGGAGCAGATCCAAAACGTCCGCGACCAGCTCGACAGCGCCAAGGCGGATCTGGAGCAGCGCGAAAAAATTCTCACCGGACCGAATATCGGGAGCGGCGACCTGACACGCGCCCGCGAAGGCATCGAGGTGATCGCGGACAAGATCCGTCACGTCATCGACATCACCACCCCGCGCCTCGATGCGGCCCGCGAGCGGCTGACTCAGCTCGGTCCGAAGCCGAAGGACGGTGAGGAGGGCGAGGACGTGGCGCGCGAGCGGACGGAGCGCGAGCACGCCGTCGCAGAGATCGACGAGACCCAGCGACTTGCCCGCTCCCTCCTGGTCCAGAGTGACCAGATCGTCGATCAGGTCTCGAACCGCCGTCGCGCGGCCTTCACTCGCGGCCTGTTCGAGCGATCGACCGCCCTCGTGAATCCCGACCTGTGGATGAGGATCGCGGCCGACATCCCACGCGACGGACGCGCCTTGCAAGGCGCTGTGGAGGATACGGCGGCCCTGTTCGCCCGCAACGGCACCATCGGAAACCTGCTGCTCCTCGGGATCGCCTTCGGTATCTCGATCGCCCTGTATTTCGGGCGTCGCAACATCGCCCCACGCCTCGGCCGGCGCGATGCCAAGGCCGTCGACCCCTCGCAGCGCCGGAAGCTCCTCGCGGCCTGGCGCGTGTTCCTCCTCGGCACCATCCCGGCGTTCATCGGCAGCTACGCGGTCTATTACGCCCTCGATGCCACCGATCTCCTACCCCTGCGCCTGTTGCCGGTGGCGGGCGCCATCCTCGGTGGCCTCGCCTTCATCGCCTTCGTGGAGGCCCTGGCCGACGCGCTGCTCTCACCCGACAAGCCGTCCTGGCGCGTCGCGACCATGAGCGACGCCGCCGCTGCGCGGGTAACCCGTCTGGCCGTCGGCATCGCCATCGTCATCACAGTGGTCAAGTCGATCGAGGCCCTGAACTCGGGGATCTCGGCGGCGCTGCCCATCTCCATCGCCACGCGCGGCATCGGCGCGCTCGCCACAGCGCTGATCCTCGCCATCGGACTGCATCGCTTCGCCGATTCGGCCGAGCAGGAAGAGGCGTGTTTCGGCCCCTACGTGGCGCCGGAGGCGACCACCGGGATCGGCGGCCCGGCGCGGCTTCTCGGCTGGGCGGCGGTGGTGGTCATCGCCATCGCCCCCCTCGTCGGCTACGTGGCCTTCGCGGCCTTCGTCATCGACCAGCTCGTCTGGACGGCGGGGCTCTTCGTCCTGCTATTCCTGCTGATCTCCAGCGCCGACACCTTCATCGGGGGGACGCTCTGCGATGACACCAAGATCGCCACCGCGCTCCAGGCCAATACCGGCTTGCGCAAGCGCTCGATCAATCAGATCGCCGTGCTGGCGACCGGCCTCGCGCGAGTGGTACTGGTCCTCGTGGCCGCGCTGCTTGCCCTGGCGCCCTGGGGCCTCGACTCGACCGACGTGTTCAGCTCGGTTCGCAGCGCTTTCTTCGGCTTCAAGGTCGGCGACGTCACGATCTCGCTCTCCACGATCGCGCTCGCCATCGGTCTCCTGCTCCTCGGCATGGCGGTGACGCGGTCGATCCAGCGCTGGCTCGAACAGACCTACCTGCCGGCCACCGACCTCGACGCAGGCCTGCGCAATTCGATCTCGACGATCGCGGGCTATATCGGCTTCCTACTAACCCTGGCGCTGGCCTTCTCCTACCTGGGCCTGAGCCTGGAGAAACTCACCATCGTGGCCGGTGCCCTCTCGGTCGGTATCGGCTTCGGTCTCCAATCCATCGTCAACAATTTCGTCTCAGGCCTGCTTCTTCTCTGGGAGCGCCCGATCCGCGTCGGCGATCAGGTCCTGATCGGAGACAGCGAAGGCATCGTGAAACGCATCTCGGTGCGTTCCACCGAGATTCAGACCTTCGACCGCTCGGCTGTGATCGTGCCGAACTCGAACCTGATCTCCGGTATTGTGAAGAACCGGGTCCGTGGCGATCGGACCGGCCGCGTCAGCATCACGGTCAGCGTTCTGCGCAACCAGGACCCCGTTCACGCGGCCGAACTCCTGATGGGCTGCGCTCAAGCCCAACCGGACGTGCTCAAGGAACCGCCGCCTCGCGTCGTCTTCCGCAAGATCGGCGATCCCTTCCTGGAATTCGAGCTGATCGTCATGATCGTCGACGTCAGTCTTGGCCTGAAAGTGCAGAACGATTTGAACCTTACGGTCTTTCAGACTTTGTCGCAGGCTGGAATGATCCCCGCCCTCGGGCCGGGGTCCAGCGTGGTCACGGTGCAAGGCCTGGATTCTTTCCAGAGCGCCGTAGGGCAGATCGCCAGCGCGTTCTCTCAACCGCAACGCTCCGGAGACCAAACCGCGCCGCAGCGCGTTGAGGACCGGCTCGACGAGGTCGAGCCGATGCGCTCCGCGGAGGCGGGGAGGCGGCGCGCGGGGAGCTGACACGGTGCGTAGGGAGACCGAGGCGTGAGGCGGAGAACGGTACTGATTTTCGGAGCCGGCGTGATGACCGGCGGTCTGACTCTGCTCACCGGCTGCGCTACCCCGGAGCCTGTAAATTCTACGCTTCCCAGCCTCTACTGGCCGATGACGACGCAGTCGGCGCAGGTCGATACGGCGACTGCACGTGACATGATCTCGGCCTACCGCGCGCGAAAGGGCGCAGGGCCCCTGCGCCTTGATCCTGACTTGCAGAAGCTGGCGGAGGCGGAGGCGGCCTCTATGGCCGCCGCCGATCGACCGAGCCGGGCTCAGACCGTCAAAAATGCGGTCGAGCGGCTCGGCTTCGAGTCAGCAGAGGCCAACCTGTCGGCCGGGTATCACACCTTGGCCGAGGCGTTCTCCGGGTGGCGCGATAGTCCGGCACACAACGCAGCGATGCTGGCGCCCGGTGTGCAGCGTATGGGCATCGCCACCGCCTACGCACCAGGATCGAAGTACAAGGTCTATTGGGCCCTCCTATTGGCACAGTAGGCTTTATCCAGGGATAGCCTGTCCCGGCCGGAAGCTGGCACAGCCACCGGACGTCAGACTGCGAGCGCGTTTTCCGGGGGGTGGGGGGAGGGAGGCCTCCCCGGATGGCTAGGCGAGAAAAACTTTTCCGTTGCCGATGACGCCTCTCGATCGAGCCAGCCGTCAGGCCGGACGGTGCACGAGGCGCAGGCTCGGCGGCTCAGGGAAAGTTCTTCATGCGAGGCGTCGGTGACGTTTCGCTGAGGAGCGTCACCGTCACCCGGCGATTGGCCGGGAGGTAGGGATTGTCCGGAAACAGCGGCTCCGTATCGGCTTTCCCGGTCACGGATGCGAAACGGTCATCGGGTACGCCGCTGCCGGCCAGGATCTCGCGCACGCTGATCGCGCGATTGGCCGAAAGCTCCCAAGGCGGAGCGAGAAGTCGCGTTCCGGGTCTCTCCGTCGCAGTGTAGCCCGTGATGGCGATGCGATTAGGCATCTTGCGCAAGGTCCCGGCGATCCGCTCCAAGAGGCGTCGGGTACGGGCATTGGGCCGACTCGATCCATCGGGGAACATCGAGGCGCCATCCTGGTCGACGATCGACACGTCGATCCCGCGTTGCGAGGGGGCGACGATGATGTTCTTCGACAGCTCGGCGACCTCGGGCATGTCCTGCAACGCCTGACGCAGACTCGCTGCCGCGAGACCGGCGCCGTCCGGGTAGCCCTTGTCCGGCATACCCTCGTCAACGTTCCCGTCGACCGCGGGCGGGGTGGTGTGATCGGAGGCAAGGTCAGGGGGAATGTCGCGCTTGTACTTGACCTTGTCGGCGTGGGCGAGGCCGTCCTTCTCGATGATGCCAGCAAAGCGCGACTCCTTGTTGACGCCGAACGCGTCGCGCATGGAGCCGGCCACTGCCTGCATCTTCTTCTGGTCCTGGGTCGAATAGGCGGCGATCATCACGAAGAAGCTCATGAGAAGCGCCATCAGGTCGGCGAAGGTCACGAACCAGCCGTGGCCGCCATGCGCGCCGCCGCGCTTCTTTTTAGCCATCGGCGCCGTCGCGCGTGATGCGGGTGCGCGCCATCACGCCGGCTCGGCCACGAGTTCGTCGCGGTGGTTGTGCGGGAGGTAGGCGATGAGCATCTCGCGCACCAGGGAGGAGCTCTTGGCGTCGCGGATGAGCAGGATGCCGTCGATGATAAGCGAGCGCGACACATCCTCCTCCTCCAGCTTCACGTGGAGTTTGTCGGCGAGCGGCAGGGTGATCATGTTGGCGATCAGGGCGCCGTAGAGGGTGGCGAGGAGGGCAGTCGCCATAGCCGGGCCCAGCTTCGAGGGGTCCGACATGTTGGCGAACATCGTCACCATGCCGAGGATGGTTCCGATCATGCCCCAGGCCGGGGCGCAGTCGCCGAAGGCGCGGTAGATCTTCGAGCCTTCGTCGAGGTGCATGAGGAAGTTGTCGCGGTCGCGCTCCATGGTGTCCCGGATGAACTCGCGGTCATAACCATCAGCGATGTAGCGTGCCCCTTGGGCCAGGAAGGGATCGGAGATCTCCATGTTTTCCAAGGCCATCGGGCCGGACTTCCGCACCACGTCGGCTATCTTGGTGATCTCCTCGATGAGGTCGCGTGGCTTGATGGCGCGCATCGAGAAGGCGTAGCGCAGGCCCATCGGGAGCCCGTGCATCATCGTCGAGAAGGGGAAGCGCATCATCGTCGCGGCGGTGGCGCCGCCAAAGATGACGATGACGGCGTGCTTGTCGAAATAGGCGGCAAAGTTGCCGCCGTCGATCATGATCAGGACGAAGACGACGGCGAAGCCGCCGACGAGGCCGATACCGGTTGCGAGATCCATGATCACTCGAGCCTGAGCGGCTGCCCGCATGCCGCGTTGGCGCCGCACGACGAGGCGCCGTCCCCACCGTTACGGATTCAGGTTGAACGAACCGTAAAAAACACCGCCGGACTCTGGCCAAACCCGAGGGGTTCGCGTCATGCACCGTTCAGGGAGCGCTCCGCATAAGGCACGCAACGCCAAGGATTTGGCGGCCTCCGCCGGGACGCGTTCGCGCAACCCGGTCAGGGATCGGAGCACACGGTATCATGTCGTTGGTTCGTCTTTACGTACGGGTCATGGGTCTTCTGGGCTCCGACCGCCGTCTGGCGGCGGTCCTGGCCTGCGCCAATGTGGCCCTGGCGGTGGCGGCGTTCGCCGAGCCGCTTCTGATGGGCCGCATCATCGACCAGCTCACCCACCTCAAGAGCAGCACCAACGCCTTCACGACGCTGGCGCCCCTGATCGGCGCCTGGGTGGCCTTCGGCCTGTTCACCATCGCGGCCGGCGTGACGATCGCCCTGCACGCGGACCGGCTGGCCCACCGCAACCGTTTGACCGCCATGGCCAACTACTTCGAGCACGTGCTCGAGCTGCCGCTCGCCTTCCACTCCTCGAACCATTCCGGTCGCGTCCTGAAGGCGATGCTGGAGGGCTCAAACGGCATGTTCTGGCTCTGGCTCGGCTTTTTCCGCGATCACTTCGTGGCCTTCGTCTCCCTGATCGTCCTTCTGCCGATGACCCTGTTCGTGAACTGGCAGCTCGGCTCGATCCTGGTTGTGCTCGTGCTGGCCTTCACGACCCTGACCACGATGGTCATGCGTCGTACCGAGACCCTGCAGGGCCGGGTCGAGGCCTACCAGTCGGGCCTGGCCGAGCACGCTTCGGACGCGCTGGGTAACGTCGCCGTCATCCAATCCTTTACCCGTGCCAAGGCCGAGAAGGACGCGATGCACGACATCATCCGCAACCTGCTCGCCGCGCAGATCCCGGTTCTGTCCTGGTGGGCGCTCGCCAACGTTGCCACCCGCGCCTCCGCGACCCTGACCATGACGGCGATCTTCATCACCGGCATCGCCCTGCACCAGCACGGTCAGGCCAGCGTCGGCGAGGTCGTGGCCTTCATGAGCCTCGCGACCATGCTGGTCTCGCGCCTCGACCAGGTTGCGACCTGCATCAACGGCCTGTTCCAGCAGATGCCCAAGATCGACGAGTTCTTCGAAATCCTGGACACCACACCAGCGGTCCACGACCGTCCGGGTGCCCAGCACGTCACGCGCTTCGACGGTGAGGTCGCTTTTGAAGGCGTCGGCTTCTCGTACAACGCTCGCCGCAAGGCATTGGAAGATGTTTCCTTCATAGCCCGGGCTGGCGAGACGATCGCCCTGGTCGGCACCACCGGTTCGGGCAAGTCGACCACGCTCGGCCTTCTGCACCGCGCCTTCGACCCGGACCACGGCGCCATCCGCATCGACGGCAGCGATATCCGCGACATCGGACTGTCCAGCCTGCGCCACAACATCGGTGTTGTGTTCCAAGAGCCGATGCTGTTCGCCCGCTCGATCCGCGAGAACCTGCAGGTCGGCCGCCCGGACGCCACCGATGCCGAGATGCTCGACGCCCTGGAGCGGGCTCAGGCCACCGAGTTCATGGCCCGCCAAGCCGACGGCCTCGATACGGTGATCGGCGAGCGCGGACGCTCGCTCTCCGGCGGCGAGCGCCAGCGCCTCTCCATCGCCCGCGCGCTCCTCAAGAACCCGCCGGTGCTGATCCTCGACGAAGCCACCTCGGCCCTCGATGCCACCACTGAGCGCAAGCTGCAGGGTGCCCTGGAGGCCGTGATGGAAGGTCGCACCACCTTCGTCATCGCCCACCGCCTGGCGACGATCCGTAACGCCGACCGCATCCTCGTCTTTCATGAGGGCCGGATCGTCGAATCGGGCAGCTTCGACGAGCTCGTCGCTCAGAACGGACGCTTCGCCGATCTCGCGCGAGCCCAGTTCATGGCGGGGTCCGAGCCGCAAGGCATGCCGCTCGCGGCGTGATCCGCGCAGCGCAAATCGACAACCAAAAGCCCTCGCCGGTTCTTGGACGAGGGCTTTTGGTTGTCTTGCCAAGGACTTAGACGGCACCCTGAAAGTTATGGCTTCACGCTGCGCTTGCGTCTGAACGGTATCCGCGTCCCGCTCGATGCGGCGTCTTCAGGTGCAGGCGATCAATCCGCCGCGGCGGACGTCGCGCCGTCCTCCGCCCAAACCCGGAACTTCGTCAGGCGGTTCGGTCCGAAGGTATGGGTCAGGGGCACGTCCGCCGCATCGCGCCCACGGGCCACCAGGATCCGGCCTCGGCGCGGAGCATTGTTGCGCGGGTCGAAGACGTGCCAGGCGCCACCGAGATAGACCTCCGTCCAGGCGGCGAAGTCCCCCGGGGCATGCGGCTCGGGCTCGCCGATGAAGCTGAGATAGCCGGTGCAGTAGCGGGTTGGGATATTCAGGGCCCGGCAGAAGGCGACGAACAGGTGAGCATAGTCGCGACACACGCCGCGCCGACTTGCGAAGGCATCGGCAGCGGTGCGGTCGACGTGGGCATACCCATAGCCGAAGGTGATGTGTCCGTGGACGTAGTCGCAGATCGCCTGCACCCGCGACCAGCCGGGCTCGAGGTCCCCGAACAGCCGCCAGGCCTCGCTCGAGAGGAGATCGGATTCGCAGTAGCGGCTCGCTACGAGGAACGGCAGCGCCTCTTCCGGCAGATCCTCGACCGCGTGCTCCTCGGCTTCCGGCACCACCGGATCGAGGGCGCCGTCGTCCTCCGTCTCCGCATGCACGCTCAGGGTCAGGGCACCGGCGGGAGCCATGAAGCGCACGGTCCGATTGCCGAAGACATCGCGGAAGGTGCGCAGGGGCAGCGGTGGATCGAGGGTGAGCACGTCCGGCGGTACGGCAGCCAAGCCGTTCACCGGATAGGAGTTCAGGCGGGCGATGACGGGCGTCGGCTGCGGAAAATCATAGCCCATCTCGCAACCGAACCTGATCAGCATCGAAGCTCCCCCGGGCCGGCCGCCGCGCCGCCGCTTGCGCCATCACTGCCCGTGCCCGAACCGGGACACTAGGCCGCCAGGGTCACAGGCGGATGTCATCGCGCGCCCTGCGCGCAGATGAAGCAGTACAGACTCAGAGCCCCCGAGCCCGGGCCTGCTTCTCCTGCATCCGCGCCTGAAGCCGCACGCGTCGCGCTGCAATGACGGTGCCATTGATCTCGCCACCGAACAGGAACATCGCGGCCAGCCAATACAGGAAGACCAGGAACACCATCGCAGTGGCGAGGCCGCCATAAGTGGAGGCGTAGGCGTTGGAGAAGCGGTCGAGGTAGTAGCCGAAACCGAGGCCGGCCAGGAACCACAGCAGCAAGGTCACCGCGATTCCGGGGACCACCGCCAGGACGGAGCGGCGCCCTGTCGCAACAAACTTATGAGCGATCACGAGTACGGTGAGGAGCAGGAAGGCCGTGATTCCGATCCGTCCGATCGCGACGGTCAGGCTGAGGGGCTCGAGCCCCGGCGCCACGTTGATGACTTTGCGCCAGATCAGGGGGCCAAGCACCACCAAGAGGGCGAAGGCCAGCATGGCGAAGGCACCGCAGACAACATAGCCGATGGATTCGAGACGCGTCAGCCACCAGGGCCGTACCTCGCGCAGGCCGTAGGCACGGTTCAACCCGACCCGCAGGCTCTCGACCCCAGAGGAGGAAAAGTAAAGCGCCAGCAAGGCACCCAGGGTCAGCACGCCTCCGCGCTGCTCGGTCAGCACCCGGTGCACCTCATTGACGATGGGCTTGGCCACTTCGCGCGGCCAGGCATCGAAGATGAGGACGCTGGCCTCGTCGGCGAGCGACTTCGTGCCGAACAGACCAGCCAGGGCGGCGAGCAGGATGAGAAACGGAAACAGCGCGGTCAGGCTCGAGAGGGCGATGTGGCTGGCGATGGCCCAGCCGTCATGGGCGACGAAACGCTGGGCGGCGACGCCTGCGATCTCGAAAGGTTTGCGGAGACGTCTCACGGGGCGGGGGTTCGTCCTCGAACGGGGCAGGCGGGCGTGTCTTCTAAACGTCACGCGACCGGTTCGCGCAACGTCCTGTGCGCGAGGCGGCGCTCTACCCGCTTGAATTTATCGCGACCCTGTGATGCGTGGCCGCCATCATGCCCGCGCCCGCTCCGTTCCTCGTCCCCGCCCTGTTCGTTCTGATCTGGGCGACGGGCTTCGTCGCGGCCCGCTTCGTGGCTCCCCATGCCGAGGCCTTCACCTTCGTGGCAATCCGGGTCGTTGCCGTCGCGCTGGTGCTGGCGACCCTGGCACTCCTGCTCCGAGCTCGCTGGCCACGCGACCGCACCGGCTGGCTCCATGCCGCGTTCGCCGGCGTGCTGATGCAGGGGGTTTACGTCATCGGCGTGTTCTGGTCGGTGCAGCATGGCTTGCCGTCCGGCATCGCTGCCCTCGTTGGCAGCCTGCAGCCCCTGTTGACCGCGAGCCTGGCAGGTCGCGTCCTTGGGGAGTCCGTGAGCCGGCGGCGCTGGCTCGGTATCGGCATCGGCTTTTCCGGTGCGCTTCTCGTCCTGGCACCGAAGATCGGCGCCTCGGATCCTGCCGGCATCCCGGTTCCGGCCCTGACTGCTTGCCTCTTCGCGATGGTGGCGATGACCGGCGGAACCCTCTGGCAGAAGCGACATGGGGCTGGTGCGGATCTCCTCAGCAATGCCGCCATTCAGTTCGCGGGCGCCGTACTCCTTGCCGTTCCAATCGCCCTCCTGTTCGGAACGGGTGGATTCGATGCTTCCACGCCCCTCTGGCTCGGCCTTGCCTGGTCGGTCCTCGTCAACTCCGTCGGTGGCATCCTCCTGCTTCTGATGCTGATTAAGCGCGGCGCCGTGGCGGGTGTCGCGTCGCTGTTGTTCCTGGTACCGCCGGTCTCGGCTGTCATGGCGTACCTCCTGTTCGAAGAGTCGCTCGCGCCGGTCCAGATGAGTGGCATGGCCATCGCCACCCTCGGTGTCGCTCTGGCCAGTCGCGGATGAGCCCCCGCCGGTGAGGCGGTGACTTTTTCTTTGAGAGGCGTCTCAATAAAATTCATCATCCCTTGGTTAGCAAAGAGAAATCAGGGTTTTTCACGCCCACGGATAATGAATTCAGGCGGGATAGTGCCGCAGTGCGGCGAGACGCCTCTACAGGGGCGACGAACCTGCCTATAATGGACTGCAAAGTATCGTTCCTTTGCCAGCGAGTTTGCCATGTCAGCCTCTCCCGTCGTCTCGACCGAACCGCAGGACCTCGTGACCCTGGCCCGCGAGGCGGCCGAGGCCGCCAAAGCCCTCGTCGCCGAGGCGACCCGGCGGGTGCGCACCACGATCCTGTCGGACGAGGGCAAGATCTCGGCCGAGAAGATGGAGACCCAGCAGCACGCCACGCATGGTCTCGCCTGGATCGCGACCTATGCCGAGGGCGTGCGTGAGCTCGGCGCGTACGCGCAGCGTCTGACGGAGAGTGGAGAGTTCGGCGAGACCGAGAGCCTCCTCGTCCGGATCGGTCTCGGCGAGTACCTCGACCAAATGTTCTCGGGCATTCCGATGAGCCAGGGCGAGATGGTGCGGCCGACAGGCTCCCTCGGCCTTGGCGCGCGCGAGGTCGCCAAGTTCCGCACCGAAGCGGTGGAGACCCTGATCGCCGAGGGTAACACCCCCGAGAACCGGGCTGCCCTCGTGGCCCGGATCCGTGACAACGGCGGCTCGGCCACCATCGGCAAGTCCGGTCTCGACGAGGACATGGAGGCGATCCGCTCCGAGATGCGTCGCTTCGGCCTCGCCGAGGTCGTGCCGCACGCGCACGAGTGGCACAGCCAGAACGCCTACATCCCGATGGAGATCGTCACCAAGATGGCCGAGCTCGGCGTCTTCGGCCTGACGATCCCGGAGGAGTACGGCGGCATGGGCCTGCCGAAGATCTCCATGTGCGTGGTCTCCGAGGAGTTGTCGCGCGCCTATATCGGCGTCGGCTCCCTCGGCACCCGCTCGGAGATCGCCGCCGAGCTGATCCTGTGCGGCGGCACCGAAGAGCAGAAGCATCGCTTCCTGCCCGGCATCGCCTCGGGCGACACCCTGCCGACCGCCGTGTTCACCGAGCCGAACACGGGCTCCGATCTCGCGAGCCTGCGCACCAAGGCGGTCAAGGACGGCGACGTCTGGAAGATCTCGGGCAACAAGACCTGGATCACGCACCCCGTGCGCGCCGACATCATGACCTGTCTCGTGCGCACCAAGCCGGAGGAGAAGGGCCACAAGGGTCTGTCGCTCCTCATCGCCGAGAAGCCGCGCGGCACCGATGCCGAGCCGTTCCCGGTCCAGGGCTTGTCCGGTGGCGAGATCCATGTGCTCGGCTACCGCGGCATGAAGGAGTACGAACTCGCCTTCGACAACTTCGAGGTCCCTGCCGGCAACCTCCTCGGCGAGGTCGAGGGCAAGGGCTTCGCCCAGCTCATGCAGACCTTCGAATCTGCGCGCATCCAGACGGCGGCTCGCGCCATCGGCGTGGCGCAGAACGCCCTCGACCTTGGTCTGCGTTACGCCGAGGACCGGGTGCAGTTCGGCAAGGCTCTGATCAACTTCCCCCGCGTGGCCGACAAGATCGCCATGATGGCCGTGGAGATCAACATCGCCCGCCAGCTGACGTATTTCTCGGCTCGCGAGAAGGACGAGGGCAAGCGCTGCGATCTCGAGGCCGGCATGGCCAAGCTTCTGGGCGCCCGCGTGGCCTGGGCGGCGGCCGACAACGCTCTGCAGATCCATGGCGGCAACGGCTTTGCACTCGAATACGCCGTGAGCCGCGTGCTCTGCGACGCGCGCATCCTCTCGATCTTCGAGGGTGCCGCCGAGATTCAGGCGCAGGTCATCGCCCGCCGCCTGCTCGAAGCCGCCTGAGCCTCGCACTCCGACGCCGGAACGCCGGGGGATCCGATCGCCCCGGCGTTCCGGTATTCAAAGAGGGTGTCGTCGAGGTCGCGCTACTTGGTCACCTTCACCGAGACGGGATCGCTCGACGGGAAGGTCTCCTCCAGCGCCTCGTCGAGGCGCGCGTCGAGTTCGCCCTTCTGGTTCTCGGGGCGGTTCTTGTCCGACCCCTTCGGGGCGGCCTGGCCCGTGGTGGAGATCGTGTCGCTCTCCGGTGTCTTCTGGTGATCGGCCATGCGGGCACTCCTTCGGTTCGGGGATTCAGCGCCTTCTTCGGCACGTCGTCCGAAACAACGCCGGGGGCGCGTGGGGTTTCCATGGGGGATCCGGGCCCGATGACCGGATCGGTCCACCCAAGGGTCGACAGGCCGGCCAGAACGCCCTCCCGGGTCTGAGACATCCCCATCGGGCCAGTCCATCGCGGTCGATGGATCTCGGCCGCTGTCTCAGGATACGGCCGGAAGCTGAGAGCGCGTGGCGACGCGGCCGGCCGGCGCGCCCGCGGTTCGGGCCTCGCGCAGGACGAAGTCGTAGACCTGCATCAGCCGGTCGAGATGCACATCCGACGTCAGCGGTGCCGCCCAGTACCGCTCGTAGGCCGCTCGGCTCATGCGCTCGGCGAGGCCGTCGTCGGAGAGTCGCACGAGATGCGCGGCGAGCGAGTCCGGGTCGCCGGAGCGGAACCAGAAGCCGGTCTCGCCGTCCTCCACCGCCTCCCGGCCGGCACAGGCGTCGCTGACGATCACCGGCGCGCCGCAGGCGAGGGCCTCGTAGACCGTGAGGGGCTGTCCCTCGTACCAGACGCTCGGAAAGACGAGGGCGCGGGCCTGCCGCATCAGGGCCTGGACGCCGGCCTCGTCGCGCCAGCCCAGCATCACGGCCTCGGGATAGCGCGCCGCGAGGTCGGCGCGGGCCGGCCCGTCCCCGACGAAGACCGGGCGAACGCCGGCGCGGCGGGCCGCCTCGGCGAAGATCGGCGCCCCCTTCTCGGTGGAGATGCGCCCGACGAAGAGGAAATCGCCCGGCGCCCCGGAGCGAAGGGGCGCGTTGGCCACCGCGATCGGGTTGTCGACCCTGTGGAAGCGGGTCGCGCTCGGCAGATGGGGGGCGACGACCCGTTCCTGCAGGGCGCTGAGGGTGACGATGTGCGGGAACAGGGCCTTCAGGCCGGCCACGTGCTCGAGAGCGAGGTGGCGCACCACCCGCAGGAGCTTGCGCGGGTAGCTGCGGGCGTCGCAGTTCGTGGTCAGGCAGCCCGGGGACATCGGCGTGCGGTGGCAGATCCGGGCGGCCGGATACTCGTAGAAGCCGCCGTTCGGGCACACGAGGAAGAACTCGTGCATCGTATAGAGCAGCGCCAGTCCGGACGCCGCGAGGCTGCGCCCGATCGAGGGCGAGAGCGCCTTGGCGAAGGCGTGGACGTGGACCACGGTGTCGCGCGGGTCGAGACCGCGCAGTTCCTCCGCCAGGCGCCGGGCGGCCGGACGGTTCCAGATCGCCTGCGCGGCGAAGGCGAGCTTGTTCCGGGTCGTGCCGATGTCGTCCTGGCCGAGGCAGACCACGCGGATGCCGGCCGCCTCCAGGCGAGGGTCGGCGGGGCCGACGGCGGCGAACACCGTGACGCTGTGGCCGCGGGCACGCAGCCCGAGCCCCGCATCCAGGGCCACCTTGGCCTGTCCGCCGTTGATGAAGGCGTGGTCCACGACAAGGACGAGGTGCATGGTGAACTGTCCCGGCCAGCGACGAGGTCTTCCCCGATCTTTACCGAACGTACGTTGATCTCCGGTAAATCCCGGTTCTTGCGGTGGTCGTCGGGTCGTCCGCTGCGAATTCCTCAGGCATCGGCACAGTCTCGGACCTCCCATGCAGATCGTCGTGTTGGCGGAATTCGCGGTGGCGAGCGGCGGTGCCGAGAAGGTGGCAGTCGAATCGGCACGGGGCCTCGCCGAGGCCGGACTCGACGTGACCTACATCCAGGCGATCGACGGGCCGGTGGATGACCTCCTCGACCATCCCCGCATCCGCCGGATCGGCCTCGGCAACAAGGACATCTGGCAGCGTCCGGCGCATCGCGCCGCGCTCAACGGGCTCTGGGACGCGGAGGCCGCCGCCCGTCTCGGCGCCGCCTTGGACGCGCTGCCGGTGCGGCCGGACCTGATCCATCTGCACCAATGGACGCGCAGCCTGTCGCCCAGCGTCTTCCCGGCGCTGTTCGCGCGCGGTCTCCCGGTCGTGACGACCCTGCACGACTACTTCCTGGCCTGCCCGAACGGGGTCTATTACCGCTTCGACCGGGCCGAGCCCTGTGCTCTGAAGCCTCTCTCGGCCGCCTGCCTCGCAGCACCCTGCGACGGCCGGAGCCGGCTCCACAAGCTGGTGCGCGTCGGCCGCTCGGTCTCCCTGCGCGCGGCCCTGAAGCGGCAGCGCCTCGACGTCATCCATGTCTGCGACGCGAGCGTGGCGCGGATGGGTACGCTCCTGGAGGGTCTGGCGGTCACCCATCACCGGGTGGACAATCCGGTGCGCGTCACGAAGCAGGTGCCGGCCGATCCGGCACGGGGCGATGCGCTGGCCTATGTTGGCCGCCTGACCCGTGAGAAGGGCGTCGACCTCGTGGCGGACGCCGCGCGGGCCGCCGGGCTTCCGGCCCTGTTCGTCGGCACCGGTCCCCTGGAGAACGAGCTTCGTGCGCGCCCCGGGGTCGAACTCGTGGGCTGGCAGGCGCCGGACGCGGTCTGGTCTCTCCTGCGCCGCCGGGCCCGGGCGATCGCCGCGCCGTCCCGCTGGTACGAGACCGGGCCCCTGACGGTCTACGAGGCCTTGGCCAACGGCATCCCGGTGATGGCGTCGAACCGATCCGGAGCGTCCGAGAAGATCCTCGACGGGGTGAACGGTTATTCCGTTTCGCCGGAGCTCGAGGCCTGGGCCCGGGCGGCCGCGACGCTCCACGACGACGCACGCACGGCCAGCCTCGGCGCCGCCGCGCATGCCCGCTACTGGGCAAGCCCGATGACGCTGGGGGTTCATACCGATGCGTTGATCGCGGTCTACGAACGCATTCTCGCAACCCGGGCCGTCGAACGGCTGCCCGCGGACGCGGCTGCCTCGGCGGCTTGAAGGCGGCGCAGAAAGTTGGCAAAATTCTGCATCTTTCCAGACCGATGATCTTGACGCCCATGTTGCATCGCAACATAGATTCCCCGCAATGCATCGAACGAGTCGGTGCAGCCTGGAGAGAAGCGAGATGACCGGTCAGACCTTCGAAATCCCCGCCGAAATGCGCGCCTTCGCCGAGAAGAGCGTCGATCAGGCCCGCACCGCCGTGAGCACCTTCATCGGCACCGCGGTCAAGACGGCCGAGCAGATGCAGACGACGTCGAAGTCGGTGCAGGAGTCGATGCAGACCGTCGTCGCGAAGGGTCTCGACCAGGCTCAGGAAAATGCCGCCGCGACCTTCGACTTCGCCCAGAAGCTGGTCCGGACCCGCGACGTCCGCGAGGCGATGGCGTTGCAGGGCGAATTCATCCGCAGCCAGATCGCCACCCTGCAGGCCCAGGCCAAGGATCTGGGCGCCCTGGCTCAGAACACCCTGCGCCCTTCCGCCTGAACCCGGCCGAAGGCCCGAAACGCGCGGCCGGCCCCCTTCAGCGCCTCGGGGTGCCGCCCGCCCGCGCGGCGCCCCGCAGACATCCCGCCGTTTCGGGTTATTCTTCCCCTCGAAGCGGCAAGGAGACAGAAGCCATGGCAAGACGGCGCAGACCCCCCTCCAAAGCGCAGGACCGAGCCGGAGCGCTCCCGCAGACCGCCGGCAGCCAGGAGGATGGACCGATGAACATCGACACCGTGCAGGCCGTCGAGATGGGTGACCCGAACGATCCATCGGGGTCGGACCATGCGCCGAACCTCCATGACGCGCTCCTCGAAGGCGTGTCCCCGGACGCTCTGGCGGCGGCAGCCGGAAGCGACGGCACGCCGGTCCCGGTCGTGACCGAGTCCGCCACCGCGACGACCGAGACCTCCGAACGCGTCGAGGATCTCACCGTGGTCCCGGAAGAGACGGCGGCACCGGGCGAAGGCGGGCGGGAGACGGTCCGGGCCGCGACCGATGCTGTCGAAGTCGCAACCGACGCCGTGGAGACCATCGCTCAGACCCTGCCCGCGACCATGGCCGAGCCCCTGCCGGCGGCGCGGCCCGTCCTCGAAGGCTCCCAGGCTTCCTTCGGCAAGCTCGCGGACCTCGCAAAGTCGCCGCGGATCTCCGAGGTGATGGGTGAACTCGGCGAGGTGAACACCACCGTGCTCACCTATCTTCGCGGCGAGGGCGCCGCGGCGGTGGCCCACTGGCAGGCTCTCTCGGGCGCCAAGACCCCGGCCGATGCCATCCGCCTCCAGGTCACCGAGATGCAGCGCGCCGCCGACGCGTCGCTGAGCTGCTTCGCGGCCCTCGCCAAGCGGGCGAGCCGCTTCACCGGCACGATCGGCCGGCGCTGAAAGATCCGGCTCCGGCGCCCCTCGCGCCGGCGGCTCGACGCGTCTAGATATCCGGGAATCCGTCGCGGCGCCGTCCCAGACCGGGGCAGGGCCGCCGCGCCCTCGTCCCGGGAGTTCCCATGCCGCGCACGTCCCTTCTGCTCGTCCCGCTGCTGACCGCGACGCTCGCCGCCGCGCCCGCCACGGCACAGATGATGAAGTCGCCGGCGGTCCCCGAGCCGGGGGCGCCGGAGAAGGTGGTGCCCCTCGCCAAGGGCCAGGTGCAACTGTCCTTCGCCCCGGTGGTGAAGCGGGCCGCCCCCTCCGTGGTGAACGTCTATGCCTCGCACGTGGACACGCGGGGTCAGAGCCGCAGCGCCATGGACGAGTTCATGCGGCGCTTCTTCGGTGACAACGGCGCGGGACGCGGGCGCGGGGGCGCGCCGGGCGAACGCGCCCAGAAGTCCCTCGGCTCCGGCGTGATCGTCGACGAATCCGGCCTCGTCATCACCAACAACCACGTCATCGAGAACATGAACGAAGTGCGCATCGCGCTCGCCGACCGGCGCGAGTTCGAAGCCACCATCGTGCTGCGCGACCCCCGCACCGATCTCGCCGTGGTCAAGATCAAGAGCCCGTCCGGCGGGCTGAGCCCGATGGCCTTCGGCGACTCCGAGTCCCTCGAAGTCGGCGACTTCGTGATGGCGATCGGCAACCCGTTCGGGGTCGGGCAGACGGTGACGCAGGGCATCGTCTCGGCGCTGGCGCGCACGCAGGTCGGCTCCTCCGACTACCAGTTCTTCATCCAGACCGATGCGGCCATCAATCCCGGCAATTCGGGCGGTGCCCTGGTCAACCTCCAGGGCCAACTGGTCGGGATCAACACCGCGATCTACTCGCAATCGGGCGGCAGCCACGGCATCGGCTTCGCCATCCCCGCCAGCATGGTCCGCGCCGTGGTGGAGACCGCCAAGGGCGGGGCGAGCGCCGTGCGGCGTCCCTGGCTCGGCGCCCGCGTGCAGAGCGTGACGCCCGACATCGCCGAGAGCATGGGCCTGGATCACCCCACCGGCGTGCTGGTGGCGAGCCTCCAGGTCAAGAGCCCGGCGGAGGAGGCCGGCCTCAAGCGCGGCGACCTCATCCTCACGGTGGACGGCAAGAGCGTCGATGACCCGGAAGCCTTCGGCTACCGCTTCGCCCTGAAGGGACTCACCGGCCAGACCCAGTTCGGCATCCTGCGCGGCACCGGGCGCTCGACCGTGGCGGTGAAGCTCGGCCCCGCGCCGGAGACGCGTCCGCGCGACACCCTCAAGGTGCGCACCCGCTCGCCCTTCCTGGGCGCGACCCTCGTGAACACGTCCCCCGCCGTGGCGGAGGAGCTTCAGGCCGACTTCCCGTCGGACGGGGTCGCGGTGGCCAGCATCGACGAAGGCTCGGTCGCCGCGCGCGCAGGCCTGCAGAAGGGCGACATGATCGTCGCCATCAACGGCATGCCGATCGCCACCACCAAGGACCTGGAACGGATCACCCGCAACAGCCTCAACATGTGGGAGGTCTCGATCAACCGCGGCGGCGAGGTCATGACCTCGATGTTCGGGGGCTGATGGCCCAGCCGGCAGGGGAGGCCGCGATTTTCCCGGTTGCGGGCGGCGGACACCCGCGTCTTTGATGCGCCGATGTCCGACCTGTTCGCCTCCGCCGGCTTGGCCAACACCGCCCCCCGTCCCCTCGCGGATGCCCTGCGTCCGAAAACCCTGGCGGAGGTGGTCGGGCAGGAGCACCTGACCGGGCCCGACGGGGCCCTGACCCGCCTCCTCAATGCCCGCTCCTTCGGCTCGCTGGTGTTCTGGGGACCGCCGGGCACCGGCAAGACCACCGTGGCGCGGCTCCTGGCGCACGAGACCGACCTGCATTTCGAGCAGATCTCGGCGATCTTCTCCGGCATCGCGGAACTCCGGAAGGTGTTCGACGCGGCGCGCGGGCGCCGGGCCATGGGGCGGGGAACCCTGCTCTTCGTGGACGAGATCCACCGCTTCAACCGGGCGCAGCTCGACGCCTTCCTGCCCGTGATGGAGGACGGCACGGTGACCCTGGTCGGCGCCACCACTGAGAACCCGTCCTTCGAGCTGAACGCCGCCCTCCTGTCCCGCGCCCGCGTCCTTCTCTTCCGGGCGCTCGACGACGCGGCCGTCGCCAAGCTGCTGGTGCGGGCGGAGGCGCTGACCGGCCAGCCGCTTCCCCTGGACGCGGAGGCGCGGGGCGTTCTGGTGCGCATGGCCGACGGGGACGGGCGGGCCGCGCTGACCCTCGCCGAGGAGGTCTGGCGCTCGGCCAAGCCGGGCGAGACCTTCGACGCGGAGCACTTGCAGGCGATCATCCAGCGCCGCGCGCCGATCTACGACAAGTCGCAGGAGGGGCACTACAACCTCATCAGCGCCCTGCATAAGACCGTGCGCGGCTCCGACCCGGACGCGGCGCTCTACTATCTCTGCCGGATGCTTGACGGCGGCGAGGACCGCCTCTTCATCGCCCGCCGCCTCGTGCGCATGGCGGTGGAGGATATCGGGCTGGCCGACCCGCAGGCCCTCGTGGTGGCCACCGCCGCCAAGGACGCCTTCGACTTCCTCGGCTCGCCGGAGGGGGAATTGGCCCTCGCCCAGGTCACGATCTACCTCGCCTGCGCGCCGAAATCGAACGCGGTCTACGAGGCCTACAAGGCCGCCACGCGGGTGGCGAAGGCGCACGGCTCGCTGCCACCGCCCCGCACCATTCTCAACGGCTCCACGAAGCTGATGCGCAAGATCGGCTATGGGGAGGGGTATCGCTACGACCACGACGAGCCCGACGCCTTCTCGGGCCAGGATTACTGGCCGGAAAAGCTCGGGCGCCAGCACTTCTACGCGCCCACGGATCGCGGCATGGAGCAGCGCTACACCGAGCGATTGGCCCATTGGGAAGCCCTGCGCCGGCAGCGACGCGCCGACGAGGACTGAAGTCCGCGTCTCCTCCGTCGAAAGTTCGCGACGCGTCGCGCGCCCGCTGCCTCAGGCAGACGAGGGAAATCTAGTCGCTCGAGACGAGGCGCAGATGAAAGCCGTCCCGGATCGCACTCGGGACCGGCCCCGTGAACTCCGCCGGATCGCCGACGCGCAGGGCGAAGGCCATCTCGTCGGTGGGCAACGGCTTGGCGGAGACGGGCGGCATCGCCTGCGCGAGGCAGGTGCCGAGACCGATGGCCGCAGCGACCTGACCGCCGATCCAGGGAAGCAGCGTCTGAAAGAGGGAATGGGGCCGTGAGCCGGCCGACGTTCCGGCCAGCATCCGGGCGGGCACGTCCGGGACAGCCGCCGCCCGGGAGGTCGCGGGCGCCGCGCCGCTCGGCGCCAGCGGGAATGCGCTGAAATCGAAGGCGGCGGAGTCGTCGTTGAGCGGGCAGGGCACGGGTTCCATGTCGCTCAAACTGGACCGAGTCCGCTAACGCCGTCTTAACTGCCCAGGCCGGGGCAGATCTGGTCTGGCCGGGCCGGCGGCCAGTCTTGCGGGGCGTCCGACGTCTCGGCTCGGCGCGAGGCGCCGGAGCTGCGCGATCGCGCGGCCCGGCCTTGCAACCGGGTGGCCGCCATGGTGGGATTCGCGTCTCCGGTCTCGCCGCGCCGCCGGGTGCGTGACACCCCGGACCGACGTCCCAGCGGTCCTCGGTCACGCTCCGTGCCCAGGCCACGATCCAGCAGGTCCCTTCGAGCCAGCATGCAGACCTATCCGATCCTCTCCGCCCGCTTCGCGCGCCTCGGCGCCCTCGGGGACGCCGCGGGGCTTCTCCATTGGGACCGCCAGACGCTGATGCCCGCGGGTGCGGCCGACATGCGGGCCGAGCAGCTCGCCCAGCTCGCGGTCATCGGCCACGAGATCCTGACGGCCCCGGAGACCGGCGACCTGATCGCCCGGTCCCTCGACGACGTCGCGAGCCTCGGGCCGTGGGAACGGGCGAACCTGCGGGAGATGCGCCGGGCCTATCTGCATGCCGCCGCGGTTCCGGCCGATCTCGTGGCGGCGAGCTCGAAGGCGTCGTCCCAGTCGGGGATGATCTGGCGGGAGGCGCGGGCGCGCGCCGATTTCGCCATGCTGGCGCCGGCCCTGGGCGAGACCCTGCGCCTGCAGCGGGAGGTCGGCGCGGCGAAGGGGTCCGCCCTCGGCCTCGATCCGTACGACGCCCTCCTCGACGGCTACGATCCCGGGATGCGCCGCGCGACGATCGATCCGGTGTTCGCCCACCTGCGCGCTGCGTTGCCGGATCTGATCGCGGCGGTTCAGGCGCGTCAGGCGCGGGAGCCGGCCCCGCTGCCCCTGACCGGCCCGTTTCCGGTGGAGGCGCAGAAGGCGATCGGGGAACGGCTGATGCGCGCCGTCGGCTTCGATTTCGAGCGGGGCCGGCTCGACGTCAGTCTCCACCCCTTCTGCGGCGGCGCCACCGACGATGTGCGGATCACCACCCGCTACGATGCCGCCGATGCCACCGGCGCCCTGATGGGCGTGCTGCACGAGACCGGCCACGCCCTCTACGAACAGGGCCTGCCCGCCGCGTGGTATCACCAGCCGGTGGGGACGGCCCGCGGCATGACCCTGCACGAGAGCCAGTCGCTGCTGGTGGAGATGCAAGCCTGTCGCTCGGGTGAGTTCTGCGCCTATCTCGCGCCGATCCTGGCGGAGGCCTTCGGTGGGGAGGGACCCGCCTGGAGCGCGCAGAACCTCTACCGGTGCTACACGCGCGTGGCGCCGGGCTTCATCCGGGTCGATGCGGACGAGGTGACCTATCCGGCCCACATCCTCCTGCGCTACGAACTCGAGACCGCGATGATCGCGGGCGATCTGGCGCTCGCCGACCTGCCGGGTGCCTTCAACGACGGCCTGCGCGATCTCCTCGGCCTCACCGTCCCCGATGATCGGCTGGGCTGCCTGCAGGACATCCACTGGCCGAGCGGAAGCTTCGGCTACTTCCCGACCTACACCCTCGGCGCGATGGCGGCGGCGCAGCTGTTCCGCGCGGCTCGGGACCAGAGGCCGGGCCTGCCGTCCGATCTGACCAGGGGCGATTTCACGGCCCTGCGCGGATGGCTGCGAGAGGCCGTCCACGCCCGCGGCTCCCTGCTCGAGACCGACGACCTGCTCGTCGCCGCCACCGGCAAACCCCTCGGCGCCGAGGACTTCATGGCTCACCTGCGGCTCCGGTATCTCGGAGAGGGCTGAGACGCCTGCGCCGGGCGATCGCCGCCCTGTCCGCGCGGCGCTCGCGGCGGCGGCCGAAGTGCACCGGCGCGCGGCGAGGCCGTCGCCGAAACCGCCGCCCGGCTCGGTTCGCCGACCGCCTCGCGCCGGCGCGGTCCGTCGTTTCGGGTTCACGGACGGTGGACCGGACGCGGGTCAGCCTGTAGGCCGGCGGCCCCTCCACCAGCGGACCTGACGTCCGGAGATCCTCATGGCGGCCTGCGGCCTCGATTTCGGCACCTCGAACACCACCCTTGGCCTCGTCACCGGACAGCGCCCGCAGCTCGTGCCCCTGGAGGGGCGGCACGTCACGATCCCCAGCGCGATCTTCTTTCCGCCGGGGCAGGCGCCCTTCGTCGGGCGGGCCGCCATGGCCGAGTACCTCGAGGGAACGCCGGGCCGGTTGATGCGAAGCCTCAAGTCGGTGCTGGGCTCGTCCCTCCTGGAGGAGACGACCCCCGTCGGGCGCGAGCGCATCAAGTTCCGCGACGTCATCGCCCGCTACCTCGCGGCCGTGAAGACGCGGGCGGAGACCGAGACCGGCCGCGTCCTCGATACCGTGGTCCACGGCCGCCCGGTTCACTTCGTCGACGGCGATCCGGAGGGCGATGCCCGCGCCGAGGAGGCCCTGCGCGCGATCGCCACCAGCATCGGCTTCCGCCACGTCTCGTTCCAGTTCGAGCCGATCGCGGCCGCCCTCGATTACGAGCAGCAGGTCCGCGCGGAGGAGATCGCCCTCATCGCGGATATCGGCGGCGGCACCTCGGACTTCTCCATCGTGCGCCTCTCGCCGGAGCGGCATGCGCAACCCGATCGCAGCGGCGATATCCTGGCCAATGACGGGGTGCGCATCGGCGGAACCGACTTCGACCGTCGGCTGAGCCTCGGCACGGTGATGCCGCTGCTCGGCCTCGGCAGCGCGATGACGCGGGGCGATATCGATGTCCCCACGGGCTATTTCCACGACCTCGCCACCTGGTCGAGCATCAACCGGCTCTACAATGCCAAGACCCTGCGCGAGATCGAGGAGGTCCGCCGCGACGCGCAGCGTCCCGACCTGCTGGCGCGGCTCCACACCGTCGTCGAAGCCGAGCGCGGGCATTCCCTGGCGATGGAGGTGGAGGGCGCCAAGATCGCGACCTCGGAGGCCGGTCAGGGCAGGATCGCCCTGGACTGGGTCGAGGCGGGGCTCGAGGCCGAGATCGACCGGCAGGGCCTCGTCGTCCATACGGACGAACTCGCGCGGCGGATCGCCGAGCGGATCGACCGATGCCTCGCGCAAGCCGGCCTCACGGCCGACCGGATCGACGCCCTGTTCCTCACCGGGGGCTCCACCGGCTTGCCCCATGTCCGCGCCGCCCTGACCGCCGGCGTCCCGAACGCCCGCGTGGTCGATGGCGACACCTTCGGCTCCGTGGGCACCGGGTTGACCCTCGAGGCGGCCCGGCGCGCGGCCTGAGGCCGATCGGAGCCCAGAAAGATCGACCCGGTCGGGCGACACGCTCCGTGTGCCCTTTGTCGTGGCGCCCGTGGGTGTTACGAGCAGGCCATGACCACACGACCACCTTCACGCGGCGGCTCCGGGCGCAAGGGCGCCGGCACGGGCCGCGGCGCACCGCCCGGCCGCTCCCCCCGGCCGGGCAAACCGGGTGCCTTCCGGCGGCCGGACCGCGAGCGCACGGGGCCGCGCACCAGCGCCCTCGATGCCGCCCAGCGCGCGGCGCAAGGGCGCGGCGATGCCGCGGCCAAGCACGCCCCCTGGCGCCCCGGCCAGGAGGCGAGCGACCGCGAGGCCGGCCCCCAGGACGGCTTCGAGACCGTGACCGAAGCCCCCCGGCGGGCGCCGCGCACCCGCGCCGAGCGACCGGCGCCGGCCGGTCCCGCGCCGGCGCGTCGCCCGGGCGCGGCCTCGCGCGAGACCGCACCGGCGCCGGAGGGACCGACCCGGCGCGAGCAGCGCGCGGCCGCCTCCGCCACCCTGGCCTCCGGCGTCCAGACCCTCACGGTGGAGGAGGACGAGGCCGGGATGCGGATCGACCGCTTCCTGACCACGCGTTTTCCCCAGCTTCCCTTCACGCGCGTCCAGAGCATCGTGCGCAAGGGCGAGCTCCGGGTCGACGGCAAACGCGCCAAGCCCAACGATCGGCTCGATCCGGGCATGAGTGTGCGCGTGCCGCCGCTCAAGCTCGAGGCCCAGAGCGAGCGTCCCCGCTCGGCCGCGAAGGACGCCACGGACGCCGACTTCATCCGCTCGCTCATCCTCTACGAGGATGCCGAGATGATGATCCTGAACAAGCCCTTCGGCCTTGCGGTCCAGGGCGGCTCCGGCACCGTGCGGCACGTGGATGGCCTCCTGGAGGCGCTGACGGGCAAGGACGGGCAGAAGCCGCGCCTCGTCCACCGACTCGACAAGGACACCGCGGGTTGCCTCATCGTGGCCAAGACGCGGCTGGCCGCCGCGACCCTGGCCAAGAGCTTCCGTTCGCGCTCGGCCCGGAAGGTCTACTGGGCCCTCACCGCCGGCGTGCCGCGGGTGGCGCAGGGCCGGATCTCGACCTACCTCGCCAAGGAGGAGCCCACGGACGCGGATGCGCGCATGCGGGTGGCCAAGCACGGCGACGAGGGCGCCGCGCACGCCCTGACGTATTACGCCATGGTCGACAACGCGGCCCAGAAGCTGTCGTGGCTGTCACTGAAGCCGGTGACCGGGCGCACCCATCAGTTGCGCGCGCACGCCGCCCATATCGGGCATCCCATCGTGGGCGACCCGAAATACTTCAGCATCGAGAACTGGGAGCTGCCCGGCGGCATCCAGAATCGGCTGCATCTCCTCGCGCGACGGATCGTGATCCCGCATCCCCGGACGGGACAGCCCGTGGACGTCACGGCCCCGCTTCCGCCGCATATGGCGCAGAGCTGGAACCTGCTCGGGTTCGACGCATCCCGCTACGATCCCATCGTGGAGGCGCCGGAAGCCTGACGCCCCCTCCCGCTCTCGGGAGGTGCGGCACCTCGCCGGAGGACGAGGCGGGAGGGCGCCACGGTTGCACCTTGGCAAGCGCCCGCCATGCCTTATCCTCCCCATCCATCCCGGCGGGCGCGTTGCCACCGGCCAAGGACCGTCGCGCCACGATGCATCGAGACACGATCCTGACGCCGGCGATCGGCTTCGCACTCCTGGCACTCGCGGCGATCGGCGCGGGCAGCACGCTCAGCACCGCCGCGACAGCGCAGGCGACTCCACCGGCCCAGACCCAGACAAGGGCGCAGCCGCAGACGCCGGCGACGCCGCAGAATTCAGGACCGCAGCCACAAGCGGCACCGGCCGTCCCGCTTCAGGGACCGGGCGCACAGGGGCAGGGATCACGGCCGGCGGGAGCCAGTCAGGCGGTCGGTACGGCCGGAGGGCGTGGCGCGGCACAGGTCGGCCGGCCCCGGAGGCGGTCCTACGCCGCCTGCAACCGGATCTCGCACACGCGCGGCCTGCGCGGCGGAGCCCGGCGCCGGTTCCTCGTCCGGTGCAAGCTCGGCTACGATCGCCCCCGGAACGGTCAGACCCAGGGCCCGCGGCAGCCGTGAGGAACGCCGTTCGCAGCACGAGCCCGAATCCGTGAAGCTCATCGTCTTCGACGTCGACGGAACCCTCGTCGACAGCCAGCACCTCATCGTGGCCGCGCAGGGCATGGCCTTTGCCGAGCATGGCCTCACGGCGCCGAACCGTACGGACTCGCTCTCGGTGGTGGGGTTGTCCCTGCCGCAGGCCTTCCGGCGCCTCGTCGGTGACGACGGCCCGATCGAGGGATTATCCGAGAGCTACAAGCGCGCCTTCAACATCCTGCGCCTCGACCCGAACTACGAGGAGCCCTTGTTCCCCGGCATGGAAGCGCTGCTCACACGCCTCCACGCCCGCGACGACGTGCAACTCGGGATCGCCACCGGAAAAGCGCGGCGCGGGGTCGATCGCCTGATCGAGACCCATGGCTGGCGGGGATGGTTCGCCACGACCCAGAGCGCCGACGACGCGCCCTCCAAGCCCGACCCCGCCATGCTGCTCCAGGCCATGGCGGAGACCGGGGCCGCGCCGGACGCCACCGTGATGATCGGCGACACCACCTACGACATGACGATGGCGGTCAGTGCCGGTGCCGCGGCCGTAGGCGTGGCCTGGGGCTACCATCCCGTCGGGGCGCTGTTCGGTGCCGGCGCCTCCATCGTCGTCGACACCGCGGATGATCTCGGGGCCCTCTTCTCCGGGGATCCGCGCGCACGGGCGGCGGCCCAGGCCTGACCCCGGCGCCAGACGCGAGACGCCGTGTCTCGCAGCCCGCGCCGCGATGCCCTATCTGCAGGACCATGAGCGACGATCCCAAACCCGATTGGCTCGGCGAGCCTGAACACCCCACCCAGCCCGATCCGACCCGTGCGGCACGCGGCCCCGGCAAGCCCGCCCTGCCGAAACGGTTCTACGGAGAGGCCGGCCTCGCCGCGCACGGCGACGGCTTCCGGCTGACCCTCGACGGGCGCCCGGCGAACACGCCGGCCCGCAATCCTCTCGCCCTGCCGACGCGCGCCCTCGCGGAGGCCGTGGCGGCCGAATGGGCGGCGCAGGTCGCGGTCATCGACCCCGCCACCATGCCGCTGACGCGCCTCGCCAACACCGCCATCGACGGGGTCGCGCCGCGCCGCGAGGCCGTGGTGGACGACCTCTCGGCTTATGCGGGCACCGACCTGCTGGCCTACCGCGCCGGCGATCCGGAGCGTCTCATGCGCGCCCAGGCCGAGGCCTGGGACCCGATCCTCGACTGGGCGCACAGCGATCTCGGCGCCCGCTTCATCCTCGGCGAAGGCGTCATGCACGTCACCCAGCCGGATACCACCGTGGCGGCGCTGCGCCGGGCGATCGGCGAAACCGAAGGCCCGTTCCGGTTGGCCGCCCTTCACACGTTGACGACGCTGACCGGATCGCTCGTCCTCGCCCTCGCGGTGTTGCGCGGGCAGGCCAGTCCGGCCGAAGCCTGGGCGGCGGCCCATGTGGACGAGACCTATCAGGCGAGCGTCTGGGGCCGTGACGCGGAGGCTGAGGCGCGTCACGCCCTTCGGCAAGCCGAGTTCGAGGCCGCGGCCCGGCTGGCACACTTGAGCCGTTAAATCGATTTTCGCGGAAAGCGCCGCGTGCTAAGGCCGGTTCAAATCGCGACCGCCAAGGTTACCGCTCAAGTTCGTGCGGGACGCGACCCCATCTCTCCAACCAGGGCCGAGCGCGCATGAAGGACATTCTCGAGAAGCTGGAAGAGCGGCGCGCCCAGGCCCGCCTCGGCGGCGGCGAGAACCGCGTCGTGGCCCAGCACAAGCGCGGCAAGCTGACCGCGCGCGAGCGCATCGAGCTCCTCCTCGACCACGGGTCGTTCGAGGAGTTCGACATGTTCGTCCAGCATCGCTCCACCGATTTCGGCATGGAGAAGCAGAAGATCCCCGGCGACGGCGTGGTCACGGGCTGGGGCACCATCAACGGACGCACGGTCTTCCTGTTCTCGAAGGACTTCACGGTGTTCGGCGGCTCCCTGTCCGAGGCGCACGCGGCCAAGATCGTCAAGGTCCAGGACATGGCGCTGAAGATGCGCGCGCCGATCATCGGCATCTTCGATGCCGGTGGGGCCCGCATCCAGGAAGGCGTCGCGGCGCTGGGCGGCTACGGCGAGGTCTTCCGCCGCAACGTCGCCGCCTCGGGCGTCATCCCGCAGATCTCGGTGATCATGGGCCCCTGCGCGGGCGGCGACGTCTACTCGCCGGCCATGACCGACTTCATCTTCATGGTGCGCGACACGAGCTACATGTTCGTGACCGGCCCCGACGTGGTGAAGACGGTCACCAACGAAGTCGTGACAGCCGAGGAGCTCGGTGGCGCCAAGGTCCACACCACCAAGTCCTCCATCGCCGACGGCTCCTTCGAGAACGACGTCGAGGCGCTCCTGCAGGTCCGCCGTCTCGTCGATTTCCTGCCCGCCAACAACATCGACGGCGTGCCGGAGATCGAGAGCTTCGACGATCCGCTGCGCCTCGACATGAGCCTCGACACGCTGATCCCGGACAACCCGAACAAGCCCTACGACATGGGCGAGCTGATCCGGCGCGTGGCCGACGAGGGCGACTTCTTCGAGATCCAGGCGACCTACGCCCGCAACATCATGACGGGCTTCGGGCGCATCGAGGGCCGCACCGTCGGCTTCGTGGCGAACCAGCCGATGGTGCTGGCCGGCGTGCTCGATTCGGACGCCTCCCGCAAGGCGGCCCGCTTCGTGCGCTTCTGCGATGCCTTCTCGATCCCGATCGTCACCTTCGTCGACGTGCCGGGCTTCCTGCCGGGCACCGCGCAGGAATACGGCGGCCTGATCAAGCATGGCGCCAAGCTGCTCTTCGCCTATTCGCAGGCGACGGTGCCCCTGGTGACCATCATCACCCGCAAGGCCTTCGGCGGGGCCTACGACGTGATGGCGTCCAAGCACGTCGGCGCCGACCTCAACTACGCCTGGCCCACCGCGCAGATCGCCGTGATGGGCGCCAAGGGCGCCGTGGAGATCATCTTCCGCAGCGAGATCGGCGATGCCGAGAAGATCGCCGAGCGCACCCGCGAGTACGAGGACCGCTTCCTCTCGCCGTTCGTGGCCGCCGAGCGCGGCTACATCGACGAGGTGATCATGCCCCACTCGACGCGCAAGCGCGTCGCCCGGGCCCTCGGCATGCTGCGCACCAAGGAGATGGAGCAGCCCTGGAAGAAGCACGACAACATCCCGCTCTGAGGGCGGGGACCACCGGCCCGGCGCTTCGCCGGGCCGGCGTCGCGCAACATTCCGGTGGCCTATTCCCGGAAGGCTGCCATGATCCCCCAACCACAATCGGAAGGAGACAGGTCATGGCGGCGGAACAGAAGCGCGGAAGTCGCGAGGCGAAGAAGCCCAAGAAGCCCGTGACGAAGACGATCGCGGCGGCGCCCTCGACCAAGGGCACGGTGGTCGCGGCACCGAAGGCCGGCAAGAAGTAGGCCCGCAGGGCACCGGTGCGGGCCCGAGCCCGCGCCGGGGTGCCCCCGAGGCGCGTCAGCCCTGGATGAGCCCGGGTCCCTGAACGGTCTTGCCCGCCGGATCGGACGCGCTTCCGAGATTCAACAGGACGATCTCCGGGGGAACCCCCAGGCGCACCGGAATGCGGCTCACGCCGAACCCCCCCGAGATGATCATCTGGCGGCCTTTCCGGACCACATGGCCGTAGGCGAAATCGTTGTTGCCGTGGATCGCCGCAATGGCCGGCGAATAGCCGAAGAGGCGAACCTGACCGCCATGGGTGTGGCCCGCGAGGGTCAGGGACACGCGGTCCGGCACGTCGAGGAACAGGTCCGGCTCGTGGATCATCAGAAGAACGGGCGCGGAGTCGGTGATCTTCGCGAGCGTGCCCGGCAGGTCGTCGCGCCCGCCCTCGTCATCTTCCAAGAGGAACGGAATCTGGTCGCCGACGCCCGCGATCCAGAACGGCTTGCCGTCCTTCACGAGACGCAGGGCGTCGTTCTCCATGACGGGAATCCCGACATTCTCCAGCGCCCTCTGCGCTTCCACGGGGCCGTCGCGGCGCGCCTGCGCCTGCTTGTCGTCCCACCAATCGTGGTTGCCGAGGATCGAGTAGACCCCGAGCGGGGCGCGGAGCGCCGACACCACCCGGGCGAATTCCGGCAGCGGGATCTTTCGGTAGGTGACGCTGGGTCCGGCCGGGTAGTCCCCCAGCATCAGGATGAGATCGGGCTTCAGCGCGTTCGTGGTGTCGACGATCTCGGCGATCCGGTCGAGGGGCATGAACGGCTCGCCGACATGGAAGTCGGCCAGCACGGCCACGCGCAGCGACAGGCCGGGTGTCCAGTTCGGAAGGACGGGGGCGTAAGGCGTGACCACGAGACGGTAGAGCGGCTCGATGCCGAAGGCGTAGACACCCGTCGACCCGACGACACCCGCACTCGCCCCGAGCCCGGTCAGGAACTGCCGGCGGCTCGGCAGGATCAGCATGGTCAGGCTCCTCGGTCGCGCGAAGGACGCGGCGCGTCCCTCTCGCCACAAAAGATGACGAAAGCGAGGAGCGTGCCGCGCTCAGCGTGACCGTTAGGCCCGAGGCGTTGAGGAAGGACTACCGCAGGGGTGGACTCGCGCCCCTCGACGCAACCCACCGTCGAGACGTCAGGACAGTGGCGTGTCCTCGTGCTCGAAGCGCGCGGAGCGGGTGCCGCTCAGGAGCCCCGTCCGAGCCGACTTCTGCGCCTTGGACACGGCCTGTACGGCCGCTGCCAGGGCCGGAAGTGCGACGGGCCGGAACGTCTCAGCCTGATGATCGACGATGATGGTGGAGCGGTCGGAACGTCGAGCGGTGCCTGAAGTCTGTGGGCGCGAGTGCATGTAACGGGTGTCCTGTTGTGCTCGACAGGCTCTGTCAGGTTCTCGTGCCTAATCTTGAGCCATGAACGTCTCGCGGGCACCGTTTGGTTTCACCCGGACGCCGATCGAGCGACGTGACAACCATAGAGCCGCCGCCAACCTGAATGAAAGCTTAAGGGTCTCACGATCCCTTGACCAAAGCCCAAATCGACCGCGCGTCCCATCTCGAGAACACTTAAGCAGGGCCGCGCTTGCAGCGCAAAAGACATCATGCACTGCGAAGAATACCTTCGCGGTGCAATCTTGATGGTCAAGCCACGGGACGCGGAGCGGCTTCGAGCTTCTGCTCCGCGATCCAGGCCGAAGTCCGGTCGAGGGCTCGCGTCAGGCGGTCGAACAGGGTGTCGATCTCGGAGGGCGCGATCACCAGGGGCGGGCAAACCGCGACGCGGTCCCCGGCGAGGAACCGTACGATCAGCCCTTCGGCCTGGGCGAAGGCGACCACCCGCGCCGCCACGCCGGCCTTAGGCTCGTATTGCCGGCGGGACGCCTTGTCCGCCACGAGCTCGATGCCGCCGATGAGCCCGATGCCGCGTGCCTCCCCGACGAGGGGGTGATCGCCCAGCGCCGCCAGGCGCGCCTGGAACTGCGGCGCCTTCTCGGCGCCCCCCTCGACGATGCGGTCGCGCTTGTAGATCGCGATGGTCTTGAGGGCGACGGCGCAGGCGACGGGGTGCCCCGAATAGGTGGTGCCGTGTCCGAAGGTCCCGAGCTTGGCGCTCTGCTGCACCATCAGACGGTAGAGCGGCTCATCGACGGAGATGCCGCCGAGCGGCAGGTAGCCGGAGGTGAGCGCCTTGGCGAAGGACAGGCTGTCGGGCCGCATCCCCATCGCCTCGGATCCGAACCAGGTCCCGAGCCGCCCGAAACCGCAGATCACCTCGTCGGCGATGAAGCGCACGTCGTGCCGGTCGAGCACGGCCTGGATCTTGGCGTAATAGCCCGCGGGCGGGAGAATGGCCCCGCCGGCGCCGAGCACCGGCTCGGCCACGAAGGCCGCGACGGTCTCGGGGCCCTCACGGAGGATCACCGCCTCCAGCTCGGCGGCGAGGCGGGTGGTGAAGGCCTCTTCGCTCTCCCCCTCCTGCCCGAAGCGATAATGGTGCGGGCAGCCCACATGCAGGAAACCCGGCAGCGGCAGGTCCCAGTCGGCGTGGTTGGCGGGCAGGCCCGTCATCGAGGCCGTGGCCACCGTGACCCCGTGGTAGCCCTTGATGTGCGAGAGGATCTTCTTCTTGCGGGGTCGGCCCAGCGCATTGTTCATGTACCAGGTCAGCTTGACCTGCGTGTCGTTGGCTTCCGAACCCGACGAGGTGAAGAAGATCTTCGAGGTCGGAACCGGCATGAGCTCCTTCAAGGTCTCGGCCAATTCGATCGCCGGGTCGTGGCTCCGCCCCGAAAAGAGGTGCGTGAAGGGCAAGCGCGCCATCTGCTCGCTGGCCGCCTCCACCAATTCCTCGTTGGAATAGCCCAGCGCCGTGCACCACAGGCCGGCCATGCCCTCGAGATAGGGTCGGCCGTCGCTGTCGTAGACCCACACGCCGTGGCCGCGCTCGATGACGAGCGGCCCCGTCTCGCGAAAGGTCTCCAGGTTGGTGTAGGGATGGATCAGGGTTTCGACGTCGCGGGTCGCGAGGTTCGAGAGCATAGTTTTGCCTGACGGTTGGCCGATGGCCGACATGGGTGCGAGACTGTAACGAGGGGCGCCCGCCGTAGAAACCCGCGCGACGTCGCAACCGGACCCGAACCCATGCTCGACCCCGCCACCATCGTGGCTCAACCCGCCCCCGGCCGCGCCTGCGGAACCTGCACCCTCTGCTGCAAGGTCTACGACGTCCCGGCGGTGGAGTCCGTTGCCGGGCAATGGTGCCGGCACACCCGGCAGGGGCGGGGCTGCGCCATTCATGCGACCCGGCCCGATCATTGCCGCGCCTTTCACTGCCTCTGGATGACCGAAGGCTGGATGGGCCCGGAATGGAAGCCCGAGCGCGCCAAGATGGTGCTGAGCCTCGATCCGATCTCGCGCCACATGAACGTGCAGGTCGATCCGGGCCAGCCGAATGCCTGGCGGCGCGAGCCCTATTACGGCCAGCTCAAACGCTGGGCGGTGTCGTCCCTGGCCCAGAAGCGCCACGTCCTCGTCCATCTCAACCGGACCACCACCGTGGTGCTGCCCGACCGCGACGTGGCCCTCGGCGTCTTCGAGCCCGGCGACCGCATGGTGGCGCGCGAGCGTATGACTCCGCAGGGGGTCGTGATCGAGGTCGAGAAGGTCCGCGATGCGGCCTGAGATTCTCGGGACCACGATCCGCGGGATCCTGTTCGACAAGGACGGGACCCTCGTCGATTTCGACCGGACCTGGGGGCCGGCCGCCTATTCGGTGATGTCCGACCTGTCGGGCGGCGACCGGTCCCGGCTGGATGCGCTCATGCGGGTGAGCCACTACGACGAGGTCGGCCAGCGCTTCGCGCCGACCTCGCCGCTCATCGCCGGCTCCTCGGCCGGCTACGGCCCCCTCTGGGCCGAGGTCCTGGACCGGCCCGCCGGCCCGGCGCTCTATGGCGAGATGGACGCGTTGTTCCGCGCGGCCGGCCTCGCGGCGCTGACGCCGATCGGTGCACCGTCGGACCTCGCCGCATGCCTCGTGGCCGGCGGCTTCACCCTCGGGATCGCCACCAACGACGCCGAGGCTTCGGCGCGGGCCCAATGCGCCGCCCTCGGCCTCGCGTCGCACTGCGCCTTCGTGGTGGGCTATGATTCCGGTCACGGCGCCAAGCCGAAGCCCGGAATGGTCACGGCCTTCGCCGACCATCTCGGGGTGCCGGCGAAGCGGATCGCCATGGTGGGGGATTCCCCCTACGACCTCGTCGCGGCCCGCGCGGCCGGGGCGATCGCGATCGCGGTGCTCAGCGGCCCGCTGGGTGCCGCCGCCCGGGACGAGCTGGAACCCCTCGCCGACTACATCCTCGACTCGGCTGCGGATTTGCCGGCGCTGCTCGGGCTCTAGCCCGCTTCGCCGGTGACCGGCTGCTCACGGGCCAGATCGCGCCACTTCAGCACGAGGCGCTCGAAATCCACGATGTCCTGGGCCGGCAACTGCCCCAGGGTGCGGGCGACGTACGCCTTCTGCGCGACGATGCCGCGCGTGGCGAGGTCCGCTCCGGCGGGGGTGAGATAGAGGGCGTGCGAGCGCCGGTCGCCCGGGATCGGACGACGCTCGACGAGGCCGGCTTCGACGAGACGATCGATCAGCCCGGAGACGTTGCCCTTGGTCACGTAGAGCCGCGCCGCGAGGTCCTGCTGCGTCATGCCCTCGCGCTCGGTGAGGGTGGAGAGGGCATCGAATTGTGGGATGGACAATCCCAATCCGCGCAATTCCCCGGCCATCGCGGCGGTCACCCGACGGTTGAGGCGGATGAAGCGAAACCAGACCCGCAGAGGATCGGCAGCCTCGGCGGGGGTCGGAGCGGGTGGAGGCACGGGCATCGTCGGGCGGCTATAGCAGACACGGCGCCACTCCCGGAAGCTTCGCGACACACAGCCCGGGTGGCGCCGGGGAGCGCGGACCGGTAAAGCTCCAGGCATACGGCCCCGCGGATCGTCCGGACAGCGAATCTCGTCACAGCATGCGTCGTCTGCCCTACGAAGATCCCATCACCCGCGCCGGCCCGGTCTCGCGGACCGTCGCGGTGCTGGCCCTCCTCGTCAGCCTCTTCGCCCTCGTCCTGGTGCGCGATCCGCGCGCCGAGGCGGGCCCCGCCCTGGCGACCCTCGGCGCCGGTCTCGTTCTGGCGGGGGTCGCGGTTTTCCTGGCCCTCGTCGCCTTCGTCCGGGTCTGGCGCGAAGGCGCGCGGGGCCTCGGGGCGGCCCTGGCGGGCCTGTTCCTGGCCGGTCTCGTCCTCGCCTATCCGGCCTACGCGGCCCTGCGCGCCCTGAGGCTGCCGGCGCTCGCGGACGTGACCACCGACACCGACAATCCCCCGGCCTTCTCGCGCTCCCGCACCGCCTTCGCTGCCCGCGAGGGTCGCTATCCGCCCGATCCAGGCCCCGCCGCCCGCGCCGCGCAACGCGCGGCCTATCCGCAGATCGCGCCGCTGACCCTCGACCTCGATGCCGACGAGGCCTTCGAGCTCGCACGCAAGGCGGCCGTGAACCGCCGTTGGCAGATCGTCGAGGCGATCCGCCCCGGCGGACGTGTCGGGAACGGCCGCATCGAGGCGGTGTCGCGCGGTCCCATCCTCAACCTCGCCGATGACGTCACCGTTCGGGTCCATCCGCGGGCGGACGGGGCCCGCATCGACGTCCGCTCCGCTTCGCGCCTCGGCACGCGGGACTTCGGCAGCAACGCCGACCGCATCCGCGCCTATCTCGACGAAGTCGCCAATCTCGCCATCGCGGTGAAGTGAACGGGCGTCAGGCCGGTGCGTAGCGGCTGTCGAGCCGGGCAGGGCCGTCGCTCCGCACGACGCCGCGCTCGACCAGATCCTCGAGGTGGGCGAAGACCGACAGGGCGGCCGCTCCGCGCAGGGCGGGGTTCAGGCCCTGGTAGATCGCCGCGACGATGGCGCGGATGTCCCGGTCGCCCGCCTCCAGGCGCCCGCGGATCGCGCTCTCACGCTGACGGCGATGGGTGGCGAGACCGCGCACGAAGCGGCGCGGGTCGCGGACCGGTCCGCCATGGCCGGGCCAGTAGATCGTCTCGTCACGGTCCCGCAGAGCCTCGAGGGACTCCATGTAGGCGCGCATCGCGCCATCGGGGGGCGCCACGATGGTGGTCGACCACGCCATCACGTGGTCGCCCGAGAACAGGGCCGTCTCCTCCCGCAGGGCGAAGGCGAGGTGGTTCATGGTGTGGCCCGGGGTCTCCACGGCCTCGAGGGTCCAGCCTGGCCCCGCGACCGTGTCGCCCATCCGCAATTGCCGGTCGGGGACGTGGTCCCGGTCGGCGCTGGCATCGAGATGGGGGATCTCGCCCGCGCCGAGCGTGCGCGCCGCCCGGTGCGGACCGCAGCCGAGGATCGGCGCGCCCGTATGCGCCTGGAGCAGCCGGGCTCCCGGCGAGTGATCCCGGTGGGTATGGGTGACCAGGATGGCCGTCACGGGGGCCCCGGCGCAGGCCGCGACGAGCGCCGCGATGTGCCCCTCGTCCGCCGGGCCTGGATCGACGATCGCGACGGCCTCGTCGCCGACGAGGTAGCTGCAAGTGCCGGTCGCCGTGAACGGTCCGCCGTTCGGTGCGATCCGCCGCCGGACCAGGGCGGAGAGCCGGACCGTCTCGCCGCTGGGAGGCGGCGAGCCGTCGAGGTCGGGATCGGACTGCGTCTCGCTCATAGCGGCTCCTGAGCGGGTGGAATCGAACCGGCCCCTCAGCCGCCATCGGTCGAGGGACAACGCGCGGCACGCGACCGGCCGCCGATTCAATAGACGAAGGGCGCTGCCATCACGACCCGGGTCGGCGCCCGGACCGCACCGAAGCGCGGCTCGATGTCGATCGGCGGCGGCACCGGTTCGAAGCCGTCGGACGCGGCGACCCGGACGCGGAGCGCCCGATCGGCTCTGCGGACACCCTGGCGGAGGGCTCGGGCATCGGCCTCGCGGCGGACCACATCGACCTTGGCATCGATGTCGCGCCGCGCGCGGCGCGACAGGCCGCGCGCCTCGCGGAAGTCGACGACGGTGAAACCGCCGGCGCGGGCCGGTACGACGACGGCCGCGCTCGCCTCGGTGGCGACGATGTCGCCGGCGCGCACGGTCATGTCCTGGAGAATCGAGAGCGGCGCGGCCACGCCCTGCTCGGGCTGACAGCTGCACTGCTCCACCCGTTTCGTCCGATAGAGGTTGGCCACGGCGAGGCTGCGGTAGGGCTGTCCGTCGAGACCGACGGCGCGGTCGAATTCGGTCTCCCCCGCCCCCAGGGTGAAGAGACGCGTCGGCGTGTTCGGGCAGGCCGCCGCGCAGGCGGCCTCGTGAACCGGCAGGTCGGACCGGTCCCCGAGGCGTCCGAGGGGGAAGACGTAGCCGTCGCAGGATCGCACGCAGACGGTGCGGGCCCCCAATACGGTGCGCGCGGCGGCCGGCACAGCCGGCACCTGGTTTCTCGCGGCCGGACCACGGGGATGCCGGATCCGGATCGGTCGGGCCGCGGTCGCCTCGACAAGGGGGCGCGGCGTTTGGCGCATCGGCCGCACGGCGCTCACCCGCCGGGCGTCGGGAAGCGAGACGTAATGCCCGGGCCGGCGTGCGGGAATCGATGCCGCCGGCGGAGGGGCCGGCTCACGGAACAGCGTCTCGAGGAAATTGAAGAGGCCCCCCCGCTCCGAGGCTCTGACCATCGTCGTCCCCGCCGTGACCCCACCGAGACCCAGAAGAAGGCCGGCCAGTGCCGTCCCTATCATCTGCTGTCGCGTACCGGCCGGTGCGAGACGCTGCCACTTCATACCCGCCGGCTCCGCTTCCGTCGCTGAGATCGTTTTGGCCGCCTCTCACGGGGCACGGCTTCCTCAGGTACACATCATCGCGGACCCGGCGCAACGGCGGCAAACAACCGAGACGGGCGCGCGTGACGACGGAGCGGCGGCATCCTGGCTGGTTTCGACGGCCGGCAGGGCGGTGCAGTTTCAACGACGCACAGCCATGCCGTCGAAACATATTGCTCGATGTTCCTCAGTCGCGTGATCGATGGCGTCGTGCCCGATCGCCCTGTTGGCAATGAAACCACGGTGAAGGACCGACCGCCGATCGCAATCCCGGTGTCGTGGGAAGGCTACGGCCATGCGGTCTTTCATCGAAACTTCGACATCGGCTCACGGCAATCGGACGGAACCGGCGACATCCGGGTCGCGCGGACGACCAGAACGAGCAATTCGCCCAAACAGCTAAGACTGCTCTTCCCTCGAAGCTAACCTTTGATGGAAACCCGGACTACAGATTTCTCCGGATCATCACGGGGATTTTATCTACGGTTTCATTCGGATTTAAGGCTTTCCGGCTTCAATCGGTGTGCACCGGGGAGGGTGCCGGCAGCGGTTCCCACGCTGTCGTCGAAACACCCCACAGGGGATGTCGAGCGCTCCGGATCGTCGAGTCGACAGCACAGTTCCCTCGAGGAATCGCGCCGCGCTTCCTCACCGGTGGTCGGGCCCGTCCCACGGGCACCACGGAGGGCGCAGAGGTGTCCGCACGGCAGTGGAACGCATCGCAGCCGAGGATTGGCCCATGACGTTCTTCAACACCCGCACCGCGGCAAAGCTCGAGGCGCTCGACCGGTCCCAAGCCGTGATCGAGTTCCTTCCCGACGGCACGATCGTGGCCGCCAACGAGAATTTCCTGAAGACCGTGGGGTATGAACTCGCGGAGATCAAAGGCCGGCACCATCGCATGTTCGTCGACGCGGCGGATCAGGACCGTCCGGCCTACGAGGCCTTCTGGGCCGCTTTGGCCCGAGGAGAGTTCCAGCGTGCCGAGTACAGGCGGATCGGCAAGGGTGGCCGCGAGATCTGGCTGCAGGGAACCTACAATCCCATCCGGGGACGGGACGGCCGCGTGACCAGCGTGGTCAAATTCGCCACCGACATCACGGAGGAGAAACAGCGGAGTGCCGATACGCGGAGCCAGATCGAAGCGATCGGCCGGTCGCAGGGCGTGATCGAGTTCGACCTCGACGGCACGATCGTGAATGCCAATCGAAATTTCCTCGATGTGGTGGGATACAGCCTCGAGGAGGTGAGGGGCCAGCATCACCGCCTGTTCGTCGACGGCCCCGAACGGGACAGTGCCGCCTATCGTGTCCTCTGGGAGGGATTGGCCAGGGGCGTTTTCCAGAGCGGCGGGTTTCGGCGCGTCGGCAAGGATGGCCGCGCGATCTGGCTGCAAGCCACCTACAATCCGATCCTCGACTTGGCCGGGCGCCCGGTCAAAGTGGTCAAGTTCGCCACCGACGTCACGGCCGAGAAGCTGCGGACTGCAGAGCTGCAGGGCCAGGTGGAAGCGATCGGCCGCTCGCAGGGCGTGATCCATTTCGATCTCGCCGGTCACGTCCTGGATGCGAATGCGAATTTCCTCGCCGTTCTGGGATACGATCTCGCTCAGATCCGGGGCCAGAACCACCGCATGTTCGTCGACCCGACCTATGGAGCCTCGGCCGAGTACAATGCGTTCTGGGCCGCCCTGCGCCGGGGCGAGTTCCGCAGCGGCATCTTCCAACGCGTCGGCGCAGGCGGCCGCACGATCTGGATCCAGGCCTCCTACAACCCGATCCTCGACATGAGCGGCCGGCCGTTCAAGGTGGTCAAGTACGCCACCGATATCACGGCGCGGATGCGCTCGCAGATCGAGGCCGCCGGCGCCTCGTCGCAGACCCTCGTGAATGTCCAAGCGGTGGCCTCGGCCGCCGAGGAATTGAACGCCTCCATCGGCGAGATCGCCAGCAGCCTTGCCCGGTCCCGCCAGGAGGTGGACGAGATGGACGAGCGCGCGCAGAGAGCCGACCGGTCGACCGGCCAGCTCGCTGACGCCGCCGCGTCGATGAACGGTATCGTTCAGTTGATCCAGGGCGTCGGCGGGCAGATCAATCTGCTGGCCCTCAACGCTACGATCGAGGCCGCCCGCGCTGGCGAGGCGGGGCGCGGCTTTGCCGTGGTGGCGGGCGAGGTGAAGAACCTCTCCAACCAGGTCACGAACGCCACGGCACGGATCGCCGAGGATATCAAGACGATGCAGACGGTCTCCGGCGACGTCGTCGTCTCCTTGACGGCCATCGGACAGGCGATCGACGTGGTTCGCGGCTTCGTCACGGGCGTGGCCTCTGCGGTGGAGGAGCAGAGCGCCGTCACGCAGGAAATCTCGATGAGCATGCAGACGGCGGCTCACGGCGTGGCCGATATCGATCGCAACCTGCAAGCTCTGGCATCCTGACGGCCTGCGGGTCCGAGAGGAGCAACCATCGCGTCGGGTCCGACTTAGCCGTTTGCTCTTTTTATAGCTCCTGCTATAAAGCGGTGGGCTGCTTCCAGGCGCCCGGCGGTCCTCTTCCCGGAAACACGCGTGGGCATGGCTCGACACGAACCTCTGACGGCTCCGATGCCCGTCTCGGCACCGGAGGGTACCCTGGCGAACGGAACGCGCACGGAAGGATCCTGGCGCTTCAGCCGGGAGACTCTTGACCACCCGAGCCTCGGACGCATGAACGGCAGCGTTCCCGTTCAGGCGACAGGCACCTGGTTGCGTCGACTGCTGGCCTTCATCGGCCCCGGCTACATGGTCTCAGTCGGCTACATGGATCCCGGCAACTGGGCGACGGACATCGCCGGCGGTGCCCAGTTCGGCTACACGCTGCTCTCGGTCATCCTGCTGTCCAACCTCATGGCCATCGTCCTCCAGGCGCTCGCCGCTCGGCTCGGGATCGCGACGGGTCGCGACCTCGCCCAGGCCTGCCGGGATCATTACCCGCGCCCCATCAGCCTGATGTTGTGGCTCGCCTGCGAAGCGGCGATCATCGCCTGCGACCTCGCCGAGGTCATCGGGACGGCCATCGCCCTCAAGCTCCTGTTCGGCTTGCCCCTCGTCGTTGGCGCAACCCTCACGGCGCTCGACGTTTTCCTGATCCTGCTCCTGATGCGGCGGGGCTTTCGCGCGCTCGAGGCCTTCGTCATCGCTCTGTTGGCCGTGATCTTCGTGAGCTTCGGGATCCAGATCGCACTCGCGGCACCACCACTCCAAGCGGTGCTCGGCGGCTTCCTGCCCACATCCGAGATCGTCCGGAATCCGGCGGCGCTCTACATCGCCATCGGCATCATCGGCGCCACCGTGATGCCGCACAATCTCTACCTGCATTCCTCCATCGTGCAGACGCGGGCTTATCCTCGGACGGACGACGGCCGACGTGAGGCCATCCGCTTCGCGGTGGCCGACTCGACGATCGCGTTGATGCTGGCCCTGTTCGTGAATGCCGCCATCCTGATCATGGCCGCCTCGGTGTTCCACGCCCAGGGACGCACCGACATCCAGGAGATCGAGCAGGCCTACGAACTGCTCTCACCGCTCCTCGGAGCCGGCATCGCCTCGACGCTGTTCGCGGTGGCGTTGCTGGCCTCAGGCCTCAATTCCACCGTCACGGCGACGCTGGCGGGACAAATCGTGATGGAAGGATTCCTGCGCCTGCACATCCCGGACTGGGCCCGACGCCTGGTCACCCGGGGGATCGCCATCGTGCCGGTCGTCGGCGTCACGGCACTCTATGGGGAACAGGGTACGGCGAAGCTGCTCGTGCTGAGTCAGGTGGTGCTGTCGATGCAGCTCCCCTTCGCGATCATCCCCCTGGTCGGATTTGTCTCCGACAGAGGGAAGATGGGGGTTCACACGATCAAACCCTGGCTCAAGGTCGTGTCCTGGGCCATCGCGGCCCTGATCGTCGTCCTGAACGGCAAGCTGCTGTTCGATACCGTGATGGGCGCCTGAAACGACGCCCTTCAGGCAGGCCTCAGCGGCGACGGTCGGCGCGGACACGCACCGGGATCGGCTGAGGCGCCGGCATCGGCCCTTCGAGGATCGCACCGATCAGCGAGCGACTGGCCTCGGCGACGGTTTTGATCAGACGTCGCGCGATGGAGGCGACAGTCGATTGTCTCATGACGGGCTCCTGACCGACGGGCTGAGGACGAACGTCGCATCCCGGGCCGGGTTCCGGTTGCGATGAGACACAGATAGCAACATCAGTGTCGCTTGCTCAGGGGTCGAGGGCAATCGGCCGCATCGGTGCGAAACGCGCAAAAAAACTAGGCTGGCAAATCTAACTGTTGGGCTTGGCGTTCGAGGGCGGTGAGGTAGGCATCGGGATCGCGTCGGAAGCGGGTTCGTGCGACGCGCGCTTGGC
>NZ_LMNE01000001.1:273425-1007079 GCF_001423285.1 Methylobacterium sp. Leaf111 | reverse complement strand
AGAGCGTGAAGGAGATGCCACTGCGCATCCCGCCAGACTCGCAGGACAGGCCTCAAACCGAAACCCCACGCGGACTCAACCGTCAGACCTTAACCACTAGACAAGCCGGTGGACTTCGAGGACATCGCCACCGTCCTACGCAGCCAGACCCAGCGATACGTTTCTGACTTCAACTGGGCGTCAGCGCTCGTTGAAGCTTGCCTCTCCCGTGAACCTAACCGTCTGATCGAGCTGATTCGCTTCGGTCTCGGTGTTGCGATCGGGATTGATCGCGATCAACCCGGCCCGGCTGATCGTGATTTAACCGTGATCCTGATCGCGGCCCGTCGACACGGGCAGGTGGCCGGTCCGGAAGTGCTCGCGATGTTCGATGAAGCGGCACCCGACACTAGGCACCTCCTCATACCCTTCCTACTCGCGGACGGCCGGCGTGACGCTCTCCGGCGCGCTTTGGCCTTCATGGCAGATAATGAGTCCGATGACCTCGACCGGCGCAGGACGCGATGGTCCCACCGCGATCTCACCGTCGTGAGCCGTGAGGCGGCGGCGGAGTTTCTCGCCGCTTTGCCGGACGTGGAGGGCCACGTCATGCTGGTGCATCGGTCTCCACTCTTCGGTCCGCTGGCCCCACTCATTTGGCGCAATCGCCGGTCTCTCAGAACGCACTGCGTTGATTTCTTGCAAACTATGGAAGTCGAGCCGGCGATACAGAAAGCGGCCATCCGCGTCCTGGCCCTCCTTGGAGAGCCGCGCCTGTGTGCGCTGTGTGAGGCGCTCGCGGGGCAGAAAGACAACCCGATCCACGGTTTCGCCGCCCTCGCGCCAGGCTTGGTGCCGACGTTGGTCGATCGCGTCCGCTACGAGGCGATCCTGCTCAAAGAAGGAGAGAACCTCCAAGTTCGGGTGGTCGCTCTCGCGGTCCTGGCCGCGGTTGGGGCCGACCTCGGCGCGTTGTACGAGCGCTTCAAGGCGTCCGGCGAGATTGAAGTCGGTCGCCCAGGCATCTGGAGTTTTTTCTTCCTGCAGATGGCGGCGCGAAGTCCGTTCGCCGCGGCCATCCCCTTGCTAGAAGCTGAGTTGTGGTCCGCTGAGACGGGCAAGGCAGATTTATTCCTCAGCACCCTGACGAGTCTCGGCCGCCTGCCTGGCTCGGCGGCGACCGCAATGTTGCTGAAGGCGTCTTCCCACCCTTACCGTTCGGTGCGCGTAACAGCTGCGCTGTTGTTGGCCAACAGGCGCGCGAGGATGGCCCTCGCGCCTTTGAAGGAGCGACTCGCCACCGAGACGGACCCGGCCATCGGCGTTCTTCTAGGGACTGCCATCGTGGCATCAGGCGCCGCGTCGGTCGCCGACCTTGCTGACGCGTCATCCGAATCCGTGCACCTTTTGTTGTGGCGGTGCGTGCTGGCCGCGCGCACGCGCGACGCCTCCTTCGCACCTCAGCTCGTGCTGCTCGCCAACGATCCCAAAGCTAACTGGCAACTGCGCCGTGCCGCGATCAACGCGGCGGGGGCCCTGCCTTTTGATGCTGCGCTCTCGCAAATGCTGCCCATCCTGCGTGAAGCCTCGCCGTTGACCATCGACGATCATCAAGGTCTTCACACGCATTCAATGCTTTCATGGTTATTGCTGGAGGAGGCGGCGGGCCTACTGCCGGCGTTCCTCGGCGGCGAGGCGCGCTTTGTCGCGCTCGTGACTGGCATTTTCGAGGATGCGCAGGCCGACCTCATCGACCCGCGCGGCATAGCTGCTGGGACGGAGATAGCTAAATGGCTCTACCATAGCCTCCTCGAACGCGGCTGGCCCGGAAGCCCGGGAGTGCTCGATGACCTAATTAATGAGCTGCACGTCCCACTACTCCGCAGCGCAGTCCTCCGTGCCCTGAGATGCACCGGTCGGGTCGAATTGATTGAGCGCGAACTCGCGCGCGCGGACCACGTTTGGATAGCGACGAAGTGCCTGCTCGAGTGCCTGAAAGGCGCCTCGGCCGGCACGGCCGCTCGGCTGGCGGTGCTTGTGGCGCGCTCGCCGATAGCAGGCGAGCCACGGCTTACGTTTATCCTGGATAGAGCTCGTGAGAACGAGGTCGCGGCCAAGCCTAGCCCCATCACGTCCGAGAGTGTCGTGCCTGCCTTGCAGAGATCGACGTTCCGCTACGAGGAGGCCGTCTCGACACTGACTGGCGTCGAGCCGAATGCTGAGCTCAGCCGTCGCGCACCACTCGTCTTCGAGGAAATTACCTCCGCCCAGTTCGAGCACCTCGCGCGGTTGGCCGACCCAGCCAACGACCGCGAAGTCGCGGTCGAGCGTTACGTCCCAGAGGTAACGCTCGGCGGCGAAAGTCACACCGTCGCGCAATGGCAGCGAACCTACAGCAGCAGCTCGGAGTCGGTAGGAGCCTGGATCCGCCCTGCCTTAGTTGCCGCAAACCACTGCGACATTCCTATCCGCTGGCACGAGAAACTCCTCTCTGAGCCGTACTCGGAAGCCTACGCTGAGCGGCTGCTCGCCTGCCTTGCCGCGGCGGGAAGCACTGAAATCTTCTACCAGCTACTTGACCGCGATGGCGATGCTCTGCTCGCCCGCATCTGCTCATACTCTGGACGCCAGCAAATCGCCGCCTTCATAGACGACCGGCTCATCCCGTTCCTAACCGTGCATCTGTTCTCCGGGACGGACGAAATCTTCGCCGGCCTCTGCGGGCTCGCGCGGGCCATCGTGTCTCCATCCATTGACGGGGTGCTGACCGCGCTGTTCCAGCGCTGGACAGAGTCTTTCGCGCGCGGAGGAGAAGCTGGCCCGAGACGGACCAGCATTGAACTCTGGCGTGCCTTCAACGATCTCGCGGGTCATCCCCGTTTCAATCTGATCGAGGATTGGCAGGGACTGCTGTCACCCGTGCTGCAGGGGCCGCTGCGATGGTACGAGAAGCAGACGGTTTTGCGCGTGCTCGAACGCGATCCGCGTTCATACATACAAGTGGAGACAATGCTGTTCAAATCCGATGATTGGGAGCATTTCAACGAAAGTGAAGTCGAGCGTCTCGAAAGGGCTGCCGAGAGCCTTTTCGCTAGATTCGCGGACTGAGCCCCATTGAGAAAGGCGGCATCAAGCGATGTTGAATTCAAACTGCGTTATAGCATGTCTATAGCGTCGCCTCACTGTACTCACCTCTTGTCTGTTCCTCTCTAGACTCGATCCATCTTACATAATAGCTTCGGCGGCGGACCTATATTAGCGCACTTCCGAAGGAGCCATGGGGTCGAGAGCCGAATGGCCCACAAGGGTCGACATCAGACGGCTTTCCTTCACAGCCTGAATGTCTCCTCCTGGCGCAAAGCGGCTTGGAAACGCTCTCGCGGAACAAACACTCGAAACCCGTCCAGGGCTGATCGAGCCGGGACCCTTCTTGTAACCCCAAGGTAACCACGGCTCTCTGAGGTCCGTGCAGACTGCCCCAAGAGGTCCGTGATTAGGGCTCTTTCCGGGGGAGAGCACGTGGTGCCGGTTGCGGGACTTGAACTCGCGACCTACCGCTTACAAGGCGGTTGCTCTACCAGCTGAGCTAAACCGGCGTGCGTTCCTGCGCTACCAGTGCCGTTGGCCCGGCGCAAGCCCGAGTAGGGGGGACGGTGCCGGATCGGCGGATGTCAGGCGGCGCGATCGTCGAGGCGGCGGGTATCGGCGAAGATGCGGCCGTCCGGGAAACGGTAGCGGATGGTCTCCGTCAGGCGCCCCTGCGCGCGGATGTCGATGGCCTCCGGGCGGGTGAGACGGTCCTGCGCCGCCATGGCTTCGACGGCCGTCATCGGGACGTCGCGGCCGCCGCCGAGCTGGCGCCACCACTGGACCGCCTTCTCGCGCGGGTAACCGACCTGCGCGAGGCCGACCACGATCCGGTGGTGCCGGCCATCGCAGAGGTGAAACGTGATCGCGAGGTCTTCCGCCGAACCGGAACGGGCGCGGGTGGCGAAGGTCCAGCCGGCGACGCCCTGCCAAGCCGATCCTGCGCGGACGGGCATCGGCCGGGAGAGGATCGGATGGGTGTCGTCGGCGGAGGCCTCGTGGCCCGGGTCGTCCCGCTCCGCCTCGGGCTCGACCCAGCAGGCCTCACAGGTGCTGGCGTTGAGCGCGATCAGCGCGCCGCAGCCGGGGCAGGGCTTCGCCCGGATCTCGCCCTCGCGTCCCCGGATCGCGGCGGCGCTGCGCGCGGTGACGATGTCGACCGGACCGTGCATGCGGACGAGGCCGGCATAGTCGAGGATCAGGGCGTCCGCCTTGTCCGGAGCCCGGCGCAGGGCACGACCGACCTGCTGCACGTAGAGCCCGGTGCTCTGGGTCGGGCGCAGCAGGGCGACGAGGTCGACCTGGGGCACGTTGAAGCCGGTGGCGAGGACGCCGACCGAGGTCAGGCAGCGGATCCGGCCCTCGCGGAACGCCCGGACGATGCGGTCCCGCGCCCGCCTGGGCGTCTCGCCCGAGAGGGTCTCGCAGCTGTGGCCCTCGGCCCGGATCGCGTCGCGCACCGCCGTAGCATGGGCGACGCCGGCGCAGAAGGCGAGCCAGGCCCGGCGGCCCTGCCCGTAGCCGACCATCTCCTCCACCGCCGCGCGGGTGATCCAATCCTGGTTGACGGCGGCCTCGAGGGCGCTCGGGATGTAGTCGCCCCCGCGCCGCGGCACCCCCGTGACGTCGAGGGTCGTGGCGGTGGCCTTGGAGATGAGCGGCGCGAGGTAGCCCTGGTGGATCAGGTCGCCGACATTGGCCTCGTAGACGATGGCTTCGAACAACCGGCCGGGGCCCGCGTCGAGGCGCCCGCTGTCGAGGCGGTAGGGCGTGGCCGTCAGGCCGACGACGCGCAGGTCGCGGCGCTCGGCGCGCAGGGCGGCCAGGAAGCGGCCGTACCGGGTTTCGGCGTCGCGGGGGATGAGATGGGCTTCGTCCACGACCACGAGGTCGAACGCGTCGAGGTTGCGGGTCCGGTTCCAGATCGACTGGATGCCGCAGAACAGCACCTGTGCGCCGGCCTCGCGGCGACCGAGGCCGGCGGAATAGATACCCGCCGGTGCCTCCGGCCAGAGCGCCAGGAGTTCGCGGTGGTTCTGTGCGATGAGTTCGCGGCTGTGGGTGACGACGACGATGCGATGGCGGGGATCGCGATCGAGCATCTCCCGCACCAGGGCGGCGATCACCAGCGACTTGCCGGCACCGGTCGGCAGGACGATGAGGCCCGGGCCCTCCTGTCGCGCCCAGGAGGCATAGAGGGCGTCGAGGCTGGCGCGCTGATAGGGGCGGAGATCCATCGGCGGCGCTTCTAGCGCCTGCCGCCTCCGGCGTCCGTGGCCAATCTGCCGCGCGTCCGCGCCGTCGCCGTCCGACGCCCCACGGCCCCGGCACGCCAGGGGCCGTCCATCGGGCCGGTGGGCCGTTCCGGTCCAGACCGCAGAAGTCTCCGACGGTCGGATCGGCACGTGTCGGGGCTGTCGCTCGTCCCTGCACGAGTGCGGCGGCCTTCGTGTCTCCGGAGCGGCCCTTAGCGTCGGACACGGCCTGCGCCAAGCCCTTCCGGAACCCGTGCTCCCGAAGTCCGATCGCCCGTCAGGCCAGGCGGGTCCGGCCAAGACGGCCCGCCGGACCCGCCTCGTCGAGCGGAGGCTGGGCTCAGGCCGCCGCTAGGGCTGCCGCCATCTTCTGCGCGAAGGCGACGGGATCCCGCGGCGTGTCGCCGTCCTGCACCCGGGCGAGGTCGAGGAGGGTCCCGGCCGCGTCGGTGATCGCCTCTTGCGCCTCGACCTTGGCGCTGAGCGCGCGGATCAGGGGATGGCGCGGATTGATTTCCAGGACCGGCATACCGCCGCCGCCCCGGCCGGCCCGGCGCAGGAGCCGCTGCATCTGCAGGTCCGGGCCATGGCCGGAGGCGGAGAGCACCACGGCGCTCTCGACCAGGCGGTCGGTGGCGCGCACGTCGGAGACGTCGGGGCCGAGCGCGTCCTTGAGCGCCGCGACCAGGGCCTCGACGGAGGCCGGGGCTTCTTCGCCCTCGGGCGTTTCGCCCGCGAACTTCGAGAGGTCGACGGCCCCTTGCGTAACCGAGCGCAGGGGCTTGTCGTCGAAGCGGGCCAGGGCCTCGGGCCAGAAGGCGTCGACGTGGTCGGAGAGCAGCAGCACCTCGATGCCGCGGGCGCGGAAACCCTCGAGCTGGGGCGAGCGCTTCAGGGCGTCGGCATCATCGGCGACGAGATAGTAGATCGCCTCCTGACCGTCCTTCATCCGCGAAACGTACTCGGGCAGGGAGGTCCAGCCCTCGACGGCGGAGGAGTGGAAGCGCAAGAGCGGCGCGATCTCGGGCCGCCGCTCGTGATCCTCGTAGATGCCCTCCTTGAGGACGGGTCCGAAATTCTCCCAGAACGGGCGGTAGCCCTCGGCGTCCTTGGCCCGGGTGGTGAGCTCGGAGAGGACGCGGCCGGTGACAGCGCGGCGGATCTTGGTGAGCACCGGGGTCGCCTGCAGCATCTCGCGGGAGACGTTGAGGGGCAGGTCCTCGGTGTCGACCACGCCCTGCACGAAGCGCAGCCAGGAGGGGAGGAGCTCCGCCTCGTCGGTGATGAACATGCGACGGACGTGCAGGCGCACCTTGCTGGCGCGCTCGCCCTCCACCGCCTGGAACGGCTTCATGCCGGGCACGAACAGCAGCGCGGAGAATTCCAGCGCCCCTTCTGCGCGCCAGTGCAGGGTCGCCCAGGGCTCGTCGAAGTTCATGCCGACATGGCGGTAGAACTCGGTGTACTGCTCCGGCGTCACCTCGGACTTCGCCTTACGCCACAGGGCCGTGCCCTGGTTGGCGTTCTCCTCCTTGCCGTCCTCGCCGCGGATCGCGATCGGCACGGTGATGTGGTCGGCCCATTTGCGCACGACGTGGTCGAGCCGGTAGCTCTCCAGGTACTCGTCGGCATCCTCCTTGAGGTGCAGGACGATGTCGGTGCCGGGCCCCGCCCGGGTGGCGGGCTCCAGGGTGTAGCTGCCCTGGCCCTCGGACGCCCAGGTCCAGGCCTCCTCGGAGCCGGCCCGGCGCGAGGTGACGGTGACCCGGTCGGCGACCATGAAGGCCGAGTAGAAGCCGACGCCGAACTGGCCGATGAGGCTCGGCTTGTCCTCGGGCCTGGCGTCGCTGAGGGTCTGGCTGAAGGCGCGGGTGCCCGAGCGGGCGATGGTGCCGAGGTTCTGGGCCAGCTCCGACTTCGTCATGCCGATGCCGGCATCGGTGATGGTCAGGGTGCGGGCCGCCTTGTCCGGCGCGATGCGGACCTTGGCGTCGGCGGGCAGCGCGGAGGCCTGATCGGTCAGCGCCTCGAAGCGGCGCCGGTCCATGGCGTCGGCGGCGTTGGCCACCAACTCGCGCAGGAAGATCTCCCGGTCGGAATAGAGGGCATGGACCACGAGGTCCAACAGACGCCCGACCTCGGCACCGAATTCGTGCCGTTCCACGGTGTCGCTCAAGGGACCGCCTCCTGATGTCGAAGAAAGGATGAAGCGAGCGCGATATGCCGTCGCGCCCCGGCGAATTCAATGGCGGCCAAGGTCCGGAAGGGTCTGGGCGGGGAGGGGATAGGTCGGACGCGGACCGGCATGCGCGGCGCGCAAACCCGATTTCCCGCTGCCGGCGCGCAACCTTCGCGGGTCTCGGGCGTAGCCGTGCCTTCACGACACATGACGTCCCTTCCCCTCACGACAGCGAGACGGCCCGAGATGGAACCGATGAAGCCGATGAAGCCGATGAAGCCCATGGAACCCATGAAGCCCATGGAGCCGATGAAGGGATCCGACCCGTGGTGGCCGCAGGAACTGGGGCAGCCCTCCACCAGCGGCGGCCAGAACGACATGCGCTACGCGTTCTTTCCCGACAAGCACCGCCTGCTGATCGAGCGGGACGGCAAGCGGACGACCTATGACAGCGGCGATCACCGGATCAGCGGCGTCTCGCAGTCGAACGGACGCTCGCCGACCTTCACGAGCCAGAACGGCGACGTCGCCGTGGACGACCTCAAGGTCGTCGACTGATCCCGGACCGTCGCCGGGGCTCGGTCGCTGGGCGCGGGTCCTGGCGGCCGCGCCGAGCGGGGCGCCGTCAGGCCACCGCCCGGGCAGCGTCGCTGTTCCCGCGCGACCAGCGTTCGATCGCCTTGGGGACTTCGGAGGCCGGACTCGGCTTGGCGAAGAAGTAGCCCTGGCCCTCGTCGCAGCCCTCGCTGCGTAGGCGATCGAACTGCGCCTCCGTCTCGATCCCCTCGGCGGTGGTGCGCATCCCAAGGCTGAGACCGAGGCCGATCACGGCCCGGACGATGAGGCCGGAATCGGTCTTGTTGGTGATGTCGCGGACGAAGGACTGGTCGATCTTGATCTTGTCGAAGGGGAAACTTCGCAGGTAGCTCAAGGACGAGTAGCCGGTGCCGAAATCGTCCATGGCGATCCGCACGCCCAGGCGGCGCAGGGCATAGAGGGTCGCCAGGGTCGCGAGGTTGTCCTTGAGGAGCACCGATTCGGTGATCTCGAGCTCGAGCCGTCCCGGTGGCAGGCGGCTCTGGATCAGGGCTTGGCGGACGGCCTCGACGATGACCTCGTCGCGGAACTGCACCGCCGAGACATTGACCGCGACCTTGAGTCCATCGGGCCAGCGCATCGCCTCGGTGCAGGCGGTGGTGAGGCACCAGGCGCCCAGCGGCACGATGAGACCGATCTCCTCGGCGACCGCGATGAAGTCGCCCGGCGGAACGAGGCCGCGCACGGGGTGGTGCCAGCGCACCAGGGCCTCGAAGCCGCCGATGCGCCGGGCGCGGAAGTCGTAGATCGGCTGGTAGTGCAGCTCGAACTCCTCGCGCGCCAGGGCCTCGCGCAGGTCGAGTTCGAGGGCCCGGCGGGCCTGGAGGCTGACATCCATCTCCGCCTCGAAGAAGCGCCAGGTCCCGCGCCCATCCGCCTTGGCGCGGTAGAGCGCGACGTCGGCATTCTTGAGGAGCTTGTCGCAGGTGGTGCCGTCGCCGGGCGCGAAGCAGATGCCGATGCTGACGCCGACGCTCGCACGGTGGCCGTCGAGGTCGTAGGGCGCGCTGACCACCTCGACGATCCGCCGGGCGAGCACGGCGGCGTCCCGGGGCTGCTCGGCCTGTGCCAGGATGATCGCGAACTCGTCGCCCCCGAGGCGGGCCACGGTGTCGACCTCGCGCACGCAGGCACGCAGGCGGTCGGCGACCGCCCGCAGCAAGGCATCGCCCACGGGGTGGCCAAGCGTGTCGTTGACTTCCTTGAAGCGGTCGAGGTCGAGGCAGAGCACCGCGAACGGGCTACCGCGTCCGAGGTGGGCGACCGCTTCCTCGATCCGCTCGCCGAACATCGCCCGGTTCGGCAGGCCCGTGAGCACGTCGTGCCGGGCCATGAAGGCGATGCGCGCATCCGCTTCGCGGCGCTCGGTGACGTCCTCGTAGGTCGCCACGAGGCCGCCCCCGCGCACCGCCTTGTGCGAGACCGCGACCACGCGCCCGTCGCCGAGGTGGAGGAAGTCGGAATCGACTGCGCCGCCGCTGGCGGTCTCGGCCTGGGCCAGGGCGAAGGCATCGGGCTCGGGCTGCGGATAGTCCCCGCGCGCGGCGCTGAGCCCCGCGACGTCGCGATAGGGCAGACCGAGGGGAAGCTGCCCGGGCTCGAGGCTGAAGATCTCGCAGTAGCGCCGGTTCACGACGGTGAGGCGGCCGTCGACGTCGAAGAGGCAGAGGCCCTGGGACATGTTGTCGAGGGCGGTGTCGAGGCGCAGGTTGGTGGCCTGGAGGATGGCTTCCTGCTCCTTCAGGAGCGTGATGTCGCTGCAGACAGCGATGAAGCCGCCCGTGCGCGTGGCGCTCCGGCTGATCCGAAGCCAACGGCCATCGCCGAGGCGCAGCTCGCTGCGCTCGTCGGTCGTGGCAAGGAGCGCTTGGGCGAGGCTGCCCGGACCGGCCTCACCCGCCGCGAGGGCGGCGATCGTGCGGCCCGCGGGCCGGGTCCCGGCGGCGAAGCCGAGGTAGTCCTCCGCCTGGCTATTGGTGAGGCTGATCCGCCCGGCCTCGTCGACGACCACGATCCCCTCCCGGGAGGTCTCAAGGGCATCGGCGAGGCGGTCCTCGGCGGAAATCCGCTGTGCGACCTCCTTCTCCATCGCACGGCGGATGTTGTCGCGCATGGTGCCCATGGCCGACAGAAGCGTACCAACCTCATCGGCCCCTCCGGCCGGCATCGTGCCGCTGAGGTCGCCGCCCGCGATGCGGGTGGCGACCTGCGAAGCATCGGCGAGCGGCCCCATGATGCGGCGCGCCAGGCAGAAGGCGACGGTCCCGGAAAGCAGCACGGCGATCAGGGTGCCCAGGAGGTTGAGCCGGGTCTCACGGGCCACGATGGCGCGGGCCTGCTGCCGATAGATGAAGCCGTCGCCGGCCGTATAGTTGATGAACAGGTCGAAGTTTTCCTCCGCCACCGCCGCGTGGCGGTCGAGCTCCGCATAGGCAGCCTCGCTCCGGCCGAAATCGGTGATCCTGGCGCGGGCCTCCGTCCACGCGGACACCGCGCGCTCGGCCGCCTGCGCCGCGCGGGTCGCACGCTCGGATTGGGCGCGCTCCACGGCGATCTCGAGGTCCTCGGCGAGGAGGCGCTGCAGGCTGGCGAAGCGCTCGTCGAGGCGGGTGCGGGCCGCCGGATCGGTGACCATCCAGCGCCGCGCCTCGGCCGTGCGCATCCCGGCGAAGTCGGTGGCGGCGGCCCGGGCATAATTGATGGACATCAGCGACCGGTCGAAGGTCTGGCTGACCAGTTCGTCGGCGCGGCGGATGCTCGACGCCGCCGACAACCCGAGCGCCCCCGTGATGGCGCTCATCACGAGGAACGCGATCACGATCCGTCCCCGGATCGTGCCGAGCATCGCGGCGACGGCCTCCGCGAGCCGCCGGCCGGGACGCGCCCGCGATGTCATCGGGTCTGCGGGCGATGTCATCCAGCCTTGTCCCGTCCCATCATCGCAGCAGGATGACCGAAAGACGTTAAGGCGATCTTGAGATCGGGCCGGCAGTTTATCCCCTTAACCGGACTTTCACTCAGGCGTTTTATGGTTGTGGAGGTCGAAAGGCTCTTGAGCATCGAGACTGCTCGTCGTGGTTCGGTCGCGGCTCGTTTCGATCCTGATCGTCGTTGAACGAACGGAAAAGCGATGCGGCCATCGACAATTGCTTGCCTGGCCTTCGGGCTTCTTGGTGCGATGAGTGGCGGGCTTGCGTGGGCCACCGTCGGTGCGCCCAGCCTGCACGTGTCCCAGAAGGGGCGCGCCTTTCAACCCAATGCCCTTATGGTTCCACGCGGTGCCAACGTGGAAATCGTCAACGACGACGGCGACCTACTTCACCACGTCTACATCGATGCGCCGGACTTCACGTTCGATTCGGGAGACCTGAGGCCCGGGAGCCGGACCCAGGTCGTCTTCAACGTGGCTGGGACCTTCGCCGTCCTGTGCGGGATCCATCCGAAGATGAAGTTGACCGTACGGGTCGACGGCCGCTGACATCCGGGGCGATCGACCGTCTCCGAATCGAGCGCCGCCGGGGCTCCCGCCGGAGCCGCCCGCGGCGCGTCCCGTCGCGCCTGCACGGCGCGCGAGCGACCCTCAGAGCAGGGTCGACCCCTGCAGCACGGCGTGGGCGCCGTAGTAGAGGCCGAGAAAGGCCGCCAGCGCCGCCCCATAGCCCACGGGCGTGAGGGCAAGGTTACGCAGGCGATAGGGCGATGCGGCGTTGTCGGCCGCGAGGGCCACCATCGCGACGATGATCGGCGCGTGGCCGATGGCGTCGACCTTGCCGAACTCGAAGATCGCCGAGATGAAGGTGGCGGCCAGCAGGATCGCGGCGACCCGGCGGACCAGCGGGGTGCAGACCAGCGCGAAGGCCAGGGCGAATTCCACCGCGCCGGCTGCCTTCATGAAGTATTCGCCCGTGAACCCGAGCGTCATCGCCGGATGCTCGATGAAGAGCGGGAACGACCATTGCGGATAGGCCCACTTCTCGACGGAGGCCCACATCAGGGTGATGGCGGCGGTGTAGCGCACGATGTCGAGGGGACGGAGGCCGCCGGGTAGGGAGCGGCCGAGGCCGGTCAGCGCGCAGTAAGCCGCGACTCCGAGGAAGATCGGGTAGTCCGCGAGGTGGAAGGCGCCGTACTGGACCAGGGCGGTCGTGAACAGGACCACGATGCCGAGGGCCGAGAACGGCATGGTCCGCCGCCACAGGAAGCCGGCCGCGATGGCGAGCTGGAACCACGGGAGCGCGCTGCTGGTCGTCTTCAGCTCGGGCGTCAGAATGACGCCGCCGAGGGTCCAGAGCGCGACGAAGAAGCCGCCCAGAACCGCACGGAACAGGAGCTCGGTGTTCTCGCGTGCCCAGGCCGTGGTCCGGTCGAGGGATCGCGTGAGTGCTGCCCCCAGCACCGTACCTTCGAGAAGACCGCCCACCATCAGGGCGAGCACGGAGAGGCCGACCAGCTTCTCGAAGTCCGAGCACAGGACCTCGCCGAGGTCACGAGGCGACCCGACCAGGTCGTAGGCGCAGAACCATTTCACGTGTGCCATCGCGGCGTCGGAGCCTGCGACCGTGAGGACAGCCGCCATCATCATGACTGCGGTGCGCGGCAGCCAACGTCTTCCGGGGTACATGGAGGGAAGCCCTATTCACGACACCGGCGCGGGGGCCTGCCGGCGCGATGAAAACTACGCGCCTTCGCCGGTTTGCGGAAGGAACTTGTTAATAGACCTTTCCAAATGGTTAACCTGTTGCTTGCCGGCATCGGCCGTGATCCGCGTCCGACCGGTCGGATGCATGGGGATCCCGTAACGCTTCGATGACGATGCTGTCGGAAAGCCTGCGCCCGGACAGGGTCCGCTAACCCTCGCGGGGCTAAGCCGGGGATCGCCCGTCTCAACCTGAAGAGCCCGATGATCGCGACCTTGAGCCTATCGAGCCTGATGGTGGGGACCGGCCTGTCCTACGCGGCGGCGCGCGCGCCGAGCCGGGCCGACGCTCTCGAACGCTGGTCCGGGCGCCTTCTCCTCGGCGGGCTCGGCCTCCTCGGGGCCGCTCTCCCGCTCTTCCGCTGACGCGACCCGACAGCGTCCCTGACGAAGGGCGATCCCTCAGTTGAGGCGGGGCGGGACCGCGAGGCTGGCCGTGCCGTCGGCGCTCAGGGTCTTCAGGAACGCGATCAGGTCGCGCTTCTCGGCGTCGGTCAGCCCCAGCGGCTTGATCGCGGGCGATCGGCTGGGCCGGTCGATCCCGCCGCGATCGTAGAGATCGATGACGTCGCGCAGGGAGGTCAGCGAACCGTCGTGCATGTAGGGGCCGCGCTCGGTGACGTCGCGCAAGGTGGGGGTCTTGAACGCGTAGCGGAGCTGAACCGAATCCGGAAAGAACGCGGCCCGTCCCACATCCGCCTCGGCGCCGACGCCGACGTCGTGGAAGGATCCGTCCGTGAAGGTCCAGCCCGAATGGCAGCCGGCGCATTGCGCCTTGCCGTTGAAGAGCGCGAACCCGGCCTTCGCACTCGGGCCGATGGCGCGGGCGTCGCCCGCGACCCAGCGATCGAACGGCGCCTCGCCGGAGACGATGGAGCGCTGGAAGGTCGCCAGCGCCAGCTCGACGGTCCGCCGACTGATCGCCTCAGGCGATCCGCCGGCTGCGGCGCGTTCGGGGAACGCCGCCGCGAAGGCGCGGACGTAGCCGGGATCGGCTCTCAGCCGTGCGAGCAAGGTCGCCTCGGGCAGGTTCATCGCGCTGGCGCTGGTGATCGGCGTGAAGGCGACGTTCTCGAGGTCGCGGAATTTGCCGTCCCAACCGAGGATCGGGATCTGGGCCACGTCGAGCAGGGTCGGCGTGCGCACTTTCATTGCCGCGCCGGTCTCGCCGATGCCGCGCGGGCGGCCGTCGCTCCACGATTGAGTCGGGACGTGGCAGCTGGCGCAGCTCATGGTGCGCTCGCCCGACAGGAGCGTATCGAAGAACAGGCGCTGGCCGAGTGCGGCCTTGGCCGGGCTGTAGGGATTGTCGGCCGGGTAGACCGCCTCGTCGACGCGCCGATAAGCCTCGCGCAGCGCCGACAGTTCGGCCTGCGTCGTGCTGACATTCGCTTGTTCCGGCTCGCCGGCACCCGAGGTGCGTAATCCGAGGCCCGATGCCGCGAAGGCAATCAGGGCAACGCCGGCAAGCGCGGCGCTTACCCGTCTGCGCATCGCGATCTCCTGATCCTCTCAGCGCTAGTCCGGATCCGTTAACGAAGTCTCACGCGAAGCCTCTCCCGCCCAAATGCCGCAGCACCGAACCGGTGCCGGTTGGCGCGAACGTTGCTTAGGCCGCCTCAGTCAGCAATGGCTGCGAATCCCGTCAGGTGTCCTGGGATGTCGCATCGCTTCAGGACGAGAGGCTCGGAATGACGAAATACAAACTCGAGTATATATGGCTCGACGGCTACACTCCGGTGCCGAACCTTCGCGGTAAGACCCAGATCAAGGAATTCGACGCGTTCCCGACCCTTGAGCAGCTTCCGCTCTGGGGCTTCGACGGCAGCTCGACGATGCAGGCCGAAGGCGGCAGCTCCGATTGCATGTTGAAGCCCGTGCGCCACTTCCCGGATTCCACGCGCAAGAACGGCGTACTGGTGATGTGCGAAGTCATGATGCCGGATGGCGTCACCCCGCACGCCTCCAACAAGCGCGCCACCATCCTCGACGACGACGGCGCCTGGTTCGGCTTCGAGCAGGAGTACTTCTTCTACAAGGATGGCCGTCCGCTCGGCTTCCCTGCCTCCGGCTATCCGGCTCCGCAGGGGCCGTATTACTGCGGCGTCGGCTACAAGGAAGTCGGCAGCATCGCCCGCAAGATTGTCGAGCAGCACCTGGATCTCTGCCTCGATGCCGGCATCAACCACGAGGGCATCAACGCCGAGGTGGCTAAGGGCCAGTGGGAGTTCCAGATCTTCGGCAAGGGCTCCAAGAAGGCCGCCGACGAGATGTGGGTCGCCCGCTACCTGCTGCAGCGTCTGTGCGAGACCTACGAGATCGACGTCGAGTACCATTGCAAGCCGCTCGGCGCGACGGACTGGAACGGCTCGGGCATGCACGCCAACTTCTCGACCGAGCACATGCGCACGGTGGGCGGCAAGGCGTATTTCGAAGCCCTGATGGCGGCCTTCAAGGAGAACCTCGACGACCACATCGCCGTCTACGGCCCCGACAACCACATGCGCCTGACGGGCAAGCACGAGACGGCGGCGATCGACCAGTTCAGCTACGGCGTCGCCGACCGGGGCGCCTCGATCCGCGTGCCGCACAGCTTCGTGAACAACGAATATAAGGGCTACCTCGAAGATCGCCGTCCCAACAGCCAGGGGGACCCCTACCAGATCGCCTCGCAGATCCTGAAGACGATCTCCTCGGTTCCGACCGCGACGAGTCAGCAGGCGGCTGCCTAGTTTTTAGGCGTCAATTCGTCAATTTTGCTCCGAACCTAGGCAGGGTCCGCCGCGTTCTACGAGGCGGGCCCTTCTTTTTGCCTGTTCGGATGGCAAGTCGGTCGGAGCGAGTCGGTCCTCCCGCCTTCAAGCGCCGAAGATCGACCAGCCCAGCCGCCGGGTGAGCATCTCCAGGGCGATCCGTCCAAGATGGGAATTGCCGGAGGCGTCGAGGCCGGGCGACCAGACGGCGATCGAGGCCTTGCCCGGCGCGATCGCCAGGATGCCGCCGCCGACGCCGCTCTTCCCCGGAAGACCCACCCGATAGGCGAACTCCCCCGAGCCGTCGTAATGTCCGCAGGTGAGCATCACCGCGTTGATGCGCCGTGCCCGCTCGGGCGACACCACGGACAACCCCGTCAGGGGGTTGCGCCCCGAATGGGCGAGGAACCGGCCCGCCTGGGCGAGCTGCCGGCAGGACATGCTGAGGGCGCAGTGGTGGAAGTAGACGCCGAGGGTGAAGTCGACCGGATTGTCGAGCACCCCGAAGGACTTCATGTAGTGGGCAAGCGCCATGTTGCGGAAGCCCGTCCGCAGCTCGGAGGCAGCCACCGCCTCGTCGATGGCGATGCTGGAATCCTGCGCCAGGAACTGCATGAAACGCAGGATCTCGCCGATGGCCTCACGGGGCTGGTGGCCGGACAGGATCAGGTCCGTTACCGCGATCGCCCCGGCATTGATGAACGGATTGCGCGGGATGCCGCGCTCGCGCTCCAGCTGGACGATGGAGTTGAAGGGGCTGCCCGAGGGTTCCCGCCCGACGCGGCGCCAGAGGCGGTCGCCGGCCATGCCGAGGGCGAGGGTCAGGGTGAAGACCTTGGAGATACTCTGGATCGAGAAGGGTTCGTCGCTGTCGCCGCCGGCCGCGATCCGCCCCTCGGCATCGATCACCACGAGACCGAAAGCCTTGGCATCGACACCGGCGAGTTCGGGGATGTAGGTCGCCACCTCGCCTCGGTCCGGCCGCTCCCGCATCTCGTCGGCGATCTCGCGAACGACATGGTCGAGGTCGGGCACGTCGAGGCTCATGGGCGATTCCGGGGGAGGGCTGGAACGAGGGTTCGGCGACGGGCGCAAACCCCGGGCCATGCCGGTATCCGGCCCGGCCCGGGATGGCACGGTGGGCTTGGACGCCCAGGCTCAACACCGTCACCGTATTGTTCAGCTTGGCGACAGGATTGTGGGACTATAGAACCATAACGGCGACGCTTCGGTGATGTATCACATTTGTTTCTAACTGTTTCTATTTAATGCTCGTGGTCTTTCGCCTGCATTCGGCGGCTTAAGATCAGATGAATGCTTTTTTCAGAGGTCGTTAAATCGCGCAGCCGTAGCACGGCCGCCGAAATGACGGCGCTCCGGACTCTCCGGCCCCGGCCGTCGAGCGACGAGTAGCAATGAGCATTGATTCGAGCGACCCGAACCGCAGCGCAGATCCAGGCGATCTCTCCCTCGTCGCGCCGATGGCGGCGTCCCGCGGGGCCGCGGAAACAACGGCCACGATGGCGGTCGCCCGCTCCGAAGCGGGCGCGCCCGAGGCCGCGCGCGCCGGAACTTCCGGCGTCGCGCCGCCTCCATCACCCTGGGCCCGCCAAGGCGAAGCCGGCATGACGGTGGAGGCGCGCCGGCGCATCGGACGCAACCTGCGCCTCCTCTATGCCGAGGTGCTGAATCAGCCGCTCCCCGACCGCTTCGACGCCCTCCTCGCCGATCTGGCCGCCCGCAGCACCACGCGAGGATCCTGATGACCAACGCGATGCCCCAACGGGTCGGCACGCCGCAGGGCGCCGATGCCGAGATGCGTGAACTCCTGCTCGGTGCGATTCCGGCCCTGCGCGCCTTCGCGTTCTCGCTGACCTACGATCTCGACCGCAGCGACGACCTCGTCCAGGACACCCTGGTGCGGGCCTGGACCAAGGCCGACAGTTTCACCCGGGGCACCAACCTGACGGCGTGGCTGTTCACCATCCTGCGCAACCTGTTCTATTCCGAGCAGCGCAAGCGCAAGCGCGAGGTGGAGGACGCCGACGGTGCCCTGGCAGGGCGTCTGACCAGCCTGCCTGAGCAGGAGATCCGGGTGGAGATGCGCGAGTTCCAGGAGGCCTTGAACGCGTTGCCGTTCAGCCAGCGCGAGGCCCTTGTCCTCGTCGGTGCGCAGAGCTTCACCTACGAGGAGGCGGCGGAGATCTGCGGGGTCGCCGTGGGCACCATGAAGAGCCGTGTCAGCCGCGCCCGCGGCCGGCTCATCGAGAGCCTCGGGATGAACGGCACCGACGAGATCGGCGCCGATGCGTTCACGCGGGCGGCCCTGGGGTCGCCTCCCGGGTAAGGGACATCGCCGGTTGAGGGCATCAGCCCGAGCCGGACGCATCTCGCGTCCGGCTCGGGATCAGATCAAGGCTGTCCGCACCGCGCGGGCGATCTCGGCGGGCGGGGTATCGCTCCGGTCGCCGAGGAGGCGCCGGCCCGAAGCGATCACCTGCAAGGCTTCGCGGCTGCTGCCGTCGCGCAGGGCCACCGCTTCGAGGTCGCGCAGATACTCGATCACGCCCTCTCGGGCCTTGCCGTCCCGGGCCAGCACCGGCTCGACCCGCGACGTGACGTCGTTCGCCACCGAGGCCCAGAATGCGGCCGGTCCGGCGGAATTCTCGTGCATCGTATCGCTTCCCTGACGTGTGTGGACGCGCAGGGTCCGACGACCCGCCGAGCGAGCAAGGCGATCCGCCGCCCAAGCGGCCCTTTCGGGGTCGACCCGAATCCAAATTAGCAAGAGAGAAGCGGGGCCTTAATAACCTTCATCAAGAACGAAGCAAAAACAAATGGAGGATTTTGTTACAAAGAGGCCCAGACTGTTGTTCGGTTTCCAGCCCTAAGTTGTAGATCGGGCTCGTGCGAAGCTCTGCCTCGCGAGCACGAAGCACAAGCGACGTGTTTTCGAATCATGCGCGTTTCATCAAGGCACCCCGAGACTAGCCTCTCGATGCACGGGCCCTGGCCCTGGTGGCTCGGGGGTACGCCGACCAGCAGGAGGAGCCGAATTTCCTGTCGGCTCCTCGGTTCTGCACGACGACACCAGCGGAGGCATCCCTGGGGGTGGGCACCCGCGACATCAAACCCGCGACGACCTCATCGTCCCCACGATCCACGAGATCTACGACGCGGAGCACCGGATCACGAAAGCGCTACGCAAGATGAACGCGAGGAGGACGCATCCGGAACTGAAGCAGCGCTTCGCGATCCACCTGCGCCAAACCGAGGACCCGATCCAGCGACTGGCGAAAGTCTTCCAGATTCACGGCCCCAGCCCCAAGGCGGTGACCTGTCCGGCGATCAGCGGCCTCATTGAGGAGGCCGGCGCGGAGGACGGCGAGATCGTCGACACAAGGCTGTGCGGGACGCTGTCCTCGTGGCCTCGGCCCAGGCCGTGGAGCACGACGAGATCGCCCGCTACGGCACTCCTCCCGTCCCGGGCCAAGCGCCCGGGACGGGAGGAGTGTGCCAGCGCGCTCCAGCAGAACCTCAACGCGAAAAAGGCGACCGACCACCTGCTCGCCGCCAGGGCCGAGCGTCAGGTCGGTCCGCGCGCGGCCGGAGTCCGACCGGGCGGTGCACGGAGGGCCTTGCGCTGATCGGAGCCGTTGCTTTTTGGGTTGCGTCCCGCGCACCCTGACGCCGCCCGGTCGTCCGTCCGCGGCGGATCGAGACTCCCCGACGAGAGGCCCATGGCCCGCAAGCGTGCGCGACCGACCAACGAGATCCTGCTGGAGGCGGCGGTCCGCCTCGGCCTGCCGCCCCGGAGCGTCGAGGTGGAGGCCCTCCGGCTGCATCTCGGCCTGCCGGACTATGGCGGTCTCGTCGAGGACGCGGTGGTCGCCAAGGCCCTTCGGGAGCTGAAGGCGCGGCGCACCTTCGCGGAGGGCGGAGTTGCGGCCGTGAGGAAGGCGATCCCCAGCCTGCGCGCCGCGGTGATGCGGGACGGCAGCATCGCCTGGACCATCCGGACCTTGATCTCCGTCCTCGATGGCGGGCGCCTCGACCTGCGGATCGACGCGAAGCCGGAGACGGGTGTCGCCGGCATCCTCTCCGGCATGGCCCATCGCAACGATCCGAGCTGGCGCCTCGAGGAACTGCGTGCCGCCGTCGCCGAGGCCGGGCTGCGGACTGCGAAGTCCCTGCGCCGCGCCGTGGAGCGCCTGCGCGAGCAGGTCGCCGAGGACCTGCACGAGGTCGGCGCCGATGCCGCCACCTATATCGACCACCTCGACCGTTCGCTGCGTTCGCGCGCCTTCCTCCTCTCGCCGAACCTGAACCAATCGCTCACCGACACCCTGAAGGGCGTGCGCGCCCGCGCCCGCACCGTGGCACGGGAGGATTCCCGCCTGCGCCGCCTGCGCGACCAGGTCGGCTTCGGCGCCTATATCGAGAAGTTCACCGCGGCCCGGCGCCTCGGCCGGCGCATCATCTTCCACATGGGGCCGACCAATTCCGGCAAGACCTACGCCGCCCTGGAGATGCTGCGGGCGGCTGAGACCGGCACCTACCTCGCGCCCCTGCGTCTCCTCGCGCTGGAGAACTACGAGGCCCTGGCCGAGCGCGGCCTGCGTGCCGGCATGGTAACGGGCGAGGAGACGCTGGGCGACCTCAACCCGACCCACACCGCCCGCACCATCGAGACCGCCGACCTCACGCGGCCCGTCGACGTCGCGGTGATCGACGAGATCCAGATGATCGCCGATCCCGATCGGGGCTGGGCCTGGACCAACGCCCTGTTCGGGGTCGCCGCCCGCACCGTGGTGGTCTGCGGCTCCGACGATGCGCTGGCCGCCGTGCGCCGCGCCGCGGAGGCCGCCAACGAGTCCCTCGAAGTGATCGCCTTCGTGCGCAAGACGCCGCTGGTGCTGCAGGAGACGCCCGTTCCCCTGGAGAAGGTGATGCCGGGCGACGCGGTGGTGGCCTTCTCGCGCCGGGCCGTCCACGAGAACCGCGAGATCCTGGTGGCGGCCGGGCACCGGGTGGCGACGATCTACGGAGCACTCTCGCCCGAGGTGCGGCGCGCGGAGGCCGCGCGCTTCCGGACCGGCGAGGCCGACGTCCTCGTCACCACCGATGCCATCGGCATGGGCCTCAACCTCGGTCCGCTGAAGCGGATCGTCTTCTCGGCGGTGCGCAAGTGGGATGGGGTCGGCGAGCGGGGGTTGACCAATTCGGAGATTCGCCAGATCGCGGGCCGCGCGGGCCGGTTCGGGCATCAGGACGAGGGTTACGTCGCTGCCGTTGACGAGACCGGGCTGGAGCCGATCCGGGCGGCGCTGGCCGGGGCTCCCACGGCGCCGGCCGCCGACACGCGCTTCTACGTGCGCCCCGACCTCATCGCGATCAATTCCGTGGCCGAGGAGATGCGCACCGACAGCCTGCGCGAGGTACTGGCGCATTTCGCCCGCGCCACCTTCTACGCGGGCTCGCCGTTCCAGCCTTCCGCCCTGGAGGAGATCCTGGAGATCGCCCGCGTGGTGGACAAGGCGCGGTTGCCCATCGCCGAGAAGTTCGCGTTCTCGGTCTGCCCGGTGGACCGGCGCGACCCGGTCTCCCTCGGCCTGCTGGAGCGCTGGACCCAGGCCCGCGCGGCGGGCACGACGGTGTCGGCTCTCCGGGCGAACCTCGCGGGCGAACTGGACTACCAGGAGCGGACGGTGAAGCTCGCCAGCGCCTATCTCTGGCTGTCCCGGCGCTTTCCCGAGACCTTCGACGATGCCGAGGCCATGCGCACGATGCGGGCACGCGCCAACGGGGCGATCGAGCACCATCTTCGGGAGACGGCGACCCGCAAGGTCGAGCGGCGGACGCGCCGGTCGGGCACGCGGGGCTGATCAGGTCGCCCTCGGGCCACGAAAACCGGTCGGCCAGGGGAGGGGGCAGCCCCTCCCCGACGCCGATCCGGGGTGTTGCTTCAAACGGCTGGGCTCAGGCCGACTTGAGGTGCGCGGCCAAGTGCTTGTTCATCTCGAACATGGTGCACTTGTCCTTGCCGAAGACCTTCTTCAGCTTGTCGTCGGCGAGGATCTCGCGCTTGTTCTCGGGATTCTGCAGGTTGTGCTTCTTGATGTATTCCCAGACCTTGCTGACCACCTCGCCACGGGGCAGGGCGGCGTCGCCAACGACGGCGGCGAGCTCGGAGGACGGCTTCAGCGGCTGCTGCAGGGCGTTCGGCTTGGCGCCATCACCCTTCGGCGCGGCGACCTTCTTGCCCTTGGCGGCGGGCTTCTCGGCGTCCTTCGGGGCAGCCTTGGGGGCGGCCTTCTCGGCGGTCTTGGTGGTGCTCTTTGCCATGGGGTGTTCCTCCGGATGTCGACGGTGAGCGCCGGTACGCCCACGGCCGGTGGCCTCGCAGCGCATAGCTGCAACAACTAAGCGGTGCCGCGAGCGTTCCAAGGGAAAACCGCCCTCGGCGCGCTCGTCATCCACAGGCGCGGAGGCTCGTCTCCGGTCGAGGCCGCCCCAGGGCGAAGTGAGATGGCCTCGACTTGGACGAGAACTTCATCGTCATCGACCTGTACTTTGGCATGAAGGCGAAGGGAGCCAACGGCTTGGCGGCTCGTAGAGCTGCGCGAAAAGCTCTAGAGTTACAGTTGGTTAGGGGATTTTCGGTGGCACGGTGCCAGCCCGTGCTCCGGCACCCACCCCCGGCCCCAGCCCGGCTTAGACGTCGTGTGGGGGAGCGATTCCGGCCCACGCCCGCGCCTCGGCCCAGAGGTGCGGGCGTGGGCGCAAGAATTTCCGACCGCCTTGAAGAATTGATCGGACTCCCGGGCGCGACGGGATCCTCGGAATCTGGACCCGGATCGAGCCCGCTACGTCCGATTTCGGGACGGAGCGGCGGCCGGGGCATCAGCGAACCTTAAGGGCGATCGACGAAACCGGGGGCATGATCCTCCTTGCCTTCACGCTTTCGCTGGGTGCCGCCGTCGCACTCATCATCGGACTCGGCACGCTGGTCTCCATCGAGGCCCAGACCGGTCCCGGCGGCCGTGCCGATGCCGGTCTGATCTGACCGGCGGCCCCGAACCGCCCGCGTCCTCGAACGTTGCGCCAGGGTTCCGTCCCGGTCGCGATCACCCCTTCATGTTCGACAACTCCGTCGCCTCGTCCCTCGACAGCACGGCTCACATCATCCAGATCGCCCTGACGCCCGTCTTCCTCCTCTCGGGCATCGCGACGCTCCTCAACGTCTTCGGCACCCGCCTCGCCCGGGTGGCCGATCAGGCGGAGCGCATCTCGCAGGCGATCGACGGCGCCTCCGGCCTCGACCAGGTCCGCCTGGCGCGGCGCATGAACGCGCTCCGCCGGCGCTCCCTCGCCCTCGACGCCGCCGTGATCCTCGGGGCGCTGGGCGGGGTCGCCACCTGCGGGGCGGTCCTCACGCTGTTCGTCGGGGCCTTGCGGGACGCCACCGTCGCCGACATCCTGTTCGTGCTGTTCGGCCTCGCCATCCTCTGCACCCTGAGCGCCCTGATGGTCTTCGGGTTCGAGATGCTGCTGGCGAGCCGTGGGATGCGTCAACGGGTGGCCGTGCGCCAAATCGAGGTGGCCGAGGAGACCGGCGTGCCGGTGGACGAGCGGGCCTGAATCCGGAACCCCCGCGCGGGTGGCGGCTTGTCCGGTCGAGCGCGGCATCCCGTGCCCCCGCCGCCCGAATCCACTCTGCAAAAGGAATGCGCATGCCGACGGACCTCCCGAACGAGCGCAGCATCCGCCCGGCCGGCTCGATGGAGCTCGACCCCTCGGCCGAGGGCGTCGCGATCGACGAGACCCGGCGCCTGATCGCGTCGAACAAGGTCGAGGGCACCGCCGCCTACAGCCGTGAGGGCGAGTCGATCGGGACCGTCTACAACTTCATGGTCGACAAGGTCTCGGGCCAGGTCGCCTACGCCGTCATCTCCTTCGGCGGCTTCCTCGGGCTCGGCGAGAGCTACCATCCCGTGCCCTGGCGGGCGCTGACTTACAGCGTCGATCTCGGCGGCTACATCGTGGACATCGACCGCGACACCCTGGCGGGGGCGCCCACCCACGGCCCCGGCGAGGATCCCTTCGCCGACCCGGCCTTCGGCGGGCGAGTCGACGGCCATTACGGCGGCTCCAAGGTTCCCACGGCCTGAAGGGACCCGCCGCTCGAGGGCTCGCCGGGCCGGTCAGCTCTCGGGCGCCGCCAGGATCCGGTCGAAGTCGAGGAGCGCCGTCTCGATCACGATCTGCGTGCGGCTGATGACGTCGAGCTTGCGCAGGATCTCGGAGACATGGGCCTTCACGGTGGAATCCCCGACCTGGAGCTCGTGCGCGATCTGCTTGTTGAGCTTGCCCTGGCGGATCATCGCCAGCACCCGCACCTGCTGCGGCGTGAGGCTCGCGACCCGCTCGGCGATCGGCGCCTTGCGGGCGGACGACGGGGGCAGGGTCGCGTTCGGCAGGCTCGCCGGTACCCAGAGTCCTCCGGCAAGAACGTCGGCGATGGCCCGTGTCAGCGTCGCCTTGTCGACCGCCTTGGGCACGAAGCCGGCGGCGCCGTGATCCAGCGCCTCCCGGATGATCCGCGGATCCTCCAGTCCGGAGACGACCAGGATCGGGACCCGCGGCGCCTGCGCCCGGATCGCCAGCAGGCCTTCGAAGCCGGTCACGCCCTGCATCGACAGGTCGAGGAGAATGATCTCGATGGCGGCCTGCGCCGCCAGTACGGCACAGGCGCTGGCGATGCCGTCGGCCTCGTGCAGCGTCGCGTCCGGGTAGGCGAGCCCCACCGCGCTGGCGAGCGCGTCGCGAAAGAGCGGGTGATCGTCGACGATGAGGAGATGCATGCCCGTTCCGCCCGGTGCGTGCGCCCCTGTTCCCGAGCTGTTCGGTGCCGCATTGCGCGGGAGCCGGCCGCCCGACATACTCGTGTCACCGCGGAGAACCGGGCGTCAAGTCCGGCACGCGACGCGCAGGCGGGGAATGGAACGTGGCACAGGGGACGCAGGTGCGCACGCATCTGTGCGGCATCACGACGGCGTGGACGGACGCCGCCGCGGCCGACGGGGCCATCGCGGAGATCGGCGCGGCCATCGGCCCGCGTCCCGTCGCCCAGATCGTGGCCTTCTTCTCGGCCGATTACGACGTCGAGATCCTGAATCGCGAACTCAGCGCGCGCTTTCCGGGTGCGGGCATCGCGGGCTGCACCATGTCGGGCGGCATCTCGCCGGCGGGCGGCCTTGATCGCGGCCTCGTCGTGATCGCCTTCCCGAAGGCGGGCTTCCGCATCGTTTCCACGCTCTTGGACGCCATCGACCACCTCGACGTGGAGCGGACCGCTTCCAGCGTACGGACCCTGCGCCGAAGCCTCGACGGCGCGGGCGCCGATCCGGCATCCGGCCGCTGCTTCGCCCTCTCGCTGATCGACGGGCTCACCAACGCCGAGGAGACGGTGGTCTCGGCCATCGCCTGGGCCCTGGACGGCATCCCCCTCGTGGGCGGCTCGGCGGGCGACGACCTCACCTTCCGCGAGACGGTGCTGCTCCATGACGGCCGAATCCATCAGCGCGCCGCCGTGCTGCTCCTCGTGGATTCGGATTTCCCGATCCAGATCTTCAAGAGCGACAATTTCGAGCCGACCGCGACCAAGTTCGTCGTCACCGCCTCCGACGACGAGCAGCGTACCGTCCACGAGCTCAATGCGGAACCGGCGGCGCGCGAATACGCCATGGCGGTGGGGCTCGATCCGGAGCGCCTGTCGCCGATGAGCTTTGCCGCCTATCCGCTCGCGGTGAAGGTCGGTGGCGAGTATTTCTGCCGATCAATCCGGCGCATGAACGCGGACGGCTCGCTCAGCTTCTTCTGCGCCATCGACGAAGGCGTGGTGCTCACCCTGGCGCGCCCGCGCGACATCGTGGCGGCCACGGAAGCCGAACTCGCCCGCCTCGACGCGGCGCTGGGCGGCATCGATCTCGTCATCGGCTTCGAGTGCGTGCTGCGCCGCCTCGATGCCGAGAGCCGGCAGGTGCGGCACGGCATCGTCGACCTCTACCGGCGCTACGACATCGTGGGCTTCGACACCTACGGCGAGCAGTACCGGTCAATGCACCTCAACCAGACCTTCACGGGCATCGCCATCGGGCGGGGCGAGCCGGCCCGCGGCGAGGCCGAGCCATGATCCTGCCGCCCGAGGCCGCGTCCCCCGCCCCGGAGGAGGACGCGAACCTGCGGCGCATCGCCAAGCTGGAGCGCATCAACGCGGCCCTGATGGCCCATGTGGAGCGCAGCATGGACCAGCAGGGCGGGGCCTATTCCCTGTTTCAGACCGCCACCATGCTGGAGGGGCGCGTCCGCACCCGCACAGAGGAGCTGACCGGGCTGATGCACCGCCTGGAGCGCTCCAACGCCGCCCTGGTGGCGGCCAAGGAGGAGGCCGAGAACGCCAACCGCTCGAAGACCCGCTTCCTCGCGGCCGCGAGTCACGACCTCCTGCAGCCGCTCAATGCGGCCCGGCTCTCGGCCTCGGCCCTGGCCGACCTCGGCCTCGGTCCGGAGGCCGCGGCGATCTCGGGGCAGATCGAGCGCGGGCTCCAGATCATCGAGGACCTGATCAAGACCCTCCTCGACATCTCGAAGCTCGATGCCGGTGTGGTACGCCCAGCGATCAAGCCGGTGGCCCTCGGCGAGCTTCTCGCCGGCATCGCGGCGAGCTTCCGGCCCTTCGCCGAGCGCAAGGGGCTGCGCCTCACCGTGCGCGGGCCCGACCTCGCTGTGGCGAGCGATCCGATGCTGCTCCAGCGCATCCTGCAGAACCTCGTCTCGAACGCCATCCGCTACACCCGGCAGGGCGGCGTGCTGGTGGCGATCCGCCACCGCGGGGACGCCTGCCGCATCGAGGTGCTCGACACAGGCTGCGGCATCGCGCCGGCGGAGCAGGGCCTGGTCTTCGAGGAATTCTTCCGGGGGGGTGCCGAGGGGGAGGGGGGCGAGCCGGGCCTCGGCCTCGGCCTCTCCATCGTGCGCCGCATGGCGCAGGCCCTCGATCATCCCCTCGATCTCGCCTCCCGGGTCGGGCGCGGCACCCGCATGGCCCTGACCGTCCCGGTGAGCCTGACGCCGCCGGAGCGCGCGGTTCCGTCCGCCCCCGTGACGACCCGGCTCACCGGCGCGCGGGTGCTGGTGGTGGAGAACGATCCGCCCACCGCCGATGCCCTGGAGCGCCTCCTGCGCACCTGGGACGCCGAGGTCTGCGTGCATCGCGACCTGGCCGGGGTGGCGGCGTCGCTGGCGGCCGGGAAAAGCCTGCCGGATCTGCTCATCCTCGACTACCATCTCGACAACGGCGCCTGCGGCCTCGACGTGGCGATCCACCTTCAGGCCCGTGCCGAATCCCGTTTGCCGGTCATCGTCACCACCGCCAACCACTCTCCGGAGATCGAGGCGCAGGTCGCCGAATTCGGGGCGCAACTCGTCCATAAGCCGGTGCGGCCGGCCGAGTTGCGGGCGCTCCTGACCTATCTGCTGACGTAAGGGGGCTCCCGAAGGATGCTCATCCCAAGAGTATTTTGAATAATCCTGGCCGTGTCGGAGGCATCGTTCCGTCTTGGTGCATCCCGGCCGCAGGAACGCAAAATCTTTTGCGGCCGCACTGTTAGTTCAATTTGATACGCGATTGAAAAATTTGCATTGCACCAAGATAAAATTGCGCTGCAACGAGAGTTGTGGTGCCCTTGCGAAGCTTCCTGCGGATCTTTACGCTGTCGCGTCAGAATAAGACTTCCCCATGTGCGACCCGCTCCAGGCTCTGACCTGCCGCCCGTCGCCGGCCTGGGGTGCGGAGGACGGCCCGGTTCATGAAGAAAAACAAGGTCATCACGGCTGGCGAAGCGATCGCTCTGATCCGGCACAACGACGTGGTCACCACGACGGGCTTCGTCCAGAGCTGCATTCCGGAGGCGCTGCACGCTGCCCTGGAGAAGCGCTTCGTCGACACCGGCGCACCCCGTGACCTGACCCTGATCATGACGGCGGGGGCCGGCGACAGCAAAGGCCTCGGCACCGGGCGCCTGCACCACGAAGGCCTGCTGAAGCGCGTCATCGCCGCCAATTTCGGCCGCATGCCGAAGGTCGCTAAGGCCGCGCAGGAAGACAAGATTCTCGGCTACAACCTGCCCCAGGGCGTGATCTCACAGCTCTACCGGGCCTGCGCCGCCGGCCAGCCGGGACTGTTCTCCAAGGTGGGCCTGCACACCTACGTGGATCCGCGCCACGGCGGCGCCCGGGTCAACACCGTGACCCAGGACGAAATCGTCAAACTGGTCGAGGTTGATGGCGAGGAGTGGCTGTTCTACACCGCCACCAAGATCGACGTCGCCTTCATCCGAGGCACCTCGGCCGATCCGTCGGGCAACATCTCCTTCGAGAAGGAGGCGCTGACCCTGGACTGCCTCGCCCAGGCCATGGCGGCGCGCAACAACGGCGGCATCGTCATCGCGCAGGTCGAGCGCATCGTCGATGACGGCTTCCTGCTGCCCAAGGACGTCCGCGTGCCCGGCATCCTGGTGGATTGCGTGGTGCTCGCCGAGCCCGAGATGCACCGCATGAACTACGGCGTGCAGCACGATGCGGCGCTGGCCGGCCAGATCCGCGTGCCCGTGAGCGGCATGAAGAAGATGCCCCTCGACGCCCGCAAGGTCATCGCCCGGCGCGCGGCCTTCGAGCTGCCACCCAACGGCGTCGTCAACCTCGGCGTCGGCGCTCCCGAGGGCATCTCGGCGGTGGCCAACGAGGAGAAGGTCACCCCCTACATCACCCTGACCACCGAGGCCGGCGCGGTCGGCGGCGTGCTCGCGTCGGGGTCGAGCTTCGGCGCGGCAACGAACGCCGATTGCGTCATCGACCAGAACCAGATGTTCGACTTCTACGACGGCGGCGGCCTCGACATGACCTGCCTCGGCCTCGCCGAGTGCGACCAGCACGGCAACGTCAACACCAGCATGTTCGGTGGGCGCCTCAACGGCTGCGGCGGCTTCATCAACATCAGCCAGAACGCCCGCTCGGTGGTCTTCGCCGGCACCTTCACGGTGGGCGGCCTGGAGACCGTGATCGAGGACGGCAAGCTCCGGATCGTCACGGAAGGGCGCTCGCAGAAATTCCTGCCGCAGGTCGAGCAGATCACCTTCAGCGGGCACTATGCGCAGATGCGCTCGCAGCCGGTGATCTACGTCACCGAGCGCTGCGTCTTCCAGCTCACCGACGAGGGGCTGGAACTCATCGAGGTGGCCCCCGGCATCGACATCGAGCGGGACATCCTGCCCCATATGGGCTTCCGGCCGATCATCAAGCAGCCGATGCCGATGGATGCCCGCCTGTTCCGCGACGAGCCGATGGAACTGCTCGCCGACCTCTTGAACCTCAACCTGCCGGAGCGGGTGAGCTACGACACCGAGCGCAACATCCTGTTCGTGAACCTGGAGGGCTGGCACGCCCGCGCCAAGAGCGACCTCGACGACCTGCGCATGGTGCTGGTGGGAGCCTGCAAGAAGGCCGGCCAGCGAGTCAACACGGTGGTCAACCACGACGGGTTCCGCATCAACGAGAACCTCTACGACGACTACGCCCACATGATCCAATACCTGCAGGCGAATTACTATCTCACCACCACGCGCTACGCGACCAGTGCCTTCCTGCGCCTGAAGATGGAAGAGGCCCTCAACCGCCGCGGCCTCGCCCCCCACGTCTTCGAGCGCAAGGAGGACGCCCACGCCTTCCTCGAAGGCGCCGGCAAGGTGCGCCGCGCCTCCACGGCGATCGCCTCGGCGGCGTAAATTGAAGGGCGTCGTCGGCCCGGACGCCGGCGTCGCGCCACGTTGAGGCGCGCTCATGGTTCTTGCGTCGGCGCTTCCGCGCCGGCACAACCGGTCCGTGCCACCCCCTCGTCCCAGCCTGCCGGCCCTCGGGGCCTTCCTGGCGATCGCGAAGCATCGCAGTTTCCGGCGTGCGGGCCTCGAACTCGGCGTCAGCGCCTCGGCCCTGAGCCATGCCCTGAAGGGTCTCGAGACGCAGCTCGGCGTCCGCCTCCTTAACCGGACCAACCGGAGCGTCACCCTCACCGCCGCCGGCGAGGATTTTTTCGCGTCGCTAGATGGGCCCTTCCTGGCGATCGGGCAGGCCGTCGAGGCGCTGAACCGCCATCGCGGTGCGCCGGCCGGGCGCGTGCGCCTCAACGTGCTGGAGCACGCGAGCGCGCTCCTCCTCGCCCCGGTCCTTCCGGTCTTCCTCGCCCGCTACCCGGACATCGCGATCGATGTGCGCGTGGCGAATCGCCTGCTCGACGTGGTCGATGCGGGCGCCGATGCCGGGATCCGCTACGGCGACACGGTCCCGGAGGACATGGTCGCGCAGCGCCTCTCCGCCGACATCCGCTGGGTCGTGGTGGGCGCGCCCGCCTATCTGGAGCGCTTCGGGGTGCCGGCGCATCCCCACGACCTTCTCGCCCATCGCGGCCTGCGCGTCCGGCTCGGCGACGACCGCATCTATCATTGGGAGTTCGAGCGGCACGGCGAGGCCATCGCCGTCGATGTGCCGGGGGCGCTGACCCTCGACAGTACCGGCCTCGCGGTGGCCCTCGCCCAGGCCGGAGCGGGCCTCGCCTACCTGCCCGAACCCTGCGTGACGCCGCTGGTCCGGGCGGGCGCGCTCCGGTGCGTGCTCGGCGACTGGTCTGCGTCCGGCGCCGCATTCCACCTTTACTATTCGGGGCGCCGTCAGCTGCCGACGGGCCTGCGTCTGCTCATTGCCCTCATCCGCGAGATGCGCCCGCTCGGCTTCTAGGTCGCGGCGGATCGGCCGGGAACGATGAACGGGACTCATCGCTCCGATGAGGCGATGCCGGCTCACGCCTCGTTTTCGCCCCGCCTACATCGCGGTGGGCGCTCCGGGTCGAGGGGCCGATGGCGACGCGGTCATCGGGACATCCCGCGAATCCGGGACGTCCCGCTTTCCGAACCCGTGAGGTCCCGCCCATGTCCCGTCCCGATCGATTCACCGGCCGTGTCGCCCTCGTCACCGGAGCCGCGAGCGGCATCGGGCGCGCCACCGCCATCGCCTTCGCCCGGGAAGGGGCCCGCGTCGCCATCCTCGATCGGACCGAGGCCGCGCTGCAGCCGACCGCGGAGGCGATCCGAGAGGTCGGCGGCGAGGGGCTGGTCCTCGCCTGCGACATCGCGTGGCCGGAGCAGGTGGAGGCGGCGATCACTGAGACGGTCGCGACCTTCGGCCGGCTCGACATCGCCTTCAACAATGCCGGCGTCGAGAACGTCGCGGCACCGGTGGGGGAGATCGCCCTCGCGGACTGGGACCGTATCCTCGGCATCAACCTGCGCGGCACCTTCGTCTGCATGAAGCACGAGATCGCGCAGATGCTGCGCCAGGGCGGCGGCGTCATCGTGAACACCGCGTCGGGCGCCGGCATCCGGGGCGTCGCCGGCGGCGCCAGCTACGCCGCCTCGAAGCACGCCGTCATCGGTCTCACCAAGTCGGCCGCCCTCGACTACGCCACCGCCAACATCCGGGTGAACGCCGTCCTGCCGGGCAACATCGCGACGCCGATGATGGACCGCTTCACCGGGGGCGACATCCAGAAGGCGATCGACCTGGAGCCGGTCGGCCGCCTGGGCCGGCCCGAGGAGATCGCCGAGGCGGTCCTGTGGATGAGCGCCGAGCTGGGCGCCTTCGTCACCGGCGCCGCGATCTCGGTCGATGGCGGCTGGTCGCTCTGATCCTCCCGTCCGCGGTTCGGCTCGCCCCCGTCGAGGCGGCCGCGGTTGCGGGACGCGCCGCGGCCTGAGAAGACGGAGGGATGATCGTCCGTTCGCGCCCGAGCCTCCTCGACATCCTGTTCACCCTGCGCGGCTCGATCCTGCCGAAGGTCGCCCTCAAGGTCGGGGGCATTACCCTGGTGGCGGTGGTCGTGGTGGCGGTGGAGCGGCGCTGGCCCGAGGCGTTCCCGATCACCGCCGGCGTCGGGCCCTTCACCCTGATCGGGATCGCCCTGTCGATCTTCCTGAGCTTCCGAAACAGCGCCTGCTACGACCGTTGGTGGGAGGGCCGCCGCGCCTGGGGCAGCCTCGTGGTCGAGACCCGGGGGCTCGCCCGGCTCGTGACCGCCCTCCTGCCGGGGGAGCCCGTCGAGCCCCTGCGCGGACGTACCCTGCGGCGCCTCTCTGCCTTCGCCCACGCCCTGCACGCGCAGCTCCGCGGCGGCGATCCTCAGACGGCGGCCGCGCCCTGGCTTCCGGAGGCGGAGGTCGCGCCGCTGGCCCGGCATCCGAGCGCGGCGGATGCGGTGCTGGCCGGGCTCACCGCCGATCTGGCCAGGGCCTATCATCAGGGTGTCCTCACCGACGTGCTGTTGGCCGCCCTGGAGCACAAGATCGCCGCCCTGGCACAGGTCCAGGTGGTGTGCGAGCGCATCCAGAACACCCCGCTGCCCTTCGCCTACACTCTGCTCCTTTACCGCACGGCGTGGATCTACTGCCTGCTGCTGCCCTTCGGCCTCGCGGCCTCCCTCGGCTGGGCGACGCCGGTGGCGACGGCCCTGGTCGCCTACACCTTCTTCGGCCTCGATGCCCTGGGCGACGAGTTGGAGGAGCCCTTCGGCCTCGCGCCGAACGACCTGCCCCTCGACGCGCTGCTCCACACCGTCGACGGCATCGTCCTCGACGCTCTCGGCGAGACCGCGCCGCCGCCCCTGGTGCCGAAGCGCTACCTGCTGACGTGAGGGGGCCGCCCCGCGTGCATCCGACGGTGCCGGCCCGGCGCCTCGGCTGAGGTCTGGGAGGGGTGGAGCGTGGCCTGTCGGCTTCAGGCGGGGAAGCGAGACACGTCGCCTTTGCGCAGGGTTATTTCAGCGGCAGGAACACCTCCGCGACCGCCTCGTGCTCCGGCATCTCCGGGAAGAACGAGAGGCGCTGGCAGTAAAGCGGGAAATCCCGCGCCTCCTCGCCGCTGGCCGGGAGCCACCCGCGATAGAGATAGAGTGCGGGAGGCTCCAGATTGTCGGTGTTGCCAACGACCCGCAGCACCGCGCAGCGTCCGCCGGGGATTTCGCCGACCTTGATTTGCTTCCCGTTCGCCGCGATCGGCTGGTCGGTTCCGACACAGAGGTCAACGCCATAGTCGGCGGGCGACAGGGGACGCCGGTCGGACCGCCAGACGGTGAAGGTCGGGTTCGTGCTGGGGCGCAAGCCAGCGGCCTTCCGCCATTCGATGAACCGCCGAATGGTAGCCCCGAGCGTCGCCGGATCACCGCGGTGCTCCATGATCGCCACCCGCGTCGATGGCACATCGCGGATCGTCACGTCGTCGGGCATGAATGTTCTCAGCATGAGCGTGTTCCTCGCGTTGTCGAGAGGCCCGAAGGCCGCGAGCCACGATCCCCAGTCGGGAGCCTTGCTGAAAGACGACGGCGACTGCCCAAACCGTTGCCGAAAGGCACGGGCGAAGGCATCTGGTGCGTCGTAGCCGGCATCCATCGCCACTTCCGTGACGCTTTGGGCATCCCTGTAGGCCAACCGGTATGAAGCGCGCTTCATGCGAGCAAGCTGAACGTAGCGGTGCACGGACATCCCGAAGGTCGCCGTGAACTGCCGATGGAAATGGAACTTCGAGAAAGCCGCGATGGCGCTGACCGTCTCCAGATCCAGATCGTCGTCCAGGTGCCGATCGATGTGATCCAGCACCCTCCGCATCCGGGCGTGGTAGTTTCGGAGCGCCGCACTCATCGTCCCGACCTTCGTGGCGCGACCAGCTAGGCGCAGACGGGCATGACTTGCTCGACCGATCTTGCTGTTCGGCGCGGGCTGTATGCTGCTCCGAAGTCTGTTCGCGGGCGAGCCGTATCCTCGCGTGAAGGGCAGATTTGGGTCGACGGCGGATACGTCCCGAAGCGTCCGCCATCGATCCGAGGTGTCAGTATTCCCAGAAGATCCGCTGCAACTCCTTCGAGTCCTGCGTCTTCGTCAGGGCGACGGCGGCGAGGATCTTGGCCTTCTGCGGGTTGAGGTCGTGGGCGACCACCCAATCGTACTTGTCGTCGGGCTGCTCGGCGTTGCGCAGGACGAAGCCGTCGCCGACGCGCGAGGAGCGGATGATCTGCACGCCCTTGGAACGGATGTCCTTCAGGGTGTCCACGAGGTAGCCCGCCACCGAGCCGTTGCCGGTGCCCGCATGGATGATCGCCTTGGCGCCGCCCGCCACCGCGCTGGTGTAGGCTTCGGGGTGCATGTTGCCCGAGCCGTACACGATGGCGACCTCGGGGAGGCTGTCGATGCCGTCGATATTGAATTCGGAGGTGGTGCCGTGGCGCTTTACCGGCGCGCGGAACCAGTAGGTCTTGCCCTCCACCACCATGCCGAGCGGACCCCACTGGCTGAAGAAGGCCGAGGGCTTGATGTTCACGCGCTTGGTGGTGTCGCGGCCGGCCTGGATCTCGTCGTTCATGGTCAGCAGCACGCCCTTGGCGCGGGCATCCTTGGCGCCGGCCACGGTGACGGCGTCGAGGAGGTTGAGGGCGCCGTCCGCCGAGATCGCGGTCGAGGGCCGCATCGAGGCCACCATCACGATGGGCTTGTCGGTCTTCACCACGAGGTCGAGGAAGTAGGCCGTCTCCTCCACGGTGTCGGTGCCGTGGGTGACGACGACGCCGTCGACGTCGTCGCGCTTGACCAGGGCCGAGACCTTCTTGGCGAGCTCGATGAGCTGCGCGTTGGTGAAGCTCTCCGAGGCGATCTGGAACGCCTGCTCGCCGCGCACGTCCGCCACCCCGGCGATGGCCGGCACGGCGGCGATGAGCTTGTCCACCGGCACCTTGGCGGCTTGGTAGGTGGCGCTGTTGGCCGCATCCGCGCCGGCGCCCGCGATGGTGCCGCCCGTGGCGACGATGACGACGCGGGGCTTGGCCGCAGCGGCGGGGGCGGAGGCCGTCTCGCCGAGCTTGGCCGGAATCGGGCCCTCCAGCGCGATCGCGGGGAGGGCGGTTCCGACCATCAAGGCCATCAGGGCGATCGGCAGGGTACGGCGCATGGGACTACTCGGGTCGTTTCGGGAGCGGCATTGTGGCGCCGCGCACCGGCGAGGCCCAGCCGAAAAACGCGCCCGTGACGGGTCAATCCCGAGGCATCCGGAAAACCGTCATCGGGGAGGTTGGATCGCGCGAGCCACCGGGCTGTCTCGGGGGGCGTCCTGACCGGAAGATCCGGCGAGGGCCTTGCACACCCGCCCGTCCGGGGCGAGGAGGCTGTTTGGTACTGCGGGGATCGAGCGGAACGAACCGATCATGACCATCGATCACATCGATCTGTCCCGGGTCGACCTCAATCTGCTGGTCGCCCTCGACGCGCTCCTGGCCGAGCGCAGCGTGACCCGGGCGGCCGCCCGCATCGGCATCGGCCAGTCGGCGATGAGCAGCAGCCTGGCGCGCCTGCGCACCCTGTTCTCCGACGAGCTCCTGACGCGCGCGCCCGAGGGCATGCGTCCGACGCCCCGGGCCCTGGCGCTGGCCGAACCGGTGCGGACCCTGCTGCGGCAGGTCCAAGCGCTGGTGCGTCGCGATGCCGAGTTCGATCCGCGTACGGTCACCCGCACCTTCACCATCGGCCTGCCCGACAGCGCCGAGGTGCTGATCGGCCCCCGCCTCCTCGCCCACCTACGGCGGGAGGCGCCGGGCATCAGCCTGCTGCTGCGGTCCATCGACCGCATCCGCATCCTGCAGGAGCTCGATGCGGACCGGGTCGACCTCGGCATCGGCTTCTTCTCGGAGGGGCAGACCCACCACAAGCAGCGCCTGCTCTACCGCGACAGCTATCTCTGCATGTTCAATGCCGACCTCGTCGGCCTGACGCCGCCGATCTCGCTCGACGACTACCTGCGCTTTCCCCACGTGCTCACCAGCCTGAAGGAGACCGCCCACGGGGTCGTGGACGATGCCTTGGCGCGGCTCGGGCGCCGGCGCACCCTGGCGGTGACGACGCCGCGCTTCCTCGCGGTGCCGTTCCTGGTGCGCAGTGCGCCCGTCCTGACCACGATGCACGCCCGGCTCGCGACCTTCTTCGCCGGGGCGCTGGGCCTCACCGTGAGCCCGGCCCCGGTCGCCCTGGAGGATGTCGCGATCTCCATGCTCTGGCACGCCTCCTACGACGACGATCCCGCCCATCGCTGGCTGCGCCGGACCCTCCTCGCCCTGGTGGAGCAGCCGACCGGAACGATCTGACCGTCGGGGGGCGGGACGCAGCCACGGAAGCGGCACAATCCTGCGCGATTTCCGCGGCGCGTGAGGATTCGCACGGATGTGATTCACGGGAGGGCGGGGTTCGTTACCGTTCATCAACCGTTCGGTGATTCCCTCCCACAGTGACGCTTCTGGATTTGCACAGGCTCTTCGGGATCAAAGGAACGGAGCTATGAAGAACTCGCTGGTCGCGGCCCTCGTGGCTGCCTCGTTCGCCGTCGCCGCAACCCCGAGCGCCCAGGCGCGCGATGGCATCGGAGCCGGTGGGGCCGCCGCCCTCGGCGTGCTCGGCGGCCTCGCCATCGGCGGTGCGATCGCCTCGTCCCAGAACGATGGCTACTATCCCGGCCGCCCGGTCTACCGCGCCCCGCGCCCGGTCTACGTCGAGGAAGAGGTCTGCCACATGGAGCGCCGCGGGTACGTCGACGCCTACGGCTACGAGCACATCCGCCGCGTCCGCGTCTGCGAATAAGACAGACCGAGGGGCGAGCGGTCGCCTCGGCGCGGTCGCGCCCCGATCCGTTTCGATGTCAGGCCAGACGGCCCCGCCTCCACGGCGGGGCCGTTCGCGTTCCGGTGGCCCTCTGGCTGCGCCGCCACGCCGGAACCGTTCACCAGGGTCGTCTCCGTTTCGCCGCTTCCTCGGGAGCAACGCGCCAGCGTCCAGCCCGCAAGCATATAATTGTATTAGTTCTAAAATGTTGCTCCGCGATCACGTCGCGAAGTTGTTTAGATCTGCGCCCTAACCGGCTCGTTGACCATCTGAAATTTTTGTTTCAATTGGCCACAATACATTTGGTCGTAGGTCGAACCGTGCCGTTTTTCTTTGTGATCCCCTCCGCACAACCGAAGCGCGGTATCTTCAGCTTGAGGATGGCCCTGGCCAGTTCAGTGGCTGCCATGGTTGCGAGTGCGGTGACTCCGGCGCAGGCCCAGCAATCCAGCCCGCCGAGCGCGTCGGCCGTGACCCTGGATACCCTTGAGGTCGTCGGCGATCGTCGGGGCGGCGCCGCGATCGGCGCGGCCGAGGATCCGCGCGGACCCGTTGCCGGATACGTCGCGACCCGCTCCGTTTCCAGCACCAAGACCGACACCGCGATCATCCGGACGCCCCAGGCGATCTCCGTGGTGGGGCGCCAGCAGATCGACGACCAGAAGCCGGCCTCGCTCGCCGAGGCGACCCGCTACGCGCCGGGCGTCCGCGGCGAGACCTTCGGTGCCGACCCGCGCAACGACTGGTTCCTGATCCGCGGCTTCACCGCCCAGGAATCCGGCTACTTTCTCGACGGGCTGCAGCTGTTCACCTCGGCCTTCGCCACCTGGAAGCTGGAACCTTTCGGCCTGGAGCGGCTCGAGATCCTGCGCGGGCCGAATTCCGGCCTGTACGGCGGCGCCAGCCCCGGCGGCATCATCAATGCGGTGAGCAAACGACCCCCCATCGTGCCGATCCGCTACGTCGAGACCGGCGTCGACAACTACGGCAACGCCTATGCGGGCTTCGACATCGGCGGTCCGGTGGATGCGCCGGGCACCGAGGGCAAGCTGTTCTACCGGCTCGTCGGCCTCGGCCGGGCGGGCGGCACGCAGGTCGACTACGTCAACAACGACCGCTTCTTCTTCGCACCCTCGATCACTTGGAAGCCGGACGCCGACACCTCGCTCACCGTCCTCGCCCAGGTGCAGCGCGACCGCGCCGGCACCCAGAACTTCCTACCCTACGAGGGCACGGTCACGCCCGCGCCCTTCGGCTTCATCAAGACGAGCCGCTTCACCGGCGATCCGGCGACCGACCGCCTGACCCGGTCCCAGGACATGATCGGCTACGAGTTCGAGCACCGTTTCGACAACGACATCAAGTTCCGGCAGAACGCACGCCACGGCACCGTCACCGTCAATCTCTTCAACCGGTACGGCGGCGGCTACGCCACCACGCCGGCCGCGGGCGACCTCAGCCGGTTCGACTTCTTCACCCGCGGCGCCGCAGTGCAGAGCGACATCGACAACCAGTTGGTCATTCCGTTCCGCACGGGAGATTTCGGGCACACGGTGCTGGCTGGCTTCGAGTACCGCCGCTACCAGATCGACGATTACCAGGCCTTCGGCTTCGGTCCGTCGCTGAACCTGATCCGGCCAATCTACCCCAACACACCGCTTAACCTGGGCGCGCCCTACCAGAACGCACTGATCACCCAGAACCAGTTCGCGGCCTACCTGCAGGACGAGATCACGCTCGGGAATTTCTCGATGGTGCTCAGCGGTCGCCACGACTGGGTCGCGACCGACAACGACAATCGCATCGGCGCCAGCGCCAGCCGCGATACCAGCGCCTTCAGCGGCCGCGTCGCCTTGATCTACAACGACGAGTCCGGGCTTGCCCCCTACGTGTCCTATGCGCAGGGCTTCAACCCGACCGTCGGCCTCAACGGCGTGACCGGCCAGCTCCTGCTGCCTGAGAGAAGCGAGCAGACCGAGGTCGGCCTCAAGTACAAGCCCCCGGGCTTCGACGGCTATTTCGCCGCCGCCTTGTTCGACCTGACCCGCTCGAACGTCGTGACCACCAATCCGCTCAACATTCAGCAGGTGGTGCAGACCGGCGCGGTGAACTCGCGCGGTGCCGAGATCGAGATGGTGGCCAACCTCGCGCCCGGCCTGCGGGCCGTCGCGTCCTACACCGCCTACGATCTCTCGGTGACCCGCGACCTGAACACGGCCCTCCTCGGCCGGACGCCGACCAACACCCCGGAGCAGTACGGCTCGCTGTTCCTGGACTACACGTTCCAGAGCGGCGTCTTGCGCGGCTTCGGTCTCGGCGGCGGCGTGCGTGGCGTCGGACGCTCCTTCGCGGACCAGGCCAACGAATTCCGCGTGCCGGGCTACGTCGTTGGCGACCTCGTGGCTCACTACGATTGGGAAGGCTGGCGCTTCGCCCTCAACGTGTCGAACGTCTCGGACGAGCGGATCGTCAACAGCTGCAGCACCGTCACGGCCTGCTACTACGGCGAGCGCCGCCGGGTGCTCGGCAGTATCGGCTACCGCTGGTAGCCACCCGGGGTCGGTCTCGGCGGGATGACCCTGCGGAGACCGGTCACAGCGGCTGGTAGGTGTGCTCCTCGGCCGGGAAGGTGCCGGAGCGGACCTCCTCGGCATAGTCCTTCACGGCGGCCTCGATCTGGCCCCGCAGGGTGCCGAAGCGCTTCACGAATTTCGGCACCCGGTCGCTCAGGCCGAGCATGTCCTCAAGGACGAGGATCTGTCCGTCGCAGGCCATGGTGGCGCCGATGCCGATGGTGGGCGTGGTGATGTCGGGGGAGGTGGCGATGGCCCGGGCCACCGGCTCGACGATGCCCTCCATCACGATGGCGAAGGCGCCGGCGTCGTTGATGGCGCGGGCATCGGCCATCAGGCGGCGCTCGCCGTCGGCCTCGCGGCCCTGCACCTTAAAGCCCCCCATGGTGTTCACCGACTGGGGGGTCAGGCCGATATGGCCCATCACCGGCACGCCGCGCTCCACCAGGAAGGCCACGGTCTCGGCAAAGCGCGCGCCGCCTTCCATCTTGATCGCCCCGGCGCCCGTCTCCTTGAGCACGCGGGCAGCATTGAGGAAGGCCTGTTGGGGGCTCGCCTCGTAGGAGCCGAAGGGCATGTCCACGACCACCAGGGCCCGCGAGGTCCCTCGGATTACGGCCTGCGCCTGGACGATCATCATCTCCAGGGTCACCGGCAGGGTCGATTCCATGCCGTGCATCAGCATGCCGAGGGAGTCGCCCACGAGGATGAAGTCGCAATACGGGTCGAGGATGCCGGCGGTGTGGGCGTGGTAGGCGGTCAGCGCGATGATCTTGCGCCCCTCGGCCTTGCGCTTCGCCAGGTCGATCGCGCGGATGCGGCGGGACTGAACGGCTTGCGACATGGGACTCCACCCGGCTGGTGCGGATCGCCGGAATGCGGCGGACCGTCTGCTGGTGGCGTCTCTATACACGGCCTCGCCCGCACGCGCGCGGGCCGAAGTAACGGTCCCCCGGCATTGTCGCCGGATCTTCGCTCCGTAAAGCTCTTATTTTGTCGGTGGCATACCAAATATCGCCCCCGCTGGCGACAGGTCATCTCAGCGAGGATCTGAGCGTCGTAAGTCCTGCCCGGGGGCGTCGGTAGCAGCGATGGCGTCGCTGCTCCGTGCTCTCTCCGGGCGTTGCCTCCCTAGACTTGCGGATGCCTTTATTCTGCCACAACGGAACCGCTGTCAACTGCGCATGCGTCGGTGTGTCCGCAGATATCTGCAGATCATTTCAGCGTCGTCGCAACATGGGAAAACATCGCGCCCGATCAAGGAGTTCGTATTGCGATGTCCCGGTTCGACTGATCGTCCGCTCCGGCAGGTTTTCGGGCGCGGCTGGGCTTGCGGACCAAGAGGCCCTTGGCCGGGTTCCTGACCTAGCGCTGCGCTGCGCCTCCGGCTCGGGCACTCCACGCGGGGTCCTCGGGGATCACCGTGGTGGGGTGGCGCTCCTGCCAGCCCTCGATGCCCTCGGGGAACCAGTGCACGCGGGTATAGCCCTGCAGCACCAGCCGCTTGGCCGCATTCCAGCTGCCCCAGCATTCGGGATGGCAGAAGGCGACGATGGCCCGGCCCCTGTCGCCCCCGGTCAACTCCTCGACGCGCTGGAGGAAGAGGGTCTCGCGAGCCGGATCGAGGGGCGCGGCACCGGCATTGGCCATCCAGACCGCGCCGGGGATCGAGCGGTGGGCGGGCAGCCAGGGCCGGTCGTCCGGAAAGCCCGCCGGGCGCCGGTCGGCCAGGGACACGTCGAGAAGGATCGGCTTGTCGCGGGCGATCAGGGCATCGAGGGCGTCGATGTCGATGACCGTGGCGCCCGACAGAGTGGCTGGGGTGTAGCCCCGTTGCGGCCCTGTCCAGATCCCGTCCGGTTCCGGCACGTTCAGAGGGGAATCCGCTGGGCCGGCCGCCGCCAGGACGAGCGTGGCGGTTCCCGCGACCGCGAGCCGGACGAGCCGCCGCATCATGGTGCGGACCCGCTCAGTTCGTGGCGCTCGGCGCCGTGAAGCTGTGCTCCCAGCGGCCGTTCTGGTTGTCGGTGGCCACGACCTTGATCGGCCCCTGGCCCTCCGGCTGCAGGCCGAAGTTGATCACCGGGTTCGACGCGATCGAGATGTCGCCGTCGAGGGTCAGGACGGCCTGGTCGCCGCGGGTGATCGCGACTTTGTTGATGTAACGGGCCGGCGTGTAGTCGCGGGTGATCTGGTTCATCTGCATGCCGCTGAAGTTTGGGTGACGGATCATCAGCGTCGCCTCCACGGGGCGCCCGGGCTGGGCCTCCGCGAATTTCAGCTTCATGTCGCCCATCCCCTTCATCGCCTCCTCGTCGCTCATCCCCATGGGCGCCGAGCAGCCGCCGGAAGCCTTCACGAACTTCGTGGTCTCGAAGAGCCGGCCGTCCTTGGTCTCCACCACGGCGTGGATGTTGGTGTAGTTGTTCACCCGCACCCGGAGCTTGATCTCGCCGGCATCCGCCCCCGGGCCGAAGGCGATGTGGGCGGCGTAGGGCGACGGGTTGTCGTCGATGACGAGGTGGATGCCCGCGACCTTGTCCTTCTCCGGCATGGTCAGGGTGATCGGGACCAGCGAGGCATCGAGCGCCCGCACCGGCGCGTCGATCTTCACGAGGCTGTCGGTCGGTGCGATCGTCTTGTCACCGAAGATCGACGTCCGAATTTCCTTCCAGCGGGCGATGCGTTCCGACTCGTCGTCCGAAGCCCCGGCGGCAAGGCTCGGGCTGGTCCGCAGCGCGGTGCCGGCGCCGACCAGCGGCAGGGCGAGCGACAGGGCTGCCAGGACGGAGCGGACGAGAACAGGTTTAGCAATGGAGCGGGTCATGGCGTTTCTCCTGCTGGATGATCGTTCTTCTTGCGACATCTCTAACATCACGTGGCACCGGGCGGGATCGGCCTCAAGCCACGCTCGCAAATTGAGGTCTCGGGTCATGATCTCGAGTGATGGTCTCCTGCCACGCCCTCATTCCCATTCCAGCTCCTTGAAGGCCTGGGTGACGTTGCGGCCGTTATAGGTGTCGAACAGGATCCACCGGTCGCGCTCGGACTGGGCGACGGTCCGCACCGCCTTCTCGATCGGCACGTCCGCCACGATGGCCTTCCGCGTCTCGTCCCGGAGGATCGTGAGATAGCGGGTGAGGTCGTCGAGGGCGGGCGCGACATCGACCAGCCGCGGTCCGTGCCCCGGAACGGCCTTGGTCGCCCCCATCGCGCGCAGGCGGTCCGCCTCCTTGAGCCAGCCCACGAGGCTGCCGTCGAGGGAGGGGATGCGGGTGACGAACAGGAGGTCGGCGGGAAACAGGATGCCGCTCGCCGAATCGCGCATCGAGAGGTCGCAGTTCGTGTGCGCCGCGCCGTGCGCGGCGAAGCGCACGACGCGGCCGCCGAGATCCACCTCGGCGCCGTCCGTCACCTCCAGGGTGGGATAGACCACGCTGCCGGCCCGGTCCGCGCCCAGAATCTCGACGAGGCGCCCGCGATAGTATTCGCCCCGGGCATCCAGGGCGGCGCGCAGGGCATGGTGGCCCACGTAGACCGGCTTGTCCTCGGCGAAGGCCGCCGCACCGAAGCAATGGTCCGGGTGGACGTGGGTCAGCACCACGTGGCTGATCGGCTTGTCCGTGCGCTTGCGGATCTCCGCGCGCAGCCAGGCGCCATCGGCGAGGCTGCCGCCGGATTCGGTGACGAGCACGGACCGGTCGCCGACGATGAAGCCGATATTGGCGATGGCGTCGTCGTTCTCGGGGGTCGCCTCGGCGTCGGGGCCGCGCCGGATGAAGATGCCGGGGCCGACCTCCTGCAGGTCGAAGCCCTCGGCCGACCGTCCGAGGGTCGGCAGGCAGCACAGGCACAGGCCGCCGAACAGGGCGCTGCGGCGCGTGGTGCTCCAGCGTGATCGGCCGGCGTCCGCCCGCATGAACTTCCTCCGTCTTCTTGTTCTACCAATTAGTAGGTAGATTTTTTCCCGCGTCAACGGCATAAGCCGGAAGGCCGGCGGCCGGGCGATCACGGACTCGCGCGCGGGCGCCGAGGGACGAGGGCGGTCGTCCGTCAAGGAGACCACGGGACGATGAGGGACACCCGCGCCGCGCTGCTGCTGCAGGCCGAGACCCTGGTGCGGCGCCGGGGCTATGCCGGCTTCAGCTATGCCGATCTCGCCGAGACGGTCGGGATCCGCAAGGCGAGCATCCATCATCACTTCGCCACCAAGTCCGACCTCGCCCATGCCCTGGTGGCCGCCTACGACGCGCGCTACGACGCCGCCCTGGCCGAGATTCGAACCGATGAGCCGGACGCGATCCGTCGGATCGCCGCCTACGGGACGCTCTATCTCGGGGGCGTTGAGGCCGGGCTGGGCTGCCTCTGCGCCGCCCTGGCGATCGAGGGAGAGGCTCTGCCGGATTCCCTGCGCGCCGACATCGCCCGCTTCTTCGACAAGCACATCGCCTGGTTGGAGGGTGTGCTCGCCGAGGGGATCGCGGCCGGGAGCGTCCGGGGCTCCGTCGCGCCCGGGGCAACCGCCCGCATGGTGATCGCCGCCCTCGAAGGCGCTCTGCTCATGGAGCGCCTGCTGGCGGGGCCGGCGGGATTCCGCGGCACACTCACGGCGCTCTGCGACGGGCTGCGGGCCGGCGGGGTTTCATCCGATCGGGGTTTCATCCCGCCGGACTGATACAATATAACAGGCTGCAGCGACGCCTCCCGCGCCATCGACGAAGAGTCTCCATGTCCGACAGCCCGAACACCGCCTCCGCGAAGATTCCCGTCACCGTGCTCACTGGTTACCTGGGCGCGGGCAAGACCACGCTCCTCAACCGCATCCTCACCGAGAACCACGGCAAGCGCTACGCCGTGATCGTCAACGAGTTCGGGGAGATCGGCATCGACAACGACCTCATCATCGGCGCCGACGAGGAGGTGTTCGAGATGAACAACGGCTGCGTCTGTTGCACCGTGCGCGGCGACCTCATCCGCATCATGGACGGCCTGGTGAAGCGACGCGGCAAGTTCGACGCGATCATCGTCGAGACCACCGGCCTCGCCGATCCCGCCCCCGTGGCCCAGACCTTCTTCATCGACGAGGATGTCGGCGCGGCCGCCCGCCTCGACGCGGTGGTGACGGTGGCCGATGCCAAGTGGCTCTCGGACCGCCTCAAGGACGCGCCGGAAGCCAAGAACCAGATCGCCTTCGCCGACGTGATCCTGCTCAACAAGGCCGATCTCGTGGCGGAGGCGGACCTCGCCCGGGTCGAGGCCCAGATCCGCGCGATCAACCCCTACGCCAAGGTCCACCGCACCGAGCGCTGCGCGGTGCCGCTGGAGGCGGTGCTGGAGCGCAACGCCTTCGATCTCGGCCGCATCCTCGACATCGAGCCCGACTTCCTCGAGGAGGGCCATCATCATCACCACGACGACGACATGCAGTCGGTCTCGGCGAAGATCGACGGACCGGTCGACCCCGAGAAGTTCATGCCCTGGATCTCGACCCTGACCCAGGTCCAGGGCCCCGACATCCTGCGCTGCAAGGGCATCGTCGCCTTCCCGGACGAGCCGCAGCGCTTCGTCTTCCAGGGCGTCCACCAGATCCTCGACGGCGACCTTCAGGGGCCGTGGAAGGACGACGAGCCGCGCGTCTCCCGCGTGGTCTTCATCGGCCGCAAGCTCGATCCGGAGGCGATCCGCGCCGGCTTCGAGGATTGCAAGGCCGGGTGACGAGCGATCGTCGCGGGACGGCGCTCGTCCCCCGGGCCGTCATGCGGCCTTCACGCCGGCCAGGAACTGCGACACCTCCTGGCCGAGGTTTTCGGAGTAGCGCGACAGCTCCCGAGCGGCACTCAGGACCTGGCTGGCGGCGGCGCCCGTCGATCCGGCGCCGGCGCGGACATGCTCGATGTTGGTCGTCACCTCCTGGGTGCCCTGCGCGGCCTCCTGGACGTTCCGGGCGATCTCCCGGGTGGCGGCGCCCTGCTGCTCCATCGCGGCGGCGATGCCGTTCGCGTAGGTCGACATGTCGGCGATGGTCCGGCCGATCCGCGTGATGTCGGATACGACCTCGCCGGTGGCACCCTGGATCTCGCCGATCTTGGTGCGGATCTCCTCGGTGGCGCGCGCGGTCTGCCCGGCCAGTTCCTTCACCTCGGAGGCGACGACGGCGAAGCCCCGGCCGGCCTCGCCGGCCCGGGCCGCCTCGATGGTGGCGTTGAGCGCCAGCAGGTTGGTCTGGCCCGCGATGTTCGTGATCATGGCGACGACGTCGGTGATGCTGGACGCAACCTCGGTCAGCCGCTTCACGGTCGCCTCGGTGCGCTGCGTGTCCTCCACGGCCTGGTTGGCCATGCCGGAGGATTGGCTGACCTGGGTCACGATCTCCTGGATCGAGGCGGACATCTCCTCGCTGGCGGCCGCGACCGTGTGGACGTTGGCCGAGGTCTCTTCCGCCGCGCTCGCCACCGTCGTCGCCTGCCGGATCGACTGATCCGCCGTGGAGGCCATCGACTGGGCGGTGGCCTCCATCTCGGTGGCCGCCCCCGCCAGTCCCTGTGTGAGGTGCGAGACGTTGGCCTCGAACCGCTTCGTCAGCCCGTCGAGCACTTCGGCCCGGCGGATCTTCGCCTGGTTCTCGGCGTCCTGCTCGGCCGCCAGCTGACGCGCGTCGGTCGCGTTGCGCTTGAAGACTTCCAGAGAGCGCGCCAGCAGGCCGATCTCATCCTTGCGCGCCATGCCCTCGACGGTGACGGTCAGGTCGCCGCTCGCGAGACGGCCCATCGCGGCGCCCATGGCGGTGACCGGACGGGTGATCGCGAAGATCACGATAAGGCCGGCGCTGCCCAGGGCGGCCAGCAGCCCGACGACGGCCGACGCCACCAGCGTGGTCGTGGTGCTTCTGACGATCTCGTCGGCGTTGACGGCGCTTGCCTTCAACTCCGCGTCGATGAGGGCGATCCGCTGATTCGCCTCCTCGCGCAGCTTGGCCCGCAACGGTGTCGCTTCTGTCTGGGCGATCCTGTTTCCGGTCGCGGGATCGTTGTTCAGGGCGGCCTCGGAGGAGCGGTTCAGAACGGCGAAGTAGACCTCCAACCCCCGTCGAAGCTCGGGGTTCGCCGCGACGCGATCGGACGTATCCGCCAGGGCGGCAAGGCTGGCCTGTGCCGCGTAGGTCGCCTTGATGGCGATGGCCTGCCGGGACTTGAAGTCGTGGCTTCTCGGACCGGTCGGATCGATCAGGATGTTGCGATTCTGGAGTGCGGCTTCCGTCAAGGTGATCTGCAGGCCGAGTGCGTAGCTCTGCCGTGCCATCTGCACCTGGACGATCTCCCGTGTCTGTTCCGCAATCTGGGACAGCGCATGACGGGCGTAGATCACAAGACCTACGGCGACCAGTGCCGTCATGGCGAACGGAATGATGATCTTTACTAGGAGGCTTAGATTATTGAACGTCCTCATCACGCATCCCGCCTCTGCAAATGGAGGATCATATTTATTTCTTCACGGATCTCATTTGACAGTTAAATAACAGTTAATATTCGCAATTTATCTGTTTAAATTAGATCTGATTGTTTAGAGATCGATAATAGTTTTATCATGGTACAAATCCTAGAAGGATAGGTTTAGCAAGATTATTATTCAATGCAGGATAAGTTCAGATGTTCTGATTTGGAGATAGGGTTATGGAACGGAAGAGTTCCCGTGCGCTGCCTTCTGCGAGATCTCGGGTTCGGTGGGTGTTCCTGGCTCGGCAAGAAGGACATTGCTGAAGAGGGTTTTTTGAATGCGCTGGAGCCGTCGTCAGATCATCTCGAACGGCCGGGTATCCTAACGTCGTGACCCTCGGGACACGCGAGGCTTCGACGGCGCATCGCAACACTTGGTTTACCATTCCGGCACAGGATCGGTCCCGTGCCGGCCTGCCGCCGCCGGCCGCGATCGGCTGCCCTGCCCGGGCGCCGTGAGGCCCCGGAGAGCGCTGATCCCATGATGTCCCGCGCCGAACGCACGCCCCTGACGGACTGGTGGTGGACCGTCGACCGCGGCCTGCTGGCCGGCCTCGGCGCGCTCATGGTGGCGGGCCTGGTCTTCCTCATGGGCGGCGGGCCGCCCGTGGCCGAGAAGATCGGCCTGCCGACCTTCCACTTCCTCAACCGGCAGGCGCTCTACCTCGCGCCCACGATCCTCATCATCGTCGGCGTCTCGTTCCTGTCCCTGCGCCACATCCGCCGCGTCGCGCTCTTCACCTGGATGATGGGCGTCGCGCTCTGCATCCTGGCGAGCAAGTTCGGGCCGGAGATCAAGGGCGCGCACCGCTGGATCCAGTTCGGCGCCATCGGCATCCAGCCCTCGGAATTCGTCAAGCCCGCCTTCGTGGTGGTGGCGGCCTGGGCCTTCTCGGAGGGCGCGCAGCGCCGCGACATGCCGGGCGGCCTGCTGGCGATCCTGCTCCTGCCGGTCACCATCGTGCCCCTCGTGCTGCAGCCCGATTTCGGCCAGACCATGCTCATCACCATCGTGTGGTGCGCGCTGTTCTTCGTGGCCGGCCTGCACTGGTTCTGGGTGGCGGGCCTCGGCGCCGGCGGCCTCATCGGCGTGGCCGCCGCCTACCGCTTCCTGCACCACGTGCGCGAGCGCATCGATCGCTTCCTCGACAGCGATTCCGGTGACAACTTCCAGGGCTTCTGGGCCCGGCAATCGTTCAATTCGGGTGGCTGGTTCGGCACCGGTCCGGGGGAGGGCGTCGCCAAGCGCCACCTGCCCGACGCCCACACCGACTTCATCTTCTCGGTGACGGGCGAGGAGTTCGGCACCGTTGTGTGCCTCGGCCTCGTCCTCCTGTTCGCCTACATCGTCATGCGCGGCCTGAAGCTGGCCCGGCGCACCGACGACACCTTTTCGCGGCTGGCGATCACGGGCCTCACCACCCTGTTCGGCCTCCAGGCCTGCATCAACATGGCGGTGAACGTCCGGCTGATGCCCGCCAAGGGCATGACGCTGCCCTTCGTCTCCTACGGCGGCTCGTCGCTGATCTCGCTCGCCCTCGGCATGGGCTTCCTCGTGGCCTTGACCCGCAAGCGCCCCCGGACCACCACCCTGAGCCAGAAGCCGCCGGGCACCGCCCCGGCGACGATCGCCGGAGTGATGCGTTGACCGTTGCCACCGCCACTATCCTGCTCTGTGCCGGGGGCACGGGCGGGCACCTGTTTCCCGCCGAGAGCCTCGCCTACGCCCTGCGCGCCCGCGGCGTGCGGGTCGTGCTCGCCACCGATGCCCGGGTGGACTCCATCGCCACCGGCTTCCCGGCCTCCGAGATCGTCACCATCGCGTCCGCGACGCCCTCGGGACGCTCCCCGATCAGGCGCGCTGGCGCGCTCCTCACCCTCGGCCGGGGCTTCGGTGTCGCCGCGCGGGAGATCCGGCGCATCGATCCGGCCGCCATCGTGGGTTTCGGCGGCTATCCCACGGTGCCGCCGATGCTGGCGGGGCAGATCCTGCGCGTCCCCACCATCCTGCACGAGCAGAACGCCGTGATGGGTCGGGCCAACGCCTTCCTGGCGCGGGGCGCCCGCGCCATCGCCACAGGCTTCCGCGAGGTCCGGGGCGTGCCGGCCAAGGCGCTGGCACCCCGGACCCACACCGGCAACCCGCTGCGCCCGGCGGTGCTCGCGGCCGCGAAGGTCGCCTATCCGCCGGTCGGTGCCGGCGATCCCCTGCACCTCCTCGTCTTCGGCGGCAGCCAGGGCGCTCGGGTGATGGGCGAAGTCGTTCCGGCCGCCATCGCCAACCTGCCCGCCGATCTGCGCGCCCGGCTCCACCTCGTGCAGCAGGTGCGGGCCGAGGACCTGACGCAGGTCCAGAATCTCTATCTCGGCCTCGGGCTCGCGGGCTTCGAGGCCGCGCCCTTCTTCAAGGACCTGCCGGCCCGCATGGCGGCGGCGCACCTCGTCATCGGCCGGTCCGGCGCGTCCACGGTCTCGGAACTCGCCGCCATCGGACGGCCCGCCATCCTGGTGCCGCTCCCCGGCGCCCTCGACCAGGATCAGGCGGCCAACGCCGCGACGCTGGCCGCCATCGGCGCCGCGCAGGCGATTCCGCAATCCGCCTTCACGCCGGACCGGCTCACCGCGGAGCTGGTCGACCTCTTCACCAATCCCGGAAAATTGACCGCGGCGGCCTCAGCCGCCAAAAGCGCTGGAATTCACGACGCGGCCGAGCGGCTCGCCGACATCGTCCTCGCGACGGCGGCCCGCACCTGACGGCGTCCGCCGATTGATCCCCTTCGGGCCGGTTCGTCCGGACCCCCGACGCCCCTGAGACTGGTCCTTCCCATGAAGCTGCCCGACAAGCTCGGCCCCATCCACTTCATCGGCATCGGCGGCATCGGCATGTCCGGCATCGCCGAGGTGATGCACAACCTCGGCTACACCGTGCAGGGGTCGGACGCCAACGACAACGCCAATGTCCGGCGCCTCTCCGAGAAGGGCATGCGCACCTTCATCGGCCACGAGGCCGGCAACGTCGAGGAGGCCGCCCTGGTGGTGGTCTCCACCGCGATCCGCCGCGACAATCCCGAGCTCGTCGCCGCCCGCGAGCGCCGCCTGCCGGTGGTGCGCCGGGCCGAGATGCTGGCCGAGTTGATGCGCTTCAAGTCCTGCGTCGCCATCGCGGGCACCCACGGCAAGACGACGACGACCTCCCTCGTCGCCACCCTGCTGGATGCCGGCAACCTTGACCCCACCGTGATCAACGGCGGCATCATCAATGCCTACGGCACCAACGCCCGCATGGGCGAGGGCGAGTGGATGGTGGTGGAGGCCGACGAATCCGACGGGACCTTCCTGAAGCTCCCGGCCGATGTCGCCATCGTCACCAACATCGACCCCGAACACCTCGACCATTTCGGCTCGTTCGAGGCGGTCAAGGACGCCTTCCGGCGCTTCATCGACAACATCCCGTTCTATGGCTTCGCGGTGATGTGCATCGACCACCCGATCGTGCAGGACCTCGTCGGGCACATCGAAGACCGCCGCATCATCACCTACGGCGAGAACCCGCAGGCCGATGTCCGGCTCATCGATGTGGACCTGCGCGGCGGCCAGAGCCGCTTCCGCGTGATGATCCGCGACCGCCGCCCCGGCTTCCGTCTCGAGATGGAGGATCTCGTCCTGCCGATGCCGGGGAAGCACAACGCCCTGAACGCCACCGCGGCGCTCGCCGTGGCGCACGAGCTCGGGGTCGAGCCGGAGGCGATCCGCAAGGCGCTGGCCGGCTTCGGCGGGGTGAAGCGCCGCTTCACCCGGACCGGCGTGTGGAACGGCGCCCTGATCTTCGACGATTACGGACACCATCCGGTGGAGATCAAGGCGGTGCTCAAGGCCGCCCGCGCCTCCACCGAGGGCAACGTCATCGCCATCGTGCAGCCGCACCGCTACACGCGCCTCGCCTCGCTGTTCGACGATTTCTGCACCTGCTTCAACGATGCCGACACGGTCATCGTCGCCCCCGTCTACGCGGCGGGCGAGGCGCCGATCGAGGGCATGGACCGCGACGGGCTGGTCTCGGGTCTGAAGTCGCGCGGCCACCGCGACGCCATCGCGCTGCAGCGCTCCGAGGACCTCGCCGGCATCGTCGCCGGCCGCGCCAAGCCCGGCGACTACGTCGTCTGCCTCGGCGCCGGCAACATCACGCAATGGGCCTACGCCCTGCCGGGCGAACTCGCGGCCCTGGACGGCGTGACGGCGTGAAACCGGCCTACGGGTCGGCACCGTCCGGGATCAGATCCTCCGGGTCGACGTCCACCGCGCGCGAGGGTGCGATAAACAATGAGGTCGGCCGTGCGCTCACCCCGTTCCATCGCCGACGGGAGGGACTCGGTGATCCCGCCGAGGCTGGCCAGGGCGGCCATCGTCATGTCCGGGCGCTTTCGCCAGAAGGGGAGGGGGCGCGGAGCCCGGCGCACGGCATCGAGGTCAGACTCACTCGGGATCTCGTCCGCCCCGCTCGCCAGTCGCGCCTGGGAGGCCTGCAGCGTACGCGCGCCCGTCGCATCTTCGGCCAGAGCGACGAGCCGCTGGAAATCGGCCTCCGGCAGGATCACGATGGCTTCGCCCGAGGGCGTCTTGGTGCGCACGATGATCATGCCGATCTTCCTAGCCGTAGATCGAGCCGCGCGGGCCGATGTCGGGCACCATGATCCGATCGGCGCGATCGTGAAGATCACCCGCCAGTCGCCGATCCGAAGGTGATATCCCTGCGTACCCCTCAGAGCCTTGATGTTGTTGGCGAGCGCATCCGGTCTCTCAGCGAGGAGGCGCAGCTTCTCGCGGATGAGCGCCTCCGTCCTGGGCGGCATCCGGATCAGAGCGCGCGCCGCCGGGCGTGTGGAACCGATCGTCCGGCCTAGCGCACGCTCCCGCTCGTCGTCCTGCAACCGATAGTCGTTTCAACTGAAAAGCACCCGCCCAATGACCGCCTTCCCGGACATCACGCCCGACATCCGCGCCCGGGCGCCGGCCCTGCGCGGGCGGCTCATCGCCAACCAGCCGCTCTCGGACCTGACCTGGTTCCGGGTCGGCGGCCCGTCGCAGGTGCTGTTCACCCCGGCCGACGCGGAGGACCTCGGCCTTCTGCTCTCGGCCCTCGATCCGGAAATACCCGTGACGGTGATCGGCCTCGGCTCGAACCTCATCGTCCGTGACGGCGGCGTGCCCGGCGTCGTGGTGCGCCTCGGCGGCCGGGCTTTTGGCATGGTGGCGATCGACGGCGAGACCCTGCGGGTCGGCACCGCCGTGCCGGACATGCGCCTCGCCAAGGCGGCGGCGGAGGCCGGGCTCGACGGGCTGGCGTTTTTCCGCGGCATTCCCGGTTCGGTCGGCGGCGCCCTGCGCATGAATGCCGGTGCCCACGGGGGCGAGACCACCGACGTGCTGGTGGAGGCCCACGGCATCGACCGCCGGGGCGAGGCGCGTCGCTTCAACCATGCGGAGATGGGCTTCACCTACCGGCACAGCGGCGCCCCCGACGACGTGATCTTCACGCATGCGGTGTTCCGCGGGAGCCCCGGCGAGCGGGCGGCCATCGAGGCCGAGATGGAGCGGGTGACGGCGGCGCGCGAGGCGGCCCAGCCGATCCGCGAGCGCACCGGCGGCTCCACCTTCAAGAATCCGCCCGGGGGCAAGGCTTGGCAACTCGTCGACGCGGCCGGCTGCCGCGGCCTGACGGTCGGCGGCGCACAGGTCTCGGAGATGCACTGCAATTTCCTGATCAATCGCGACAACGCCACGGCGGCCGACATCGAGGGGCTCGGCGAGGAGGTACGCCGGCGCGTGCGCGAGACCTCCGGCGTCGAACTCCACTGGGAGATCAAGCGCATCGGATTATCGACACGGACGGCGTAAGACGGTAAGACGTAAGCTGAACGAAAGGAAGGATTCGATGACCGGACGGGACGTTCTGACGGCCTATTCGAAGGTCTCCGTGAAGAGCCAGACCGTGCTCCCGGCCGAAGTCCGCGAACGCCTCGGCATCGGCCCGGGCGATCGCCTTCGCTACGTGATTACCCGGGACGGCATTCGTATCGAGAAGGCGCGGCCCGAGGGTGAAGATCCCTTCGGGACATTCACGGAATGGGCCGGTGCCGCCGACGAAGAAGCCTATGGCAATCTCTAGGGACTCAGGCGGACGCACGTTCCCCGCAGGGACCGTGGTGGTCGTACCGTTTCCCTATTCAAACCGTTTGGCTGAGAAGCGTCGCCCGGCCGTCGTGGTCTCGGGGGAGGCCGTTGCCGAGGCGGGATTCGTCTGGATCGCTATGATCACCAGCGCGAACAACCCTGCCATGGGGGGCGATCAAGCGATCGACGATCTTGCTGCTGCCGGGCTTGATGCTCCATCGGTCATCAGACCCATCAAGCTGGCCTGCATCGAACCGGCTCGCATCCTCAAGCGGATCGGGACATTGCCACCGGTCGCGGCCGGCGCGGTTTTCGATGCGATCAACGACCGGATCGGCCCACGAAGGCCGGCGTGACGACGCAACCCATGTCCGCGCAATTCCCAGGAGTCCCCATGTCCAAGCACGTCGCCGTCCTCATGGGCGGGTGGTCCTCCGAGCGGCCGGTCTCGCTGAATTCGGGCCATGCCTGCGCCGATGCCCTGGAGGGGCAGGGCTTCCGCGTCACGCGGGTCGACGTCCAGCCGGACATCGCGACGGTGCTCACCGACCTGCGGCCCGACGTGGCGTTCAATGCGCTGCACGGGCCCGCGGGTGAGGACGGCACGATCCAGGGCCTGCTGGAGCTGCTGCGCATCCCCTACACCCATTCCGGCGTGCTGGCCTCGGCTCTGGCGATGCACAAGGAGCGTGCCAAAGTGGTCATGCGGGCGGCCGGCGTCAGCGTCCCGGAGGGCCGCGTCGTTAACCGTCATGAGGCCGCAAAGTCACACGTGCTGACGCCGCCCTACGTGCTCAAGCCGGTGGCCGAGGGCTCCTCCATGGGGGTCATCATCGTGCGCGACGGACGCTCCCATCCTCCCCAGGAAGTGGGCCGAGCGGATTGGGGCTATGGCGATGAAATCCTTGCGGAAACCTACGTCGCCGGGCGCGAGCTGACCTGCGCCGTGATGGGCGACCGGGCCCTCGGGGTGATCGAGATCAAGCCCGCTTCGGGGGAGTGGTACGACTTCGACGCGAAGTACGCCGAGGGGGGGTCGATCCACGTCCTCCCGGCAGAAATTAAACCAAATCTTTACCAGCGTGTCCAAGAGTTGTCGTTAACGGCGCATCAAGCACTCGGGTGCCGGGGCATCAGCCGTGCGGACCTTCGCTACGACGACACACCGGGGGGAACCGGTGCCCTCGTCGTGCTGGAGGTCAACACGCAACCCGGCATGACGAAGACGAGCTTGGTCCCGGAGATGGCAGCCCATGCGGGCTATAGTTTCGGTGAGCTCGTTCAATGGATGGTGGAGGACGCAACGTTGGGCCGCTAGGGGCCGAAGGCCCGCTCGGCGGCCTCCCCGGGTCGGGTCTGCCGGGTCCGGCCGCCGGCACCGTGCGTTCGGTCCGGTCCGCGCTGGCGGCGCGCCTGCGCCGCTTCACGCCGCCCGGCCGGCGCTCCCGCCTCGCGGTTCCGATCGAGCGCCGCGTCCCGCGCCACCTCGGGACGGCGGCCTTCTCGGTCTCCTTCGCCGCCCTCGCCCTCGCCGGCTTCATCGGAAGCGGCGCCTATGACCGCTTCGTGGCCGAGCACGGCCGCCCCCTCGACATCGCGGCGCGGATCGCCGGCTTCGGCGTCGAGCGCGTCACCATCTCGGGCATCGCCCGGCTCTACGAACGCGAGGTGTTGCAGGCCGCCGGCATCGACGGCCACTCCTCGGTGGTCTTCCTCGACGTGGCGGAGGCCCGCGAGCGCCTGCTGGCGGTGCCGCTGATCGCGAGTGCCTCCGTGCGCAAGGTCTATCCGAACGAGATCGTCATCACCCAGGTCGAGCGCGAGCCCGCCGCCCTCTGGCAGCGCAACGGCGAGATCGCCGTGATCGCCGCCGACGGCACGGTGATCGACCAGATGCGCGACGACCGCTACGCCGCGCTTCCCCTCGTGGTCGGTGACGACGCCAACCTCAAGCTCAAGGACTACCTCGCCCTGATCGAGGCGGCCGGCGCCCTGGCCGAGCGGGTCAAGGCCGGCACCTACGTGTCCGGACGGCGCTGGACGCTCAAGCTCGACGGCGTCGACATCCGCCTGCCCGAGACGGGCGCCACCGAGGCCCTGGCTCGATTGGTCAAGCTCGAGCGCGACAACCGCATCCTCGAGAAGGACATCATCGCGGTGGACCTGCGCATGCCCGACCGGGTGGTGGTGCGGCTCACCGAGGAGGCGGCCGCGGCCCGCGCCGAATCCCAGAAGAAGTCCAAGCCCAAGGGGACCAGCACATGAGCCGCACGATCCGTCCGGCGCATCCCGCGTCCCGTCCCCGTTTCACCTCCTCCGCCCGGTAGCCCGATGCACGACCCGCACGGCCTCACCCCACGCCTGAAGCCTCTCTCCGCCCGGCGCAGCACCACCCTCTCGGTGCTCGACATCGGAACGAGCAAGGTCGTCTGCCTCATCGCCGAGCTTCAGCCGGCCGAGGCCCTCACCACCCTGCGCGGGCGCACCCACTTCGCCCGCGTCATCGGCATCGGCCACCAGCGTTCGCAGGGTCTCAAGGGCGGCGTCATCGTCGACCTCGAGGCCGCCGAGGGCGCGATCCGCCAGGCTGTCCACGCCGCCGAGCGGATGGCGAAGGTCGAGGTGCAGTCGGTCATCGTCAACATGTCCGGCGGCCGGATCGGCTCGCAGCACTTCGAGGCGCGCGTCGGCACCCGCACTGGCACCGTCACGGGCTCCGACGTGGAGCGCGTGCTGGAGACCGCCTCCGCGCACGGCGTCAGCCCCGGCCGGGCGGTGCTCCACGCTCTGCCTACCGGCTACGCCATCGACGGCCAGGGCACGGTCATCGATCCGTCGGGCATGATGGGCGACGCCCTCGGGGTCGACCTCCACGTGGTCACCGGCGAGGCGGCCGCCGCCCGCAACCTCATGCTCGCCGTCGAGCATTGCCACCTCGGCGTCGAGGCGGTGATCGCCACCCCCTACGCCGCCGGGCTCTCGGCCCTGGTCGACGACGAGGCCGAGATGGGCGTCGCCGTGGTCGACATGGGCGGCGGCACCACCAGCGTCGGCGTCTTCTCCGGCGGCCACCTCGTCCACGTGGACGCCGTGGCGGTCGGCGGCCACCACGTCACCATGGATATCGCCCGCGGCCTCTCCACCCGGGTCGCCGCGGCCGAGCGCCTCAAGACCCTCTACGGCTCGGCCATCGCCACCGCCTCCGACGAGCGCGACATGATCGCGGTCCACGGGGTGGGCGAGGACGAGGGCGATGCCCCCAACCACGTGCCGCGCTCGCAGCTCGTGCGGATCATCCGCCCCCGCGTCGAGGAGGTGGTGGAACTGGTGCGCGACCGCCTCCGGGCCGCCGGCTTCTCGGCCCAGGCCGGGCGGCGAGTGGTGCTGACGGGGGGCGCGAGCCAGCTCGTCGGTCTGCCGGAGGTCGCCCGCCGGGTGATGGAGGGCCAGGTCCGCATCGGCCGGCCGCTCGGCATCCGCGGCCTGCCGGAGGCCGCCAAGGGACCCGCCTTCTCCGCGGCGGTGGGCCTCCTGGTCTACCCGCAGGTGGCGCATGCGGAGCATTTCGAGCCGCGGGGCCACGGAGCCTTCGCCGGCACGGGAACGGACGGCTACCTCTCGCGCGTCGGACGCTGGATCCGCGAGAGTTTCTGAGACGACCGCCGTCGCGCCCCAAACCCCACACATCGGGGTGGGTGCGAACGGCCAGACGAGAATCGGCGCCTTCCTCAACCGAGGCGTCAAACGAAACGTGAAAGGCACGAGAGGCTCGACACCATGGCCATCAGTCTGCAGGCGCCGGATATCCGGGAACTCAAGCCCCGCATCACCGTCTTCGGTGTCGGCGGAGCCGGCGGCAACGCCGTCAACAACATGATCGAATCCGGCCTGCTGGGCTGCGAATTCGTGGTCGCCAACACCGACGCCCAGGCGCTAACCTCCTCGAAGGCCGAGCGCGTGATCCAGATGGGCCTCGGCGTGACGCAGGGCCTCGGCGCCGGCTCGCACCCCGAGGTCGGCTCGGCCGCCGCCGACGAGGTCATCGACGAGATCCGTGACCAGCTCTCCGGCGCCCACATGTGCTTCATCACCGCCGGCATGGGCGGCGGCACCGGCACCGGCGCGGCCCCCGTCATCGCCCGTGCGGCCCGTGACATGGGCATCCTCACCGTCGGCGTCGTGACGAAGCCGTTCCAGTTCGAGGGCGTGCGCCGCATGCGCACCGCCGAGGCCGGCATCCAGGAGCTCCAGGCCGCCGTCGACACCCTGATCGTCATCCCGAACCAGAACCTGTTCCGGGTCGCCAACGAGAAGACCACCTTCGCCGACGCCTTCGCGATGGCCGACCAGGTGCTGTACTCGGGCGTCGCCTGCATCACCGACCTGATGGTCAAGGAAGGCCTGATCAACCTCGACTTCGCCGACGTCCGGGCCATCATGCGCGGCATGGGCAAGGCCATGATGGGCACCGGCGAGGCCTCGGGCGAGAACCGCGCCAACCGGGCCGCCGAGGCCGCCATCGCCAACCCGCTCCTCGACGACGTCTCGATGAAGGGCGCGCGCGGCCTGCTGATCTCGATCACCGGCGGCAACGACCTCACCCTCTACGAGCTCGACGAGGCCGCCACCCGCATCCGCGAGGAGGTCGATTCGGACGCCAACATCATCCTGGGCGCCACCTTCGACGAGAGCCTCGACGGCATCATCCGGGTGTCCGTGGTCGCCACCGGCATCGAGCCGGCGCTGATCGCCGCCAACTCGCAGAACAACCCCGACATCGTCCAGACCGAGCAGCGCATCGCCGAGGTCGCCGAGCGTCTGCGTGCGGAAGCGAGGGCGCGGGCCGCACAGCCCGCGTCGACCTTTCGCCCCGTCGGACAGGACGGAGCCGTAGCGGCCCCGGCCGCGCAGCCCGCCGCTCCGCCGTCGCTGCAGGCCGCCCCGATCCAGGCCGCTCCAGTCCAGGCTCCGGTGCAGCAGGCCCTGCGCGCCCCCGAGCCGATGGCCCTCGCCCCCGAGCCGATGCGGGTCGAGCTGCCCCAGGCCCCGGTGATGCGCGACGAGGTGATGCTGACGCAGACCCAGCCGCGCGCCGCCATGTCCTACGAGCCCGCACCGATGCCGGCCCCCGAGCCCGCGCCCCAGCATGCCGCCGGCCCGTTCGTGCCGCCCCGGCCGGCCGTGGCCGTGGCCCGCGCCCCGCGCATGCCGCAGATCCAGGACCTGCCGCTTCCCGCCCAGGCCCAGCTCCGGGCCCGCGAGGAGCAGCCGGCCGAGCCGGCCGGCGATTCCAAGCGCATGACGCTGCTGCGCCGTCTCGCGACGGTGGGCTTCGGCGGACGCCGTGAGGAGGTCGAGGCCGCGCCGCTTCCGCAGATGCGGGCGCCCGCCGCCCCGGTCCCGCAGGCCGCCCCGCCCGCGGACTACGCCAAGCGCGCTCCCGTGCAGGCTCCCCCGGCCTACCGCCCGGCCCAGGGCAACCTCGATCCTCAGGGTCGCGTCGCTCCCCAGGCCCGCATGATGGACGACGACCAGCTCGAGATCCCGGCCTTCCTGCGCCGCCAGGCGAACTGAAACCGGGGTCCGGCGGACTCGTCAACGCCAAGGCTGAGATATTTCAGCCACAGGCCCGGAGCCTCGCGGCTCCGGGCTATGCCTATTGTTAAACCGTTATTCCAAAACGAGATTCGGATTCGCTGGTGGAAACCGCGGCTGTAACACAGCGTAAGAATCCGTGATTTGGCCTGCCTTGGAGGCGCGGCTATACGAATTTTGGAACGACAAGGCGCGGTGGTTTCGGCCATCAGACGCCGGCAGGGGCTTCAAGCAGCGGACGGATCGCAAGGGGCGCAGGGCCCATCCCGACGGGATGGGCGCGCCCGATCACGGCCGAGGGCTATGGAATGCGAACGAACCAACAGACGACACTCAAAGCCCCCGCGACCCTGAGCGGCATCGGCGTCCATTCCGGGAACCCGGTCGAGATCACGCTTCATCCGGCGCCCGCCAACCACGGCATCGCCTTCCTTCGCACCGGAATGCCCACCGGCAACGACCGGCTCATCAAGGCCCATCACGCCTGCGTCTCCGCCACCGAGCTATGCACCGTCATCGGTGACGTCGAGAGCGGCGCGGTCGCCACCATCGAGCACCTGATGTCGGCGCTCTACGGTCTCGGGATCGACAACGTCCTTGTCGAGATCGACGGCCCCGAGATGCCCATCCTCGACGGCAGCGCGCTCCCCTACGTCCAGGCCATCGACGCCGTGGGCACCGCGACCTGCGGCGCCGCCAAGCGCTGGATCAAGGTCCTCCGCTCCGTCCGCATTGAGGTCGGCCGGGCCTTCGCCGAGCTCCGCCCCATCGACCGGGGCTTCCGCCTCGACGTCGAGATCGATTTCGAGAACCCGGTGATCGGCCGGAGCCGCAAGGCGATGGACCTCACCCCCTCCGCCTACCGTCGCGAGATCGCCGGCGCCCGCACCTTCGGCATGATGCGGGACGTCGAGCGCTACTGGAAGGCGGGCTTCGCCCTCGGCGCCTCCCTCGAGAACACCGTCGCGGTCGGCGAGACCGCCGTCGTGAACCCCGAGGGCCTGCGCTACGCCGACGAGTTCGTCCGGCACAAGTTCCTCGACGCCGTGGGCGATCTCGCCCTCGCGGGTCTCCCGCTCCAGGGCGGCTACCGCTCCTATTGCGGTGGTCACCGCATGAATGTCGGCGTCCTCACCGCCCTGTTCTCCGATCGCGCCAACTACGCCATCGTCGAGGCTCCCGGCGCCCGCCGCGAGACCAGCCTGACCGAGTTCGGCGCCAGCCTCGGCATCGCCGCCTTCGTGGGCGATCTGTAGCGCCACCGACACACAGCCGTCGTTTCTGTCCAGGGCGTGGCCCGCCCGCCGCTTTCGCGCCCAAATCGCGCTCCACGGTGAATCGAGCGTGAAACGGGACGTCCGTCCGGTGTGCAGCGCACCCGGATCGTGGCATGAGGCCGTCAGCCACGCGACCGACCTTTGTGATGGCTTGACGACGCGAGTCCGAGAACGGACCCGTCTGTTGGGGGAACACCGGAATGCGCCTTACTCATCCCAACCGCGGTGCGATGGCGGCCGTGCTGGTGTCCGTCCTCGGCCTCGGCCTCGGCCTCGGCGGATGCGACGCCCTCGACTCGATCAATCCCTTCGCCGAGAAGTACAAGCCGGAAGTGGTTCCGGATGTTCCCGCCGACAAGCTCTACAGCGAGGGCTTGGCGCGGATGGAAGACAAGGACTACGAGGGCGCCTCGAAGAAGTTCGGCGAACTCGACAAGGCCTACAGCTATTCCGACTGGTCGCGCAAAGCGCTGCTGATGACGGCCTACGCAAATTACGAGGGCGCGAAGTACGACGACGCGATCAACGCCTCGAAGCGCTACCTGCAGCGCCATCCGGCGAGCAAGGACGCGGCCTACGCCCAGTACCTGATGGCGATGTCGCACTACAAGCAGATCCCCGACGTGACCCGCGACCAGGACCGCTCCGAGAAGGCGCTCGCCGGCCTGCAGGAGCTCGTCCAGAAGTACCCGACCTCCGAATACGCGGCCGACGCCAAGGCCAAGATCCAGATCACGCGAGACCAGCTCGCCGGCAAGGAGATGGAGGTCGGGCGCTTCTACCTCGAGCGCCGCAACTTCCCGGCCGCGATCAACCGGTTCCGCGACGTGGTCAGCAAGTACCAGACGACCCGTCACGCCGAAGAGGCCCTGGAGCGCCTGACTGAGGCCTACATGGCCCTCGGCCTGACCCAGGAGGCCCAGACCTCCGCCGCCGTACTCGGCCACAACTTCCCCGACAGCCCCTGGTACAAGGATGCCCACGCGCTCCTGCAGAACGGGGGTCTCGAGCCGCGCGAGGAGAAGACCTCGTGGATCAGCAAGGTCTATCGCGGCGTCATCGGGCGCACCGCCGAGGCCCAGTAATCCCGGCGCCGCTCCGGCGCCCGTTCGGCGATCCGAGCGCCGCTTGGCCGCTCCCGGTGGGGGCGGCATCTTTTTGCGTGAAGCCGGCGGCACTTCGCCGTAAGGACAGCGCCAGGCTTCACAACGGGACCTCAGACGCGGCATGCTGAGCCAGCTCGCGATCCGCGACATCGTTCTCATCGACAAGCTCGTCCTGAATTTCCGCGAGGGCCTCAGCGTCCTCACCGGCGAGACGGGCGCAGGCAAGTCGATCCTGCTCGACGCCTTCGCGCTGGCCCTCGGCGGCCGCGGCGACGGCCGCCTCGTGCGTCACGGGGAGGGGCAGGGCGCCGTCACGGCCGTGTTCGACGTGCCCCTCGATCATCCGGCCCGGGCGCTCGCCGCCGAGGCGGAAATCGACACCGAGGGCGATCTCATCCTGCGTCGCGTGCAGATGGCGGACGGGCGCACGCGCGCCTTCGTCAACGACCAGGCCGTCGGCGTCCAGGTCCTACGGGCCATCGGCGCGGCCCTCGTGGAGATCCACGGGCAGCACGACGACCGGGCCCTGGCCGATCCCACCACACACCGCGCCATCCTGGACGCCTTCGGGGGCCTGCAGGGCCCACTGGTTCAGGTCGCCGAGGCGGCCAAGCGCGTGAAGGGCGCCCGCTCCGCCCTGTCCGAGCACCGGGCCCGGGTCGAAGCCGCTGCCAAGGAATCCGATTTCCTGCGTCATGCCGTGGCGGAGCTCGAAACCCTCGCGCCGGAGCCGGGCGAGGAGACCACCCTGGCCGAGCGCCGCACGGTGATGCAGCAGAGCGAGAAGGTCGCGCGCGAGCTGAACGAGGCGATCGAGGCTTCGGGCGGTCCCATCGTTTCCCATCTCTCCTCCGCCCTGCGCAAGCTGGAGCGCCGGGCGGCGCAGCTGCCGGCCCTGGTCGAGCCCTGCGTCGCCGCCCTCGACACCGCCCTGACCGCCCTCGACGAGGCCCACACCATCCTCGACGTGGCCCTGCGCGAGGCGGAGTTCGATCCGCGCGAGCTGGAGCGGGTGGAGGAGCGGCTGTTCGCGCTTCGGGCCGCCTCGCGGAAATACCAGGTGCCGGTGGACGACCTCGCGGCCCTGCGCGCGCGCTACGCCGCGGACGTCGCGGCGATCGACGCCGGCGAGGAAGCCCTCGGCGGCCTGGAGGCGACGCTCGCCGCGGCCGAGGCCGCCTACGCGAAGGCCGCGGCCAAGCTCACGGAGGGCCGCAAGCGCGCGGCCAAGGCCCTCGACGCGGCGGTGAAGGCCGAGCTGCCTCCGCTCAAGCTGGAGCGCGCCCGCTTCATCACCGAGATCGCCACCGATCCGGACTCCCGCGATCCGTCCGGCTACGACCGCGTGGAGTTCTGGGCCCAGACCAATCCCGGCACGCGCCCGGGGCCGATGATGAAGGTCGCCTCGGGCGGCGAACTCTCGCGCTTCATGCTCGCCCTGAAGGTTGTGCTCGCCGACAAGGGGTCCGCGCCGACCTTGATCTTCGACGAGATCGACACCGGCGTCGGCGGGGCGGTGGCGGATGCGATCGGCGCCCGGCTTGGGCGCCTCTCCACTCGGGTCCAGGTGGTGGCTGTGACTCACGCGCCGCAGGTGGCGGCGCGGGCGGAGACGCACTTCCTGATCGCCAAGGACCCCGTGAAGGGCAGCGACCGGGTCGCCACCCGGGTCGCCTCCCTCGAAGCTCCCGCGCGTCGCGAGGAGATCGCCCGGATGCTGGCCGGCGCGACGGTGACCGACGAGGCCCGGGCCGCGGCTGCGCGCCTGCTTCAGGCGGCCGACGTCTCACCGTAGCGGCGCGGCGCGGCCTTTAACGGTTCCTTAACCATGTTGGGCGACACTCGTTGAACGGCGAGTGTGCTCCATTTCGGCGCCGGCGTTGGATCGCTCGAACGAGGGACTGAGACGTTGGACCAGAGAGTTTGCGACGGCGAGATGCGGGAGGACACGACGCATGCGTGTCAGCCCAACCTGCCCGACGACACGCGGTACCGTCTTGGAACCGCGCTACGATCGATCTACGAAGAAACCTGCGACACCCTGCCGATCCCGGACAGCCAGATCGATCTCCTCCTGCGCCTGCGGCACAAGGAGCGGGACCTGCGGCGGCTCGACTAGGGGTCTACTACCAGCGCCGCGCATTTGGCTGCCGCTTGTACTCGGCGGCGCGGATCTGGGTGAGGACGCGGTCGAGGCTGAGGAGCAACACCTTCTCGTCGTCGGCGGCCTGGTCCACGGCCACTTGGCCCGGGCCGAACTGGCGGCGCAACTGCACCAACGACAATTGGCGTTCCAGATCCTCGCGCTGCGCATGCAGGTCGAGGAAGGCGGCCTCGTCGGCATCGATGGCAGTCGTCGGCTCCGTCACGGCTCGTCACCTTCTCTCGCCGGTCGGGGACCGGCGACGAAGATCAACGCGCGAAGTCCCGAAACCGTGCCGCGTTCGCGCGCGACGGATCAGCGAAAGCCGCCGACGCGCCGGTCTCGCTTGCGCTCGGCGGCCGGCTGGTAGGCGATCTGTGCGTGGGCGGTGCAGTAGGGCAGGCCGGTGATCGAGCGGTCGCCGCAGTAGTGGAAGTCGGGCGAGGTCGGATCGCCGATGGGCCACCGGCACATCGATTCCCGCAGGTCCATGATCGTCACGCGACGGGAGATCGTCAGGGCCACGGGCGGCACCACGGCCGGTGCGGCTGCGGGAGCCGCGAAGGCAACGGGAGCATCGTCGAGGTCCGGGGCCACGATCGCGGGCGGCACGACCTCCAGCTCCGGCTCGCGCACGACCTTGCGGGGCGATACGCCGGGCGTCTCGGCCGCCTTGACGCGGCCCGACAGGCCGAGCCGGTGGACCTTGCCGATCACTGCGTTGCGGGTCACGCCGCCGAGCTGCGTCGCGATCTGGCTGGCGCTCAGGCCATCCTCCCACAGCCGGCGCAGGAGATCGACCCGCTCGTCCGACCAACCCGGGACCGTTTCCGTCATAGCCCCCTCCGAAATCGCCCGCTTCCGTCCGTTCGGCTCACGTGACGCCCCTGCACCGGGCCTGCGGCGCCGAGATCAAGACCGTCATCGCAGGAAGGACAGCGGCCCCCCGGCCGTCGATGTGCGAACCGTACAGGACGCCGAGACGCCGAGGCAAGTGCGGGCAGGATCAGGCCCCGGCACCCTGCTCACCTGTCCACCGGCAAAGGCCGAGCTGCCGCGCGCCGGCCGGCCTCGCCCGTACGTCCCGGATAAGCTAGAGCGGCGGCTCCGTGCCCTCCCGTCCGCCCCCTGACCCCCTGCGAGTGTTCATGACCGCCCTGCCGCCCATCGCCGTCTTCGACCTCGACGGAACCCTGGCCGAGACCGCCGGCGACCTGATCGGCACCCTGAACGTGATCCTGCGCCGCGAGGGGCTCCAGGCCCTGCCCCTCGAACAGGCCCGGGACATGATCGGGGCAGGTGCCAAGGCCCTGATCCAGCGTGGCTTCACCACGGCCGGCGAGCCGCTGTCGACCGAGCGGCTGGAGGCGCTGTTCTCGGACTTCATCGCCCATTACGGCGACCATCTCTGCGAGCAGTCGCACCTGTTCCCCGGCGTGGTCGATGCTCTGGACGCCCTGCGGGCCCGCGGCTTCCTCCTCGCCGTCTGCACCAACAAGTACGAGGGCCAGGCCGTGCGCCTCCTCGAACTCCTCGGGGTGGCCGACCGCTTCGCGACCATCTGCGGCCGCGAGACCTTCCCGTACTTCAAGCCGGATCCGCGCCACATCACCCTGACCGTCGAGCGTGCCGGCGGCGATCCGGCCCGGGCCGTGATGGTGGGGGATTCCCGCGCCGACATCGATGCCGCCAAGGCTGCCGGGATCCCGGTGGTGGCGGTGCCCTTCGGCTACACCGACCTGCCCGTGACGGAGCTCGGCCCGGACCGAGTTATCGCCCATTTCGACGATCTCGGCGCCGCCGTGGAGGCCCTTCTCCCCGCCGCCTGATGCGGGCAACGGTTGCGGACCACGAAAAAGGGCCGCCCCACGGGGCGGCCCTCTCTCATTCCGACGTGGCGTGCCGGTCAGTTGATCCGGTCGGCGAGGTTGGCGGAGTGGGCGTGCTCGCCGGCGATGTACGGCAGCGCCTGGTTGGCGAACTCACGACCCTGCGCGTTGTCGCCGTTGCGGGCGTAGGAGGCGTAGAGGCCGAGGGTGCGGGCGTCCGAGTTGGCCTGCTGGTCGACGTAGGTGCGGTCGAAGTCGCGGCCCGCGCGGGCGGACTTCAGACGGTCGATGCGGCCCTGGCCCTCGGCGCCGATGGCGACGCGGCGGCCCGGCTCCGAGGGGCTGTTGTCGACGAGGCCGACGCCGCCGAGGACGCCGCCCACGACGCGTTGGGCGATGGTGGCCGAGATCGTCACCGGGGCGAGGACGACGCCGATCGGGTTGTCGAGGCGGGTCTCGAAGGGCTGGGTGTCGGACACGACGGTGCCGCCGGCGGTCAGCGAGGTGCCCTCGGGCAGCAGCGCCTGGGTGGTGGCCTTACGCTCGACCAGAACGTTGTGGGCGTACTGACGGACGCGCGGGTTGCGCGAGCGCTCCAGAGCGATGCGGCTCGACTCGATGCTGACGGCATCCGAGCGCAGCGCCGCGGCGCGGAAGTCGGAGGTGTCGGTCACGGTTGGCTGGTTGTCGCCGAATTGCGGCGCGACGCGGAACGACAGGGGCTCCTGGGCGAGCGCCGGAGTGGCGAGGGCGGCGACCGACAGGCCGAGGGCGGCGAGGAGGGACTTGGTCATGGCAGGGTCTCTTTCCGGGGCGCCCGCACGGCGCCGTTCTTGTTGATCGTTTGCGGTGCGGCAACACGCGGCCCAAGCGGGCGTTCCACCCTGCGTCGCATTGGAGCATTGCGTTCGGAGGGGTGTCATTCCGTCGGCCCGACTTTAAAGCGGCGCCGTTCCCCGAGGGGGGATGCCGGTGCGCCCGCCGGATGTCGCGTCCGCCGGCGCGGGGCACCGCAGCGCGCCGCCCTCTACGATCGAGACCGGCGACTCGGACGCCATGGTCCACTACCGGTTCGACGGACCGACCGTCGCGCGGCAGCTGCGGATCAACCGGGGGGCCTGGCCCGTCGTACGGATCGCCGCCGAACCGGCTCCTGGTCCGTGTCGCCGATCTCGCCGCCGGCCTCGGCCGGACCCGAGGCGGAGGCGGCGCGAGGCACCTCTCAGTGCGCTTCCTCCCAGTTCAGCGCGGCCCGGGCCTCGACCACCAGGGGCACCCGCAGGGTCAGGGCGGGGGCGGGGGCGTCGACCATGATGCGGGTGATCACCGGCAGGGCCTTCTCGACCTCGTCCTCGGGCGCCTCGAACACGAGTTCGTCGTGCACCTGCAGGAGCATGCGCACGTTGAGGCGCTCGGCCCGGAGCGCTTCCTCCATGCGGATCATCGCCCGGCGGATGATGTCGGCGGCCGAGCCCTGGATCGGGGCGTTGATGGCCTGACGCTCGACGGAGGCGCGCTCGTTGGGGTTGTTCGAGCGGATCTGCGGGTAGTGGCAGACCCGGCCGAACAGGGTGGTGACGTAGCCGAGGTCGCGGCAGCGGCGCTTGGTGTCGTCGATATAGGCGCGGATGCCGGGGAAGCGTTCGAAATACTGCTTGATGAAGGCCCCGGCCTCCTCGCGGCCGATGCCGAGGCGGTCGGCGAGGCCGAAGGCCGAGATGCCGTAGATGATGCCGAAATTGATGGTCTTGGCACGCCGGCGCAGGTCCGGCGTCATCTCGGCGAGCGGCACGCCGAACATCGCGCTGGCGGTGGCCGCGTGGATGTCGATGCCGTCCGCGAAGGCCTGGCGCAGCTGCGGGATGTCGGCGATGTGGGCGAGGAGGCGCAGTTCGATCTGGCTGTAATCGGCTGAGATCAGGCGGTTGCCCTCCGCCGCCACGAAGGCGCGGCGGATGCGGCGCCCTTCTTCCGTGCGGATCGGGATGTTCTGCAGGTTCGGCTCGGAGGAGGAGAGCCGGCCGGTGGTGGTGGCGGCCAACGAGAACGAGGTGTGGACCCGGTCGGTCTCGCGGTCCGCATGCTGCTGCAGCGAGTCCGTGTAGGTGGATTTCAGCTTGGCGAGCTGGCGCCATTCGAGGATCTTCTTCGGCAGCGGGTGCCCGGCCTGGGCCAGCTCCTCGAGCAGGGTCGCGGGCGTCGCCCACTGGCCCGAGGGCGTCTTCTTGGCGCCGGGCAAGCCCATCTTGCCGAACAGGATGTCGCCGATCTGCTTGGGCGAAGAGACCTGGAATCTCTCGCCCGCATCCTCCTGGATCTCCTCCTCCAGGCGCACCAGGATCTGGGAGAAGTCGCCGGACAGGCGGCTCAGCATGTTGCGGTCGACGCGGATGCCCTGCCCCTCCATCCGAGCGATCACCGGCACCAGTGGGCGCTCCAGGGTCTCGTAGACGGCGACGCGCTTCTCGGCCACGAGCCGCGGCTTCATCATCCGCCAGAGGCGCAGGGTGACGTCGGCATCCTCGGCCGCGTAGGCGGTGGCCTTGTCCAGCGCCACCCGGTCGAAGGTGATCTTGGCCCGGCCGGTGCCGGCCACGTCCGAGAAGGTGATGGGCTGGTGTCCGAGGTGGCGGCGGGCGAGCTCGTCCATGCCGTGTCCGCCCTTGCCGGCATCGAGCACGTAGGAGATCAGCATGGTGTCGTCGAAGGGCGTCACGCGGATGTCGTAGCGGAACAGGACGGCGAGATCGTATTTCAGGTTCTGGCCGACCTTCAGCACGCCGGGATTTTCAAGAAGCGGCTTCAGGCGCTCGAGCACCACCTTCGCGTCGATCTGGCCCGCCGCCGGCTGGAACGCCTCCGAGGCCGCCTTGGCGTCGCCGAACAGGTCTCCGTCCGCGCCCTTGACGGGCTCTTGGTGCCGGAGCGGGATGTAGGCCGCCCGTCCCGGGGCGACGCAGAGGGAGACGCCCACGAGGTTGGCGTGGTTGGCGTCCAGCGAATCCGTCTCGGTGTCGACGGCGATGACGCCGGCCTCCTCGGCCTCGGCGATCCAGGCGTCGAGTTGCTCGACGGACTGAATCGTCTCGTAGGCGGCCGTGTCGAAGGGCTTCACCGCCTCCGCCGCCCGCGCCGCCACGAGGCCGGCGGGGGTCGGCTCGGAGGGGCCGCGGGGCTTGGGCGCGACGTCGGGCAGGCCGAGATCGGCGAAGGGATCGACCTCGCCGCTCGGCGCGCCGGACGCGGTCTCGGGATCGACCGGCACGGGATCACCGTGGGCATCGGGGAAGAACGGGGCGTCGGGCGCGGGCTCGCGGTTCGGCAGCAGCGCCGGGTCGGGCTGCACCGCCTCCGGGTCCACGTGGAGCATCTGGGCGATGCGCCGGGTCAGGGTGTTGAACTCCATCGCCTTGAGGAAGCCGACGAGTTTCTGCGGATCGGGCTTGGGCAGGCGCAGGTCGTCCAGCGGCACCGGGAGGGGCACATTCTCCTCCAGCGCCACCAGCTTTCGCGAGAGCCGGGCCTGTTCGATGCTGGCGAGCAGGGTCTCGCGGCGCTTGGGCTGCTTGATCTCGGCGGCGCGATCGAGCAGCGCGTCGAGGCTGCCGTATTCCTTGATGAGCGCGGCCGCCGTCTTCAGGCCGATGCCGGGCACGCCCGGCACGTTGTCCGAGGTGTCGCCGATCAGCGCCAGGGCGTCGCCGATCTGCTCGGGGGTGAGGCCCTCCCACTTGGCGATGATCGCCTCGCGGTCGAGGTTGCGCTCGGGCCGGTAGCCGGGCTTGCCCTTGGCGCCGGACTCGAAGTCGTAGAACCGCACCAGGGGGCCGACGAGCTGCATCAGGTCCTTGTCAGAGGACACGATGATGACGCCGGCGCCCCGCGCCTCGGCCTGGCGCGAATAGGTGGCGATGAGGTCGTCGGCCTCGTAGCGGATGAGCTCGATCGGCTGCAGGCCGAAGGCCCGCACGGCGTCGCGCATCAGCGGCATCTGCCGCTTGAGGTCGTCCGGCGCGTCCGGCCGGTGGCCCTTGTAGTCGGGAAACAGCTCCTTGCGGAACGAGCCCTCCGACTTGTCGAACACGATGGCCAGATGCGTCGGCATCACCCCGGCCGCGCCCTCCTGCACGAACTGGGCGATCTTGGTGCAGAACAGCCGCACCGCCCCGGTGGGCAGGCCGTCCGACGGCCGGGTGTTGTACTTCTGGTCTTGGTTGATCGATTGAAAATAAGCGCGAAAAATGAACGAAGAGCCGTCGACCAGGATGAGCTGATCGCCGGGGCCGACGGGCTTTTCGGAGGAGGCAGCGGTCATCGATCGATCAACGAAAGGAGGGGGGAAATGGCGACGTCGCCGCGAAGATCATTGGTCGGCCCGTAATTCGTTCCGGCATACCGTGAGTAGGTCAGGCAATGCCTCATGGACGGTCCCGCACAGAAGCTTTGCCGAGACACGCTCATATCGATGCCGATAGACGTTCCCCGAGTCCGCGATCTGCCGCCATGGGATATGGACGTTCCGGAGTCGGGTTTCCTCGTCGACGCGCCGACTCGCCTCCGAGATGATCTCCAGGCAGCGCGTCACGCCGTAGAGTAGAAGCCGGTTGCTGGCGAAATCTTCGAAGCTCAGGTCCACAGTGAAATCCTGAGCCGCTTTAACATTTTCGATGATGCCGAGCAGGGCGCGGCGGCCCCGCTCAGAAAGCATGGATCGCGTCGCGCTCGGCTCCGGGGCGTACGTGAGGCTTCAGCATCGAGCGGGTTGCGACATCCACTTCGACAGGGAACAGATCGGCGATGAACCCGACGACGCCGACGTACCCGTAGACATCCCGGATGGTGGTCTCGTCGATGTCGATCATGACATCGAGGTCGCTTGCCGCATGCGCCTCGCCACGCGCGACGGAACCGAATAGGGCGGCATGCAGAACGCCCCGTTCGCGCAACTCGGCCTCGTACGCGCGAAGAATCTCGAGGGCGGTGCTGCGATCCATACCGCGACCGTACTCGAAATCAGACCTGAGCTGAAGGGCTCCCCCTCACGTCGCCGCCCCCACCGTATCGGCCATCCGGGCGTCGCGGGTGCCGAGCGGCTGCTCGGGGCCGCGGGTGGTATCGGCCCTGGTCTGGTGCTCCATCTCGGCGTTGATCTCGGCGCCGATGAGCACGATCGTGGTGGAGATCCAGATCCAGGTCATGAAGCCGATCACGGCACCCAGCGAGCCGTAGGTCTCGTTGTACTTGCCGAAATTGGCCACATACCAGGAGAAGCCCAGCGAGGTGATGAGCCAGGCCACGGCGGCCAGGGCGCTGCCCCAGGTCACCCAGCGCCAGCGCGGGGCGTCGCGGCTCGGGCCGTAGCGGTAGAGAAGGGCGAGGCCGCCGAGCACCGCGGCGAGGAGCACCGGCCAGCGCAGCAGGGCGATGTACCAGGCCTCCGAACTCAGCCCGATGATGTTGATCGCCGCCGGCACCACCACGATCCCGACCAGCGCCAGGATGATGAACAGCAGCGCGCCGCCCGTGAAGGCCAGCGAGCGCAGGTTGAGCCAGACGAAGCTGCGCGTCTCGCGTTCCTCGTAGACGATGTTCAGGGCGGAGAAGACCGCCTTCATGCCGCCGTTGGCGCTCCACAGCGACAGCACGATGCCGGTGAAGAAGGTCAAGCCGAGGGTGGTGTCGCCCTTGGCGGCGATGCGTTTGACCTGCTCGCCGACGATGTCGAGGGCCCCGGAGGGGATGACACCCTGCAGGCTCTGCAGGTGCTCGTTGATGGTGGCCACGTCCGCCACGAGCCCGTAGCACGAGACCAGGGCGGCGATGGCGGGGAAGATCGCCAGGAGCACGTAGAAGGTCACGCCGGCTGCGACCGAAACGATGTTGTTCTCCGAGACGTCGTGGAACGCCCGCATCCCGATATCCTTCCAGCCCTTCGCCGGGATGTCGGACGGCGTGCGCGCGCCGCGGCCGCGCTCGGGCTCGGCGCTGGCCACCCGGCGGGCCTCGGTGCCGGCATGGGACGGGGAGGGCTGGCGGGTCGGATCCTTCGGCATCGCCCGGGCCGGTGCCGTCCCTCCGGCCCGACGCGGGAGCGCGACGAAGCCGAGAAGTGCGGTGGCGAGGGCCACGGTCCAGAGGGTCGAGTTTCGGGTCTCGACTGCATTGGGTGCAGTCGAATGCTCGTTCGGTGAGGTCATCGATCGTCCGTTCCGCCGAAGGAATCGTAATCGCAAGGTGATGCTGGCGTTGCTCGACGCAACAAACGTTGGTTCGACAACGGGAGGTGACGGCCAAGAGTTTCCTTCCGGTTCACGGAAAAGCGAGCGCGGGCGACGCGGCGGCCCAGCCGGATTTATTCCGCGAAACCCCCGTCCGAGGGCCGACGTTGTGCGTCGGGGCACGCGAAGCGACCCGCGGTGCGGAATTTCGGGGCCAGCCTGGACGTGAGGGCCGATCGCGGCTTGCCCTCCCGGGCGCCACGCGGCACGGCCGAGGGAGCCTCAGACCTCGACCCCAAAACCTCGACCCGGAGACTCCCGACCCGTGCCGCACGCGACAGAGCTGATCGCCATCATCGCCCTCGGCCTCGTGCTGGCCTTCGTGTGCGGAATGCTGGCGCAGCGCCTGCGCCTGCCGCCCCTCGTGGGCTACCTCCTCGCGGGCGTCCTCGTCGGCCCCTACACGCCGGGCTTCGTGGGCAACAGCCAGCTCGCCGGCCAGCTCGCCGAGATCGGCGTGATCCTGCTGATGTTCGGCGTCGGCCTGCATTTCTCGATCAAGGACCTGATGGCGGTGCGCACCATCGCGCTGCCGGGCGCCATCGTGCAGATCCTGGCGGCCACCGCCATGGGCGGCGCGCTGGCGCTGGCCTGGGGCTGGGGCCTCGGGGCGGGGCTCGTCTTCGGCCTTGCCCTGTCGGTGGCGAGCACGGTGGTGCTGCTGCGGGCGCTCGAGGAGCGTCGGCTCCTCGACAGCGACAAGGGCCGCATCGCGGTGGGCTGGCTCATCGTCGAGGATCTGGCCATGGTGCTGGCCCTCGTGCTGCTGCCGGCGCTGGCCCCCTCCCTCGGGGGCGACGGGGCGGGCGTCGCGCACCATGCCGGGGACGGCAACATCTGGCTGACCCTGGGGCTGACGCTGGCCAAGGTCGGGATCTTCGCCGCCGTGATGCTGGTGGGCGGGCGCCGCTTCGTGCCCTGGCTCCTCGACCAGGCGGCACGCACGGGCTCGCGCGAGCTCTTCACCCTGGCGGTGCTGGCCCTGGCGCTCGGCATCGCCTTCGGTTCGGCGGAGCTCTTCGGCGTCTCGTTCGCGCTCGGCGCCTTCTTCGCCGGCATGGTGCTCGCCGAATCCGACCTCAGCCATCAGGCGGCGGCCGATTCCCTGCCGCTGCAGGACGCCTTCGCGGTGCTGTTCTTCGTCTCGGTCGGCATGCTGTTCGACCCCGGCATCCTGATCCGCGAGCCGCTCTCGGTGCTGGCGGTGCTCGGCGTCATCCTCATCGGCAAGTCCCTGGCGGCGGTGGCGATCGTGCTGGCCTTCCGGCATCCGCTGGGCACCGCGCTGACCATCGCGGCGAGCCTCGCCCAGATCGGCGAGTTCTCGTTCATCCTCGTCAGTCTCGGCCTATCCCTGAAGCTCCTGCCGGAGGAGGGGCGCGACCTCATCCTCGGCGGCGCCATCCTGTCGATCACCCTCAACCCGCTGTTCTTTGCGCTCACCGACTGGGTCGGCCGCAAGGTCGCCGAGCGTCCGGCCCTCGCCGCCCGCTTCGAGCGCCAGGGCGCCGCGGCCCTGGCGGTCACCAGCGAGAGCCCGCCGCATCGGGGCCACGCGATCCTCATCGGCTATGGTCGGGTCGGCAGTACCATCGGCCAGGCGCTCAAGGCCTGGGACCTGCCCTACATCGTCCTCGACCGCGACCGCCGCCGGGTCCTGGAGTTGCGCCAGGAGGGCATCGAGGCGGTGTTCGGCGACGCCACGGCGCCGGGCATCCTGCAGGCCGCCGACATCGCCCAGGCCCGCCTGATCGTGGTCGCGACACCGGAGGCCCACACGACGCGGCGCATCGTCGAACTCGCCCGGGAGATCCATCCGGGCATCGACACCCTGGTGCGCACCCACAACGACGGCGAGCGCCGCCACTTCGAGGAGCAGGGCGTCGGACTCGTGCTGATGGCCGAGCGCGAACTGGCCTTCGGCATGACCCTCTACGCCCTGCGCAGCCTCGGCCTGAAGGAGGGCGAGGCCCGCATCTTCGTCGACAGCACCCGGGTCGAGAGCCGCTCCGCCCCCATCGCGACCGCGATCGACCAGGTCACGCCGGAGCTGCGCCCCCACAAGGAGGAGGGGGCGTGAGGCGTCAGGCGGCCAGGGAGCGCCCGAGGTCGTGGACGCGGCGGAGATCGGCCACGAAGGCCGCGTAGGCCTCCGCCTTCGCCTCGTCCGGCAGGCGCAGCAGGTAGGACGGGTGCACGGTGATGAACCCCGCATAGGGTTTTTCGAAATCCGCCGGGCCGCGCGCCCGGGTGATCGGGATCTGTTTGCCCGTCAGCGCCAGCACGGCGGTGGCGCCGAGCGCCACCACGAGCTTCGGCGCGACGAAATCGAGCTCCCGGTCGAGCCACCAGCGATAGTGGCTGACCTCGCCGGCGGTGGGCTTCTGGTGGATGCGGCGCTTGCCCCGCTCCTCGAATTTGAAGTGCTTGACCGCATTGGTGAGGTAGGCTTCGCCTCGCGCGATCCCGGCCTCGGCCATCGCCCGTGAGAGCAGTTGCCCGGCTGGGCCGACGAAGGGGCGCCCCTGGCGGTCCTCCTGGTCGCCCGGCTGCTCACCCACGAAGGCGATGGACGCGCCCAGCGGTCCTTCGCCGAGGACGGCCTGGGTCGCGCCGGGGACCAGCGGCTCCGAGCGCCGGATGAGGGCGTTGAGCGCCTCCAGCGAATCCGGGGCCTGGTCCGCCATGGCCGCGACGGCCCGGGCGGGATTGCGCTTGACCGGCATCTGCGGCGTCCTCTCGATCATGGCGCCGGTCCGCGCCGCCGCCTGCCGGACGAGGCCCGGAATGGCGGCGGTCTCGGGCATGTTGCGCCAGTACTTCTTCGGCATCTCCGCCCGCATCGCGGCGAGGTTCGTCCGGGCGGGGTTAAACGTGCTCTCGTAGTAATCGCGCCAGCCGGCCTCGAATCCGTCTTGTGCCGGTGCGTCCTCGCGTCGCCCTGGCGGTCCGAACGCGAGGACCTCGCCGTCCCAGCGGGCGGAGGCCTCCGGCGTCAGGATGGTCCAGTCCAGTCCGCGGAAGCGATCGACGAAGAACGGGGCCGCGGCCCCCAGGATGTGGTGGTCCGGCTCGAACCAGGCGACGAAGCGCTCCGGCCCATCGCCCTCCACGCGGCGGAAGCGCAGGAAGGCGTGCATCTTGTGCAGGTCGCGGGCGATGGCCTTGCGCATCCGCTCCAGGCGATGGACCAGCGGGTCGCTCGAGATTTCCAGCAAACGCCGCTCGCCGCGCTGGATGCGCCAGATCAGATCGTAGAGCAGGGCGTAGCGCTCAGGGTCGCGGTGCAGCACCACCCGGGCGACCATCTCGCCCACCCCGCGCGGCAGGCTCAAGGGAGCTTCCTCCGAGGGCGCGGGGGGCGGCGCCCCGAACAGCCCGGACGCTTCGCCGATGGACCACAGCACCCGCTCCGGCGGGATGCCCCGGCCGGCGAGGCGACGGGCCGCGGCCCGGAAGCCCTCGAGGTCGGCGCCCGGGGAGAGGTCGACGGCTTCGAGCGCGCCGCGCCCGAACCCTGTCCCCTCCGCGGGGGAGGGAGGAGCCGATCGGTGTGCGCCCGCCATCCTAGAACAGCGACAATTGCTTGGGCGGGTCGGCGAGCCGTGCCCGCAGGTCGAGCCGGTCGGTGAGGCCGCCCGCCGGATGGTAGTCGGCGGCGATGAGGAAGGGCCGCGCCCGCTTCAGGGCCGAGGTCAGGCGGGCGACGTCGTCGAGGCGCAGGCGGGTGTGCCGGCGGGCCCGGATGATCTTGTCCACCGCCCGGGCGCCGAGGCCCGGCACCCGCAGCAGCATCTCGCGGTCGGCGGCGTTCACGTCGACGGGAAAGCGCGCCCGGTGCTTCAGGGCCCAGGCCAGCTTCGGGTCGATGTCGAGGGAGAGCATCCCGTCCTCGGTGGCATCGGCCACGTCGTCGGGGGTGAAGGCGTAGTACCGCAGCAGCCAGTCGCCCTGGTACAGGCGGTGCTCGCGCTGGAGCGGCGGCGCGGTCAGCGGCAGGATGGTGGACCCGTCCGGGATCGGGCTGAAGGCCGAGTAGTAGACCCGCTTGAGGTTGTAGGAGCCGTAGAGCAGGGCGCTCTTGCGGATCAGCGCCTCGTCCGTGGTGGCGTCGGCCCCGACGATGACCTGCGTCGACTGCCCGGCCGGCGAGAACCGGCGCTTCTCGGATTTCGCCTCGGCGATGCGCTCGCCGATCTGCGCGATGGCGTTCTGGATGACGGCGCCGTCCTTCTCGGGGGCCAGGCGCTCCAGGCTCGCCTCGGTGGGCAACTCGACGTTGATCGACAGGCGGTCGGCGTAGAGGCCCGCCTCCTCGATCAGCCAGGGGCTCGCCTCCGGGATCGACTTCAGGTGGATGTAGCCGCGAAAGCCGTGGTCGCGCCGCAGCGATTTCGCCACCCGCGTCAGCAACTCCATGGTGTGATCGGGCGACTTGATGATGCCCGACGAGAGGAACAGGCCCTCGATGTAGTTGCGCTTGTAGAACTCCACCGTGAGGGTCACGACCTCCTCGACGGAGAACTTCGCTCGCTGCACGTTGGAGGAGCGCCGGTTCACGCAGTAGGCGCAGTCGAACAGGCAGTAATTCGTCAGCAGAATCTTCAGGAGCGAGATGCAGCGCCCGTCCGGCGTATAGGCGTGGCAGATGCCGGCGCCGGTGGTCGAGCCGAGCTCGCCCTTGCCGGCCGTGCGCTTGGGCGCCCCGGACGACGAGCACGAGGCGTCGTACTTGGCGGCATCGGCGAGGATGCGCAGCTTCTTCGCGAGCGTTTCGTCCATCGACGAGAAATGCGCCTCGTTCGCGCTTCGTTCAAGTTTTCGCGTGCGGATTCGGGCTTTCTCCGCCGCCGCGATGTCGCAGCCTTATATCGGGGAACCAAAGCCCGGAACCCGGTCCCGAAGCTAAGCCTCGTGGTCGAGGGGCTCGGCGTCGGGATCAGCCTCGATCACCCGTCGGCTGAGGCCGTACGGGAAGCCGGCGCGGGCCATGGCGGCGAGATCCCGGTCGCGATGGGCCTCGCGCGTCCCAGGCCGGCGCCAGGGTCCGAGGCGCCGCCGCTTGGCATAGGCCCGGGCCGCTTCCGCCTCGAGGTCGACGCCCGCCTCCGCCGTCTCGCGCTCGGCCTCCATCGCGCTCGCCACCTGCTCGCGCGACACGCCCTTGGCGGCGAGCTTGGCCGACAGGGCCCGGGCGGAGGCACCGCGCCGGCGCAGGGCCGCGAGGCGCCCGGCGGTGAAGCGGGCGTCGTCGACGAGGCCGGCGCCGACCGCGCGGGCGACCGTGGCCTCGATCGCCTCGGCGAAGGCGCTCGCCTCCTCCCCGCGCAGGCGGCAGCGCTTGTCGACCCGGCGCTTCAGGGTCTGCCGCAGCATCGCCACGGAGGCGCTGTAGCGTTCGAGGTAATGCAGGGCCGCCCGCTCGAGATAGGCGGGGGTGACGGGCGGGGGCGGTTTGACCTCGGCCCGGTCATCCGGTGCGGCTCCGGTGGGGCGGCGGGACGCAACGTTTCGCGGTGTCATCGGTTCTTCACGATCCGGACGGGGTTCGGGGGTCGGTCTCGCAGATATGGTGATCCCGCTGGACAAAGGCTCGTTCCTGCCATGCCGGCATTTCTCGTGAGACGCGAGTGGCTTCTCGTCCTTCTGGCGCTCGGCTTCGCCGTCGTGGCGGGGATGCTGGTCTACCTGTCGCGTCCCACCACCCTGACCGTGGCGGTCGGTCCCCGCGACGGCGCCGAGGCGACCCTGCTTCAGACCTACGCCCAGGCTCTGGCCCGCGGTCGCGAGGATGTCCGCCTCAAGCTGAACTTCTACGATGACGTGCGTGACAGCGCGGAGGCGCTCCAGCGCAACAAGGCCGACCTCGCCGTGGTCCGGCCCGACGTCCTCCTACCCGAGAACGGGCTCACCCTGGCGATCCTGCACGACGAGGCCCTGCTGATCGCCGCGCCGGAAGCGGCGGGCATCGAGAACTTCCCCGACCTCGCGCGCAAGCGCCTCGGCGTGGTCGAGCGGCACGCCGCCGACATGCCGTTCCTGACGAACCTCCTCGCCTTCTACGACTTCTCCGCCCAGCCGGCGGCCGAGCCGGTCCCCGAAACCGGGCTCGGCCCGGCCCGGATCGCCCTCGTGCCGCTCACCCCCCAGGAGGTCACCAGCGCCATCGCGGAGGGCCGCGTCGACGCGGTGGCGGTCATCGCCGCTCCGGCTTCGAAGGCGGCGATCTCGACGGTGCGTGCCGTCGAGGCGGCCTCGGCCGAGAAGAAGATCAATTTCGTCTCCGTGCCGGATGGCGGGGCGATCATCCAGCGGATGCCCGAGTTGCAATCCGTGACGATCCCGGCGGGCACCTTCGGCGGTCGCCCGAAGCGCCCGGACGAGGACGTGAAGACGGTGGGCGCCTCCTACCGGCTGATGGCCCGCGGCGGCGTTAGCCGCTTCACGGTCGCCTCGGTGACCCAGCACCTGTTCGAGTGGCGCTCGAAGCTGGCGCCCCTGGCGCCGATCGCCAACCTGATGAAGGCGCCGGACTTCGATTCCACTGTCGCGGCCACGAGCGCTCGCCTGCCGAATCATCCCGGCGCGGTGGACTACTTCGAGCGCGAACAGCAGACGATGTTCGAGCGCTACGAGGACTACATCTACCTGCTGGCGTTCTTCGGTGGCACTGTCGGCTCAGGTGTCGCCTGGGTCGCCCAGCGCCTCGCCCGAAAGCGGCGCGAGCGCATCGACATCGTCCTCGACCGGCTCCTCGACATTCTGCGCGAGGTGCGCGCCGCCACCGGCAAGGCCGACCTCGACGGCCTCGTGCGCGAGACCGACGACCTCGTGGCCGACGTCGTCCAGCATGCCCGCGAGCGCAACATCGACAACCGCACCGTGAGCGCCCTCATCCTGGCCATCGACGCGGTCCATGCGGCGATCAATGACGAGCGCCGCAATCTCGGCGCGGGTGACATCGAGAGCGGGCGGGCGGTGGACCACGCTCGCACGGCCCGCCTCCTCTCGCTCCACACGCCGGCGGCGGAGTAGCCGGCCGAGACCCGATCGCGACGCGGCGGACGCCCGGGATCAGCCCGCCGCGTCGAGTTCGGGGCCGCGGGTGACGTCGAGGCCGCTCGGTGCGCCCGGCGGCGGGCCGACCGTGACGGGCCGGCCCGTGCGGGCCGCCTCATAGATCGCCTCCATCAGCACCTGGTCCTGCAGGCCCTCCTCGCCGGGGGTGCGCGGGCGCCGATCCTCCTGGATGCAGCGCGCCATGTGGTCGATCTCCAGGGCGAACTGGTTCTTCTGCGCGAGGATGCGGGTGTCCTGCGATTCCGCCTGCCCGTCCGGTCGCGCGATCACCAGGCGCTGGCCGCGATACGCGAAGGCGTTCTGCAGGTCGATGGCGGCCCGGTCGGTATGGACCTGGAGCCGGCGCGACTCGTGAACCCCATAGCTCGTCAAGCACTGCGCGATGACCTGCGAGGGGAAGCGCAGGGTGAAGGAGACCGACTCCTCGACCTCGGCGAATTTCGGATCGCCTTCCGGCGAATGGATCTGTGCCTCCACCGAGACGGGCTCCTCGCCGGTGAGGGCGCGCACGCCGTTCAGGCAGTAGAGCCCGATATCCGGCAGGGCACCGCCGCCGGCCAGGGCCTTCTTCAGGCGCCATTGCTGGGGCAGGCCGGTGGTTTGGCCGTTGAAGGCCTGGATCAGGCGCGTCCGGCCGACCTCACCGGAGCGGGCGAGACGCGCCACCTCGCGGTTGTAGGGCTCGTACTGGCAGCGATAGGCGATCATCAGCTTGACCTTGGCCGCCGCGCAGGCCGCGATCATGTCCCGGGCCTCGGCGGAGGAATTCGCCATCGGCTTCTCGCAGAGCACGTGCTTGCCTGCCTTGGCCGCGGCCAGCACGTCCCCGCGATGGACGGCGTTCGGCGTCACCACGTACACGGCCTGGACCGCGGGGTTTTGCGCGAGGCGGTCCCACTCGTCGTAGCCGTAGACCGCCTCCGGCGCGATCCCGTACTGCTCGGCCACGAGCTTCGCCTTGGCGGGGGTGCCCGACATCAGAGCGACCACGCGGGCCCGCTTCGTCTCGCCGAAGGCCGGCAGGATCTCTTCCAGGCTGAGGCGTCCGAGGCCCACGATGGCGAAGCCCACGCGCTGGCCCGGCGGCATCGGGGCGGGGGGCGGCGGGGGCGCCCGGTCCCCGGGGCCGCGCCAGTTCGGGAACATAACCTTGCCGCCCTGCACCGCGCCGGTATCGGCCGGGACCGAGGGGCCGGGCGGGCCGGATTGCGCCCCCGCGCCCGTCGCCCCGAGGGCGAGGCCGGTCAGGGTCGCACTGCCCGCGCGCAGGACGTTGCGGCGGGAGAGGGGGATGTCATCCGTCATGAAGCTCGCTGTCGGTTCCGGCGGGACAGGGGCCGCGGATGGAGAACCGCCGGCCTGCTCCTTCGGGAACGTCACGGCGAGAAACGCGGTTCCGGCGATCCGACGGCCTGCGCCACCGGACCGCTGCCGCCCTCAGGCCTCGTCGCCCCGCGCAGCCAGGCGGGCCCGCAGGGACGCGATCTCCGAGCGCGCCGCCCGAAGATCGCGCATCAGGCCGATGGGGATGGGCACCGCGGCGGGCGGGTCCGGCACGAACTGGACGCCGACGCAATCGTCGCCCCGCCAGATCAGGCGTACCGGCCGCGTCTGCCGGGTCTTGCGGATATGGAGGGTGAAAATCTCCGGCAGGGGCACGCCGTCGCTGAGCGCGAGGCGCAAGCCATCGGGACCGCAGTCCCGGATCAGGCAGGCCGTGTCGGAGGCGTGCGGGGCGATGCGGATCTCGGCGCCGAGAAGGCTCCGCAGCCGGTTGCCCTGTCGACGCTCGCCGGTGATCGAACCCATGTGACCCTCTTCAGAAGTGGCATTGGGGTAACAGGGTTGTGGCCTCCCGGTGCCGGTGGGCGCAAGCGCCGGAGCGATTCATCGTCCGGTAGGGTTAAGGCGTCCGCTCCGACTCCCCGTGACGGGTCGGGGCCTCGACGTCGCCGCGCTGCTGCAGAACCAGGGCGACGAACCAGCAGAGGGCGGCCCAGGCGGCTCCGACGCACCAGCCGGCGACCACGTCGCTCGGCCAGTGCACCCCGAGATAGATGCGGCTGAGCCCCACCAGCAGCGTCATCGACACCCCGACGATGAGCACCAGGATCTTCACCCCGCGCTGGCGGTCCACCCGGGCGATCAGGCTCGCCAGGGTCAGGTAGGCGATGGCCGACATCATGGCGTGGCCGCTGGGGAAGCTCGCGGTGAACACCTCCATCCCGTGGGGCACGAGGTCCGGGCGGGGGCGCTGGTAGAACATCTTGAGCACTGTCGAGGCGATCTCGCCGCCGCCGATCGCCGCGACCACGAAGACGGCGATGCGCCGGCGCCCCGTCATCGCCAGATAGGCGCAGGCCGCCGCCGTCACGAACACGATGGTGAAGACGCTGCCGAGCCCGGTGATGTCGCGCATGGTCTCCTCGAGCCATCGCGGCCCGATCGGGTCGGAGAGATCGGCCGGATTGCGCAGGGCGAGGAGGATCTTGCGGTCGAGGGCGGCGGTCGAGCCTTCGCCGACCTCGTTGGCCAGGGCGAAGAATCCGTAGCCGAGCAGGCTCACCGCCAGCAGCGCGAGGACCGGGCCGACCTCGTTCAGGCGCAGGGCCAGGCGCAGGGCGTTCGCCCGGGTGACGAGCGGATTGTTGCGGTAGCCGGAGGGCAGGGCTTTCATGCGGGCGTCTTCGCGAACTGGTCGATGGGGGGCTGGGGGCTCCCGGCATAGCGGATCGGCGGGGCGTCCTCCATCCGGGCGGACGCGGCGTTACCCGAACGCGAAGCTGGCGCGACGCTCCCAGGGACCGCCGAGGTAGCGCCAGAGCAGAAGGCCCGGCGCCGTGAACCGGAAGGGCGTGAAATCCGCCTCCAGCTCGGCGTGCAGCGTCCGGGCGGTGCCGGGATCGACCTTGTTCTGCACCGTGACGTGCGGGCGCCAGCCCTGCCGATCCTGCGCGGTCAGGCCCTCGCCCAAAGCCTCGAACGGGTCGGCGAGCCGCGCCCGGAAGGCCGAGAGGGCGTCGGAGGCGAGCACGTAGGCGACGCCGCGCCCGGTAAAGCGCAGGCCGGTCACCGCCACCTCCGGCGGCGCCTGGGTCCGGGTCATCGCCGACAGGGTCTCGACGATGCCCGGCTCGCTCGGGCCCGGCAGGTGGTGGAACAGGGTCGCGTGGGCCGGGATGTGGTTCAGCGCCTGCGGGAAGTGTCGGCGGCGCAGGCCGTCGAACCGCGCGAAGGTGTCGGGATCCATCCCCAGGGTGAGGATCAGCGGGTCGGGCGTGGGGGTGTGGTCTGTCATGGTCCGATCCGGCGTGAGGCAGGGAGATGGCGCGGGCGGGGGCTGCGTCCAGGGCCGCCGCCGCCACGGTCCGCGGCGTGGCCGCCGCCGCCCGGCCTGTTCAGGGCGGTCCGGGCCGGGTAGAGAGCCCCGATGCGGCGCAAACACCGGGAAATCGTCCATGTGGGGCGCGAGGGCTGGCTCTTCCTGATCGGAGGCACGAACGGTGTCCTCGAGCAGTATCGCGCCAGCCTGTCCCGGTGGTGGCGCCTGCGCGGCTGGGTCAAGCTCGTCGCGGCGCGGGCCGCCCGGGCCCAGGCGCTGGGCATCCGCTATGTGCACGTCGTCGTGCCCGAGAAGCTGTCGGTCTACGACGACCGGACCCAGGATCTGCGCTTCGATCCGCGCCAGGCGCCCACCCGCGTGCTGGCCCGGCGGCTGATCAACAATCCCCACTACGTCGACCTGCTGGCGCCGATGCGGGCGGCGCGCGACGGCGCGGTGCCGCTCTACTACCGCACCGACACGCACTGGAACTACGAGGGCTGCCGGCTGGCCTACGGCGTGCTGATGCGGGCCTGCGGCGCGGTGCCCCCGGCCGATCTCGACGCCCGCGAGCGCTACGAGACCACCCGGGTGCGCGATCTGGGCGAGAAGATTCCGGAGAAGCCGATCGAGACGGCGAGCCATGCGGTGCTCGACCGCGACGCCCGCCGGACCTACGCGAGCCCGCTCGTGGCCGCCTACGAGGCCGCCGGCCGCGCCCCGGATCTCCATGTGGGCGCCCATGTCTGCTTCCGGAACGACCGGCCGGACGTCGATCCGCGCACCCTGGTGCTGTTCGGCGATTCCTACGCGCATTTCGCGCCGATCATGCTCACCGGCATCCTGGCGGAGAGCTTCCGCGAGGTGCACTTCGTCTGGTCGTCGAGCATCGACTGGGGCTACGTCGAGCGGGTGCGGCCCGACCTCCTGGTCTTCGAGATGGCCGAGCGCTTCGTCACGCGCCTGCCGGACGACACCTTCGACATCGCGACCTACCAGAAGGGCGAGCACCTCGCGGCCGCCGCGCCCGCCGTCGCGGCCCCCCCGGCCGAGGCCCCCGTGCCGGAGGGGCTGTCCGCCGAGGCCTGAGCGCCCATCTTTCCGCGGACACGCAAACGCGGGAGGGAACGATCATGGGGCTGCTCGTCGACGGCGTCTGGCAGGATACCTGGTACGACACCAAGGAGACCGGCGGCCGCTTCAAGCGCACCGACGCCAAGTTCCGGAACTGGATCACCGCCGACGGATCCCCCGGTCCCAGCGGGGAGGGCGGGTTCCCGGCGGAGGCCGGGCGCTACCACCTCTACGTGTCGCTGGCCTGCCCCTGGGCCCACCGCACCCTGATCGTGCGGGCCCTGAAGGGCCTGGAGGCGGCGATCTCGGTCTCTGTGGTCGATCCGCACATGGGCCCGGAGGGCTGGGTCTTCGGCGATTCGCCCGGCGCCACGCCCGACACGGTCAACGGCGCGACCCGCCTCTACGAGGTCTACCTGAAGAACGATCCCGACTTCACCGGCCGCGTCACCGTGCCGGTGCTGTGGGACAAGCAGCGCGCCGCCATCGTGTCGAACGAGTCGGCCGAGATCATCCGGATGCTGAACGGCGCCTTCGGGACCGCCGGGCCGGACCTCTACCCGGCCGACCTCGCGGGCGCGATCGACGCGGTCAACGCCCGGGTCTACGACGCCGTCAACAACGGGGTGTACAAGGCGGGCTTCGCCACCGAGCAGGCCGCCTACGCGGAGGCCTTCACCGCGCTGTTCGCCGAACTCGACGCCCTGGAGGCCCGCCTCGACACGGCGCGCTACCTCTGCGGCGACCGGCTGACCGAGGCGGATCTACGCCTGTTCACCACCCTGGTGCGGTTCGACGCCGTCTATGTCGGGCATTTCAAGTGCAACCGCCAGCGCATCGCCGACTATCCCAATCTGTCGAACTATCTGCGCGACCTCTACGCCCTGCCGGGGGTCGCCGGCACGGTGAACCTCACCCATATCAAGCGGCACTATTACGAGAGCCACCCGACCATCAATCCGACCCGGATCGTGCCCCTTGGGCCGGCCCTCGACTTCGACGCCCCGAACGACCGCGCCGCCCGCTTTCCCGCCTGAGCCCGGAGCCCTGCGCGCCCGCAGCCCCTCGACGAACCGACCCGCAGCCTTACATCGGAATCATGATGCGCCTCTCGACCACCCGCCTCGTCCTTCTCGCTGCCCCGCTGCTCACGGCCGCGCCCGCCTTCGCCCAGACGGCCGTCAAGCTCGAGGGGCGCTGCGAGAAGCTCGTGATCGCCGGCCAGGACGTCTCGGCCACCTGCAAGAACACCCTGATGAACACGGTCTCGCGCAACCGCACGAGCTTCGACTTCGCTGCCGAGGGCCGGTCCCTGAGCTTCAGCGGCAATGGCGCCCAGCAGGAGCGGACGGAGGAGACCGACCCGCTCCAGCCGATCAACCTCGTGATCCCGAGCGAGACCACCAAGGACGGCGTGGTCCAGGGCCCCTTGGTCGCCGTCGGCTCCTGCGCCTTCAGCACCCCGGAGCCGGGCAAGACGACGATCACCTGCGAGGCGAACGCCGCCAAGGGAACCTACCAGGGTGTCTTCGTGACCGATGCCAAGGCACCGGATGCGGGCAAGGCCGGCGGCAGCGCCCCCCGCTAGGAGCGCGGGCTTCCTCCGGTGGGTGGGTCGTGTCGAAGCGGGATCCGCCGATGACCCGGGGGCGATTGCGTGTGGACGTCCGCTCTGGTCCGAGCGCGCGGAGTTCCCATCTCTTGACGCAGGACGGAACGGGTGGACAGACCCGGACCCTCCGACGGATCCAAACGAAGGCCTCGAGGACGTTATGCTGAACGATGCGCCGGTGCCGGGCGGCCCCACCCCCACCAAGGACGTGACCACGGCGAGCTTCCGCCAGGACGTCATCGCCGAGTCGATGCAGCAGCCCGTGCTCGTCGACTTCTGGGCCCCGTGGTGCGGCCCGTGCAAGCAGCTCGCCCCCGTGCTGGAGAAGGTGGTCGCGGGCTCCGCCGGCAAGGTGAAGCTCGTCAAGATGAACATCGACGAGCATCCCTCCATCGCCGGCCAGCTCGGCATCCAGTCGATCCCCGCCGTGATCGCGTTCGACAAGGGGCAGCCGGTCGACGGGTTCATGGGCGCGGTGCCCGAGGCCCAGATCAAGGACTTCATCACGCGCCTGGCCGGCCCCGCCGGTCCGACGCCGATCGAGGAGGCCCTGTCCGAGGCCGAGGCCCTCCTCGGGGTCGGCGACGTGGCGCAGGCCGCGCAGCTCTACGCCGCCGTGCTCGCCGAGGAGCCCGCGAACGTCAACGCGATCGCGGCCCTGGCCAAGATCCAGCTCGACGCCGGCGACATCGAGAACGCCAAGGAGCTCGTCGCCATGGCGCCGCCCGAGACGGCGTCCCATGCCGGCCTCGCCAGCGTGCGCGCGGCGATCGAGCTCGCCGAGCAGGCGGCGGCCCTGGGCGACCTCGGTACCTTTCAGGCCCGGATCGAGGCAGACCCGAACGATTTCCAGGCTCGCTTCGACCTCGCGCTCGGTCTCAACGGCCGCAACCTGCGCGACGAGGCGGTGGACCAGCTCATCGAGATCGAGCGCCGGGACCGCACCTGGAACGAGGGCGCGGCGCGCAAGCAGCTCCTCACCTTCTTCGAGGCCTGGGGCCTGATGGACAAGGCCTCGATCCGCGGGCGGCGACGCCTGTCGACGCTCGTCTTCGCGTGAGGCCGCGAACGAACCGCAGGGGAACACGATGAGCACGCATGCGGGCTACAAGGGACCGGCCGACTGCCCCGGAGTGATTCCGGTCTTCCCGCTGCCCGGTGCGCTGCTGCTGCCGCGCGGACAGATGCCGCTGAACATCTTCGAGCCGCGCTACCTCGCCATGATCGACGATGCCCTGCGGAACGACCGGATCATTGGCATGATCCAGCCCGACGTGGAGGCGGGCTCGTCGCCGATGACGCCGAAACTCTTCCGCGTCGGCTGCGCCGGGCGGATCACCCAGTTCGCCGAGACCGGTGACGGGCGCTACCTCATCTCGCTCACCGGCATCGCCCGGTTCCGGGTGGAGAGCGAGCTCGCCACCACCACCCGCTACCGCCGCTGCCAGGTCTCCTACGACGATTTCGCCACGGATTTCGAGGCGCGGGCGGGTGAGGCGGCGGTGGACCGGGAGGGCGTGCTCAAGGCCCTGCGCGACTTCGTCGAGGTCAACGACCTCAAGGTCGACTGGGCCGGCATCGAGGAGGCGCCCAACGAGGCCCTCGTCAACGCCCTCTGCATGATGAGTCCCTTCGGCGCCCGCGAGAAGCAGGCCATGCTGGAGGCGGCGGACCTCAAGACGCGGGCCGAGGTCTTGATTGCGGTGACCGAAATGGAGTTGGTGCGCGGGTCGGGCTCCGAGCCCACGCTGCAATAGTTTTTTCCCGCGAAGGATACGCCCCAGATGGCCGATGACACCCCGGGCCCCGTCGAGGCCACCCGCGTCGACCCCAAGCTCCTCGAGCTCCTCGTCTGCCCGTTGACGAAGGACACCCTCGAATACGATGCCGGCCGCCAGGAGCTGGTGAGCCGCTCCGCCCGCCTCGCCTATCCGATCCGCGACGGCATCCCGATCATGCTGCCGGAAGAGGCGCGGGCGCTCACCGACTGATCGGCCGCGCCGGCATGACCGATCGCCCGACCATCGCCCTCGTCGCCACCGGCGGCACCATCGCGATGAAGCACGATCCCGTCACGGGGGCCCCGGTCCCCGCCCTGACGGGGGCCGACCTCGCCGCCGCGGTGCCGCGCCTGGCCGACCTCGCCCGGATCGCGGTGTTGGAGTTCGCCAACGTGCCGAGCGCCTATATGGGCCCGGACCTCTGGCCCGGCCTCAGCCGCACGGTGGCGGACCTGCTGGCGCGGCCGGACATCGCGGGCGCCATCGTCCTGCACGGCACCGACACCCTCGACCAGACCGCCTATTTCCTCGATCTGACGCTGGCGAGCGACAAGCCGGTGGTGATGGTGGGCGCCCAGCGCAACGCCTCCGAGGCGGATGCCGACGGCGCGCGCAACCTCCTCAATGCGGTCCGCCAGATCCTGGCCCAGGGCGCACGCGAAGATCTGCGTGAGCTGGGGGTGACGGTGACGCTCAACCACAACATCAACGCCGCCCGCGCGGTGCGGAAGTCCCACACCAACAACGTCGAGACCTTCAATTCCGGCGAGGCCGGCTTCCTCGGGCAGGTGGACGAGGACCGGGTCGTGTTCGCCCGCAAGCCCCTGCGGCGCCAGACCCTGCCGCTCCCCGAGCGGCTCGCCCGGGTCGCGCTCGTGGCGATGGCGGCCGGTGACGACGGGCGCCAGCTCCGCCACGCGGTGGCGGATGGGGCCGCGGGCGTGGTGATCGCCGCCTACGGCTTCGGCAACGTCAACGAGGCCCTCTACGACGCGGTGGTCGAAGCCATCGCCGCCGGCGTCACCATCGTGGTGGCGAGCCAGGTCCCGCATGGCCGGGCGCTGCCCGTCTACGGCTTCAAGGGCGGCGGCAGCACGCTGCGGGCGGCCGGCGCGGTCTTCGCCGACGACCTCTCGCCGGACAAGGCCCGGGTCCTGGCGCTCCTCGCCCTGCCGATCACCCGGGACCGCCAAGCATTGCAAGCGTATTACGACCGGTAACGCCAAGCTTCGGCTTGGTCCTGGGCCATGGTCATGGCCTGTTCAGACATGTTCGGCAATAAGTCTCATCCATCGATTGCGGCGCTTGTCACAATCCTGCCGCTTCGGCGGGTATGCTCAGCGCACTCTCACTTGATCGTCTGCTTGAACCGCCGGTGCGCCATCCTGTGGCCGCGGCTCGGACGGACGCTGTTTTGCCGAAGGATGATGCATGTCCAAAGTTGCGGTGGTTCTGGCGCTCGGAGCCGGCCTGTCCTCGCCCGCGATGATCCCGGCCGCGGCCCGCGACGGCGGAAACTTCAACGGGGCCTGGTCGGTGGAACTGGTCACCGAGAGCGGCATGGTCTGCGACAGCCGCTACACCTATGCGGTGTCGGTGCAGGAGGGGAAGGTGCGCCTCACCTCCGCGGCGGCCGGCGCCACCCTGAACGGCCGCGTCGGGCCGGACGGCACGGTCGGTCTCAACGTCTCGAACGGCACCGCCTCGGGTGCGGTCTCGGGCCGCCTCCAGGCCCAGAGCGGCGGCGGCACCTGGAAGGTCTCCTCCCTGTGCTCCGGCCGCTGGACGGCCCGGCGCCACACCACCCGGACCGCCCAGGCGGAGTAGGGTTCGAGCCGGACGCGGCCCGCTTCCCCGGCGGATCGCGGGCCTGAAGGGACTCTCGTCGCGCTTGTGGGACGACCGCGACCGGCGGTCGATCCGCGGCGGACGGGGCCCCAGGGCCCCCGCGCCTCACCCCTCCCCACAGGGGGAGAGGGACGAGCCGGCCGGATGCGTGTCCCGGCCGTCGGTTCAGGGCCTCAGGCGGCCGCGAGCCATTGGCGCGCTTCCTCGATATGCGCGCGGTCGAAGGTCTTGATCTGGGCCGGCGAGACCTTGCCGAAGGTGTCGGCGATCATCCGCAGCCACGAGGCGTCGGTCACCAGGGCGACATGGCTGACGCCCTTCATCATGGCGAGGCCGAAGCGCGGGTCCTTGAAAAACGCGGCCGGCTCCATGCCCTTGAAGTCGCGCACGTCTTCCAGGAGCTTGATCTTGCCGCCCTTGTCGAGGTCCGCCTGCATGGCGGTGATGACGGTGTTCATGTCCGCATCGGTGATCTGTCCGTCGACCACGATCTCGGCGACGCTCGAATCCGGCTTCTTGGTGTAGGTCAGCACGTGGGGCACTCCTCAGGGGATCGAACGCTACCCAAGCGAACGTCGGGCCAGCGTTATAGGAAACTCTGCGGGTCCACGTCGATGGCGACCTTCACGTTGCCGCGAACCTTCGGGCCCCGCGCCAGCCACTCGCGCAGGTAGGTCTGCAGGTCGACGGTGCGCTCGGTCTTCACCAGAAGCCGGAAGCGGTAGCGCCCGCGGATCAGCGCGAGCGGCGCCTCGGCCGGCCCCAGCACCATCACGCCCTCCGGCGGCTCGGCGGCCCGCGCCAGGGCCTGCCCGTGGGCCTCGGCCACCTCGCGCTCGTTCGCCGAGACGATGAGGGCGGCCAACCGGCCGAAGGGCGGCAGGCCGGCGGCCTCGCGGGCGCCGATCTCCTCCTCGTAGAAGCGCTCCGAATCCCCCGAGAGCAGCGCCGCGATCACCGGATGGTCGGGCTGGTAGGTTTGGAGCAGGGCGCGGCCCGGCTTCTCGCCGCGCCCGGCCCGGCCGGTGACCTGCTGCAGCAGCTGGAAGGTGCGCTCGGCCGCGCGGGGATCGCCGGAGGTCAGGCCGATATCGGCGTCGAGGACGCCCACCAGGGTCAGGTGCGGGAAGTTGTGGCCCTTGGCCACGAGCTGCGTGCCGATGACGATGTCGCAGCCGCCCTCCGCCACGGTCTGGAGCTCGGCCCGCAGGCGCTCGGCCCCGCCGGGAAAATCGCTCGACAGCACGATGACGCGCTTGTCCGGGAAGAGCTCGGCCACCTCCTCGGCGATGCGCTCCACCCCGGGGCCGCAGGGGGTGAGGTTGTCGAAGGTGCCGCATTCCGAGCAGGAATCCGGGCGACGCTCGGCATAGCCGCACTGGTGGCAGACCAGGGCCCGGCGGAAGCGGTGCTCCACCAGCCAGGTCGAGCAGTTGCGGCACTGGTAGCGGTGGCCGCAGGCCCGGCACAGGGTCAGGGGCGCGTAGCCGCGCCGGTTGAGGAACAGCAGGGCCTGGTCGCCGGACTCCACGGTCTCGCGCACCGCCGCCACCAGGGCCGGGGCGATGAAGCGGCCCCGCTCGGGCTTGTCGGCGCGCATGTCGATGGCGGCGATGTCGGGCAGGCGCCGGCCGCCAAAGCGCTCGGGCAGGGCGACCCGGAGGTAGCGCCCGCGCTCGGCATTGACCCGCGTCTCGATCGAGGGGGTGGCCGAGGCCAGCACCACCGGGCAGTTCTCGATCCGCCCGCGCACCACCGCCATGTCGCGGGCGTGGTAGTGCACCCCGTCCTCCTGCTTGTAGGCGGCCTCGTGCTCCTCATCGACCACGATGAGCCCCAGATCCGCGAAGGGCAGGAACAGGGCCGAGCGGGCGCCCACCACCACGGCGATCTCGCCCGCCGTGACCCCGGCGCGGATGCGCTCGCGGCGCTTGCCCCCGACGCCCGAGTGCCAGGTCGCCGGACGCACGCCGAAGCGCTCGGCGAAGCGGTCGAGGAACTGCGCCGTCAGGGCGATCTCGGGCATCAGGATCAGCGCCTGGTGGCCGCGCCGGACGCAATCGGCCACTGCCTCGAAATACACCTCGGTCTTGCCCGAGCCGGTGACGCCCTCCAGCAGCACGGTCGGCGCCTTGTGCGCCACGCCGGGCGGCGCGACCTTGCCGTCGGCCGGCAGGGGATCGCCGATCGCGTCCGTCGGCGCGGGCTCGGCGGGGCCGGGGTTCATCAGCGCGACGAGCTCCCGCACCGCCGCCTCCTGCGCCTCCGAGAGGGGCACGCGGGCGTGGTCCGGGTCCGGCGGCAGGGCGACCGGCTCGGGCGCCAGGGCCAGGGCCTCGAGGGCGCCGTCGTCGATCAGGCCGTCGACCACGCTCAACGAAACGCCCGCCTCCTTGGCGAGCGCGCTCTTGCCCCGCATCGCCCCGTCCGCCGCCACGGCCAGCACCTTGGTGCGGGCGGCGGTCGGCCGGGACGGCGCCTTGCCGGAGGCCCGCACCCCGACCCGCACGGTCTCGCTCAGGGCCGATTCGTCGGGCAGCCGCAGGGCCATGGCCAGGGCCGAGCCCTTCGGCGCCAGGGTGTAGCGGGCGAGCCAGTCGACGAGTTCGCGCAAGGCGTCCGGCAGGGCCGGCACGTCGACCCGGCCGGTCACCGGCCGCAGGTTCGAGCCGCCGGGGCTCTGGCGCACGCCCCACACCACCCCCACCGTCTCGCGCGGCCCGAGGGGGATCTGCACGACCTCGCCGACCGAGAGGTCGAGCCCGGCCGGCACGGCGTAGCTGTAGGCGCTGTCCAGCGCCAGCGGGATCAGGATCTCGGCGACGCAGGGCATCGGGCGGGGCTTTGACGGAACATAACCGGAATATAAGCATGCCGGAGGCAATGCGCGACCGCCGTGCCGCCGATCATCGCCCGGAGGCGCCCCAGGATGGACGGACCCGAACCCCCGGCCTCCGGCACGGCCGGCGATCCGGCCCCCGAGGGGGTGCTGCTCCTGCATGGCCTCGCCCGGCGGGCCGCGTCCCTGGCCCGGCTGGAGCGCGCCGTCCGGGCCGCCGGGTTCGTGACGCTGAACCTCGATTATCCCTCCCGCAAGGCGGATCTCGCGGATCTCGCAGGCATCATCGGACCGCCCGTCGCCGCCTTCGCGGCCCGGGTACGGACCCTCCACGTGGTCACCCACTCGATGGGCGGGCTCCTCGCCCGGGCCTGGCTTCGCGAAGGCCGGCCGGCCAATCTTGGACGGGTGGTGATGCTGGGGCCGCCGAATGGTGGCAGCGAGGTCGCCGACCGCCTTCACACCCTGCGCGCCTATCGCCGGGTCTTCGGCCCGGCCGGCGCCCAGTTGACCACCAAACCGGACGAAAGCCTGCGCAACTGCCTCGGCCCCGTCGATTTCCCCCTCGGGATCATCGCGGGCGACCGCACGCTCTATCCCCTGGAATCCTGGCTGATGCTGCCGGGTCCCGATGACGGCCGGGTCACCGTCGCGCGCACCCGGGTCGCCGGGATGGCCGACCACATCACCCTGCCGACCAGCCACGGCCTGATGATGCGCAATCCCGCGGTCATCGCCGAGACCCTGCGCTTCCTGCGCACCGGAGGGTTTTCGCCGTCCGCCCGCGGTGACACAAGGCGCGCATGAGCCTCGACGCGCCCCCGCCCGACCCCGTGCCGCCGCGCCTTGAGCTGCGTGGCATCGGCCTGCGCTTCGGCGCGGTGCAGGCGCTTGCCGACATCGCCTTCCAGGTCCGGCCCGGCGAGATCCTGGCTCTGCTCGGCGATTCCGGCTGCGGCAAGAGTACGCTCCTGCGGGCCATCGCCGGCCTCGAGCAGCCGGAGACCGGCACGATCCGCCTCGACGGCACCTTGCTGAGCGAGGACGGCCGCGGCGTCCCGCCGGAGGCGCGCGGCGTCGGTCTGATGTTCCAGGACTATGCCCTGTTTCCGCATCTCACCGTGGCGGAGAACGTCCGCTTCGGCCTCCACGGCAAAAGCCTTCAGGGCAGGTCCGCCGCCGAGGCCCGCGCCCTGGTGCAGGCGCGGCTGGAGCAGGTCGGCCTCGCCGACCGGGCCAAGAGCTATCCCGGCACCCTCTCGGGCGGCGAGAGCCAGCGCGTGGCCCTGGCCCGCGCCCTGGCCCCGGGGCCGCGCGTCCTCCTCCTCGACGAACCCTTCTCGAACCTCGACCGGCGCACCCGCGACCGGGTCCGCGACGACACCCTGGCGGTCCTGCGCGCCAGCGGCGCCACCACGCTCCTCGTCACCCACGACCCCGAGGAGGCCCTGGGCTTCGCCGACCGCATCGCCCTGATGCGGCGGGGGCGCATCGTGCAGGTCGGCACCGGGTCGGACCTGTATTGCCGCCCTGCCACGCGCTTCGCCGCCCGCTTCTTCGGCGACCTCGTCGAGATCGACGGGACCTGCCGCTCCGGCACCGTGGCGACGCCGTTCGGCCAGGTTCCCGCGCCGGGCCTCGCCGAGGGGGCCGCCGTGACCCTGTGCCTGCGCCCGGAGGCGATCCGCCTCGGCGCGGCGGGGGCGTCCCTCCGGGCCGTGGTGCGGGCGCGCCGCTTCCTCGGGGCCGCCGCCCTCCTGAGCCTGTCGGCGGACGGGTTGCCTGAGCCCCTGCACCTGCCCGTGCCGGCGGACGACCCGCGCGAGCCGGGGGATGCGGTCGGCCTGAGCCTCGATCCGGATCGCGGGTTTATTTTTGCGAACGAGATGGATTAAAACACAGGCCCGGGCCGAGCTTGCGCTCGATCCGGGGTAATAGTTTCGAATTGTTTTAAGTCCAAAACATCGCGCTTGTGTTTTTCTCGCCGATGCTTCTGAACACCCGCCACGTTCTGACGGAAGGGTGTCGGCCATGGCGGGTGGGATCAAGGCAATCGGGTTCGCTGGCTTCGCGTTGACGGGTTTGGCCCTCGCGGCCCTCGTCGGGACGGCGTCGGCCGCCGAGGTCAACCTCTACACCACCCGCGAACCCGGCCTGATCCGGCCCCTGCTCGACGCCTTCACCGCCAAGAGCGGCGTCACCGTCAATACGGTGTTCGTCGAGAAGGGCCTCGCCGAGCGCGTGGCGGCCGAGGGCGCCCGTGCCAAGGCCGACGTGCTGATGACCGTGGATGTCGGCAACCTCATCGACCTCGTCGACCGCGACCTCGCCCAGCCGGTGCGCTCGGGCGTGCTGGAGGCGGCGGTGCCCGCTACCCTGCGCGACGCCGAGGGCCGCTGGTTCGCCCTCTCCATGCGGGCCCGGGTGCTCTACGCCGACAAGGACCTCGCCGACCTCACGGCCATCACCTACGAGGGGCTGGCCGACCCAACCTGGAAGGGCGGCCTCTGCCTGCGCGCGGGCCAGCACCCCTACAACACGGCGCTCATCGCCCATTATCTCGTCAAGCACGGCCCGGAGAAGACCGAGGCCTGGCTGCGGGCCCTGAAGGCCAACCTCGCCCGCAAGCCCGCCGGCGGCGACCGGGACGTCGCCCGCGACATCCTCGCCGACACCTGCAGGATCGGCCTCGGCAATTCCTACTATGTCGGCCTGATGCGCTCCGGCCGCGGCGGCCCCGAGCAGCGGACGTGGGGAGAGGGCATCAAGGTGGTGATGCCGACCTTCGCGGGCGGCGGCACCCACGTGAACATCTCCGGCGCGGTGGTGGCCAGGAACGCCCCCAACCGCGACGAGGCGGTCAAGCTCCTCGAATACCTCGTCTCCGACGAGGCCCAGGGGCTCTACGCCAAGGCCGATTACGAGTATCCGGTGAAGGCCGGCGCGCCGATCGACCCCCTCCTCACGGCGCTGGGCCCCCTGACCATCGATTCCGTGCCGCTCGTCGAGATCGCCCGCAACCGCAAGGCGGCGAGCCTTCTCCTCGATACGGTGGGTTTCGACAACTGAGGAGCCTGCGGCGCAGGCGGGTGAGGGGGCGCCCCCTCCGGAGCGGTCGCTCCCCCACCCGACCCGCCGACGCGGGCCACCCCCTCCCGCGGAGGGGAAAGGGACGCGCGCATGACCGCTACGGCGCGCGAGCCGGTCGGTCCTTGCGGGAGGAACGCCCACACCGTCGGCCGATCCAACGGAAAACGTCCTTGAGACCAGCATGACCGGGGTCGCCCCCGCCCTCCCGCCCATCGCCCATCCCCGCGGCCTCGCCTGGGGCGCCGCCGCCCTGCTGCTCTGCGCCCTGGTGCTGAGCCCGGTCGTCGCCCTCGTGTTCGCGGCGGGCGACGGAAGCGGAGCGGGGGCGGGCGGCGCCGCGCTCTGGCCCCACCTCGTCGCCCACGTGCTGCCCCAGGCCCTGCGCGACACCGCCCTGCTGCTCGCCGGGGTGGGCGTGCTGGTGGTGGTGCTGGGGGCGGGCTCCGCCTGGCTCGTGGCGGCCTACGACTTCCCCGGCCGGCGCCTGCTGGAGGCCGGGCTGCTCCTGCCGATGGCGGTGCCGACCTACATCGTCGCCTTCGCGTATCTCGACCTGATGCACCCGATCGGCCCGGTGCAGACCACCCTGCGCGACCTCCTCGGTTATGCCCGCCCGCGCGATTTCGTGCTGCCGGAGATCCGCTCGCTGCCCGGCTGCATCCTGCTCCTCGGCTTCGTGCTCTACCCCTACGTCTACCTGCCGACCCGGGCCCTGTTCCTGATGCAGGCCGCCAACCTCATCGAGGCGGCGCGGATGCTCGGGCGTCGGCCCTCCGCCACCTTCCTGCGGGTCGCACTGCCGATGGCGCGGCCGGCCATCGCCCTGGGCGCGAGCCTCGCCCTGATGGAGGCCCTGAACGACATCGGTGCGGCGGAATTCCTCGGGGTACGCACCCTGACGGTCCAGGTCTACGCCACCTGGGTGAACCGCTCGGATCTCGCCGGTGCGGCCCAGATCGCCCTCGTCATGCTGGTGGCCGTCGTCGCCCTGGTGGCCCTGGAGCGCTGGGCCCGGGCCGGGCGCGGCTTCTCGAGCGGCGCCCAGCGCCCGCGCCGCCTCGCCCGGCAGCGGCTGAGGGGCCTGCGCGCCGCGTCCGCCCTGGCTCTCGGCCTCGTGCCCGTGGCCGTCGGCTTCGCGATTCCCGCGACCTACCTCGTGCAGGCCGCCCTGCGTCGGGTGTGGCGCAGCGGGCTGCCGGAGACGATCCTGGCGGAGATCGGCCACACCCTGCTGTATGCCGGCGCCGCGACCGTGATCGCCGCCGCCCTGGGCTTCGTGGTGGCGGCGGGGCCGCGCCTCGTCGCCCGGCGCTGGGGCGAGGCGCTGATCCGGGTGGCGAGCCTCGGCTACGCGCTCCCCGGCGCGATCCTGGCCATCGGTCTCCTCGGGCCCCTGGCCTGGGCCGACGCAACTCTGTCGGCGGGGACGACGCGGCTCTTCGGCGTCGCCCCGGCGCTGATCGGCCTCGGCACCGGCGGGGCCCTCGTCACCGCCTACCTCGTCCGCTTCCTCGCGGTCAGCATCGGCACCTGCGAGGCTGGGCTGGCCCGCGTGCCCCGCAGCCTGCCCGATGCCGGGCGGATGCTGGGGCGCGGGCCGGGCGCGACCCTGTGGCGGGTCCAATTGCCCTTGGCCTGGCCGGCGGTGCTCAGCGGCGCGCTCTTGGTCTTCGTAGACTGCGTCAAGGAACTGCCCGCGACCCTGCTGCTGCGGCCCCTCAACGTCGAGACCCTGGCGACCCATCTCTACGGCGAGGCCGCGCGCGGCACCTACGAGGACGGTACGGTGGCGGCCCTCCTCATCGTCGCCGTCGGGCTCGTGCCGGTGGTGATCCTGCTCCGCCTCGGGACCCCGCGCAGCGAAGCCGGCGCAGAACCTGCCGATCAGCGCTTGACGCGGCCGCGCCCCTCGCCCTAGAAGGCCCTCGGTCCGGGTGCGTAGCTCAGCGGGAGAGCATTCGCTTCACACGCGAAGGGTCACAGGTTCGATCCCTGTCGCGCCCACCATTTCCCTCGAAGCCTCCCCGCTGCTTCGACGACCCAATCCCAAACACCGACACGAGTCCGAGGCCGCCCATGGCGCCGCCGGTCCAGGACACGCCCGCGACGGGGGGCTCGCCCCCGCCTGAACCATGTTCGGGACGCCCGCGGCGACGAGGACGGGCATGGCTGGCTCCCCTCTTCCTCAGGCCGCCCCCAGGGGCGACGACCGGGATGGGGGCCGACGCTTTCCGCGCGCCCCGCGACGCTCGGGTGCGGGATCCGGGAGCGCTCGGGGCGTCTCAGGCGACCTCGACGGATCGGGTCTTCGGAGCTCCGACCCGGCGGCGGGGCGCGACCAGCAGGACGAGGGCGCCGGCCGCCATGCAGACGATCGATCCGGCCAGCACGCCGACCTTGGTCTCGGCCTCGAGGTCCGGCGCGTCGGCGAAGGCCAGGAGGCCGATGAACAGGCTCATGGTGAAGCCGATGCCGCAGAGGAGCGAGACCCCGTAGACCTGCATCCATCCGGCCCCCGCCGGCCGCTGGGCGAGCCCGAGCTTCACCGCCGCGAGGACGAAGCCGAACACGCCGAGCTGCTTGCCGACGACCAGACCGAGGGCGACCCCGAGGGTCACGGGGTCGAGCAGCATCGCGGGCGTGAAGCCCGCCAGCGACACGCCCGCATTGGCGAAGCCGAAGATCGGCAGGATCAGGTAGGCCGACCAGGGATGGAGCGCGTGTTCCAGCCGGTGCAGGGGCGAGGTCGGATCGTCCGGCCGGCCGATGCTGAGCCGCAGGGGGATCGTCAGGGCCAGGAGCACGCCCGCCACCGTGGCGTGCACCCCGGATTTCAGGACGAAGACCCACAGCACCGCGCCGAGGACGAGGTAGGGCGCGAGGCGGCTGATGCCGGCCCGGTTCAGGCCGTAGAGCACCGCCAGGGTCGCGGCCGCCCCGCCCAGCATCGGCAGGGACAGGTCGGCGGTGTAGAACAGCGCGATGATGAGCACCGCGCCGAGGTCGTCGAGGATCGCCAGGGCGGTGAGGAACACCTTGAGCGAGACCGGCACCCGGGAGCCGAGCAGGGCCAGGATGCCGAGGGCGAAGGCGATGTCGGTGGCGGCGGGAATCGCCCAGCCGCGGAGGGTCTCCGGCGAGTGCCGGTTCACCGCCACGTAGACCAGGGCCGGCGCCGCCATGCCGCCGAGGGCGGCGAGGCCGGGCAGGATCCGGTCCGGCCAGGTCCGCAGGCGCCCATCCAGCATCTCGCGCTTGATCTCGAGACCGACGAGCAGGAAGAACAGCGCCATCAGGGCGTCGTTGATCCAGTGCAGGACGCTCAAGCCCCCGACCTTGGTCTGCAGGACCGCGAAGTAGCGCTCCGCCAGGGGCGAATTCGCCACCACGAGGGCGAGCACCGCGCTCGCCATCAGGACGAGGCCGCCGCCCGCCTCGGAGGTGAGCATCGACCGGAAGGCCGAGAACGGCCGGCGGAGCGGGGCAGGAGCTTGCATGGTCCTTTCCTTACGACACCTGGGCCGGGACACAACCGCGGCCGCCGGTGAAGCGATGAACGCCTCGGCGCCCCCGTCCCCCTGCGCCGAGGCTCGTGGGGCGCGAGCATGCCGGATCCCCCGAACGGCCCTCGGCCACGCCCCATCGCTCCACGCCTCCTCGGCTCTGTCTCCCGGGTCCTTGAGCTCCGGGATACTTGGAATGCACGAATTCATCCCTGGCGCTTGTCCTGTGCTGGGTCCCCGAAGACAGTTGCGTTCAGAGAAAGCGTGGGTCGTCCGCAATCTCTCCCGGACGCAGGACCCCGCCAAGACGCGCGGTGCGTTTACCAAGGGGCGCGAAGGACCTTGTCGAAACGGACGCCACCTGCAATCCCTGCAGGGCCCTCGATGATCGGGGCGCAACACCGACTGTCGCCATGCGCCGCCTGCACAGCATCGACTCGATCCGTGGTCTGGCCGCCCTGGCGGTCATCTACGCCCATACCGTCGAGTTCGGGTTGAAGACGCAGCTCGGTCCGTTTCCCCTCGAGCGCCTCGTCCTGTCGGGGCTGACCGAGTACATCGATGTCGGGAAGATCGCCGTGACGCTGTTCTTCGCGGTGTCGGGCTTCGTGGTGCCCTTCTCGCTGTTCAAGGCGGGAGACCGGCCGATCCTCGCCTTCGCCGTGTCGCGGTTCTTCCGCCTCTACCCCGCCTACTGGCTCTCGATCCCCTGCGGGCTGCTGGTCCTGTTCGTGTGGCCGGGCCGTGACATCCCCGCCGTGCTCGTGCCCGCCAACATCACGATGCTCCAGCAGTTCCTCGGCGTGGAGAACATCATCGCCCTGTACTGGACCCTGCAGATCGAGCTGATCTTCTACGGCTTCTGCGTCGGGCTCTTCGTCCTCGGGCGTCTCGACGATGCCGTCGGCGTCGTGCTGTCGGCCTTGGCCCTGATCGCGGCCGCCCTCGGCCTCGCCGCCCTGCGCTTCGTCCTCGAGCGGAAATTCCCGGTGGCCGTGCCCCTGTCCCTGGCGGTGATGTTCTGGGGACTGTGCCTGCGCTACCACGTCCTCGAGCGCCGGCCGGGCTGGGGCGCCGCGCTCGCAGTGGTTACTGGCGCCCTCGTCTGTGCGATCCCGCTGGCGTCCGTGCTGGCCTACGGGCGCGACATGGGCTTTCACGAGAACTGGGTGAAATACCTCGTCACCTACTGGGCCGCGATGGCGCTGTTCGCCCTGCTGTCCCTGACGCTGCGCATCGAGGGGCGGCTGTTCACCTACCTGGGCGCCATCAGTTACTCGATCTACCTGTTCGGGCCGGTGGTCCAGGGGGTGCTCGAGCATGCGCTGGCCGGGTACGCGCCGGTCGTCCCGATCCACCTGTTCGCGGCCACGACGGCGCTCGCGACCGTCGCGGTCGCGGCGCTGGTCTATCGCTGGATCGAAGCGCCCGCCATCGCGCTGGGCCGCCACGTCATCCGTCGCCACCTCCTGTCGACCTCCGACGCAGGGCGGGACGCGCGCCCCCCGGTCGCTCCGCTGCTCGGACGCTCCGAGATCTGAGCCCGCCGCCGGGGCGACGCGGCGAGGCCCTCTGCCCCGGGATCGGCGGCTTGCGCGCCATCGGGACGGGCTTATCGGGCTTGCTGGGGTGCCCCCGTCCTGGCATGGACCCCGCGACGGGCGGTCTCCCGTCCGTCCAGCCGCCGTCAGGACCGAATCGCCATGCCGCACGTGACCGTGAAGATGTACCCGGGCAAGACCGACGCGCAGAAGGCGCAGTTGGCCGAGGCCATCGCGGCCGCCCTGATGGCCAGTGCCGGAACCGCCGAACGGGCGATCTCGGTGTCGATCGAGGACGTGGCCCAGGCGGATTGGGAGGCGCAGGTCTACCGCCCCGAGATCGTCGGCCGGCCCGAGACCCTGTTCAAGAAGCCGGGCTACACCCTGCCCTGAGCCCCGGCCCTCATCCTTTCGATCCCTGGAACGGGCGCAGCAGCCAGGCGAGGCGGCCGGCATCGTCGTCCCGGGCGTCCGGCGCCGGCCGGTCGGCCGACGGCTCGGGGGCCTTCGGCGCGCTGGCATCCTGCATGATCTGATCGAGGGGAGAGGGCAGCTCGGCGCCGTACTCGTTCAGGAGCAGGGCCGCATCGAGCAGGAAGCGGATCTGGTCGTCCGGGACGGGACGGCCCTGGATCTGCGCGTCGAGCACGGTCCGCGCGAAGAGGGCGGCCAGCCGCGACAGCTCGGGCAGCCGGTCGGGGGGCGCCCCGGCCCGGATCGATGACGCTGGAGCGGCACTCACCCGCAATCTCCCTGTCTGGATCGCGCGACCTCGACGCGCGTCGCGCATGTCAGGCCCTGTATACCGCGCGTTTCTCACCAGTTCGTTGAGTTCCGACGGCGGCATTTCCGCCGCGTCGGGCAACGAAGGCCCGAACCCAGGGGCCGGGTTCAGGCTCGCGCAGCGTCCGACCCAGGCCCGCCGGCCGGGGGACGTGTCCTAGCCGCCGCCAGGATCGGTCTCGCCGTCCGGCTGCGCACCGCCCTTCGGACCCTTTCCGGGCTTGCCGTCGGTCTTCTCGTTGGGATCCATCACCGCGTCCGGCGCCGTGTTGGCCGGCTTGTCCTTGGGCGGATCCTTGTCGTCGGAGCCTGTCATCGCGTCACTCCTCGGGGGTGGCAGGGGGGGAACGGGGCCGGTCGGACTGTCCATCGGACGAACCGCCGGCCGGCGTGGGATTGCGCCCCTTCGGAGCGCCGTCCCAGGCGGCGTTGCGGGCCGTATCCGTCTGACCGCCGGGGCCCTGCCGGGTGATCGCGGCCTGATCGGCCGACTGGCCGCCGCCGGCGACGGCCGGGTCGCCGGGCTTTCCGACATCGGAATCGGGCTTGCGCGTGCCCACGATGGGGATGTGATCGTTCGGCATGCCTACGCCCCCGCATCCTGGCCGTTGGGCGCGGTGGCGCGGTCGATGGCCTCGCGGGTCGCGCCCGAGGTTTCGGTCTTCCGCGCGGCCGCGCCGATCTCCTCCAGGGTCGCGGGGGGCGCCTCGCCGCCCTGCACCGTAGGCTCGGATCCGGGGGGCGCGCCCTGCGTCGGCGTCCCGGCGTGGCGGTCGGCGTCCATCTCCTTCGGCGCGCTGCCCGCGCGCGGCTCGTCGGTCATGATGTCCTCCTGCTGTTGCAGGCTCAACCCGGCGCCGGCCCCGAGGTTGCTTCGCTCCAGGCGGCGCGGGCCTCGCGAAGGCGGGCCCGGTCGGCCTCGAGCGGCAGCGCCGCCTCGGCGCGCAGGAGAGCCAGGTCGGCCTGCGCGTGGGCGGCCGCCCGGACGGCCGGACTCCCGAGATCCGCGAGGGCGGCGAGGGCCTTCTGCAGCCGCAGGCCGATCGTCACGTCCGACGCGCCGTCGCGGGCGATGGGGTCGAAGGCATCCGCGAGAAGGTCGTCGGCGCCGAGGCCGGGCACGCGCAGATGCGGATAGACCCGCGCCTCGGGCGCGACGGCGCGGCGCGCGTCCCAGAGGCCGAGCACGCGCACCAGGGTGCCGATGACAGCGACGGCCGTCCCGGGATCGTTGACCGCCGGCGACAGGGCGCGCTGGGCCACCTCCGCGAGGACGATGAGCCCGAAGCGCGGATCGTCGTCGAAGCTGCGCCGGTCGCCGACGACGAAGGCCTCGGTGATCCGGTCCCGCAGGCCGTCGTCGACGGCGCCATCGACCGCCACCAGGAGGCGTCCGGGGTGGACGAAGGCGCCCGGCAGGGCCGCCAGGTGGAGGGTGAGGCCGTGGGCCCCGGCCAGCGCGTCGAGCCGGGCCGCATCGACGTGCTGGACGTAGCCCGTCGCTGCGGCGGCGATCCGGGTCGCGCCGGGCGGTGCCGGCTGCCAGGGCAGGCCGCCGAGATGGGGCGCCGCGGCGCGCCGCCCCAGGGCATCGCCGGCCGCGGCCTCGATGGCGCCGATGGTCTCGCCGACCCGGCCGAGATGCGACAGGGTGTCGATCCAGCGCACCAGCGTCGCCACCACGCTGACGAGGACCAGCAGGGTCAGGCCGAACAGGATCACCCGTCCCTGGCTGCCGTAGACATGGGTCTTGAGGGCGATGAGGCCGACGACGCTGTAGACGAAGGCGCCGATGAAGCTCGCGACGGCCGTCTGCGCACGGGTGTCGCGCATCAGCAGGGTCACGGCGCGGGGCGTCACGGTGTTGGTGGCCCCGCCATAGGCCTGCACGATGGTGGAGAGCGAGAACGTCGCCACCGGCAGCATGCTGGTCGCCAGGACGGAGAGGATCTGGTCGACGGCGTCCGCACCGATCGAGGCGCCGAGGTCCGCCGGCACCATCGGCGCCAGGACGGCCGAGACCAGGGCGGCCCCGACGCCGCCGACGCTGAAGGCGCCGACGCGGATGAAGGGGCGCCGCCCCCAGCGGCGGAGGGCATAGAGGGCGGTGGACATGACGGCGGCTCTCGGGCGAGCCTCGCGGGGCAGGGCTCGCGAGCCGGATACGCGACCTTCGGGCGCTCCGGGAGCGAGGCCCGGAGCGCCCGTGCGGTTCTGATCCCAAATCCGCTTGATCCCCACGGGATGGCGGACTTGGACTTCGATCAAGCGCCGCGCCGGTTCGACGATCCGGGCACCGCTTCGATCGAGCGGACCCCGTATCAGAGCCCGTCGAACAGGGCCGAGGAGATGTACCGCTCGGCGAAGGAGCAGGCGACGGTGACGATGCGCTTGCCGCGGAAATCGGGGCGTGCGGCGAGCTTCAGGGCCGCGGCCACGTTGCCGCCGGTGGAGATGCCGCCGGGAATGCCCTCGAGACGCGACAGCTGACGCGCGGTGTCGAAGGCCTCCTGGTTCGAGACCGTGATGACCTCGTCGATGATCGACTTGTCGAGGTTGTCGGGGATGAAGCCGGCGCCGATGCCCTGGATCTTGTGGGGCCCGGGCTGGCCGCCGGAGATGACCGGCGAGTCGGTGGGCTCGACGGCGACGATCTTCAGGCCGGGCAGGCGCGGCTTCAGGACCGAGCCGACACCCGTGATGGTGCCGCCCGTGCCGACGCCGGCCACGAAGGCGTCGAGATGGCCCTGGGTGTCGTTCCAGATCTCCTCGGCCGTCGTCTTGCGGTGGATCTCGGGGTTGGCCGGGTTCGAGAACTGCTGGGGCATGATCGCGCCCGGGATCTCGTTGAGGAGTTCCTCGGCCTTGGCGATGGCGCCCTTCATGCCCTGCGGGCCGGGGGTCAGGGCGAGCTCGGCGCCCAGGAAGGCAAGCATCTTGCGGCGCTCCAGCGACATGGTCTCGGGCATGACCAGGATGAGGCGGTAGCCGCGCGCGGCCGCCACGAAGGCGAGGGCGATGCCGGTGTTGCCGGAGGTCGGCTCCACCAGCGTGCCGCCGGGCTTCAGCTTGCCGGAGGCCTCGAGGGCGTCGATCATGTTGACGCCGATGCGGTCCTTCACGCTCGCGATCGGGTTGAAGAACTCGAGCTTGAGCAGGATCTCGGCATCGACCCCGTGCTCCTTGGTGATCCGGTTGAGACGGACCAGGGGCGTGTTGCCGATGGTCTCGGTGATCGAGCCGAAGATGTGGCCGTGGCCCGGCGTGCGGGGCGAGGCGGGGCTCTGGGACTCGGCCATAGATCTCTCCTGAACAGCGTGCGGATTGCGTCCCGGAGGCCGGCGCAAGGGCGTGCCGGATCCCGCCTGGAACGAACTCAGGGCCGGGAGATATCGTGTCGTTTCTGTCGAGGCAATCGACAAAGACCCGAGATCAAAGACAATCCTTCTCCGTCGGCAACGAAGCTGCCGACTTGGAGTAGTCTTCACCTGCGGTGGTCGAGAAATGGAGAAGTTATTTCTTCGTCCGGCGATCTGCCGGGCGCGCGGCCGGGATCAGTGCGTCAACAGGGCGGCGCAGAGCATCACCATCGTGGCGACGACCGGGCTGGCGGTGACGATCATCGCGGCGCCCGCATGAAGCCCCTGGGGCCAGGTGTAGCGGGTCTCCTCGCGCAGCCCGGGCCGGAGGCCGTTGCTGCCGGTGGTCCATTCCACCCTGGTGCCCATCGCGTTCTCCCCATCCGCCGAAACGCTCGGCGGCCGGGCTCAGGAGGCACGGTGGGGCTTGAAGGGCGGGTAAATCCGCGGCCGCGACCGCGGATCGTCGTCAATGGAAGCTTAAAACCGTCGGACGGCTCAGAGGGCGCGGTCGAAGCGCAGCTCGCCCTTCTGGCTCTTGATAACCAGCTGAGATCCGACCAGGTCCCACTGCCCGGCGGTGCGCAGGGCGATGAAGAAGTCCTGCTCGCTGGCGCCGAGGCCCTTGTCGCAGGGCTTCTTGGTCAGGGCGAGCGGGCCGACCGCGAGGTGCTGCTCCTTGAGCGGGAAGGCGGTGGCCGCGAAGGTGTTGCAGCCGCCGTAGCCGCGGGCCCGGTACTGCTTGTCGATGGTGAAGCTCGGGCGGTCGTTGCCGCCGAAGGGCTTGCCGTTCAGGCTCACCGCCGTCCAGGTGGCATCGAGGGGGAAGATCTTTTCCTGGGGCTTGGCCGCCGGAACGTACTGCTTCTTCTCGGGCTTCTCGCGGCCCTCGCGGCCGAAGCCCGTGACGTTGTTCCCCATCTGGGCGGTCGCCGCCGTGGTCATGGCTCCCGTCATGGCCCCGGCCGCGATGGCGCCGGCCACCATGGCGATTCGGATCGCTCTCATCGTCTGGCCCCCTCACAAGCGCGCTTCGCGTCGCGTCGAACGTTGCAACCCTGCCGGCCTGTCTCGGCGCTCGGCGCGGCTGGTGCGCACGGAACCGCTCGGAACAGGACGGGCCCTGCGGCCAATCGGATAAGATTCCAGCACAAATATGGTCAAGGCCGCGGGCCCGGGATTCGACGGGACGCCGCCGCGATCCCCCGTTAACCGGCCGGCGGACCGGTTTGCGTTGAACGAACCGGCCGGGTTTCCGTTGACCGGCAGAGCATAGAGCAGGGAGTTGATGCGGTGACGGGATCGGACGAGGGAACCCCAAGCGGATTGCAGCCCGAGGCCGCGGGTCCGAACACCATCACCCCGGCGCAGTCGCGGGCGGCCCGCGCCCTTCTGAACTGGTCGGAGGCCGATCTCGCGGGCCGGCTCGGGCTCGGAGCGGATTTCGTGCGCGACTTCGAATCGGGCGGCCGGGAGCAGCCCTCCGGCCAGATCGAGGCCCTGCGCAGCACGTTCATGACCCATGGCGTGGTGTTCAGCCAGGAGGGTGGGTCGGACGGGGTCCGCCTCAGCGGGCAGGGACGCGGCGAGGGTACGCGGCTGGACGCCCTCAACACCGAGAACGACCGTTAGGCGCCCTTGACGAGCGCCTTGAGGTCCCGGGCCGGATCGGCGGCCGCCTCCGGCGTCAGCGGAAGGCCGAGGCCCAGGATGCGCCGGGCCGCCATGTGGTCGGCGGGCCGGTCCACGGTCTCGACGCCGCTCAAGTGCCCGTCGCGGAAGCGGAACACCGACAGGCCGCCCTCGGTGGGGCGGACGACGCTGGCATCGTCGGGCCGGGTCAGGCCGGCGATCTGCAGCTTGTGCGGGCCCTGGTCGCTCCAGAACCAGGGCACGGCCGCGTAGGCGACCGGGCGTCCGGTGAGCCGGGCGGCGAGGCACCGGCCCTGATCCACGGCGTTCTGCACCGATTCGATGCGCACGGGCTGCCCGTCCGCGAAGCGGCTCGGCACGCGGGCGCAGTCGCCCAGGGCCGAGATCGCCGGATCGGAGGTCGCCAGGAAGGGGTCGGCGTGGATCCCGTCGCCGACGGCGAGGCCCGCCGCTCCGGCGAGGTCCTGGTTCGGGACGACGCCGATGCCGACGAGGACGAGATCGGCATCGATCGCCGATCCGTCGGCGAGCCGGACCCGGGCCACGCGGCCCGCCTCGGCCTCCAGCGCCTGGACCCCGGCCCCGAACGCGAAGGTGACGCCGGCAGCGGTGTGCGCCTGCGTGAAGAACCCGGCGGTCTCGGCCGAGACCGCCCGCGCCATGGGCCGGTCCGCGGCCTCGATCACCGTCACGGGGCGGCCGGATCCGGCGCAGAGGCCGGCGAATTCCAGCCCGATGAAACCGGCGCCCACGATGGCGATGGCGCGCGCGGCCCCGCGGGCGGCCTTCAGCGCATCGGCGTCGGCCAGGGAGCGCAACTGGTGCACCCCCGGCAGGTCGGCGCCCGGCACCGGCAGCCTCCGGTTGCGCGCGCCGGTGGCCAGGACGAGGTGATCGTAGGCCAGGGTGGCGCCGTCGCTGAGGCGCACCTGCCGGGCCGCCCGGTCGATCGCCGTGGCGGACACGCCGGATCGCCGCGCGATGCGGTGCTCGTCGAAGTAGGCGGCGGGTCGCAGGCACAGGCCGACCGCATCGGTCTTGCCGGCGAGGTAGGCCTTCGACAGGGGCGGCCGCTGATAGGGCAGGCCCTCGTCGCCCAGGAGCGTGACGGGATCGGTGAAGCCCGCCTCGCGCAGGGAGGCCGCGACCTGGAAGCCGGCCTGGCCGGCGCCGACGATGACGACACCGGCCGCGCTCATGCCTCGAACTCCGCGGTGACGGGGGAGGGGTTCGGCGACAGCCGGAGCTGGGGCAGCCAGCGCCCGCCATCCTGGGCGATGTAGTCCCAGAAGGCCGCCGCCGCCGGCCCGAGCACCTTGTCGGCCCGGCGCACCGCGTACCAGTCGCGCCGGATCGGAAGGCCCTGGACGTCGAGGACCGCGAGGCGCCCGCTCTCGAGCTCGGCCGCCACCGTGTGGGCGGAGATGAGGGCGATGCCGAGCCCCGCCATCACCGCCTGCTTGATGGTCTCGTTCGAGCCGGAATCGATGCCGAGCCGCGCCCGCTTGATCATGACCCCGGCCATGAACTCCTCGAACACCGTGCGCGTGCCCGAGCCCTCCTCGCGGACCAGGAACGATTCCTGGGCGAGTTCGGCCCGGGTCAGCCCGGTTCGGCCCACGAGGGGGTGATGCGGACCGGCGATGATCACGATGGGGTGCGGGCCGAAGATCTCGGCCTCGATGGCGAAATCCCGGGGCGGACGCCCCATGATGGCGAAATCGATCTCGTAGTTGCGCAGCGCCTCGACCATGTTGCCGCGGTTTCCCACCGTGAGGTTAATCTCCACCGCCGGGTGCAGCCCGATGAAGCCCGCGATCACGCCCGGGGCGAAGTACTTGGCCGTGGAGACCACGCCCATCGCCACGCGACCGCTGCTGCCGCCCTTCAGGGTTTCCAGGCGGTCGGCACAGGTCTCCAGCACCGTGTTGATGCTGTTGATCGCCCAGAGCATTTCGCGGCCCGCATCCGTGGGTTTCAGCCCGGTGGGCGTCCGGTCGAACAGCATGAGGCCCGCCTCCTCCTCCAATTGGCGGATGCGGGCGTAGAGCGCGGCCGAAGTGACGTTGAGCTCCTGGGCAGCGCGCGTCATGGTGCCGAGGCGGGCGACGGCGGCGACCGCCTGGAGCTGTTTGAGAGAGAGGTTGCGCATCAGGCTTTTCTAGTTTTTTTGGAATCGCTCGCAAGTTTTTTCAGAATTCTTTCGGTGATACCATAGGGGCCTGCGCGGCATGGATGCGCCGCGGGCACTGGTGCCCGCGGGGGCACTCGTGCCAAGGGCAGGATGCGAGGGCGGGTCGGTCCCGGGCGGCGCTCCGACCTGAGACGTCACGGTCGGGCAGGCCGAACCTCCGGGACGGCAAGGCGGCCGGCAGCCGAGACGGCTCGGGCAATCAAGTCGACCCGGGCAGTCAAGTCGGCCGGACCCCCGGCCAGGAATGGAAGAAGGACGGACATTCATGTCGACGGTGTCTCTGGAGTTCGGGTCCACCCTGGCGGACTGCCTCGCGAAGACCGTGGCGGCCGATGGGCGGCTCGCCGACGCGGCGGCCGTGATCGCGGCCTGCGCCGAAGCGGCGGTCGATGTTAGCGAGGTGATCGGCCGGGGCATGCTCGGCGGTGCCGACCTCGCCGCCACCGGCGACCACAACAGCGACGGCGACGTCCAGAAGGCCCTCGACGTCCTCGCGCACGAGCGCTTCACGGAAGCCCTGCGCGGCGCCCCCGTGGCGGTGGTGGCCTCGGAGGAGGCCGAGGGCATGATGCCGCTCAATCCCGGCGCCCCCCTCGCGGTGGCGATCGATCCCCTCGACGGCTCGTCGAACATCGGCGTGAACATGGCGGTGGGCTCGATCTTCGGCATCCGCCCGGTCGTGGCCGGTGCCGCGGACTCGATCGCCGCCTTCACCACCCCGGGCTCCGAGCAGATCGCCGCCGGCTTCGTCACCTACGGGCCCGCCACCTCCCTGGTGATCACCCTCGGCCATGGCACCCAGATCTACACCCTGGACCGGGCGACGCGGACCTTCCGCCTCACGCATCCGCGCATCGAGGTGGTGGCCGCGGCCAAGGAATACGCGATCAACGCCTCGAACGCCCGGAACTGGGACGGCCCGGTGAAGGCCTATATCGAGGATTGCCTGCGCGGCTCCGAAGGCCCGCTGGACAAGGACTTCAACATGCGCTGGCTCGGCTCGCTGGTGGCGGACGCCCAGCGCGTGCTCCTGCGCGGCGGCGTGTTCCTCTATCCGGGCGACAACCGGAAGGGCTACGCGCAGGGCCGCCTGCGCCTCCTCTACGAGGCCGCCCCGATCGCCATGCTGATGGAGCAGGCGGGGGCCGGGGCCATCGACGGCGAGCGTCGGATCCTCGACATCCGCGCCGCCGGCATCCACGAGCGCGTGCCGCTGATCTTCGGCTCCCTCGACGAGGTCGCCTGCGTGGCCAAGTACTACGATGGCCGCAACGCCGCCGCCGGTCGCTCGCCCCTGTTCGGGCAGCGCGGCCTGATGCGCAGCTAGCGCGCCCGCACGGGACAGCACGCACACAGATGTCGGCGCGTCACCCCATCATCTCGGTCACCGGCTCCTCGGGGGCCGGGACCACCTCGGTCCGCAACACCTTCGAGCAGATCTTCCGCCGCGAGGACGTGAGCGCGGTCTACATCGAGGGCGATGCGTTTCACGCCTACGATCGCGACACCATGCGCCGCATGATGGTCGCGGAGCCGAACCTCAGCCACTTCGCGCCGCGCGCCAATCTCCTGCCGGAGCTGGAGGAGGTCTTCCGCACCTACGGCGAATCCGGGGGCGGCCGCACCCGGCACTACGCCCACGATGCGGCGGACGCGGCGCTCTACGGCACCGAGCCCGGCACCTTCACGGACTGGGAGGCGTTCGCGCCGGGATCCGACCTGCTGTTCTACGAGGGCCTGCACGGCTGCGTCGTCGACGACAACGTCGACATGGCCCGCTACGCCGACCTGAAGATCGGCGTGGTGCCGGTGATCAACCTCGAGTGGATCCAGAAGCTGCACCGGGACCGCTCGTTCCGGGGCTATTCCACCGAGGCCGTCACCGACGTGATCCTGCGGCGGATGCCCGACTACGTGCAGACCATCTGCCCGCAATTCACCTGGACCGACATCAACTTCCAGCGGGTGCCGACGGTGGACACCTCGAACCCCTTCATCGCCCGCTGGATCCCGACGGCCGACGAATCGCTGGTGGTGATCCGCTTCAAGGACCCCAAGGGCATCGACTTCTCCTACCTGATCTCGATGATCCAGGGCTCCTTCATGAGCCGCGCCAATTCGATCGTCATCCCGGGCGGCAAGCTCGACCTTGCCATGCAGCTCATCCTGACCCCGATCATCATGCAGCTCGTCGAGCGCAAGCGCCGCATGGCCTGAGCGCGGTCACGAGGCTCCGGAGGAACCCACCATGAACGGCCCGATCATCTCGCCCTCGATCCTCTCGGCGGATTTCGCCGCGCTCGGCGAGGAGGTGCGCGCGGTGTCCGAGGCCGGGGCCGACTGGATCCACCTCGACGTGATGGACGGACACTTCGTGCCCAACCTCACCTTCGGCCCGGCGGTGATCAAGGCCCTGCGGCCGCACTCGACCAAGCCCTTCGACGTGCACCTGATGATCGCCCCGGCCGATCCCTACCTCGCGGCCTTCGCGGAGGCCGGCGCCGATGCGATCTCGGTGCATGTGGAGGCCGGCCCGCACATCCACCGCTCGCTCCAGGCGATCCGGGATCTGGGCAAGCGCGCCGGCATCGCCCTCAATCCGGGGACGCCGGCCTCGGCGATCGAGCCGCTCCTCGACCTCGTCGACCTCGTCCTGGTGATGACGGTCAATCCGGGCTTCGGCGGCCAGAGCTTCATTCCCTCGACCCTGGAGACCATCCGGCGGATCCGGGCGATGAGCGCCGGCCGCGCGATCGACATCGAGGTCGATGGCGGCATCGGCCCCGAGACCGTGGCCCTGGCCGCCCGCGCGGGCGCCAACGCCTTCGTGGCCGGCAATGCCGTGTTCAAGGGCGGGCCGGCCGGCTACGCGGACCGGATCGCGGCGATCCGCGCGGGCGCTGCGGCGGTCGGGGGCGGTCCCCTCTCATGCTGAGGGCGCTGATCTTCGACGTCGACGGGACGCTCGCCGAGACGGAGGACCTCCACCGGCAGGCCTTCAACGGCGCCTTCGCGGATCTCGGCCTGCCCTGGTCCTGGTCCCCGGCCCGCTACGCCGATCTCCTGACGGTGATGGGCGGCAAGGAACGCCTGCGCCACTACGTCGAGACCGAGCACGCCGACGCGGTCGAGACCCTGCGCCCGCGCCTGGGCGACATCCACGACCGCAAGACCCGGCGCTATGGCGACCTCGTGGAGGGCGGCAGCCTCGCCCTGCGCCCCGGGGTGGGCCGCCTGATCGCGGAGGCGCGGGCGGCCGGGCTCAAGCTCGCGGTGGCCAGCACGACGAGTCGACCCAACGTCGACACCCTGCTGCGGATCAACTTTCCCGCGGGCGACGTCCCCTTCGACGTCATCGCCTGCGGCGACGAGGCGCCGCGCAAGAAGCCGGCCCCCGACGTCTTCGATCTCGCGCTCGCGCGCCTCGAGGTCTCGGCCTCGGAGGCGATCGCCTTCGAGGATTCCGCCGCCGGCATCCGCTCGGCCCTCGATGCCGGATTGCCGGTGATCGCCACGCGCAGCCGCTACACCGAGAGCCACCGCCTCGACGGGGCGTTCTCGGCGGTCTCCGATCTCGGCGAGCCCGGTGCCCCCCACCGGCACCTGTCCGGATACGCCTGGCCGGACGGCGTCGTGACCGTGGCCGCCCTGCGCGACTGGCACGCGCGGGTCACCGGCTGACAGCGGACGTCAGGGCCCGGGGCGCCGCGTCCCGCCGCGTCCGGGCGGCGCGCCCTCGGCGCGGGTCGGAAACAGCATCGCGCCGGCGACGATCCCGAGCGCGCCCGCCAGGCCGAGCTTGAGCCAGCGCGGTGTCGTCGGCGCGTCCCGATGGGTCTGCGCGTCCGGCCCGGGCCGGGCGCGGAAATCCCTGCCGGAGCTTTCGGGCCGTGCCCGATCGATGGCCTGCTGTGTCATCGCCCCAGGATAGTCCCTGTCCGCCGGATAGCCATGGGGGATACCGCCCGCGGCCGCGCACGCTGCGGCGCAGCGTTGTCAGGGGTGCGGCCCGCGGCCTATAAGCCGGCCAACCCCGTTTCCGTCCGGCATCGCGGACCCGCCGCCCCGGCACATGGCCCCTGCACATGGCCCCGGCACCTGGCCCCCGCGATCCGGTCTCGTTCCTACCAGTCTAGGGTCACGTCATGGCCGGCCATTCCCAGTTCAAGAACATCATGCACCGGAAGGGCCGCGTCGACGCGGTCCGCTCGAAGCTGTTCGGCAAGCTCGCCCGCGAGATCACCGTCGCGGCCAAGCTCGGGCTGCCGGACCCGGCGATGAATGCGCGTCTGCGCGCCGCCATCATCGCGGCCCGCGCCGAGAACGTGCCCAAGGACAACATCGAGCGCGCGATCAAGAAGGCGCAGGGGGCCGATGCGGAGAGCTACGACGAGATCCGCTACGAGGGCTACGGCCCCGGCGGCGCCGCCCTGATCGTCGAGGCGCAGACCGACAACCGCAACCGCACGGCCAGCGACGTGCGCTCGGCCTTCACGAAGTCGGGCGGCAGCCTGGCGGAGACGGGCGCCGTCTCCTTCATGTTCGACCATGTCGGCGTGGTGGAGTTCGACGCCAAGGTGGCGGATGCCGACACCATGCTGGAGGCCGCCATCGAGGCCGGCGCCGACGACGTGCGCTCGGACGAATCCGGCCACGAGATCACCTGCGCGCAGGAGGCCTACGGCGAGGTCTCGAAGGCCCTGGAGGCCCGCTTCGGCGAGCCGCGCCGCACGGCCCTCGTGTGGAAGGCGCAGAACACCATCGAGGTCGACGACGAGACCGGCGAGAAGCTGATCCGCCTCGTCGAGGTGATCGAGGACCAGGACGACGTCCAGAACGTCTTCGTGAACTTCGCGCTCTCGGACGCCCTGATGGAGAAGCTCCAGGGCTGATCGAAGCCGGCCCGTCAGGCGGCCTTCAGGGTTTCGAGGACGCGGTTCACCTCGGTGCCGAGCTGATCGGCCTCCTGCGCCAGCGCGGAGGCCGAGACGAGAACCGAGGCGGCCGCGGCACCCGTCGCTTCGGCCGACTGGGCGACGCCCCCGATGGTGTCGGTGATCGCCCCCGTGCCGGTCGCCGCCGCGCCCACGTTGCGGATGATCTCCCGGGTCGCGGAGCCCTGCTGGTCCACCGCCGCCGCGATGGCGTCCGCGGTCCGGCTCATGGTGCGGATCTGCGCGGCGATGGCCTCGATGGCCGTCACCGCCTCGCCGGTCGTCCCCTGGATCGCGTGGATCTGCTGCGTGATCTCCTCCGTCGCCCGGGCGGTCTGGCTGGCGAGTTCCTTGACCTCGGCGGCCACAACGGCGAAGCCGCGACCGGCCTCGCCGGCCCGTGCCGCCTCGATCGTCGCGTTGAGGGCGAGCAGGTTGGTCTGGCCGGCGATGCCCGAGATCAGGCCGACGACGTCCCCGATCCGGGCCGCGCCCGTGCTCAGGGCGTGAACCAGGCGGCCGGTGGCATCGGCCTGCCCCACCGCCCCCTGGGCCATCCGGGCCGAATCCGCGACCTGCCGGCCGATCTCCGCGACGGTGGCGCCGAGTTCCTCGGCCGCACCGGCCACCCGACCGACATTCTGCGCGGCCATCTCGGCGGCGCCGACCACGGACCCGGCGCGCCCCGCCGTGCCCTCTGCCGTTCCCGTCATGGTCTGCGCGCTGCCCTGCAGCGCCCCCGCCGCCTGCGTGACCCGGCTCAGGATGCCGCTCACCGTCGACTCGAAGGACCGGGCGGTCTGCCGCAGGGCGGCCCTGCGCTGCGCATCGGCGCCCGCCCGCGCCAGCGCGGTCTCCGATTCCAGAGCCTGCATGCGCTCCATCTGGGCGCGGATGGCGCCCTCGGAGGCCGCCTGCGCCGCGAAGGCCGTCGCGAGGGTGCGGGCGACCCAGGCCAGCACGCCCGTTTCGAGGATCAGGATGACCGCGTGCAGCATCACGCGGGCGAGGTCCGAGCGCTGGGCGGCGCCGGAGAAGATCAGGGCCGGCATCGCAAGGTTCAGGGTGAGGTGGTGCCCGGCGACAGCGGCGGCGCAGGCCACCAGGATGGTCCAGTCGCACCAGGCGACGCTCACCGCCAGGCCGGCGAAGAAATACATGTGCAGGTCGACCTGCCACGGATGCCCGGCGAAGGCCGAGAGCAGGATCGCGGCCATGCCGATCAGGGACAGGCTGCTCACCAGCCGGGTCGCCGGGCCGATGGCGGAGCGCCGCCACATCAGCGTGCTGAGGCCGGCGAGGGCGCCGGCGACCGACACCGGCACCAGCATCGGATTGTCGGCGATCCAGGCCGCGAGCACGACGATCGGCAGGTGCAGCCAGAGGAGGCCGATGAGGAAGCGGCCGAAACGCTGCCGAAGGGTGTCGAGGGTCGTCATCGCCGGGTCGGATCCAGAGGGGAGCGTCGGGGTCTTCGGGTCGGAGCGATCAGGTTCGCGAGGCGGGCGTGCAGCCCGTCGCGAACCGGGCGTCGGGGACGAGCCGGGCGTCGGGGACGAGCCGGGCGTCGGGGACGAGCCGGGCTCCGGACGCGTCGAGCCGGGAGACGCGGTCGGAGGATCCGGCGCGCGCCGCCAGACCGGCCGGCAGGATCGGGGTCGCGAGGATCGCCACGGGTCCGCGGAGCCGGTTCGGGCGATGGGCCTGGGCGTCGATCACGAGGAAACCCGTCCGCCTGAATGGTGTCCTGTGAGAATAGGGGCGAACAGTCTAAGGAGCGGTTACAGGGCCGTCTGGGATCGGGGAGGTCCCCGCGCCGGTCTGCCTGTCTCGTCCGATCGATCCGCGTCCTTCGTAACGACCGCCCCGCGCGGACGCATCGCGTCCGTTTGGTCCGACGCGAGGTCCGGATTTCCTTGCGACGGGTTTGTTCGGTCCGTCGCGCCACCGCGGCCGCCATCGCCGCGGCGCGGATTGGCATAACGCTCCGTTCACGGTATGTCCCTAACGCTCGGACGGCGCGATCTTCGCGCCCGGAGCCGCGCCAGCCATGACCCAGTCCGCATGACCGTTCCCGTTCGCATCCTCGGCATCGATCCGGGCCTGCGGCGCACCGGCTGGGGCGTCGTCACGGCCACGGGGACCAAGCTCGCCTACGTGGATTGCGGCGTCGTCACCTCGGACGGGGACCTGCCGCTCGCCCTGCGCCTGCGCGAGCTCTACGAGGGCATCACCCGCATCGTCGGGGCCTTCCAGCCGGACGAGGTCTCGGTCGAGGAGACCTTCGTCAACAAGGACGCGCAGGCGACGCTGAAGCTCGGCCATGCCCGCGCGGTGGCGCTGCTGGTCCCGGCGCTCGCCGGCATGCCGGTGTTCGAGTATTCCGCCAACCTGATCAAGAAGACGGTCGCGGGCTCGGGACATGCCGACAAGGTCCAGATCCAGGCCATGGTGAAGTTCCTGCTGCCGAAGGCCGAGTTCAAGGTGGCCGACGCGGCGGATGCGCTCGCCATCGCCATCACCCACAACAGCCACCGGGGCGCCCATGCCCTCAAGCGCCAGCACGCCCCCGTGGCCGGGACGAGCAGCCTGGCGGCGGCCCGCATCGCGGCGGCCCTGGCGCGCACCTGACCGCGCCGCGCCCTGGACTCCGCCCGGGCGCTTGTGCAGTGCCTCTGTGCGCGACGCGCGCGCGGGGCGGAGATCGAACGGAATGGCCCACCAGGGAACGACGCGGCCGGCGCTGCCGGTCGGCGAGACGCTGCGGGAGGGCGTGCGGTCCGCGCTTCCGGCGATCCGCGCCCTCGGCTCGGCGACCACCGCGGCGTTCCTCGTCGTCCTGGCCAAGGAGGCGGCCCACACGCTGATGGGCGACCCGACGCGGCCCGCGCGCTTCCAGGACGACCTCTTCCTGGTCGACGGCCTCTGCACGATCCTCCTCGCCCCCTACTGGATGGCGATGTTCCGGCTCCTCCTCGGGGCCGACGGCTCCGTGCGGGCGGTCGTGGCGGGCCGGGCGGGGCCGTTCCAGGACTTCCTCGCCCTCGAGCTGTTCTGGCTCCTGGTCAGCGGGGTGCTGGACCGGGGCCTCTCGCCGGAGCGGCTCGGTCCGGGTCCGCTGATCGTCGGCCTGCTCGCCTGGATCGCCCTCCTGCTCCTGCAGATCTGGACCAGCCTGCTCGCGCCGGCCCTGGCGGTCGGCGCCCCCGAGGCGACCCTGCGCGGCGTGCTCGCGATGACCCGCGGATCGGCCGCCCGGATCGGCGTGATCCTCGTGGCCACGATCCTGCCGCTCGGCCTCGTGGACCGGATGCTGCACGCGCCCGAGCGCTCCGGGGCCGACCTGCCCCCCGTCGTCCTGGCCGTCCGGATCCTCGCCTCCAGCCTGATCGACATGGCGCTGCTCGTCCTGGTGACGGCCCTCCTCGCCGCGATCTACCGGCGCCTGGGGCCGTCGGGGCGCGGCCTCACTCCACGGCCTTGAACTCGCCCTCGAGCCGCAGGGACACCTCGTCGCCGAGGAGCGGCAGGAAGGCGTTGATGCCGAAATCCGAGCGCTTGATCACCGCCCGTCCGTCGAAGCCGACCGTGTAGGCCTGGTTCACCGGGTTGGTCCCGGCCTGGTTGAAGGTGGCGTCGAAGGCCACCGGCCGCGTCACCCCCTTGAGCGTCAGGTCGCCGTTGACCCGCGCGGTGGCGGGGCTCGTCGGCTCGATGCTGGTCGCGGTGAACGTGGCCTTGGGGAACTTTGCGGTGTCGAAGAAGTCCGGCGCCTTGAGGTGCTGGTTGAGCCGGTCGTTGAGGCCGTTGACGCTGTCGGTGCCGATGGTGACCGTGAGGGTGGATTTGGCCGGCTCCTTCGGATCGAGCACCGCCTGCGCGGTCACGTCGGTGATCTGGCCGTAATAGGTCGAGAAGCCGAGGTGGCTCACCGACCAGGTGATCTTGCCGTGGGCGGAATCGAGCACGTAGGCGCCCGGACGCACCTGGGTCGGATCGCTGGAGGGCGCGGCCGGCATGACCGGTGCCGGCGTGGTCGGTGCCGGCGGGGTCGGTGCCGGTGCCGGCGTCTCGGCCGTCCGGGCCGCGCCGGCGGTGAACAGGAGCCCGGAGGCGAGGAGCAGCGCGGTCTGGCGCATCGAGACGGTCATCCGTGTGTGTCGGGCAGGGCGCCTTTGATTTCACGAACGCCGCGCGGCCTCAAGGCAGGCCGGCCGCCGTCGCGACGGAGCACATGGCGCTCAGGCGCGCCGGCCTGTAGGCAATCCGCCGACGGATGGGCATCCGGCGGCACGAGGGATGGGCGAGGCGATGATCGGCAAGCTGAAGGGCGTGGTGGATTCCTATGGCGAGGATTTCGTGATCCTCGACGTGCAGGGCGTCGGCTACGTGGTCCACTGCTCCGCCCGGACGCTCCAGCGCCTGCCCGGCATCGGCGAGGCGGCGGACCTCGCCATCGAGACCCATGTCCGGGAGGACATGATCCGGCTCTACGGCTTCCGCTCGGATGCCGAGCGCGAGTGGTTCCGCCTGCTCCAGACCGTGCAGGGCGTGGGCAGCAAGGTCGCCCTCGGCCTGCTCTCGGTGCTCGAGCCCGGGGCCCTCGCCTCGGCCATCGCCATGGGCGACAAGGGCGCGGTGGCGCGGGCCCCTGGCGTCGGCCCGCGCCTCGCCGCCCGCCTCGTGGCGGAACTCAAGGACAAGGCCCCGGCCTTCGCGCCCATCGATCCCGCGGTGATCGCGCTGTCCGGCGCGGTCGAGGCCCGCACGGCGCCGCAGCCCGTCGCCGACGCCATCTCGGCCCTGGTCAATCTCGGCTACGCCCCGGTCCAGGCCTCCGCAGCGATCGCCGAGGCCCTCAAGAACGCGGGCGAGGGCGCCGAGGCGAAGACCCTCATCCGGCTGGGATTGCGCGAACTCGCCCGGTGACGGCCCGTCGATCGTTGGGGCGCGACGGAATTGTGCCCTTGACGCTCGCCATTCCCGTTGCCAGTTTGGAAGGACACAGCTAACCTGCTGAAAGTAAAGCAGTTTTCAATTATTCTAATCTACGCGCCAATCCGATGCACGGGCTCAGCTTTTGCGCTCTGGCGTCAGCACCGCCTCAGATTCGACGAAGTGGCCGGGTGAAACCCCCACCCGGCGGCCTCTACCCGACACGCGAGCCACGCACGAGTCACGGTCCCGCATGATCGTCTGTTCCTGCAACGTCCTGTCCGATCGCGCGGTGCGCGCCTGCCTGCATCGCGGCCCGGATTGTCCGCGCACGCCGGCCCAGGTCCAGGCCTGCCTCGGGTGCAGCCCGAAATGCGGGCGCTGCGCCCGGACCATCCGCGGCATCCTGCAGAACGCCCTCGAAAATGCCCGCGATGAGGCCGCGCATGCGTGCACGGCGACTTGCGCGAGCTCCTGTAGTTTGGTCAAGGTCCAGGCTGCGGAGGAGGGGATCGCCGCCTGAGCGCCCATTCCGGGTGCTGAAGCTCCCCTCCGGCTGAACGTGCCTCAAGGGAGATTGGGCGGATGAAGGGTGATGCGAAGGTCGTCGAGTACCTCAATCGGGGACTGCGCAGCGAGCTCACGGCGGTCAGCCAGTACTGGCTCCATTTCCGCATGCTCAACGACTGGGGTTACATCGAGCTCGCCAAGTTCTGGCGCAAGGAATCCATCGAGGAGATGAACCACGCGGATCGGTTCGTCGACCGGATCCTGTTCCTCGACGGCTTCCCGAACCTGCAGGAACTCGATCCCCTGCGGATCGGTCAGAATGTCCAGGAGATCATCGAGTGCGATCTCGCCGCTGAGAACGAGGCGCGCGCGCTGTACCTCGAGGCGGCCAAGTACTGTGATTCGATCAACGACCGGGTGTCGAAGCGCCTGTTCGAGGATCTGGCCGAGGACGAGGAGGGCCATATCGACTTCCTCGAGACGCAGCTGGAGCTGATCGGCCAGATCGGCCTGCCGCTCTACGCCCAGAAGCACATCGGCGGCCTGGAGCCGATCGCTCCCGAAGCCGAATAAAGATAGGAATGATGGGGCGCCGGGCTTCGAGGCCCGGCGCTCAAACGGATAGGACCCGAAAGTAGATATCGCGCAGGGGCAGCACCGCCTGGATCGTCGAAAGATCGAGGACCTCATCGAGGCCATCGATCACCCGATACCCGCTCCAGCGTCCTTCGATGCGGTCGAAGACCTCGAGATGCGGCTGGTCCCGCGCCACCAGCACATAGTGCTGAAGTGAGGCGAGCTGCTGATAGACGGCCCACTTCTCGAAGCGATCCCGGGCCTCGGTCCCAGGTGAGAGCACCTCGACCAGGACCGTGGGATTCTCAACAGACGTTGCGCCTGGTTCGATGTCGCCGCAGACGACGAGCACATCCGGAAGCATCGCGGCCTCCAGGGTTTTGCTCTTCATGTAGAATGTTTCGGTGAAGGTCTGGCAGGACGATCCCTTCGCGCGAAAACCGACTTCCAGGCCCAGGGCGATGTTCTGGACGATCCGCGCATGCTCCCAGCGCGCGCCGACCATCATCCGGACCACGCGTCCCCCGATCAGCTCCCAGCGCTCGTTACGGGGCTTGTCGGCCAGCAACTCCTCGAAGTCGTCGAGGGCCATCCGTTCGAATTCCTGCGACGCACCGCCCACGGGAAGCTCTCCGGCTGCGACGAACCAGCGCCCCACACACCCTGCGCCGCGACGGGAATGTAGCGCGAACGGCGCCGTTATGCGACATCCGCCAGGAGAACAGATGATGGACGCTGGCCCCGGCCCCCACCGAGAATCCGTGTGAGCAAACCTGCGAGACCCACCTCGAAGGCATCGGCGCCCAAATCGCCGACCCTCCATCCGCTTCCCGAATCGCTCCTCACGCCCGAGCGGCGCGAGGACGACCTGGAGCAGTCGATCCGGCCCTTGAGCCTGTCCGAATTCATCGGACAGCGGGCGGCGCGCGCCAACATGAGCATCTTCATCGAGTCGGCCAAGAAGACCGGTTCGGCCCTGGACCACGTGCTGTTCGTCGGGCCGCCCGGACTCGGCAAGACGACGCTGGCGCAGATCGTCGCCCGCGAACTCGGGGTGAACTTCCGCTCCACCTCCGGCCCGGTCATCGCCAAGGCGGGCGACCTCGCCGCCCAGCTGACGAACCTGGAAGAGCGCGACGTGCTCTTCATCGACGAGATCCACCGCCTCAATCCGGCGGTGGAGGAGATCCTCTATCCGGCGATGGAGGATTACCAGCTCGACCTCATCATCGGCGAGGGGCCGGCCGCCCGCTCGGTGAAGATCGAGCTGCCCAAGTTCACCCTGGTCGGGGCCACCACCCGCGCCGGCCTGCTGACCACGCCCCTGCGCGACCGGTTCGGCATTCCGATCCGGCTGGAATTCTACGACGTCGACGAGCTCGAGCTCATCGTCAGCCGGGGCGCCCGGGTGCTCGGCCTCGGCATGTCGCCGGAGGGCGCCAACGAGATCGCCAAGCGCGCCCGGGGGACGCCCCGCATCGCCGGGCGGCTGCTGCGCCGGGTGCGCGACTTCGCCATCGTGGCCGATGCGCCCACGGTGACCCGCGCCATCGCCGACCGGGCGCTGCAACTCCTCGACGTCGATCCGGCGGGCCTCGACGTGATGGACCGCAAGTACCTGACGATGATCGCGAGCTCCTTCAACGGCGGGCCGGTCGGGATCGAGACCATCGCGGCCGCGCTGTCGGAGCCCCGCGACGCGATCGAGGACATCATCGAGCCGTTCCTGATCCAGAAGGGGTTCGTCCAGCGCACCCCGCGCGGGCGCATGCTCACGCCCCACGCCTTCCGCCACATGGGCTTTCCCGAGCCCCGGCGCGAACCGAGCGGGCAGTTCGGCCTGTTCAACGCCGGCGACCCGGACGCCTGAACGGCGTGCGGCCGAGGGATCGTACCAAATCCTTCCGATCCCTACGGGATGGCGGATTTGGGCTTCGCTCGAGCGCCGCGCGGGCTTGCCGATCCGGGCCCGCTTCGCTCGAGCGGACCCCGTATCAGGCCGCGTCGCGCTGGTGCGTCCGGTCGGACCGCGCGTCCGCGCGATCCGGCGGGGCGAAGGTCCGGCGGGTCAGGATGTCCGTGAGGTCGGGCGCCGGCCGGGCCCGACTGAAGAGGAAGCCCTGCAGCGCGTCGCAGCCTTCCGCCTCGAGGAGGGCGGCCTGCTCGGCCGTCTCGACGCCCTCGGCGACGACGCCCATGTTGCAGGCCTTGCCGAGGCCCACCAGGGCCCGGACGATGGCGATGGCGCCCCCGTCCTGCCCGAGGGTGCGGACGAAGGACTGATCGATCTTGAGCGTGTCGAAGGGAAACCGGCGCAGGTAGCTAACGCTCGAATAGCCCGTGCCGAAATCGTCCATCGCGATCCGGACACCGAGGCTCTTCAGGCGATGCAGGATCCGGAAGGTGTCGGCGTGGTCGCGCAGGAGCACGGATTCGGTGATCTCCAGTTCCAGCCGGCTCGCCACGAGTCCGGCGCCGATCAGCGCCCGCGTCACGTCCTCGACGAGGTCGCCGCGGAGGAACTGCACGGAGGAGAGGTTGACGGCGATCGTGAGCGTGTCCGGCCAGGTCGCCGCGTCGCGGCAGGCCTGGGCCAGGACCCAGGCGCCGATCGACCGGATCAGGCCCATCTCCTCGGCCAGGGGAATGAAGGTCGCCGGACCGATCAGGCCCTCCTGGGGATGGCGCCAGCGCAGCAGCGCCTCGAAGCCCTTGAGGGTCCGGGTCCCGGCCGCGACGAGGGGCTGGTAGTGCAGCTCGAACTGCCCGGCCGCCAAGGCGCGCCGCAGCTCGGTCCCGAGCTGGTGCCGGCGCTGGATGTCCACGTCCATGTCGGTCTCGAAGAAGCGCCAGGTGCCCCGGCCCGCCGCCTTGGCCTGGTACAGGGCCACGTCGGCACGGCGCAGGACGGCGTCGCTCTCGGTGTCCGTCGGCTCCACGAGGGCGATGCCGATGCTGGTGCCGATGACGATCTCCCGGTCCTGGACCGCGAAGGGCATCTGGAGCATCGCGACGAGGCGCGCGGCGAGATCGGCCGCCTCCCCGGGCGCGACGATCCCGGACTGCACGATGGCGAACTCGTCGCCCCCCAGGCGCGCGACGAAATCGGACGGGCGCAGGCATTCCCGCAGGCGCTGCCCCGCCAGGCACAGGAGGGCATCCCCGGCCGGATGACCCAGGGTGTCGTTGACCCCCTTGAAGCCGTCGAGGTCGAGGTAGAGCACCGCCGTCCGCCTGCCGCCGCGGCCGGCGAGCACGCCCGCCATGTGCTCGCGCAGGAAGGCCCGGTTGGGCAATCCGGTCAGCGCATCGTGGCGCGCCATCCGGACGATCTGCGCCTCGCTCCGGCGGCGCTCCGTGACGTCCTCGTGCGTGCATTGCCAGCCGCCCCGGATCGGAACGTGCTTGACGGCGATGGCCCGCCCATCGGCGAGATCCCAGGTAAAGGAGGCCGGCGATCGCGCGGCCTCCTCCGGGGCGGGCCAGGGCGGAGCACGATCGCCGTTGCTCGCCGTGAGATGGGACCGGATGGCCGCCAGCGTCGTGCCGGGCTGGCGCAGGTCCGGCGGGACGCCGTGCAGCGCGACGTAGCGCGCGTTCATCACGATCAGCCGGTTGTCCTGGTCGAACAGGCAGAGCCCTTGGGTCATGGTGTCGAGGGCGACCCCGAAGCGGGCATATTGCGTGCGCAGCGCGTGCTCGCTGCGGGCCCGCTCCTCCGCGCGCAGGAGCCGTTCCTGGCCGCCGGCCTGGCGCCGGCCGAGCACGAAGAGCCCGACGAGCCCGAGGTCGAGGAGGCCGGCGGCCGCGCCCAGCACCGTGGCCTGGCGGCGCCAGGGCGCCAGGGCCGCCGCGGTGGTGCGGCTGACGCTCAGGGTCGCCGGATAGGTCGAGAGGGCCCGGGTCGCGATGAGCCGGTCCTGCTGGTCGATCGGGCTGACGGTCCGGGTGACGCCGCCGGCCTTGTTCTGCAGGGCGATCAGGGCGGCCCCGGTCGTGGTGTACCCGCGTCCGATCGCGTTGTCCCGATGCGGATGGCGCACCAGCAGCACGCCGTCGGTGCGGAACAGCGAGATCACGTAATCGGGCTGCGGCGCGATCTGGCCGTAGAGGCCGGCGAAGTACTCCAGCTCCACCGCGCCGAGCACGAGCCCGAGGAACGTCCCGTCCGGGGCGGAGATCTTGCGGGCGATGTACAGGGTCCAGGTTCCGTTGCCGCGGTTCTGCACCGGCTCGCTGACGAAGCGCTGGAGCAGCGGGTCCAAGGCCAGGGCCTTGAAGTAGGCCCGGTCGGCGATGTTGACGTCCGGGATGGGCCAGAACCGGGTGAAGTTGCGCAGGGTCCCGGTGTGATCGACCACCGTGACGGCGTTGACCTGGGGCAGGGCCGCCGTGCGGGCGCGCAGGGACTCGTGCATGGCGCGCGTCGAGACCTGGGCCGCGAAGGCCGCGGGCGTGGCGATCTCGGCGGCACGGATCTCGTCGATGAGGGCGTCCTGCACGAGCTCGATCGCCTGCAGGGCCCGGTCGGCCTGGTCCGCCAGGACGGTGGCGAGGCTGACGAGGTTCTGCTCGGTATCGGCGACGGCCCGGCCGTGCAGGTCCGCGATGAAGAGCCCCGCCCCCGCGGCGATCGCCAGGCCGAGAACGCCACCCGCGGATGCGAGCAGCACGATGGAGCCGGCGTGAAGGGTTTTCGCCAGGGCGATCAGATGAGCCGATCGCTTCCGAACGCTGGCCGTAAGCATGTTCCTATCCTTGTACCGCCACGGCGGCACAGACATCGCCCCGGAGCGACTCGGCGTTGCTTCCCGGGGGGCGCCAAGTGCTCGGCGCTCCAGCGCCTTCCGGTGGATCAACGTGGGAACGCCTTAATTTTCCGTCCGTGCTTTCCGGCGGAATCTTTGCTCCGCCCGCGCCGAAACCCGTGCCGTCGACGCGCGGCCTCCCGCGGGACCGCGTTGCTCGCCCCTCGGAATCTGCTAGAGCGGCCCATCGCTCGCGGACGCTGCGCACCCCGTCGCGGAGGCCTCGGCGGGCGGTCTGCGGGCCGCGGGGGGCGTTCATCACGAATCCGGGAGCCGCCACGTTGACCCAGCCCGAACCCGGCGTGCACGCCCTCGCGGTGCGCGTCTATTACGAGGACACCGACTTCTCGGGCTTCGTCTACCACGCGAGCTACCTGCGTTTCATGGAGCGGGGACGCACCGAACTCCTGCGCGGGCTCGCGGGCGACCAGTCCGACCTGCACCGGGACGCGGCCGGCCTGCACTTCGTCGTGCGCCGCATGGTGATCGACTATGCCAAGCCGGCGCGGATGGACGACCTCCTCGAGGTCCGGACCTGGACGACCGCGATGAAGGGCGCCTCGATGCACCTCGCCCAGGAGGTCCGGCGGGACGGCGCGGTGCTGGTGAAGGCCGAGGTCGTCGTCGCCTGCGTGCGCGACGGTCGCGCGATCCGCCTGCCCGACAGCCTGCGGCGGCTCCTGTCCCCGGAGCGCGACGACCCCGATCCCACGCCCCGGTCATCGTAGCGGGGCCTGTGCCGACGTCCGGTCCCGCGCCCGGAGGTGGCCGCGTCCGCGTCAGATCTTGCGGACTTCGCCCAGGAAGAGCTTGACCGCGCCCGCCACCGCCTCGATCTCGCGATTGAGATCCGCGGTCGCGCGCAGCATGCTCTGGGCCGCGTCGGCCGAATCCGTCGCGCTCGTGGCGACGGCGGCGACGCTGGAACTCACCGTCTCGGTCCGGCCCGAGGCCTCCTCGACGCTGCGGCGGATCTCGGTGGCGGTGGCCGACTGCTCCTCGACGGCCGAGCCGATGGAGATGGCGCTCTCCTCGATCCTCCCGATGATGCCGGCGATGCGCTCGATGGTGGAGGCCGTGGACGTCGTCGCGGCCTGGATCATCGCGACCTGACGGGACACGTCGTCCGTCGCCCGGGCGGTCTGGGCCGCGAGCTCCTTGACCTCGCTGGCCACGACGGCGAAGCCGCGTCCGGCCGGCCCGGCGCGGGCCGCCTCGATGGTCGCGTTGAGGGCGAGGAGGTTGGTCTGGCTGGCGATCTGCCCGATCATCCCGACGACCTGGCCGATATGGCCGGAATTCTCGCTGAGGGCGCGCACGCGCGTCACCGCCTCGCGGGCCTCCTCCACCGCCTCGCCCGTCACGGAGCGGGAGCGGTCCATCTGCTGCGTGATCTCGGCATTGGCGGTGTTGAGTTCCTCGACGGCGCGGGCCACCGTCCGGACGTTGGCAGAGGTGCCGGACGCGCCGCGCGACGCCGTCGCGGCGGCCGCGGAGGTTTCGCCCGTCTTCTCCAGGACCTGGTTGGCCGCGTGGCGCAGGGTGTCGGTGGCACCGCCGGCGCCGTCGAGGGCCGCCCGGATGGCCCCGTCGAAGGCCGTGATCGCGTCGGCGAACGGTGTCACGTCGGCCCAGGACAGGACGGCGGCGATGTAGGCGCCCTGCGCCATCACCGCCGAGACATGCAGGTCGAGCGTCTTGGGGCCGAGGCGGATCTTCGTGTGCCAGGGCAGGCGCGACGGGTCCGCCACGATGCTGCGCTGGTGCTGGGGGGGCTTGTGAAACACATCCATCGAGGTTCCGACCATGCGGTCGGGATCGACGTCCTGGGGCAGGTCTTGCCGCAGCGCGTGCATGGTCTCGATGCTGCGCCGGTTGGCGAACGTGATGTTCGCGCTCACGGGATCGACGACGAGCACGTTGACCGGCAGCGCATCGAGGACCGCTTCCAGATCCATCTGCGGCGAGACCTTGGCCCGGTTCTCGGCGTGGGGGCGGCGCCATGCGTCCAGTATCGTTCTCTGGGTTTTCATCGTAGCGACCCGCCGGAATTCGGTCTTCGATAGCAATGATCTAGTTTTATCTGTGATGATGCTTAAAATTTCGTTAAAGCGCAGTTGAGCCGTTCGTGTTCAGCCTCTGGACAAATGTTGTTCTCCGGCGGCCTTCGCCGAGGACGCGCGGCGGACATCCCGATCCCTCGGCCCCCTCCGGGGCTCCGCCCGCGCGGGCCGCAAGGGAATGTTAACCCTGCCGGGTGCTTAACTGCCCTCGGGCCGGACGGGTGCACTGCACACGGCCGGCTCATACTTTCGACAGATTCGCGGGCCATTGAGCCTTGAAATCGCTCAAAGTTCCGGTTGAAGCGCGCAGGACGGACCACCGGTTCCGTGACGGCTCCGCGCGGGGTTTTTCGAGGATCATGTCATGAACCCAGCCGATGCCATGCAGGCGATGCCGGCCCCCGACATGACCCTGCTCGGCCTGTTCCTGCAGGCGCATTTCGTCGTCAAGATCGTGATGCTCGGGCTGATCGGGGCCTCGATCTGGTGCTGGTCGATCATCGTCGACAAGACCCTCCTGTTCCGCCGCACCAAGGCTGAGATGGACGCCTTCGAGGAGGCCTTCTGGTCCGGCCGCTCCCTGGAGGAGCTCTATCGCTCGTTCAACGACCGGCAGCCGGTGGGGCAGGGCGCCCTGTTCGTGGCCGCGATGCGCGAGTGGAAGCGCTCCTTCGAGGGCTCCGGGCGCCAGATCCAGAGCCTGTCCCAGCGCATCGACAAGGTGCTGGACGTGACGATCCAGCGCGAGGTCGAGCGCCTCGAGTCGCGCCTGCTCTTCCTCGCCTCCATCGGGTCGGCCGGTCCCTATATCGGCCTGTTCGGCACGGTCTGGGGCATCATGACCGCCTTCACGTCGATCGCCGCCTCCAAGAACACCTCGCTGGCCGTGGTGGCGCCGGGCATCGCCGAGGCGCTGTTCGCCACCGCCATCGGCCTGTTCGCCGCCATTCCGGCGGTGCTCGCCTACAACAAGCTGCAGTCCACGGTGGCCAAGAACCAGTCGCGCCTCGAAGGCTTCGCCGACGAGTTCTCCGCCATCCTCTCGCGGCAGATCGACGAGCGCCTCTCGCTCGTCGCCTGACCCCACCCCCACACCCGAGGAACGATCATGGGCATGGCCCACGGAGCAGCGCAGGGTGGCGGCGGACGGCGTCGGCGGGGACGCCGGCACGCGGCCATCAACGAGATCAACATGACGCCGTTCATCGACGTCGTGCTCGTGCTGCTGATCGTCTTCATGGTCGCGGCGCCGATGATGACGGTGGGCGTGCCCCTCGACCTGCCGCAATCCAAGGCGAGCCCGCTCAATTCCGACACCAAGCCCGTGACCCTGTCGATCCGGCAGTCGGGCCAGGTCTTCCTCGGGGAGAGCGAACTCTCCGACGACACCATCGTCCCGAAGCTCACCGAGAGCTCGAAGGCCGGCTTCGAGGAGCGCGTGTTCGTGCGTGGCGACAAGCGGGTCGATTATGGCCGCGTCGCCCAGGTGATGGCGATCGTGACCGGCGGCGGCTTCAAGAAGGTCGCCCTGGTCACCGAGCCGGACCAGAAGTAGCGGGCCCGGCGGTGCGGATTCCCTTCAAGCGCAGTGAACCGGGCGTCTGGGTCTCGGCGGCGACGCATGTCGGCCTGCTGACGGTCGCCCTGCTCTCGGTGGCGGCGCCCGCCCTACCGGACGCGCAGGAGGGCGTGCCCGTCGAGGTGATGACCGAGCAGCAATATTCGGAACTGACCAAGGGCGAGCGCAACGCCGATGCGCCCCAGCCCAACGCCAAGCCGCGTGCCGACCGCGTCGCCGAAAAGTTCGAGGAGCGCGAGCCCGAGAACGCCAAGGTCGATGCCCCGGCCCCGCCGAAGCGCCCCGCCGACATGAAGGTGGCGAGCGCCGAAGAGATGCCGCTGCGCTCCAGCGAGCCCGATCCGCAGGACGCCAAGGCCGAAGCCGCCAAGGCGGAAGCGGCCAAGGCCGAAGCGGCGGAAAAGGCCGCGAAGGCGGACGCCGCGAAGGCTGCGGCCGCCGCCGAAGCCAAGGCCGCCGCCGCCGCCGAGGCGAAGGCTGCCGCCGCTGCCGAGGCCAAAGCCGCGGCGGCCGAAGCCAAGGCCGCGGCCGCCGCGAAGGCCAAGGCCGAGGCCGTCAAGCGCGAGCAACTCGCCGAACTCATCGAGAAGCAGGAGGCGGAAGCCGAGGCCAAGGCCGAAGCCGCCGCCAAGGTCGAGGCTGCGAAGGCCGAGGCGAAGGCGGAGGCGGCCCGCAAAGCACGGGCAGAGGCCAAGGCGAAGGCCGACGCCGAGGCGAAGGCCGAGAAGGAAGCCGAGGCCAAGGCGAAGGCGGTCGCGGAGGCGAAAGCCAAGGCGGAGGCCGAGCGTCAGAAGGAGCTCGCCGAAGCCAAGGCGGAGGCGGACGCCGAGGCCAAGGCCGAGGCCGCCGCGAAGGCCAAGGCCGAAACCGCCGCCAAGGCGAAGGCCAAGGCGATGGCCGACGCCAAGGCGAAGGCGGATGGGGAAGCGAAGGCCAAGAAGCAGGCCGAACTCGCCGACAAGTTCAGCGCGGGCGACATCCGTTCGCTCCTCGCCTCGAAGGCGCCCTCGCAATCCACCGGCGCCACCGGCCGCGAGGTGCAGCGCACCGCATCCCTGGGCGCGGCCTCCGGCAACGCCCAGCGCCTGTCGCCCTCCCTACGCGATGCCCTCGTGGGCATGCTCCAGCAGCAGATCGAGCGCTGTTACGTGGCGCCGCCCGGTGCCACCCAAGGCGTGGTGCTGCCGATGCTCGACATCCGGCTCAATCCGGACGGCACGTTGACCTCCGAACCGCGCATCATGCGGGGCGGCGCCAACGCGGTCGATCGGTCGATCGCCGAGGCGGCTCAGCGCGCCGTGCGTCGCTGCGCGCCCTACAAGATCCCGGCCCAGTACGCGCCGTATTACAACGACTGGAAAGCCATCAACGCGGAGTTCGAGTTCTCGCGGGTGTGATAGGCCCGTCGGAGCGTGACCGCGTCGAAGCGTGCGGATGCCCGGCGTTCACGGGGGTCGAGGCAAGCCCTCGGCCCGATCCGCCAGGACAGGCGCAGATCCGCAGCCACGCTCCCCTCCGACCACATCGACGATCCTCGCATTCCCACGACCACGGAATCGATCATGCATCCCAGTCTTCCCAAGGGCCTGACGTCGCTCCTCGCCCTCCTGGCCCTCGTCCTGTGCGGCCTGAACCCGGCGGCGGCGCAGCTCAACCTGCGCATCGGCGGCGGGTCGTTCCAGCCGATGCCGATCGCGGTCACGGATTTCTCGGGGGATCCGAGCCTGGGCCTCCTCGTCTCCAGCGTGGTCACGAACAACCTGCGCCGGTCGGGCTACTTCACGCCCGTCGAGAAAGCGAAGTTCCCCGAGGCCCCGGGCTTCGATGCGGTCCCGGGTTTCGAGAAGTGGAAGGCGGCGGGCGTTCAGGCCCTGATCACCGGGCGGGTGGCGCGTGACGCCTCGGGCAAGCTCAAGGTCGAGTTCCGCCTCTGGGACGTCACCTCGGGCCAGCAGATGACCGGCCAGCAATACGGCACCGATCCGGCCAATGCGCGCCGCACCGGCCACCTCATCTCGGACGCGGTCTACACCAAGATCACCGGCCTCGGCCCCTGGTTCGACAGCCGCATCGCCTTCGTGGACGAGTCCGGCTCGAAGGAAAACCGGCGCAAGCGCCTGATGGTGATGGACCAGGACGGCGCCAACGTGCGGGCGCTCACCAATGGCGACAACGCCGTGGTCGCGCCGCGCTACTCGCCGGCGACCCAGGACATCGCCTTCATGACCCAGACCACCGGCCAGCAGCCGCGCATCCAGGTCATCAACCTCGAGACCGGCAGCCGGCAGGCCCTCGGCAAGTCCGGCTCGATGAGCACCAGCCCGCGCTTCTCCCCCGACGGCCGTCGTCTCGTGATGAGCGTCCAGGAGGGCGGCAACGCCGACATCGTCATCATGGACCTCGCCTCGAAGGCGCAGACGCCGGTCACCAACGGCAATGCCATCGACACCTCGCCGACCTTCTCGCCCGACGGCAGCCAGATCGTGTTCGAGTCCGATCGCGGCGGCTCGCAGCAGATCTACGTCATGAGCGCCTCGGGGGGGACGCCCACCCGCCTCTCCTTCGGCGAGGGCTCCGCCTCGCAGCCGGCCTGGTCGCCGCGCGGCGACCTCATCGCCTTCACGCGCCAGCGCAAGGGCGGCTTCGCCATCTGCGTGATGAAGCCGGACGGAACGGGCGAGCGCGTGCTCACGGAAGGCTTCCACAACGAGGGCCCGACCTTCGCGCCGAACGGCCAGTACGTGCTGTTCTTCCGCGATCCGGGCGGCCAGGGCGGCGGCAAGCTCTACATGGTCGACATCACCGGCAAGGTGGAGCAGCCGGTCCCGACCCCGTCCTACGCCTCGGACCCGACCTGGTCGCCGCTGCTGTCGGGGAAGTAGGACGGGACGCGCGCGGCGGCCGTGTCAGCCGCGCTCGTAGCCCGTGGTTCGGCGCACGAAGCTGAAAGCCGAGCTCAGCGATGCGCCGGCGGCGCCGGTCACGGCCTGAACGGCACCGACTGCCGCCTGAGCCGCCTCGCTCGCCGTCGTCGCCAGGGACGAATCCGCGTGTCCCGGTCCGTCGACCGTCTGGGTCATCCGCTGTGAGGCCCGAGCGAACCCCCGTCGCAGTACTTCCCGATCGTTGCTGATCAGCGCCGGAAGCCGCGGGTCGGCCAGGGCGATCAGCAGGCCTGCGTCCTGGAACGTGATTTCCAGCAGCGTCTGAGGTTGGGATTCCTCGGCCGACACCGAGGTCAGGGCGGTCGCGGCTAGCAGCGCCGTGCCGCTCAGATCGATGTTCGATGCGAGGGCGAGACTTCCCTTCAGACCTTCGAGAAGTTGCCCGCCCCAGTTCCGGGTGCCCGCGATTTCTCCGTGCGCCTCGACGGCGAGGATGCTCTCGACGGAGCGCTCGACACCGTCCGGGCTGGTCAGAACGCCCGACTCATAGGTGCCTCTGCCTTTTCCGCAATTTCCGGCAACCACCTTGATGTCAGCCATTGCAGCTTCCTGCAGGATTTCTACGCCTGCGTGCAGGCCGCTGTCATGTCGAAAAGCTCGGCCGTGCCGGCGCGATGGATCGGCAACGGGGCTCCGAGACATCGTGTAAGGCACTGTTTACGCAGGCTTTATCCCTGGTGTGCAGCGAATCGGGCGGCTAAGGGATAGATCCGCCCTTCATTCCGCCGGCACGAGCCGGTCCCGGGCCCGCAGCGCGGGAAACACCCGGCCCCAGAGCGCCGCGACGAGGAGGGTGGCGAGGCCGCCCGCCACCACGGCCGGGACGGCCCCGATCAGGGCCGCCAGGGTGCCGGATTCGAACTCGCCGAGTTCGTTCGAGGCGCCGATGAAGACCGAGTTCACCGCTGAGACCCGGCCGCGCATGGAATCGGGCGTCTCGCCCTGCACGAAGGTCTGGCGCACGAACACGCTGATCATGTCGGCCGCCCCCGTGACGAACAGGCAGGCCATGGAGAGGGGCAGGGAGGTCGAGAGGCCGAAGCCCACCGTGGCGAGGCCGAAGATCCCCACGGCCTGGAGCATGCGCAGGCCGGCCCGGCGCTGCAGTGGCCGGTAGGCGAGGGCGATCGCGGTGAGCACGGCACCGGCCGCCGGCATGCTGCGCAGGACGCCGAGGCCGAGGGGGCCCACGTGCAGCACTTCCGCCGCGAAGATCGGCAGGAGGGCGGTGGCGCCCCCGAGGAGCACCGCCACGAGGTCGAGGCTGATGGCGCCGAGCACCACCGGATGCGTGCGGATGTAGGTCAGGCCGGCCGAGAGGGTCTCCCAGGTCACGGGCGGCCGCTCGGCGATGGGGGCGGGCCGGAACCGGATCGCTAGGATGAGGGCGCTGGCGAGCGCGAAGCTCACGGCGGCCGCCCCGAAGACCACCGCCGGCCCGAGGGCGTAGAGGAAGCCGCCGGTGGCCGGGCCGAGGATCGAGGCGCTCTGCCAGAGCGAGGCGTTCCAGGCGATGGCCGAGCCGAACAGGGGGCGGGGCACCAGGGTCGGCAGCAGGGCCTGCAGGGCCGGGTTGGCGAAGGCGCGACAGGTGCCGATCACGACGACGAGCCCGTAGATCGGCCACAGGGTCGTGGTGCCGAGCCGGGCCGCAAGGAGCAGGCCGAGATCCGCCGACGCCAGGGTCGCGTAGGCCAGGGCCGCCACGCGGCGGCGGTCGTAGGTGTCGGCGACGTGGCCCGTCACCAGGGCCGAGAGCATGGCGGGCAGGAAGCTCGCCAGGCCCACGAGGCCCAGGGCCAGGGCCGAGCGGGTGATGTCGTAGACGAACCACCCCACCGCCACCGCCTGCATCTGGAAGGCAAGGCAGGTGAGGAAGCGGGCCGCTCCGAAGAGGCGGAAATCGCCGTTGCGGAAGACGTCCCAGCGCGGCGCGGCATCGGTGCTCATGCGGCCGTGCTGGGGCAGGGCGGTTTGCGCGTCAAGCGCAAGGATGACGGGGCGGACTGAACCGTGCAGCCACGGGGCTCGACCGTCCGCGGCGCGACCGGCCCGCCGGCGGAGACCTTCGTCAGGGTCGCACTTCGGTCAGGGCCGCACTCCGGTCCGCGGCCGCGAGGGGCACCGCCTGCAGGGCCTCCAGCACCAGGCCGGGGGTGAGGATCTGGGGCAGGACCGTGGGCTCGCCCGCACCGGAATAGAGGAGGTAGAGCGGGACGCCGCTGCGGCCGTGGCGCTCCAGCAGGCGGGTGATCTCGGGGTTCTGGTTGGTCCAGTCGCCCTTGAGGGCGGTGATGCCCCGCGCCTTCAGCCCGGCCTGGACCGCCTCGGCGCGCAGGGCCACGCGCTCGTTCACCTGGCAGGTGATGCACCAGGCCGCCGTCATGTTCACGAAGACCGGCTTGCCCTGGGCCAGGAGCCCGTCGAGGCGCGCCTGGGTGAAGGCGCTGCCGTCGGCCTGCGCGGCGTCGGCCCCCGCCCGGTCCCGGTCGAGGCCGAGGGTGAGGATCGCGAGGGCGGCGAGCGCCGCCACGGCGGTGCCGCGCGCGACCCAGGTGCCGGCCGGGCCGGCCCCGTGCCCGCGCTCCCAGGCCCAGGCGGCGAGGCCCACGAGGACGAGGCCGACCAGGGCGGCGAGGAGCCCGGCCGAGCCCACCTGCTGCGACAGCACCCAGACCAGCCAGGCCACGGTGGCGTAGATCGGGAAGGCCAGCGCCCCCTTCAGGGTGTCCATCCAGGCGCCGGGGCGGGGCAGCCGCCGCAGGGCCGCGGGCCAGATCGTCAGCGCGAGGAAGGGCAGGGCGAGGCCGAGGCCGAGGCTCGCGAAGACCGCGAGGCTCACGCCGGCCTCCTGGGTCAGGGCGAAGCCCACCGCCGAGCCCATGAAGGGGGCGGTGCAGGGGGTGGCCACCACGGTGGCGAGGATTCCGGTGAAGAACGAGCCTTCCAGGCCGGCCCGCCGGGTCAGGCCGTCCCCGAGGCCCGCGATGCCGGCGCCGAGATGGACGACGCCCGACAGGCTGAGTCCCATGGCGAGCAGCAGGTAGGCGAGGCCCGCCACCACCAGGGGCGATTGCAGCTGGAAGCCCCAGCCGATGCCGGCGCCGGCCCCCTTCAGGGCGATCAGCAGGCCGGCGAGGGCCAGGAAGGACGCGAGCACGCCCGCCGTGTAGGCGAGGCCGTGCAGCCGGACCCGGCCCGCCGGCTCGCCGGAATGCCGCACGAGGCTCAGGACCTTGATGGACAGGACCGGGAAGACGCAGGGCATCAGGTTGAGGAGAAGGCCGCCCAGGAAGGCGAGGCCGGCCGCGCTCCAGAGGGTCAGGCTCTCGGCCGGGGCCTGCGCCGGTGTGGGCGCCATCGCCGCGTTCGTGGTCGCGGCCGAGGCCGTCGCGACGGCGGTGGCGTCCGGGGCCTCCCCGATGGCGTAGGCGCGGCGCACGGGTCCGTCCGGCGTCGCCTCCGCAAAGGTCAGCACCCCCGGCAGGGTCGCGGGGGCCGCTGCGGTGGCGTCGCCGCGGGCCAGGTCGATGTGCAGCCCATCCGCGTCGCTGCGCGCCTCTTGGGGCGCCGCGTTCTCGATGGCGGTCTCCGCATAGGGGAAGTAGGCGACGTCGGACGCCGCGAGCCCGGCCGGCGCGGCGAGGTGCACCTGCAGACGCCCGTTCTCGGCGCCGTAGCGCACCGGCCAGGGGGCGGGCGCGGGCAGGGCCGCGCGGGCGGCCTCGAACAGCATCATCGATCCGGGCGCGACGCCGGTGCTGGTGCCGGTCTGCGCCACCGGCAGGGTCAGGCGCAGCTCGGCCGAGCCCGGCACGCATTCGCGCTCGCAGACGAGGTAGGTCAGCTTGGCCTGGAGCGTCACCGGCTTGGCCGAGGCCAGCGTGGCCGGCGGGGTCACCTGCGCCAGGAGGACGGCCTCGCCCTCGTAGCCGTAGTTCATCAGGTGGGCGACCGGGATGCGGCTCGGGCTCGGCCACTGGATCGGCCCCGCCGAGAACCCGGGCGGCAGCGTCCAGGCGACCTCCGGAGCCAGGCCGGAATCGCCGGGATTGCGCCAGTAGACGTGCCAGTGCGGCCGCATCACCAGGCGGATCCCCACCGTGAAGGGCTCGCCCGGCCGGATCGCGGCGGGCTCCCCGACGAGGCTCGCCTTCACGAGGTCGGCCGGCACCTTGAAGCCCTGCGCGGAGGCGGTGGGCAGAGCGAGGCCGAACAGCGCGAGCGCCAGGGCGAGAAGCCGGATCATAGAATCCTGTTCGGAGATGGAGGCGGGCAGGTTACGTCCGTTCGGCCGGAGCGCAAAATCCCGAAGCCGCGAGATCCCTTGTCCCCGCCTTTTCGCGCCGCCGAAAGGCGCAGGATGGTCGCAAGGGCCGTCCGGCGCTCCGGCCGGGCCGGGGTCAGACCGACGCCGCCATCGGCCGGGTCGCCGCCGCCAGCCAGGCCCGCGTCGCCCCGTCGAGGTCCGGTTCCAGCGCCTCCCGCACGCGGGCGTGATAGGCGTCGATCCAGGCCGTCTCCTCCGGGCTCAGGAGCTCGGGGCGGATCAGGCGACGGTCGAAGGGCGCCAGCGTCAGGGTCTCGAAGCCGAGCATCGGGCGCTCGCCGCCGGGCACGTCGCGGGCCTCGACCAGGACGAGGTTCTCCAGGCGGATGCCGTAGGCGCCGGGCCGGTAGTAGCCCGGTTCGTTGGAGAGGATCATGCCGGGCTCGAGGGCGACCGTTCCGGTCTTGGCGATGCGCTGCGGCCCCTCGTGCACCGACAGGAAGGACCCCACGCCGTGGCCGGTGCCGTGGTCGAAGTCGAGGCCGGCCTCCCAGAGGGGCAGGCGGGCGAAGGCATCGATCTGCGCGCCCGTCGTGCCCTTCGGAAACACCGCCCGGGCGATGCCGATATGCCCCCGGAGCACGCGGGTGAAGTGGTCGCGCATCGCCTCGGAGGGCGTGCCGATCGCCACCGTCCGGGTGATGTCGGTGGTGCCGTCGCGGTATTGCGCCCCGGAATCCACCAGGAACAGCTCCCCGGGCCGGATGCGCCGGTCGGTCTCGCGGCTGACCCGGTAATGGACGATGGCGCCGTTGGGGCCGCTGCCGGAGATCGTCGGGAACGAGACGTCGCGCAGCAGGCCGCCCGCGGCGCGGAAATCCTCCAGGGCCTCCACGGCGGCGATCTCGGTCAGCGTCTCGCCCTGGTGCGCGAGCCAGGCGAGGAAGCGGGTCACGGCGACGCCGTCGCGCAGATGCGCCGCCCGGGTGCCGGCGATCTCCGCCGCGTTCTTCACCGCCTTCATGGCCGTGATCGGGTCGGGGCCGAGATCGGCGACGCCTCCGGCCGCCTCGACCCGCTGCTTGAGGGCGTACGCGGCGGTGGCGGCGTCGAGGCGCAGGCGCGCGGCGTTCGCCGCCTGCGCCGCGAGGCCGTCCGCGAAGGCCGCGCGCGGGTGGAGGTCGGCGAGCGGCGCGAGGGCGGCGCGCAGCTCCGGGCTCACGGCGGGCGAGGTCAGGTAGAGGGCCGCGCGGCCGTCCCGCGGCACCAGGGCGTAGCCCAGCGCCAGGGGGGTGTGGGCCACGTCGCTGCCGCGCAGGTTGAACGCCCAGGCGAGGTTGTGCGGATCGGAGATCACCAGGGCGGCGTCGTCCGCCTCGGCCAGGGCCGTGCGGATGCGGGCGAGCTTGTCCGCGGCGGACGCGCCGGCGAGCTCCGGCGGATGGGCGACGACGGGCCCCGCCGGCGGCCCCGGCCGGTCGGTCCAGACCGCGTCGACGGGGTTCCGATCCACCGCCTGCAGGCGCGCGCCGGCCCTGGCCACCGCGCGCTCCAGGCGTGCCACGCTGTCGGGGGTGTGCAGCCAGGGATCGTAGGCCAGCACCTGGCCGGCCTTGATGTGGGCGCCGATCCAGGCCGCGACGCTGATCTCGGCCAGGGGCACCGGGGTGATGAGGGCGGTGTCGACCTGGGCCGGCGCCTGCAGGGTGTAGCGCCCGTCGACGACGAGGGCGGCTTCTTCGGACAGGATCACGGCGGTGCCGGCCGAGCCGGTGAAGCCCGTGAGCCAGGCCAGGCGCTCGGCCTGCGGCGGCACGTACTCGGACTGGTGCTCGTCGGCGCGGGGCACCACGAAGCCGTCGAGGCCGGCGTCGCGCAGGGCCGCGCGCAGGGCCCGGATGCGGTCGGCCCCGTGGCGGTGGCTCGGATCGTCGAAGGTCTGGAAGCGGGCGCGGGTCATGGCGCCCAGGGTTACGCCGGGCTCAGAGGGGCCGCAACCGCGTCCGGCGCGGGCGCGCCGCCGCGCCGCCGCGCGTGAGCACCAGCGTCGCCCAGCCCTCGATCAGCCCGTGCCGGGCGAGGTGGAAGCCCCGGTGCCGATAGGTGGAGAGGACGCCCGGCACGTCGCGCTCGATGAGGCCGGAGAGGATCAGCACGCCGCGGTCGGCGACGACCGCCGTCAGCGAGGGCGCCAGCCCCTTCAGCGGCCGCGCCAGGATGTTGGCGAAGACCACGTCGAAGCGGCGGGGCCGGTCGGCGAGGGGGTGGCGCACCCCCGGACCCTGGTAGAGCCGCAGGACCGGCCCGAGGCCGTTGAGGCGGGCATTGCCGATGGCGGTGGTCACCGCCTCCGGGTCGAGGTCGCCGGCGATGACGGGCGTGTGCAGGTATTTCGCCGCCGCGAAGGCGAGGATGCCGGTGCCGGTGCCGACGTCGAGCACGTGGGCCGGGCGCCCGCGCTTGAGGATCCCCGCGAAGGCCCGGAGGCAGCCCAGCGTCGTGCCGTGATGGCCGGTGCCGAAGGCCAGCGCCGCCTCGATCTCGATGGCGAGGTCGTTGGCCCGGACCGTGTCGCGGTCGTGGCTGCCGTGGACGAGGAAGCGGCCGGCCCGCACGGGCTTCAGGCCCTCCAGGGAGGCGCGGACCCAATCCTGCTGGTCGATGGTCTCGAAGGTGGCGACGTCCGCCTGCGCGCCGACCACGGGGCGGATCAGGTCGCGGATCATCGCCTCGTCGGGCGCATCCGCGAAGTAGGCCTCGAGCCGCCAGGTCCGGCCGTCCTCGGCCTCGAAGGCGGCCACGGCCGTCTGGGTCGGGTCGAACATCTCGCCGAGGAGGTCGGTCATCGCGCGCGCCGACCCCTCGTCGGTGAGGAGGCGCAGCACATGGGTCGGACGGTGGGGAGGCAGGCCTTCGAGCATGATCGGGGCTCTACCACCCGCGACGTCCCGCCGCCACCTCGCGCGCAAGCTTGGCCGGAACGGAACCGCCGGATCCGCGTTTGCTGTGGCTTCTCCAGGCTCGCGTCGATGTCGGAGCGTGCGTTGTGCGTATGAAAATCAGAAGAGCCGGCGGACGAACGCCGGTCGTTCTCGCGGAAAAGTCCAAGGCCCGCCGTCGCCTCGTGCGCGATCGCGGGGGCTTCACCGATGCCGAGACGCTGACGGGACCCTTGCCCGGACCGATGCTGGTGCTCCTGAGCCGTCTGCACCGCTCGGAGCGTCCGCCCGTCGAGGACGAGGAGCGGGGCGCCTGACGAGCCCCGTCCCGATCCGTGCTATGGCGGCTCCGGCGCCGGCGGCCTCTCCCGGGTCGTGCCGGCCGCAGACGAAGGGCTGATCGATGATTCCGACGCGGCGGACGTGGCTCGGGGCGGTGCTGGGATTGGCGATCTGGGCCGGCGTGACGCCGGCGCGGGCCGAAATACCCGTACGGGCCGAGACGCCCGTGGTGGTCTTCGCCGCCGCCAGCCTGAAGAACGCCCTCGACGCGGCCACCGCCGCCTGGACGACGGAGACGGGCAAGACCGCCCGGATCTCCTACGCGGCCTCCAGCGCGCTGGCCAAACAGATCGAGGCCGGGGCGCCGGCCGACCTGTTCCTTTCGGCCGATCTCGCCTGGATGGATGACGTGGCGGGCAAGGACGGCCTCAAGCCGGGCACCCGCTCGAACCTCCTGCGCAACGCCCTCGTGCTGATCGCCCCCAAGGATTCGGCCGTTGCCCTGGCGCTCAAGCCCGGCCCCGACCTCGCCGCGACCTTCGCCAAGGCGCTGGGCGACGGTCGCATCGCCATGGGCAACGTCGCGGCGGTCCCGGCCGGCAAGTACGGCAAGGCGGCGCTGGAGAGCCTCGGCGCCTGGGAGGGCGTGAAGGACCGCCTCGCCCAGGCCGAGAACGTGCGGGCGGCCCTCCTGCTCGTGGCCCGCGGCGAGGCGCCGCTCGGCATCGTCTACGCCACCGACGCGGTCTCCGACCCCAGCGTCCGGGTGGTCGCCACCTTCCCGGCCGCGAGCCACCCGCCGGTGATCTATCCGGTGGCACTCACGAAGGAGTCGACCAACCCGGATGCGGCTGCGCTTCTCGCCTACCTGCGCAGCCCCGCCGCCCGGGTGTTCTTCGAGCGCCAGGGCTTCTCGGTGATCGGCGCCGAGGACCGGACCTGATCGTCCGGCCTTGAGCGCCGCGATCCTGGACCGGCTCGGCCTCTCGCCGGAGGAATGGTCCGCCATCGCCCTCAGCCTGCGCGTGGCCGGGGTCGCCACCCTGGCGAGCCTCGGCCCGGGGCTGGCCGTCGCCTGGGTGCTGGCGCGTCGGCGCTTCCCCGGACGGGCGCTCCTCGACGGGCTGGTCCATCTTCCGCTCATCCTGCCCCCGGTGGTGACGGGCTACCTCCTGCTCCTGGCCTTCGGCCGGCGCGGGACCTTCGGGGCCGTCCTGGCCGATCTCGGCATCGTCCTCTCGTTCCGCTGGACCGGGGCGGCGCTCGCCTGCGCGGTGATGGGCTTTCCCCTGATGGTGCGGGCGATGCGCCTCTCCCTGGAGGCCGTCGATGCCCGCGTCGAGCAGGCCGCCGCGACCCTCGGCGCCGGACCCTGCGCGGTCTTCCTCACCGTGACGCTGCCCCTCGCCCTGCCGGGGGTCCTGGCCGGCGCGGTGCTGGCCTTCGCGAAGGCGATGGGCGAATTCGGCGCCACCATCACGTTCGTGTCGAACATTCCCGGGGAGACCCAGACCCTGCCTTCGGCGATCTACACCCTGACCCAGGTGCCCGGCGGGGAGGCGGGGGCCCTGCGCCTCACCCTGGTCTCCGTGGCGATCTCGATGGCGGCCCTCCTGGTCTCCGAACTCCTGGCCCGCCGGGTCGGGCGCCGGATCGGGGCGGGGTGAGCCGATGACGCTCGCGGTCGATCTCGCCCTGGCGCGCGGCGCCTTCCGCCTCGACGTGGCCTTCACCGCTCCGCCGGGCCTTACCGCCCTGTTCGGCCGCTCGGGCTCGGGCAAGAGCACGGTGATCGCCTGCCTCGCCGGTCTGGCCCGGCCCGACCGGGGCCGGATCGCCCTCGACGGCGAGACCCTGCTCGACACCGAGCGCGGCCGCGCGGTACCCGCCCATCGCCGCCGCATCGGCACCGTCTTCCAGGAGGCGCGGCTGATGCCCCATCTCTCGGTCCGGCAGAACCTCGCCTACGGGCGCTGGTTCGCCCGCGGCCGCCGGGACAGAGCCGGCCTGGAACCGGAGGCGGTCATCGCGCTCCTGGGCATCGGCCACCTCCTTGACCGGCGGCCGGCCGGTCTCTCCGGCGGCGAGGGCCAGCGCGTGGCGATCGGCCGGGCGCTGCTGTCGCGGCCCCGCCTGCTGCTCCTGGACGAGCCGCTCGCCGCCCTCGATGCCGAGCGCAAGGCCGAGATCCTGCCGCTGATCGAGCGCCTGCGCGACGTGGCCGCGATCCCCTTGGTATACGTCAGCCATGCGGTGCCCGAGGTGGCGCGCCTCGCCGACACCATCGTGGTGCTCGAAGGGGGCCGCGTCGCCGCCGCCGGACCCGCCGAGGGCATCCTGCGCCGGGGCGATCTCGGGCCCTTCCACGCGGCCGAAGCCGGCGCCCTCCTCGACATGGTGGTGGAGGCCGACGCCCTGAATTCCGGCCTGACGCTCCTCTCCGGGCGGGCCGGGCGCCTCCTCGTGCCGCGCCTCAATCGGGCGGTCGGCACCGGCATCCGCGTCCACGTTCCCGCCCGCGACGTCCTGCTCTCCCTCGACGAGCCCATCGGCTTGAGCGCCCGAAATCGCCTGAGCGGGCAAGTCCTTGCCCTGCATCCTCAGGCGGACGGCACGGTGCTGGTGGAGGTGGATTGCGGCGGCGCCGTGCTCTCCGCACGCCTGACCCGCGCCTCCGTGCACGAACTCGGCCTCGTCCCCGGTCGGCCGGTCTTCGCCATCGTCAAGAGCGTCGCCTTCGATCCGCACGGGATGGGACGGGCGGCCGGCGCCGTCGAGATCTGACCGATCGTTAAGATTCGATGCATCGCCTTGGCATTGCCTTGAGCCTGTCGGCCAAGAAGCCGGTGGCGGAACCGATTCCTTAAGATCCCATTCACGCCGCAAGCCTTGTCTGGCTGGAGACCGCGAAATCCGCGAACAGGAGCGTGCCATGTCGATCACTAGCCTCGGCGCCGTGCTTCCGGCCCGCGTCACCGGCGCCACGCCGGCTCCCAGTCCCCCGGTTCAGCCCGTTCAGGCCCCGGCGCCCCTCGCACCGGCCGTGCGGGTGGAGATTCGCAGCCAAGACCCGGCAGCCGATCCGCGTGCCGGCACCGTCCGGACGCCCACGTCCGAGCAGGACGCGAAGGCGACCCAGACCGTGATGGAGCCACGCATCCGGATCGACCAGGACACCAAGGCGGTGGTCTACCAGGAGGTGGATCCGAATTCGGGCGACGTCGTGGTGCAGCTGCCCGACCCGGTGGTGCTCAAGGCCCGCGCCTATGCGGAGGCCGCCGAGGCCCGCGCCAAGCCCGTGGCCCGCCCCTTCGACCGTACCGCCTGAGCTGCAGCGAGCGAAACGAAGAGAAGGCCGGGGCGGTGCGCCCCGGCCTTCTCTTTTGACGTCCACTCGAATCAGAAAAAAGCCGCCGGCCCGAAGGCCGGCGGCCGGCTTTCCCTTAGCGGAGGAGCTGCAGGATGCCCTGCTGCGCCGTGTTGGCGAGCGAGAGGGCCGAGATGCCGATCGACTGGCGGGTCGACAGGGCCTGCGAGTTGGCGGCTTCCTCGTTGAGGTCCGCGTTCGTCAGGTTGGCCGAGCCGGTGTCGAGGATGTTGATCAGGTTCTTCGAGAAATCCTGACGGTTCTGCACCACCGTGAGATTCGAGCCGAAGGTCGAGGACTGGGCGCGAAGCTGGCTGGTGGCGGCAGTGATGGCCGTCAGGGCCGAGTTGATCTCATCATCCGACTGGAAGCCGCCGGTGATGGAGTTGAGACCCAGACCATCGGCGTCGAGCTTCGCGCCGGCAATCGTGATACTCGAAGAACCGGTCTCATTGAAAGTAACCTTCAGCGAGTTCTCACTTGGATCGCTGCCCGAGCGGGACAGCAGATTGATACCGTTGTAGCTGGAGTCCTGGGCCTGCTGCGTGATCTGGGTCAACAGGTCGTTGAACTGCTTGGCCAGCGCAGTCCGGGTAGAGTTCGTACCACTGGCCGAACCAGAGCCCGAGGCGACGACAGCCTTGGTCGTGGTACCGGCAACGCCGAAGCCGAGGTCCGTGTTGCCGCCGGCGGAGTTGTCGATGGTAATCTTCTGAGATGAGCCGGTCGCAGTCGACGTGAAGGTCAATTTGTTGTTGGTGTCGAAGCTTGCAGTGACCTGGCCCTTGAAGCCAGTATCAGATGAAAGCTGGCTGTTGATCGAGGCAAGGATCTCGGTCTTCGTCGTCGCAGCGGGTGTCGCACCTGCCGCCACCGTGATAGTCTTGGCCGGACCGCTGCCCAACTGGATGTTGAACGCAGCCGTGTTGGCGCCGGAGAGATCAAGGGTCGTCGCTACAGCCGTATTGGCAACTGCGATCGCAGCGGTTGCCGTGCTCTTAGCAGCGGCACCCGTGGCAGTCTGCGCAGCGACCGCCGTGCCGAACCCGATATCCACTTCGTTGCCAGCGGTGTTGGTGACAACCGCGGAGGCTGCCGAACCCGTTGCCGTCGAGGTGAAGACAATACGACCGTCGGTGGTCTTGGACGCGGAGACCGCTGCCGGATTGGTCGTATCGTTGGCAAGCTGATTGTTGATCGCCTTCACGACGTCGTCGGCAGTCGCTTTTGCGACATTGCTGGTAACACCGCTCAGAGTCGTCGCATCAAGCGTAATCGTGGTGGTGTTGGTCCCGTCACCAAGAGTGAAAGTGGCGTTGCGGGTGCCCGAAAAGTCTTGCGTACCATCGGTGGCAGCCGTGGTGGTGCCCTGAAAGCCAGTCACCGCTGTGAGGATTGCGGCAGTAGCAGGGGTTCCACTGGAGACAGCACTCTTGTCGGCCAGTGCCTGGTTGGCGGTGGACTTTGCGGAGTCGACCAGCTTCTGGATCGAGGTGATACCCTGGTTGGCGGCCTGGATGGTCTGGACGCCGTTCGAAATGCCGTTGAGGAGAGAGCCGAGATCGCCCGAGCGGCCGGACAGCGACTGCGAGGTGAAGAAGCTCGTCGGGTCATCGAGGGCCGAGTTGACCTTCTTGCCGGTCGAGAGCCGGTTCTGGGTGCTGGAGAGAAGGTCGGCCGTGCCCTGCAGCGAGAGCAGGTTCTGGCGGGTCGCGGCGGTAAGGGTGATGCCTGAGGACATGCTGTTCGATCCATTCTGATCGGTGCGCCTCCGTTTTTGGAGGCCCTGTCATATGAACACCCATCCGTTGCGATCGACTTAAGACACGCATCGAACGAAAGCTTGACGGGAAAGATCAATTGCCATCGATTTCCAAAAAAGGTGTTTTTTATCAATATGTTGACGGTGTGGGTCGGGATCGTTATTGAGATCCTGTTAACCAAGGCCAGCCAATATGCCTGTGAGGTTAGCAACGAGGATCGCCATGCCCCTGAAGATCGAACTGAAGCCGTTCGAACGTCTGCTGATCGGGGGCACCGCGATTCGCAACGGCTCACGGCGTTCCAGCTTCGTCATCGAGACCGTGACGAAGTTTCTGCGCGAGAGCGACATCATCCTGGAGAGCGAGGCGGACACCGCCTGCAAGCGCCTCTATCTCACCCTCACGGTAATGTACCTCGCCGAGGTGACCTCGGAGACAGAGGATCTCTTCATCACGCAGGCCAATGCCCTGATCGCGGCAGCGCCCAGCATGGCGCCCTACCTGCGCGACATCCATGATTTCATCGCCGAGCGCGAACTTTATCGTGCTCTGAAGCGCTGCAAGGAGTTGATCCACTACGAGCAATCGCTGGCCGAGCGGCTGGCACCGCCCACGGCGTCCCGCGGTTGATGCAGGGATACCGAGGCTGAATCGAAAGAGCCCGCCGCTTCTCAGCGGCGGGCTCTTTCGATGGAGGCTTGCGGTTCGGAAGCTACATGCGCAGGCCGGCGGCGATGTTCTGATTGATGCTGATGAGGGCGGAGAGCTTCTCGGCTCTCGGTTCGATCAGCGTGTCGATCATCCGCTTGAAGACGAAGGTCGAGAGTTCCGCGATATTGTTCTTGATTTCGACCGGCAACGGGCTCTCGGGAGCCGTGGCCGCTCCGGCGATAATGGTCCAGACCTTCTGATTGAAGTTCAGGGCGTCGTTCAGGGCAGGGGACTGATTGGTCCAATCGGTTTGGATCGCCTGCAGACGTGTCGCAGCCTTGATCAAGACGGCAGCCTCTGCCTCGCGCGGCGACAGTGCAGTCTGTGCAACCCGGGCATAGGCGCTGGCCCCGTACGACATCGCTCGATCCTCCCTCAAGGTGTGCAGACCCGATTCGGGGCGCGGGCCGAACTTAGGCATCCGATTGTTAAGGGACCGTAATATCACGCCGTGCCGTAATCATGCCCGGATATGCGACGACGGAGAGCGCGCGCCCACGCGGATCACGCGCAGGGTGTTGGATTACCGCCACCATGATGAATTTCATTCTGGGCACTGTCGCGGGCGGATTGCTGGTCGGGCTCGTCACGATTTCCGCCGTCCGCCAACCGGTCGTGCAGGCCAAGCTGGGCCTTTTTCCTGTGTCCACTGCGCTGTTGATGCCATCGGCGAAGACGCCGGAGGCATCTCGCCCAGATCCGCCATGCCGTCAGACCGCGACGGTAGGACAACCGGACATGCTGTTCTCAAAGCGCCGGTTCTGGTTCGTCGCTCCCTGAGCGAACGATCCGTAAGACTCAGAGGCTGCTGATCAGGAACATCACCATCGTGGTCGCCACGGTGGTGCTGACGAACCCGCAGAGGGCGGCCGCGAAGGAGGGGCCGGTGGAGAAGCTGCGATCCGTGGTCTTCAGGTCGAAGGCGGCGGTGGTGTTCATGATGGCTGACCTTGGCGGCGACTCACTCTGTCGCGTGCGGGTTGACAGTGAAACGAAGCGTGGCGGGCGGGCGTGCGGGCCCACACCCCATCAATCGCAACGATTGGCGCGCTTGACCGCCCGAAGAGCCCGCGACTCGCTGCGCAGATCGATGGCGACGACGCCAGCGCCGCAATCCTCGAAGGCATCACGCGCATCGGCATAACGGTCGCCGATCTCGTCAAGGGTGTCACAGGCACGGTCGTGATGGCCGATCCGCGCCTCCTGACGGAACTGGTAGCGGAGGGCATTGGCCTCATCGATCTTGCGTTGCGCATCGAGACAGGCGGGGGCGGCGAGGGCTGGCGTCAGGAGAGCCATCACGAGGCCGGCGGCAAGAGTCAGTTGAAGAGGTTGACGCATGGGGACACCTGAGATGGGGACACTTGGACGTGCCGCCGGTGAACAGAATTCATCGAGCGTTCGAAAGTGTCCGCAAGATCAGTACTGAACTCTCCGATATTGCATCGGAGGAGCAGCACTCATATCGCGTGCAGGTTCCAGAAACGGCGAACCTGTCGTTAAGGTTCCACGCTGGCCCATGGCGTCGTCCGCCGGCGCCGGGAAACCAGAATTGCGGCCAGGGAAATCGGGGCGGGGCCCTGCGCATCGACACCGACATCGTACTGCCGGGGAATCGGTTTCAACTTGTTGTGCGAGTGACCGTGCAGGTTGACGGCACCGCGACCGATTCCGTTCCAAGTCCGGAACGCGTAGTGACAGAGTACCAAGCGCCGCGCATCGACGGTAATCTCGGCATAATGGGCGATCGTAGCCCATCCGGGCGCATGCAGTGTCCCGGCCCCGTCATTGTTTCCGATGATGAGGTGCTTGGTGCCTGACAGGCTTCCCAGGATCGCGGCAATGCGGCTGTTGGAGGAACCGAGGGCGAAGTCGCCGAGGTGCCAGACGTCGTCCTCGGGCCCGACGACCGCATTCCAGGCGGCGATGAGTGCGGCGTCGTGTGTCGCAAGATCGGCGTAGGGCCGCTTGTCGATCCGCAGGATGCGCGGATCGCCGAAATGCGTGTCGCTGGTGAACCACACGGCCACAGTTGGCTGCCCGCGCCGCGATCAGCGTCCGGGACTGAAGCGCAGCGGCACGGTAACGGCGAGGCTGCTCAGACTGATCCCGGCGGGTGCTGCGGGGAGTGAGCCACGAACGGTCGCCAAGGCCGCGCTATCGATGGCGCCGACGCCGCTGCTGCTCGCCAGCCCCGAACTCAGCACCTGACCGGAGCGGGACACCGTGAACCGAACGACGGCCACGCCGCCGCTGGTGCCAGCCGCCGCATTCGCGTTCATTCGCCCCCGGATCGCCGAGCTCAGCATGCCTTGCCATGCCCTGAGCGCATTCGGATCGTTCCCGCCAGCGGCTGAGCCCGCACTGCTCTGCCGCGAAGCGGAAGCCGAATTCTGCTGGGCACGCCCTTCGCTCGCCGCGGCCGCCGCGCGGCGTGCAGCCTCCTTGGCAGCCTTTGCCTTGGCTTCCTTGGCAGCTTCGCGACGGGCCTCGGCGATGGCCTCGCGGCGCTCCTCCTGTTCGACCTTCAGGCGGGCCTCGCGATCGGCCTTCCGCTTCGCCTCACGCTTGGCCTCGAGGATCTTGGCCATATCCGGCTTCGGCTTCTCCACCTCTAAAGGCTTGGGAGCCTCCGCGATCGTGGGCGGGGGCGGCGCCAGGGCGGGCGCTTCCTGTCCCGTCGAGGTGATGACCTGATCCTCGGGCGGCGGTTCGACGACCGCTTCGGTCGGAGGCGTGACCGGTGCCTCAGGCGGCTCGGCCATGGTGGTGGCTTCGGGGGCGATCGGTGCCGCGTCCGGCGGCGGCGGGACGGTGGCTTCGGGCGGCGCCACCTCGGTCGTCTCAAGAGGTTTCGTGACCGGAACCGCCTCTGGCGTTTCCACCGGATTCGCTTCAGGCGGGGCGGGTGCCTGGGCTGCCTGCTCGGCGGGCGCCTGGGTGTTCGCCTCTGTCATCTGCGGGGCGAGATCGATCGTCACGATATTCTCGCCCGGAGGCGCGGTTGGCGCCGTGCCGAACAGTGCCATGCCGACCAGCGCTGCGAGGTGCAGGGCCAGCGCAACGAGGAACGCCGCGGCGAGCCCGGACGGACCGCGCTGTTCCGGTTCGACCGGTGTCGCGAAGGCGCTATTGGGATGCAGGGCGTTCATGGATTACTGCGGCGTTCCGCTGACAGGGGCCGGAGCGGCGGCCGGCGAAGCGGGCAGCGCACCGCCGGGCGATTGGGCGATCAACGAGACCTTCGTGAAGCCGGCTTGGCCGACGAGGCCCATCACCTCCATGATCTTGCCATAGGGCACGTCGCGGTCGCCACGCACCAGCATCACCTGGGTCGGGTCCTGGGCCGCTAATGCGCGCAGGCGGGGCAGGATCGCATCCGGCGTGAGTTCTTCCTTGGCGAGGTAGGGCCTGCCGTCCTTGTCGATGGAGATCTCGAGCGGCTTCTTGGCCTGGGCGACTTTCTGGGCGGTGGTCTTGGGCAACTGCACAGGCACGCCCGTGGTCATCAGGGGAGCGGCCACCATGAAGATGATCAGCAGCACGAGCATAACGTCGACCATCGGGGTGACGTTGATCTCGGACATCGGCGCTGCGTCGAGACCATCATCGTCATCGCCGCCGCCGGCGCGGATCGAACCCATTGCCATTGTGAAGCGGCCCTCCAGGGCCAGGGCGAAGGGCGATCAGGCCGGTCCGCCGCACATGTTGCTGTCAGGAATCGGCGCTCGCGCGGCGCCGGAGCGTGCCTTGGTCAGGGAGGAGCGTTCACTCGGCGGCGGCACGGCCATGCACGGCTCGGTCGCGGGCGAGGCGATTGCCGAGAATGCCGATGCTGGAGACGAAACTGGACTGGATCCGACTGACATCGTTGATAAGCTTGTTGTAGGCCATCACGGCAGGGATCGCGACGATGAGACCGATGGCCGTGGCGAACAGGGCTTCGGCGATCCCTGGAGCGACCACCGCCAGCGAGGTGTCCTGGCTCTTGGCGATGGACGAGAAGGAATTCATGATGCCCCAGACCGTCCCGAACAGCCCGATGAAGGGCGCCGTCGAGCCAGCGGTGGCCAGGAGAGGCAGGCCGGTTTGCAGACGCTTGATCCGGCTGGTCAGGGCCGCGCGCATCGCGCGCTCGATGCGGTCGCGCCGCTCGGCCCGGGTCTCGCTGGAATCCTGATCCCGCCAAGCCTCTGCGGCCGCTCCCATGATCTGAGCGTCCATGCCGCCGCCGGATGATTCAAGCGCTCCACCGGACCGCACCAGCACGTCGAACGCCTTGGCTTGACGCTTGGCGGCGGCAATCCGGACGATCTTTTCGAAGACGACGGTCCAGCACGCGATCGAGGCGATCACGAGGAGGATCATCACGCCCTTCACGATCGGATCCGCCTGCAGGAACAGTCCGATGAAGGAAAAGTCGTGCGTGACTTCGGCCTGCGCTGCGGTCGGGTCCATGATGGTCTCTCTCAGTGCGTACGGTGTGCGGGCTTCGATATCGGATCTCGAATGCGCTGATCAGCGCACGAAGGCCGCGGTGGTCTTACTCTCGGTCTCAATGCGGTCGAGGCAGGTCTCACGGCTGGCCTCGCCGCCCTCGCAGGCCAGGACGTCGTTGAGCAGCAGGCGACCGATCTTTGGGCAGGCGATCCCCGGGAAGTCGAAGAGGCGGACCATCGTCTTGCGGTCTTGCACCGGTCCCAGCTCCACGGACAAGCGCTTTTGGGCGATGCCTTCGGTATCGAAGGCGAACAGGTCGACCTTCAGGGATTTCAACGCTGGGCCGCGGCTGTTGTCCACGAGAAGATAGGTGCGGCAGGCATCGCCGGCGGGTTCCAGGCGATTAAGTTCCAGCTTGATCGGCGCGGTCTTGCCGTCCTGCGCGGTGACCGGTGCGGCGAGGCTCGTGAGTATCGCCAGGGACGCGAGGCCGGCAACGACATGCTTCGCCACGATGGTCTTATTCCTACGCAAGGACCCGTCTTCGCTCACGCCGCGCACTCCCGCTAAAGTACCGTCGCTCAGCGCGACGCAACCGGATCCCAGCGCGATCGCCTGTCTCGACAGGATGTCTCGACAGCCCTGCTTGGCCCGGCATCGATTTCGGTAAGCACCCCAGCGCGCGGTCTGAGAACCACGATCCAGGGACTGCCCTACGCGGGGTGGGCATATCCGAGGACGCGACCGCAGATCAAGCGCAGGGCGGAATATCAGAGGAATTCCAAACTGTTACTCGGGACACAGAAGCGGTCTAGCTTGCGATCTGCCGAACCGTCCCGCCTTTGGATGCCGAAAGCGCCTGAGCCCTCAGGGGCTAACGGGTGCTCGGAGGCTGATGGGGCAATGTGTCGGGGCGGCCTCGCCCTTGATGCGTTCCGAGTCCGCCTCCATATCGCGATGACCGGCGATCGAATGCCGGGAGGGGTGCTGCGAAGGCGGGCCCCGATCACCGAAGTGCCTCATGAAACTCTGTTTCGGGCTTCGCTGGAAGGATATGCGTTCGTGACGACTCGGCCCTCTCCGTTCGGACATCCCTTTCTCCTCGGATTCGATGAGATCGAACAGGCTCTCGACCGGGTGTCGAAGGCCGCCAACGATGGGTATCCGCCCTACAATATCGAGCGTCTGGCGCGGACCGAGCATCAGCCGGAGCGCCTTCGCATCACCCTGGCTGTTGCGGGGTTCACCCGCGATCAGCTCGACGTGATGCTGGAGGAGAGCCAGCTGGTGGTGCGTGGCCGGCAGGTGGACGACAAGACCCGGCAGTTCCTGCACCGCGGTATCGCTGCGCGTCAGTTCCAGCGCGCATTTCTGCTCGCGGACGGCATGGAGGTGATGGGCGCCGATCTCTCGAACGGTCTCTTGTCGATCGACCTGACTCGGCCGGAGCCGGACAGAATCGTCCGCAAGATTGCCATCGCGTCTCGCGACGAGGCCTGATGCCAGGGCTTCGGCTCACATCGACTGCCGGGCCCGTTCCCGGTGTACCGCTCTGCCAAGAAGGAGGGCAGTCCATGACCGAGTTCAACACCAATCCGCTCACCCAGGCCGATCTCGACCCGGCCGACTTCAATGTGGCTGATCTCGCTGCGCTCGGCGAAGGACATATCGCCTATGTGCGCGCGATCCGCTCCGACGAGGTAAAGCGCATATTTCCGCAGGCACCTGACCTGACGCCTGGTCTTGACCTGTTCGCGCTTCTCTCCGCCAGCGGTGCACCGATCCTGCTCGCCGACTCTCGGGATGCCGTGGTGGCCAATGCGGCCGCCAACGACCTCTACACGGTCAGTCTGCACTGACCCGGAATTCGGTGACCGTCGTCAGAAGCCGTTGCAGATCCTGCGGCCGGGACAGACGATGGTCGCCGTCCGCGATGAGGGTAAGGAGGGTGCCGGCCTTCGGAAGTCTCTCCACCACGCGCAAGGCGTGTGTATAGGGAACGTCGGGGTCGTCCATGCCCTGCAGGATATGGACTGGGCAGCCGGGATCGAAGTTCGCTCCGAGCAGACAATGGCGCTGACCGTCCTGGATGAACGCGTGAGTGATCGGGACCGGCGTCGGATCATAGGCGCTTGGCCGAAGCCAGGCGCCGTCCCGTTCGATCTGCGCCCGGATTTCTGGCGTGAACCGGTCCCAGAGGAGGCTTTGGGTGAAATCCAGGGCCGGCGCGATGAGGACAAGGCCTGACGGCGCCGTCCGGCGGTTGCCTGCGCGCGCACAGGCCACCAGGCATGCGATCCAGCCGCCCATCGACGAACCCACCAGGATCGGGTTCTCGGGCGCGTAGGCAGCAACGACCGCCTGTGCATCCGCGAGCCAAGTTGAGATCGTGGCCTCGGCGAACACGCCGGTCGATTCGCCATGGCCAGTGTAGTCGAACCGAACCAGAGGTCGGCCCTGCCGCTTGGCCCACGCATCGAGCGTCATCGCCTTGGTGGCGCCCATATCTGAGCGGAAGCCGCCGAGCCAGACCAGTGGAGGGCCTTGGCCGGCTCTCCGTCGCACTGCGATCTGCCGTGCCGCCGATCCGGTCCCGACCTCAAGGAACTCCAGCGCCCCATCCTGCGCAGACGTCATTCGTTAACCCTTGCCCTGGGATGCATCGAACTGAACGCATCGCCTTTGCATTTCGTTTACCGGGCCGTAAAGCGCGGCGTTCAAGCTCACGGCCATGACCGACACGCAAGACGGACGCTGTTTTCCTTGGGTACGCGACCCGAGCTTCGATCCCGGGCCGTGGGCCATTCCGGCTTGCCCGTCATGAACGGCGACGTGCGCGGCAGCTTTCCGTCCGAGCGTGCGCCGCTCGCAGGGGCGACCATCTTGCAGATCATTCCGGAGCTTGATGCCGGCGGCGCCGAGCGCACCACCGTCGATGTCGCCGCCGCCTTGGCTGCGGCCGGCGCCCGGGCGCTGGTGGCCACCGAGGGCGGCCGCTTGATCGGCGAATTGCAGGCCAAGGGCGGCATCTGGCTCCCGTTTCCGGCGGCTTCGAAGAATCCGCTTGCCATGGCCGTAAATGTGGGGCGCCTCGCCCGCCTGTGCCGACGCGAGGGCGTGCACGTCGTCCACGCTCGCTCGCGGGCCCCGGCCTGGGTCGCCTTGGGTGCCGCGCGCCGCGTGAAGCTTCCCTTCGTGACGACGTATCACGGCAGCTATTCCGGCCGTACGGGGGTAAAAGTCCTCTACAACTCCGTGATGGCACGGGGTGACGTGGTCATCGCCAACTCGCACTACACGGCCGACCTGATCCGCACCCTGCACCCGGAACAGGCGGGCGACCGGGTTCGGGTCATCCATCGCGGCACCGATCTGGCGCAGTTCGCGCCCGCGGCGGTCTTGCCGGCGCGGGTCGAAGCCCTGCGCCGTGCCTGGGGCGTCGCCCCGCATGAGCGCGTGGTGCTGCTCGCCGCGCGGCTGACGGGCTGGAAGGGTCAGCGGGTCCTGATCGAGGCGGCGGCGCTGATGCGCGATCGCGGCATCACCGACGTTGCCATCGTCCTCGCCGGCGATCCGCAGGGACGCGTCGCCTACGAGCGCGAGCTCGACGCGTTAATCGCGGCGCGCGGCCTTCAGGCGATTGTGCACCGGGTTGGGCACTGCACCGATATGCCGGCGGCCTTCCGGGCAGCCTCCGTCGTGGCGGTACCATCCGTGGAGCCCGAAGCTTTCGGCCGTTCCGCCGTGGAGGCCCAGGCCCTGGGCACCCCTGTGGTGGTGTCGGATCTTGGAGCCGTGCCGGAAACGGTGTTGGCACCTCCCGAAGTTCCGCCGTACCAGAGGACGGGATGGCGGGTTCCGCCGGGTGATGCCGGTGCTCTGGCCGACGCTCTGTCGGACGCGCTGTCCCTTGGGGCCAGCGCACGCGATGCGATGACCCGGCGCGGCCGAGCGCATGTCGAGGCGCACTTCTCCCTCGAAGGCATGGTCGGCGACACACTTGCCGTCTATGCCGACCTCATCGTCAGCCGGGCCGTGGCCGCACGCGGGTGATCGCTGCGTCCAATGAACCAAACTGCGACGACCGTGTTGACTTGCACGAGAGTTCAGCCAAGGTGTCGCACCGAATTTCGCGAGCGATGGGTGGCCAGGATCGACCCCAAACGGGGTTTGAGTTCGCGGGCTGCCGTCTCGTCGTTTCATTAGGAGACCAAAGCCATTCGTAGACCTATGAGAGCTATGCCGGCCCCGCAGAAGGACGGGCCGCGCGCCAACCGGGACATCCGCGGCGTTCGCGAAGTGCAGCTCATCGACGACACCGGACAGAACCGTGGCGTCGTCGCCTTCTTCGACGCCATCGCAATGGCCGAGGAGGCGGGTCTCGACCTCGTCGAGATCGCACCGAACTCCGTCCCTCCCGTCTGTAAGCTTCTTGACTACGGCCGTTTCCGCTTCAACGAACAGAAGAAGCAGAACGAAGCGCGCAAGAAGCAGAAGACGGTCGAGGTCAAGGAGATCAAACTCCGCCCCGGGATCGACAAGCACGACTACGATACCAAGATGAAGGCCGTAATCCGGTTCTTCGAGGAAGGCGACAAGGTCAAAGTGACTCTGCGCTTCCGCGGCCGTGAGATGGCCCACCAGGACATCGGCCTGCGCCTTCTCGAGCGGGTGAAGAACGAGACCCAGGAGATCGCTAAGGTTGAGAGCGAGCCGATGCTCGAGGGCCGCCAGATGATCATGATTCTGGCTCCGCGCTGAGCCGCTCCCAGCTGAGCGCCTGACGCAGAAAGTGCACCGCCTTCCTCTCGGCAGGCGGTGTTTTTTGTTTTCCACGCCTGCATGGACCCGGTCGACGACGCGTCGGTGTGTCGACCGGCGGCCTTCCAAGTAGAGAGCGTTTTTGCCCAGCGGGCAGCATCCCGCGCGAATGCCGCCCGCTCTTCGGGGCCTACTTCAGCAGAGAGATCTGCGCATCGCCGGTCCGCCGGAGGACATTGACCGTAACGTCCTCGCCGTAGCGCTGCAGGCGCAGGTCCACGCGTGAGGTGCCAATCTTCAGGTTGAAGATCGACACGCCGTCGAGGAACGGCGGCAAGGTCGGATTGCGGAAGCGGACCCGATTACGGTCGTGGTCGATCTCCAACCCGAGGCAGGCCGCCAGGAAGGCGAACGGCGCCGCTGCGGCCCAGGCCTGTGGCGAGCAGGCCACGGGGTAGGAGACGGGGCCACGCTGGTGGCGTCGCATGAAACCGCAGAACAGCTCCGGCAGCCGCTTCTGATCCTGATAGAGAGCCGTGTCGAACATGCCCTCGAAGATCCGCGACGCTTCCGGCTTCAGGTTGTAACGCGCCAGTCCGAGGGCGATCAGTGCGTTGTCGTGCGGCCAGATCGAGCCGTTGTGGTACGACATCGGATTGTAGCGAGCTTCGCCGCGGGCGATCGTGCGCACGCCCCAGCCGTTGAAGCCGTCCTTCGACAGGAGGTTTGCGGCGACGCTCGCTGCGCGCTCCGGCCGCGCGATGCCGGTGAAAAGCGCATGGCCGGCGTTGGACGAGCGTACGGCGCATTGCCGCTTCTCGCCATCGAGGGCGAGGGCGTAGGTGCCGATCGCCTCGCACCAGAATGCCTTGTCGAAATTGTCGCGCAGGGTCTGCGCCTCCTCGCCGAGACGCTGCGCCAGGGTGTCATGGCCCAGGAGCGAGGCGAGCTTGGCCGCCCCGTTCTTGGCGGCATAGACGTAGCCCTGGACTTCGCAGAGAGCGATAGGGCCCTTCGCCAGATTGCCGTCGGTGTGGAAGATGGAGTCGTGACTGTCCTTCCAGCCCTGGTTCTCAAGGCCCTTGTCGGTGTCGCGGGCATACTCAACGAACCCATCGCCGTCCCGGTCGCCGTACTCGTCCATCCAGGTGAGGGCGAGTTCCAGAGCAGGCCAGATCCCCGAGATTGTCTCCAGGTCACCCGTGACGGCATAGTACTCCCAGGCCAGCATCACGAAGAGCGGCGTGCCGTCGATGGTGCCGTAGTAGTGCCGGAACGGCACCTCGCCGAGCATGGCCATCTCACCGCGCCGGGTTTCGTGCAGAACCTTGCCGGGCTGCGCGTCGGCGGCCGGGTCGACGGCCTGGGCCTGGGTCGAGGCGAGGTAGCGCAAGACGCCCTTTCCGAAGTTCGGGTCGATCCAAAGCGCCATCATGGCGGTGATGATCCCGTCGCGCCCGAATACCGTGGAGTACCAGGGAATGCCCGCGAAGGGGTAGATGCCTTCCGGCGTCCGGCTTGCCAGCATGTAGAGGTCGGCGGTAGCGCGACAGGCGGCTTCGTTAAACTGGTCGTTCGACGAAATGATCGTCGTGATGCCGGCAGTGAGCTGGCGCAGGTCGCGACGGGAGTCGCGATAAGCCCGAGCGAAAATGACACCCTCGGCGAGACCCTTCGGGTGGCGCGGAGCAGCGGAACTCCCTGCGGCGCGCGACAGGCCGGCTGCTGCATCCTCGCCGACCCGCTCGGCAGCGGGAGCGCTGGTGAAGGCGCGGTGTGATTCGAAGACCGCTCTCAGGAACAGCGAAGCGCGACCGCCTGGCGGCAGGGAGACGACGAACTCGGCGCGGCCCGGCTCGATGTGCTTGGGCGTTGGCCCGAAATGCAGGCTCGTGGTGCGCACGACCTCGTCGAGGCCGGCGTAGCGAAACTGGACCTCGGATTCGCTCGCCACCTGAACGCTACGCTTGCCGCGCACAGGGCGGTCCATGCCGCGCACTTCGAAGAGATCCCGGAAATCGGCGTCGAAGGTGACGGCGACCTTCAGATGCCAGTGCCGGGAATCATAGTTGCGGAGGCCGATCCTATCGTAGCATGCGCCCTTGAAGAGAAACTTGGTGCGTTCGATCGCGATCAGTTCGCGGGGGATCGTGGTCTCGTCATGAGCATCGATGCGGATGTCGGGCGTCGTCATGTCGACGCTGAGCGCGCCGTTGTCGTCCTGCATCACCGAGGACAGCAGCAGCGGTCGCTGGTCCTCGATGGTGACATGCAGACGTGAGAGGTAGCGCGTGTCTTGGAAGTAGAGGCCTTCTGGACCAGGGAGCACGCCGATATCGCCGTAGCTGTCGAGAACCGCGAAAGCCTCGCCGTATTTCAGCGAGCGCAGCGGGCGCTCGACAAGTGAGGTCTGCGCCTCGATGTGATATTGCGGCAGGACTTCGTCGGCATCCTGGAAGCCCCGGGGAATCCGCGTTTCGGTCGCGGGCTCGGAGGTCGCCTTCAGTGTATCCGCTGCCATGCCTGAGCGTCTCCGAAATGGGTGTCGAATCAAAAGGGCCGCCGGTCGCATGATGCGGCGCGGCGGCCCTCAGTGGCGGAGGTAGTGCGGCAATCTTGCGGCGCCAGCCTGCTCGGCGGCGAGCAAATCCGATGCCGGGCGGGGCCCGGCTCGGACAGTATCAGGCAGGCATCGCAGCGACGGAGATCTGGGGCAGGGCGGAGCCGTTCATCTCGCCATAGTGCGAGGAGAAAGCGCCGGCATGCGGTAGCTTGATCACCGAGTTCGCGCCGGCGAGCAATCGCTCGTATGCGGCCACGTACTTACGCACCATGCACTCGGCGGTGAAATTACCTTCGAAGTGCCTGCGCACACCAGTACGGCTCATCGACTTCACTGCGTGGACCGCCGCCACCGCGTCATCTATCGAGCCGCACAGGACGCCAGAGACACCATCCGCGATCACCTCCGGCACGGAACCGTTCCGGAAAGCGATGACCGGCGTGCCGGCCGACATCGCCTCGATCATCACGAGGCCGAAGGGCTCCGGCCAGTCGATCGGGAAGGCAAGGGCGAGGGCGTTGCCAAGGAAGTCCTTCTTCTGCTCCTCGTTGATCTCGCCGATGAACTCGACGAGGGGATGGTGGATCATCGGCTCGATGACCTCGTCCCAATAATCTTGGTCGGCCTTGTCGACTTTTGCGGCGATTTTCAGCGGTATGCCGGAACGGATCGCCATCTCGATCGCACGGTCGGGACGCTTTTCCGGGGAGATGCGGCCGAGGAAGGCAAGGTAGCCGCCTTTCGACTCCGGATAGAACGGGCAGTTCTGGGCCGGAAGACCGTGGTGGATGGTCGAGAGCCAGTTGACGTTCTCGGGCATCGGATCACGCTGATTGTCCGAGATCGACACCAGAGGCATACCCGTGAAGGTGCGGTAGACCGGCATGAAGTCCGGCACGTCGAGGCGCCCGTGCATCGTCGTGAGGCATTTGTGATTTAGATCTTCGAACATCGGATACTGAAGCAGATCGATGTGGAAGTGGAGGATATCGAACTCGTGCGCTCGCTTGTGCACGTGGTGCAACATGGCAAGGTGGCTCGCAGTGTGATCCCGATAGCCGAGGAGGCGCAGGCCCTCGGGCGTGCAGGCTGCGAGCTTGGCCGAGGTCTCCGAATCACCGCTAGCGAACAAAGTCACATCGTGGCCCTGGCGGACCAGTTCCTCGGTGATCCATGACACCACGCGCTCGGTACCACCATAGAACTTCGGGGGTACGGCCTCCGAAAGCGGAGCAATCTGGGCAATGCGCACGAAGCGTCTCCTATGAGGTCGAATGTTGCGCCGACCTAACGCGATCCGGCCTGAGTGGGACATGAACGAAACGGACGGCCAAGGTTATGGTTCCCGGCCCTTGAGCTACGCCAGAACTCTCTGAAAAACGGACTAAGATGTCCCCGCTATCCCCGCGTTCGATGCCGTCTGGCATGCCAGACAAGTCCATGGCAGGAATTGTAGGAAACCGGCCGAACGACCCCCTGCGCGCATCGGTCGTGTTGTTCGGAACGGGGGAAGAACTACCTCAGGCGCATGGCCGATTTTGTGCGACGCACGATGCCCTTGTTTCACTCCGGGGGGTCGTCTAAGCCTCGCGCCGGCGCAGTCTGGCATTGGAGCAATTCCATGCGGCCTAAGGCGTCGAAGGCGTCGCAATCGCCTGCCAATACGAGAGGTCCCGCATGTCCGGCCTGATGGCAGACTATCTGCCCCTCATCGTCTTTATCGGCGTCTCTGTGTTCATTGCTGCGGCCCTGCTGGTTGCGCCCTTCCTGGTCGCCTACAACAGCCCCGATCCGGAAAAGCTGTCGGCCTACGAGTGTGGCTTCAATGCTTTCGACGACGCGCGCATGAAGTTCGATGTGCGCTTCTACCTCGTCGCGATCCTCTTTATCATCTTCGACCTCGAGGTCGCGTTTCTGTTCCCGTGGGCAATCTCCTTCGGTGAGCTTGGATGGTTCGGCATGTGGTCGATGATGGCTTTCCTCGGCGTTCTGACCGTCGGCTTCGTCTACGAGTGGCGCAAGGGCGCCCTCGAATGGGACTAGTGTTCCCGAATCGCGCCGTCCACGAAGTCCGCCCATCCGAAGCCTGATCCCGAGAAACCGATGGCCTTCAGCCCCGACCTCTCCCGCGCCCCGGCGATCGCCCAGGCCCCCAAGGGCATCATCGATCCCAGCACGGGCCTTCCGATCGGCGCCAATGATCCGACCTTCCTGTCGATCAACGACGAACTCGCCGATCGCGGGTTTCTCGTCACGTCCACGGATGATCTGATCAACTGGGCCCGCACCGGCTCGCTGATGTGGATGACCTTCGGTCTCGCCTGCTGCGCCGTTGAGATGATGCAGATGTCAATGCCGCGCTACGACTGCGAGCGCTTCGGATTTGCGCCACGCGGGAGCCCGCGTCAGTCCGATGTGATGATCGTCGCCGGCACGCTGACCAACAAGATGGCTCCGGCTTTGCGCAAGGTCTACGACCAGATGCCGGAGCCTCGCTACGTCATCTCGATGGGTTCCTGCGCCAACGGCGGAGGCTACTACCACTATTCCTACTCGGTGGTCCGCGGCTGCGACCGGGTGGTGCCGGTGGATATTTACGTCCCGGGCTGCCCGCCCACGGCCGAGGCGCTGCTGTATGGCGTGCTCCTGCTCCAGAAGAAGATCCGCCGCACTGGTACGATCGAGCGCTGAGGAAGGACGCCCGGCATGACCAATGGCATCAGCATCCTTGACCATACCGCGCCGGAGTCCGGCGTCGGCGCCCTGCAGCGGATCAGCGACCATGTCGCCGGTGCGCTCGGGCCCGCGATCGTCTCCCGCACCATCGCCTTCGGCGAACTCACCCTCGTGGTGCAGGCCAGCGACATCGTCTACGCGCTGACCTACCTGCGCGACGACCCAGCCTGCGCCTTTCGCTGCTTCATCGACATCTGCGGCGCCGATTATCCGGCCCGGGAGAAGCGGTTCGACGTGGTCTATCACCTGCTCTCGCTGCGCCATAATTCACGGATCCGCTTGAAGGTGCAGACCGACGACCAGACGCCGGTGCCCTCCGTAATCGAGGTCTTTCCGGCCGCGAACTGGTTCGAACGCGAGACCTACGACCTCTACGGCATCCTGTTCTCGGGCCACCCGGACCTGCGTCGGCTGCTCACTGATTACGGCTTCGAAGGGCACCCCCTGCGCAAGGACTTTCCGCTCACCGGCTTCGTCGAAGTCCGCTACGACCAGGACGAAGCGCGCGTGGTCTACGAGCCGGTCAAGCTCACCCAGGAATTCCGAAACTTCGACTTCCTTTCGCCGTGGGAGGGCACCGAGTACGTGCTCCCGGGCGATGAGAAGACGTCGGCTTGAGCAGCGGAGCGAGGCCATGACCGAGCACAACATCCGCAACTTCGCGATCAATTTCGGACCGCAGCATCCGGCGGCTCACGGCGTGCTGCGCCTCGTGCTGGAACTCGACGGGGAGATCGTCGAGCGGGTCGATCCCCACATCGGCCTGCTCCATCGCGGCACCGAAAAACTCATCGAGCACAAGACCTACCTCCAGGCGACGCCCTACTTCGACCGGCTCGACTATGTTTCGCCGATGAACCAGGAGCACGCCTTCTGCCTCGGCATCGAGAAGCTGCTCGGGCTCGAGGTGCCGCGGCGGGCGCAGCTGATCCGCACGCTGTTCTGCGAGATCGGGCGCATTCTCTCCCACCTTCTCAACGTCACCACACAGGCCATGGATGTCGGCGCCCTGACGCCGCCGCTCTGGGGCTTCGAAGAGCGTGAGAAGCTGATGATCTTCTACGAGCGTGCATCGGGCGCTCGGCTCCACGCCAACTACTTCCGGCCCGGTGGCGTCCATCAGGACCTGCCGCCCGCACTGATCGACGACATCGAAGCGTTCATCGATCCGTTCCTGCAGGTTGTCGATGATCTCGACAACCTCGTCATGGGCAACCGCATCTTCAAGCAGCGCAACGTCGACATCGGTATCGTCACCGTGGACGAGGCGATGGCCTGGGGCTTCTCCGGCGTGATGGTCCGTGGTTCCGGCATCCCGTGGGACCTGCGCAAGTCGCAGCCCTACGAGGCCTACGAGGAGATGGATTTCGATATCCCCGTGGGGAAGAACGGCGACACTTACGATCGCCAGGTCATCCGCATGGAAGAGATGCGCGAATCGGCCAAGATCATGAAGCAGTGCTGCATCAAGCTGCGCCAGCCGGCGGGCCAGGGGCCGATTTCAGCTACGGACGGCAAGATCGCTCCGCCGCCACGCCGCGAGATGAAGCGCTCGATGGAAGCGCTGATCCACCACTTCAAGCTCTACACCGAGGGCTTCCACGTGCCGGCCGGCGAGGTCTACGCCGCCGTCGAGGCACCCAAGGGCGAGTTCGGCGTCTATCTCGTCGCCGACGGCACCAACAAGCCCTACCGCTGCAAGATCCGCGCTCCGGGTTTCGCCCACCTTCAGGCGATGGACTGGATGTGCCGCGGCCACATGCTGGCCGACGTGTCCTGCGTGCTTGGCACGCTGGACATCGTGTTCGGCGAAGTGGACCGGTGAGGATCAAGGTTCGAAACTGATGGCCAACCGCAGACTCGCCTCCGCTGCCGAGCAGCCCGCCACCTTCACGTTCTCGTCCGAGAACGCCGATTGGGCGAAGGGCCAAATCGAGAAGTATCCTGAGGGCCGTCAGGCCTCGGCAGTGATCCCGCTGCTCTGGAAGGCGCAGGAGCAGAATGGCGGCTGGCTGCCGCAGAAGGCCATTGAGGCGGTGGCCGACGAACTTGGCATGCCGCATATCCGCGTGCTCGAAGTCGCGACCTTCTACACGATGTTCGCCTTGGAGCCGGTCGGCAAGTTCTGGATCCAGCTTTGCGGGACCGTGCCGTGTGATTCCTGTGGCGCGCGCGAGTTGAAGGACTACCTGCACCACCGTCTCGGAGCGCCCGGCCACGTGAGTGCTGACGGTAACTTCTCTTGGCTCGAGGTCGAGTGCCTGGGCGCCTGCTGCAATGCTCCCATGGCGCAGATCAATCAGGATTACTACGAGGACCTGACACCCGACCTCCTCGGCAAGCTGATGGACGACCTCGCCGCTGGCAGGCCGGTGAAGGTCGGCTCGCAAGTCGGACGGACCTCGTCCGAGCCGCTCGGGGGCGCCGATACACTCACCGATGCGAACCTGTTCGACGGATCGCGCGTCGGAACCTGGCGCAAGCGCTTCGAGCAGAAAGAGGTCGAAGGTGGCAGCGAGCAGGGCAAGGCCGAGGCGGCTTCGTCCGAACAGCGCGCCGCCGGGGACCCGAAGCCCGCCCGTCCCGATGCGGGTCGGGCCGTCGGGACGTCGGCGACCGACGGGCCTGCCCAGCGGGCTGCGGCCGGAGAGTCTCCCGTGAAGGCGAGCGATAAGATGGATGCCGCCGACGGGACGAACTCGACGGCGCAGCCAGCCTCGCCGACCGCGCCGGCTCCGGAGATGATCGCGAAGTCGGAAGCCGCAGGTGCGGAAGCCGGTACCCAGTCGAGCCTGCCGCGCAACGAGCCACCGCCCCAGCCAGCGGCCACGGGTGCCAGCGCGGACGTCAAAGACCCTCAGTCGGCCGGCACCGAGGCCTCATCGACGAAGGCTTCAACGACGAGGCCGGAGACACCCGGGTTTTCCGCCCCAAAGAAGGGGAACTGACATGCTCGCCGATCAGGATCGCATCTTCACGAACCTCTACGGCCTGCATTCTCCCGGGCTCGAGGCCGCCAAGCAGCGCGGCGCCTGGGATGGCACCAAATTCCTGCTGGAAATGGGCCGCGACTGGATCATCGACGAGATGAAACAGTCGGGCCTGCGGGGCCGTGGCGGCGCTGGCTTTCCAACAGGCCTTAAGTGGTCATTCATGCCCAAGAAGTCCGACGGGCGTCCGCACTACCTCGTGGTCAATGCCGACGAGTCCGAGCCGGGCACCTGCAAGGACCGGGAGATCATGCGGCACGATCCGCATCTCCTGATCGAGGGCTGCATGCTGGCATCCTTCGCGATGGCCGCGCATGCCTGCTACATCTACATCCGCGGCGAGTACGTCGCCGAGAAGCATGCCCTCCAGCGGGCGGTGGACGAGGCTTACGAGGCCCGCCTCGTCGGCAAGGACAATGTCCACGGCTATCCCTTCGACATCTACGTCCACCACGGCGCCGGCGCCTATATCTGTGGCGAGGAAACGGCTCTGCTGGAGAGCCTCGAAGGCAAGAAGGGCATGCCGCGCCTGAAGCCTCCATTCCCCGCCAATATGGGTCTTTATGGTTGCCCCACGACGGTCAATAACGTCGAATCCATTGCGGTGGCGGGCACCATCCTGCGCCGCGGCGGCGCCTGGTTCGCCGGCCTCGGTGGAAAGAACAACACCGGCACCAAGCTGTTCTGCGTCTCGGGCCACGTCAACAAGCCCTGCAACGTCGAGGAGGAACTCGGGATCACCTTCCGCGAACTCATCGACAAGCATTGCGGCGGCATGCGTGGCGGGTGGGACAACCTGCTCTGCTCGATTCCCGGCGGCTCCTCGGTGCCCCTGGTCCCGGCCGAGCAGATCATCGATGCCAAGATGGACTTCGACACGCTCAAGAACCTCGGCTCCGGCCTCGGCACGGCGGCGGTCATCGTGCTCGACAAGTCCACCGACATCGTCTCGGCGATCGCCCGCATCGCCTACTTCTACAAGCACGAGTCCTGCGGCCAGTGCACGCCCTGCCGCGAAGGCACGGGCTGGATGTGGCGCGTGATGCTGCGCATGGCGGAGGGCCGGGCCCAGCGCCGCGAGATCGACATGCTCCTCGACGTGACGAAGCAGATCGAGGGTCACACCATCTGCGCGCTCGGCGACGCGGCCGCCTGGCCGATCCAGGGTCTGATCCGGCACTTCCGTCCTGAGATCGAGAAGCGCATCGACCGCTACAGCGCCAACCCGCATTCCGATCCGGTGCCGATGGCGGCGGAGTGATCCGCCCCTCGCGCCGCCCTTAAGTTTCGAGACCGAGACCCACGCATGACCAAGATCGTCGTCGACGGCACCGAGGTCGATGTTCCGGCGGAGTACACGCTGCTCCAGGCCTGCGAGGCCGCAGGCGCGGAAATTCCGCGCTTCTGCTTCCACGAGCGGCTGTCCATCGCGGGCAATTGCCGGATGTGCCTCGTGGAGCTCAAGGGCGCTCCGAAGCCGGTGGCCTCCTGCGCCTATGCGGTGAAGGATTGCCGGCCCGGACCCAACGGCGAGCCGCCGGAGGTGCTGACGCGCTCGGGCCAGACGAAGAAGGCCCGCGAGGGGGTTATGGAGTTCCTCCTCATCAACCACCCGCTCGACTGCCCGATCTGCGACCAGGGCGGCCATTGCGACCTGCAGGACCAGGCAATGGCCTACGGCGTCGACTCGACCCGCTACGGGGAGAACAAGCGCGCCGTCGAAGAGAAGTACATCGGCCCGCTGGTGCGGACCGCCATGAACCGCTGCATCCACTGCACCCGCTGCGTCCGCTTCCTGGCGGAGGTCGCCGGCGTGCCGGATCTCGGCGCCATCGGGCGCGGCGAGGACATGGAGATCACGAGCTACCTCGAATCCGCCATGGGCTCGGAGCTTCAGGGCAACGTCGCCGACCTCTGCCCCGTGGGCGCCCTCGTCCACAAGCCGCAGAGCTACGAGGTGCGGCCGTGGGAGCTGTCGAAGACCGAATCCGTCGACGTGATGGACGCCGTCGGTTGCGCCATCCGGGTCGATGCACGCGGGCGCGAGGTCATGCAGATCGAGCCGCGCGTGCACGAGGAAATCAACGAGGAGTGGATTTCCGACAAGACCCGCCACGCGGTGGATGGTCTGCGCACCCAGCGTCTCGACCGGCCCTACCTGCGGGAGAACGGCCGCCTGCGCCCTGCGTCCTGGGGTGAGGCGTTCGCCGCCATCGCGGCGAAGGTGAAGGGCACCGACCCCAAGCGCATCGGCGCGGTGGTGGGCGATCTCGCCGGCGTCGAGGAGATCTACGCGCTGAAGGCGCTGATGACCTCCTTCGGGGTGACGAGCCTCGACTGCCGCCAGACCGGCGAGGCGATCGACCCGGCCTGGGGCCGAGCCGCCTACACCCTCGGCACCGGCATCGCCGGGATCGAGGAGGCGGATGCGATTCTCCTCATCGGCACCAACCCGCGCCTGGAGGCCTCCCTCCTCAACGTGCGTATCCGCAAGCGCTGGCGGATGGGGCCGCTCGCCGTCGGCCTGATCGGTGAGCCCGTCGACCTCACCTACCCCCATACCTACCTGGGCGCCGGACCCGAGACCCTGGCCGACCTCGTCTCCGGCCGGCACAGCTTCGCCGAGGCGCTGAAGGCGGCGAGCCGGCCGCTCGTCATCGTAGGCACCGGCGCGCTGGCGCGGCCGGACGGCGCCGCGATCCTCGCGGCGGCGGCGGCGCTCGCCCGGGACATCGGCGCCGTGACGCCCGAGTGGAGCGGCTTCGGCGTGCTCCAGACCGCGGCGGCCCGGGTCGGTGCCCTCGATCTCGGCTTCGTGCCGGGGGAGGGCGGTCTGGACTTCGCGGGGATCGCGAAGGGCGGAAATCTCGACGTGGTATACAACTTGGGTGCCGACGAGGTCGCGCTGGATCCGGGTGCGTTCGTGATCTACCAGGGCACCCACGGCGACCAGGGCGCCACGCGGGCCGACGTCATCCTGCCGGGGGCGGCCTATACAGAGAAGAGTGCGACCTACGTTAACCTCGAGGGCCGGGTCCAGACTACCAACCGCGCCGGCTTCCCGCCGGGCGATGCCCGCGAGGATTGGGCGATCCTGCGCGCCCTGTCCGACGTGCTGGGCAAGCGCCTGCCGTTCGATTCGTTGGGGGCCCTGCGCCGGGCGCTCTACGCCGAGCATCCGCACTTCGCCGCCCTCGACGCCATCGCCCCGAGCGATGCGGTGGCCACCGTGGAGACCCTGTCGGGTCTCGGCGGCGAGCCGACCCGAACCGCTTTCAGCGCGGCGGTGCCGGACTTCTACCTCAGCAACGCGATCGCCCGCGCCTCGCGGGTGCTCGCCGAGTGTTCGAGCCTCGCCCGGGTGCGCGGCCTCGAAGCGGCCGAATAAGGATCTCCTGCGATGACCTTCTGGGAAGTCCTCGGCACCGTCCTGCTGCTGGCGCTCAAGAGCTTCGTGCTCCTGGCGCTGCTGCTCGTCTTCATCGCCTATGCGCTGCTGGCCGACCGCAAGATCTGGGCGGCGGTGCAGCTCCGGCGCGGCCCGAACGTGGTCGGGCCCTGGGGCCTGTTCCAGTCCTTCGCCGATCTCCTGAAATTCGTCCTGAAGGAACCGGTCATCCCGGCCGGCGCCAACAAGGCGCTGTTCCTGCTGGCGCCCCTGGTCTTCGCCACCCTGGCGCTGGCCGCCTGGGCGGTGATTCCCCTGGCCGAGGGCTGGGCCATCGCCGACCTCAACGTCGGCATCACCTACATCTTCGCGATCTCGTCGCTGGGCGTCTACGGCGTCCTGATGGGCGGCTGGGCCTCGAACTCGAAATACGCCTTCCTGGGGGCGCTGCGCTCGGCGGCGCAGATGATCTCCTACGAGGTCTCCCTCGGCTTCGTCATCATCTGCGTGCTCCTGTGCGCCGGCTCCCTCAACCTCTCGCGCATCGTCATGGCGCAGGACACCAGCCTCGGCATCCTGGGTTGGTACTGGCTCTGGCTGTTCCCGATGTTCGTGGTGTTCTTCATCTCGGCGCTGGCCGAGACGAACCGCCCGCCCTTCGACCTGCCGGAGGCCGAATCGGAACTCGTGGCCGGCTACATGGTCGAGTATTCGTCGACGCCGTACCTGCTGTTCATGCTGGGCGAGTACGTGGCCATCATGACCATGTGCGCGCTGGGCACGGTGCTGTTCCTCGGCGGCTGGCTCTCCCCGATCCCGTTCGCGCCCTTCACCTGGGTGCCGGGCCTGATCTGGTTCGCCCTCAAGGCCAGCTTCCTCTTCTTCATGATCGCCATGGTGAAGGCCATGGTGCCGCGCTACCGCTATGACCAGCTCATGCGCCTCGGCTGGAAGGTGTTCCTGCCGCTCTCGCTCGTCTCGGTCATCGTCGTCGCCTTTGTCCTCAAGCTCACCGGCCTCGCGCCGGGCGCCTGACAACCCCTCACGGAGATCCGAGCCATGAAGCTCGATCAGGTCGCTCAGGGTCTGCTGCTGAAGGAGTTCGCGTCCGGGTTCGTCCTGGCGATGAAGTACTTCTTCAAGCCGAAGGCCACGATCAACTACCCCTTCGAGATGGGCCATCGCGGCCCGCGCTTCCGGGGGGAGCACGCCCTGCGCCGCTACCCCAACGGCGAGGAGCGCTGCATCGCCTGCAAGCTGTGCGAGGCGATCTGCCCCGCCCAGGCCATCACCATCGAGGCGGGCCCGCGCCGCAACGACGGCACCCGCCGCACGACCCGCTACGACCTCGACATGGTCAAGTGCATCTATTGCGGCATGTGCCAGGAGGCCTGCCCGGTGGACGCGATCGTGGAAGGGCCGAATCTCGAGTTCTCGGTCGAGACTCGCGAGGAGCTCCTCTACGACAAGGAGAAGCTCCTCCTGAACGGCGACCGCTGGGAGCGCGAGATCGCCCGCAACCTCGCGGTGGACGCGCCCTACCGCTGAGCGCGCGCTCCCGCCGGGCGGATCCTCTTGCCGGGCGCATCCTTCGCGCGGCCCGCGGACGAGACATCAGGGGCGATTCCGTTCCCACGGAGTCGGCTGGACCCCGCCGAGGCGGTTGTGCGCCGCAGGGGCGGGTTCTATAGACGGGCGGCCGGTGGGCCGTGGCACAATTTCGGCAGAAGGGGCCGTCCTCGGGACGGCTGATCTCTAGAATCGCATGAGCGCAGCCGCTGCCTTCTTCTACCTGTTCGCAGGTGTGACCATCGCCTCGGGCTTCATGGTGATCGCCTCGCGCAATCCCGTGGCCTCCGTGCTCTTCCTCATCCTGGCCTTCGTGAACGCCGCCGGGCTGTTCGTGATGATGGGCGCCGAGTTCCTGGCGATGATCCTGGTGGTCGTCTACGTCGGCGCGGTGGCGGTGCTGTTCCTGTTCGTCGTGATGATGCTCGACGTGGATTTCGCCCAGCTGCGCCAGGGCTTCCAGCAATACCTGCCCATCGGCGCGCTGATCGGCGCGGTCTTCCTGATCGAGCTGCTGCTCGTGGTGGGCTCCTGGACCATCGATCCGGGCCTCGTGCAGGCGCCCCTCGGTCCGGTCGCCAGCGCCGAGGCGGTGACCAACACCCAAGCGCTGGGCCGGGTGCTCTACACGGACTACGTCTTCTTCTTCCAGCTCGCCGGCCTGATCCTGCTCGTCGCGATGATCGGCGCCATCGTGCTGACCCTGCGCGACCGACCGGGCGTCAAGCGCCAGAACATCGCCGTCCAGAACGCGCGCACGCAGACCATGGCGGTGGAAACCCGCAAGGTGCCCTCGCGCCAGGGCGTGGAAGTCTGATGGCCGGCGGACCTCGAACGGCAGAGACCGGGAGCCACATCCGATGATCGGCCTGAGCCATTACCTGACGGTCGCCGCGATCCTGTTCACGCTGGGCGTGCTCGGCATCTTCGTGAACCGCAAGAACGTCATCGTCATCCTGATGTCCGTTGAGCTGATCCTGCTGGCGGTGAACATCAATCTCGTCGCCTTCTCCACCCACCTCAACGACATCACCGGCCAGGTCTTCGCCTTGTTCGTGCTGACGGTCGCGGCGGCGGAGGCGGCCATCGGCCTCGCCATCCTCGTCGTGTTCTTCCGAAACCGCGGTTCGATCGCGGTGGAGGACGTCAACATGATGAAGGGCTGACGCGGGACCGCGACGCCACCCGATTCGACGCCCGGCAGCGCGGTGCGCGCGCCGCCGGGGCGGTGACACGAACCCCACAGGGCGCCGCTCGGGCTCCCCGCGCATTGCGCGGGGACCGGGCGCACCCAGGAGGCCGGACAAGCCAGCGATGTATCACGCGATCGTCTTCCTCCCGCTCGTCGGCGCGCTGCTCGCCGGCCTGTTCGGCCGCCAGCTCGGCCCGAAGCTCAGCGAGGGCATCACCACCGGCCTCCTCGCCTTCTCGGCGCTGCTGTCCTGGGGCGCCTTCCTGGAGGTGCCGGGCACCGAGCACGCCACCCGCGTGCAGGTGGCCACCTGGTTCACCGCCGGCGACCTCGTGGTCGACTGGGCCTTCCGCATCGACACCCTGACGGTGATCATGCTGGTGGTGGTGACCTCGGTCTCGACCCTCGTGCACCTCTATTCCATCGGCTACATGGAGGAGGATCCGCACCGGCCGCGCTTCTTCGCCTACCTGTCGCTCTTCACCTTCGCCATGCTGATGCTGGTGACGGCCGACAACCTCGTGCAGATGTTCTTCGGCTGGGAGGGCGTCGGCCTCGCCTCCTACCTGCTGATCGGGTTCTGGTACGAGAAGCCTTCCGCCAACGCCGCGGCCATGAAGGCCTTCATCGTCAACCGCGTCGGCGATTTCGGGTTCTCGCTGGGCATCTTCCTCGTCTTCGTGCTGACGGGCTCGATCGCCTTCGACGGCATCTTCGCCCGCGCGCCCGAGATCAAGGACGCGACCTTCCACTTCCTGGGCTACGACTGGAACGCCCTGACCCTCGCTTGCCTGCTGCTGTTCATGGGCGCCATGGGCAAGTCGGCCCAGTTCCTGCTGCACACCTGGCTGCCGGACGCGATGGAGGGGCCGACCCCCGTCTCCGCGCTGATCCACGCCGCCACCATGGTGACGGCCGGCGTCTTCATGGTGGCGCGCCTGTCGCCGCTGTTCGAGCTCGCCCCCAACGCCCTCGTCGTGGTCACGGTCATCGGCGGCATCACGGCGTTCTTCGCGGCCACGATCGGCCTCGTGCAGAACGACATCAAGCGCGTGATCGCCTACTCGACCTGCTCGCAGCTGGGCTACATGTTCGTGGCGCTCGGCGTCGGTGCCTACTCGGCGGCCGTCTTCCACCTCTTCACCCACGCCTTCTTCAAGGCGCTGCTGTTCCTCGGGGCCGGCTCGGTCATCCACGCGATGCACCACGAGCAGGACATGCGGAACATGGGGAACCTGCGCCGCTACATCCCCTTCACCTCGGCGATGATGACCATCGGCACCCTGGCGCTGATCGGCTTCCCCTTCACCGCGGGCTACTATTCGAAGGACGCCATCATCGAGGCGGCCTACGCCTCGACGCGGCCCGGGCACACCCTGGCCTTCATCTGCACCGTCGTCGCCGCGCTGATGACCTCGTTCTATTCCTGGCGCCTGTTCTTCATGACCTTCGAGGGACCGGCCCGCTGGGCCGGCCACGGGGCGCACCACGACGACACCCACGCGGTGGCGCAAGCCGCCGCCTCGACCCAGGCCGACGGCGCCCCGGGCCACCACGAGGGCGTCGCCCACGACGATCACGGCCACGACGTCGAGCCGGCCTCGCACAGCGCCATCGAGCACCACGACCATGCGCACACCCCGCATGAGAGCCCGCTGGTGATGACGATCCCCCTCGGCATCCTGGCCTTCGGCGCGCTCTTCGCCGGCCTGATCTTCAAGAACCGGTTCATCGGCGAGGGCATGGACTCGTTCTGGGGCCACGCCCTCGGCCACGGCCCCGACAACCACATTATGCACGACATCCACGCGGTGCCGGCGCTGGTGGCCTATTCGCCCTTCATCATGATGCTGATCGGCTTCGTGCTGGCCTACTGGATGTATATCCGCCGGCCGGAACTGCCGGGCCAGCTCGCCGCCCAGCAGCCGAGCCTGTACCGGTTCCTCCTCAACAAGTGGTACTTCGACGAGCTCTACGACCGGATCTTCGTCCGCCCGGCCAAGGACTTCGGCAAGTTCCTCTGGAAGGAGGCCGACGGCCGCGTCATCGACGGCATGGGCCCGGACGGCATCGCCACCCGCGTCCTCGACGTGACCCGCGGCGTGGTCCGCTTCCAGACCGGCTACGTCTACCACTACGCCTTCGTCATGCTCGTCGGCGTCGCCGCCCTCATCAGCTGGTACATGCTGACCGGCTTGCCCAAGGTCGCCCATTGATGGCCGCCGTCACGTATCGGAGCGCCCGCTCATGTTAGGCCTCGGAATCCTGTCCGGCCTGCTCATCGTGCCGCTCTGCGGCGCAGCCTTCATCCTCACCCTGGGCGAGGAGACGGAAGCCGCGAAGCGCAACGCCCGCTGGGCCGCACTCATCACCACGCTCGCCACCTTCCTGCTCTCGCTGGTGGCCTGGGGCCGCTACGACGCGACCACGGCGAACTTCCAGCTCGTCGAGACCCATGCCTGGCTGAGCGAGGCCACCCGGTTCAAGCTCGGCGTCGACGGCTTCTCGATGCCGCTGATCCTGTTGACCACCTTCCTGATGCCGTTCTGCATCGGCGCCTCGTGGCTCTCGGTGAACGTCCGGGTGAAGGAGTACTTCGTCGCCTTCCTCGTCCTCGAGACGACGATGATCGGCGTGTTCTGCGCCCTCGATCTGGTGCTGTTCTACCTGTTCTTCGAGGCCGGCCTGATCCCGATGTTCCTCATCATCGGCATCTGGGGCGGCAAGCGGCGCATCTACGCCAGCTTCAAGTTCTTCCTCTACACCCTGCTCGGCTCGGTGCTGATGCTGCTCGCCATCATGGCGATGTACTGGCACGCCGGCACCACCGACATCCCGACCCTGCTGCACACCCGCTTCCCCGTGGAACTGCAGACCTGGCTCTGGCTGGCTTTCTTCGCCTCCTTCGCGGTGAAGATGCCGATGTGGCCGGTCCATACCTGGCTGCCCGACGCGCACGTGGAGGCGCCCACCGCCGGCTCGGTGATCCTGGCGGGCATCCTCCTGAAGATGGGCGGCTACGGCTTCATCCGGATCTCGCTGCCGATGTTCCCGGACGCGAGCCACGCCTTCGCCCCGATGGTGTTCGCCCTCTCGGTGATCGCGATCATCTTCACCTCGCTGATCGCCCTGATGCAGACCGACATCAAGAAGCTCATCGCCTACTCCTCGGTGGCGCATATGGGCTTCGTGACGCTGGGTCTCTTTACGATGAACGAGCAGGGCATCCAGGGCGCGCTGTTCCTGATGATCTCGCACGGCATCGTGTCGGGCGCGCTCTTCCTCTGCGTCGGCGTGGTCTACGACCGGATGCACACCCGCGAGATCGCGGCCTATGGCGGCCTCGTGAAGCGGATGCCCCTCTACGCGGCGGCCATGATGGTCTTCACCATGGCCAATGTCGGCCTGCCCGGCACTTCCGGCTTCGTGGGCGAGTTCCTCGCCATGATGGGCGCCTTCCGGGCCAACCCGACGGTGGCGTTCTTCTCGGTCTTCGGCATCATCCTGTCGGCCGGCTACGCCCTCTGGCTCTATGCCCGCGTGATCTACGGCAAGCTCGAGAAGCCCAACCTGCAGGGCATCCTCGACCTGGACCTGCGCGAGAAGATCATCATCGCGCCGCTCGTCGCCCTGACGATCTATTACGGCGTCCACCCGGCCCCCGTGCTCGACACCTTCGCGCCCTCCACGGACGCGTTGATGCAGAGCATGCGGACCGCGCTCTCGAACACGCAGACCGCCGCGGCCACCCTGCCGCCCGCGTCGCGCTGAAGGCTTGACCCGATGAACGCCGCTCAGATCGTCCTGCCCGCGCTCGGGCCCGCCCTGCCGGAGCTGATCCTCAGCGTCGGCGTGCTGGTGCTGATCCTCTACGGTGCGTTCCGGGGCGAGCGCTCCGCCGAGGGCGTCAATGTCGGGGCCCTGATCCTGCTGGTGGTGGCGCTGTTCGCGGTCATGTCCCAGTCGGGCGCCAAGGTCACGACCCTGAACGGCTCCTTCATCGTCGACAACTTCTCCAAGGTGATGAAGGCCCTGATCCTGCTGGGCTCGGCGGCCACGATCCTGCTCTCGCGCGACTATTTCCAGCGGGAGCGCATCGACCGGTTCGAGTTCCCGATCCTGCTGATCCTCTGCACCATCGGCATGATGGTCATGGCCTCGGCCAACGACCTGATCGCGCTCTATCTCGGCCTGGAGCTGCAGTCGCTCGCCGCCTACGTCATCGCGGCCTTCCATCGCGACAACCTGAAGTCGACGGAAGCCGGGCTGAAGTACTTCGTCCTCGGCGCGCTCTCCTCGGGCATGCTGCTCTACGGCGCCTCCCTGGTCTACGGCTTCACCGGCACCGTCTCGTTCCCCGGCATCGTCGCGGCGCTGGACGGCACCGCGGGCTTCGGCATCGTGCTCGGCATCGTCTTCGTGGCGGCCGGCGTCGCCTTCAAGCTCGCGGCGGTGCCGTTCCACATGTGGACGCCCGACGTCTACGAGGGCTCGCCGACCCCCGTGACCGCCTTCTTCGCCTCGGCGCCCAAGATGGCCGCCATGGCGATGACGGTGCGCCTCTTCATCGGCGCCTTCCCGGACGTGACCGCGATCTGGCAGCAGATCATCGTCTTCGTGGCGATCGCCTCGATGGCGCTGGGCTCCTTCGCCGCCATCGGCCAGCGCTCCCTGAAGCGCCTGATGGCCTATTCCTCCATCGGCAATGTCGGCTACGCCCTGGTGGGCCTCGCCGCCGGCTCGCAGGAGGGCATCAGCGGCGTCGTCGTCTACATGATCATCTACCTGGCGATGACGCTGGGGGCCTTCGCGGTGCTGCTGTCGCTGCGCCGCGGCGGCCGGATGTTCGAATCCGTCGACGACCTCGCCGGGCTGTCGCGCACCCATCCGGTCATGGCCTTCTGCCTCGCCGCGATGATGTTCTCGCTGGCCGGCATCCCGCCGCTGGCGGGGTTCTTCGCCAAGTACTACGTCTTCCTCGCGGCCATCAAATCGGGCCTCGTCGCCCTGGCGATCATCGGCGTGGTCACCAGCGTGGTGGGTGCATTCTACTACCTGCGCCTCGTCAAGGTGATGTATTTCGACGAGCCGGTCGCCGCCTACGAGCCGATGCCGCCGGGGGCCCGCATCGTCCTCGCCCTGGCGAGCCTGGTCGTGGTGCTGCTCGGGATCGTGCCCGGTCCCATCGTGGGCGCCGCGGGTGCCGCCGCCAAGTCGCTGTTCTAGGTCCTTGAGCGGCTACGTCCTCGGCACCCGGGCGCGGGGGGAGGGGCACCGCCTCCACGTCCACGAAAGCCTCGGCTCCACCAACACCGAGGCGCTGGCGCGCTTCCGCGACGGCGAGGCCGGGCCGCTCTGGGTGGTGGCGCGGCGGCAGGAGGCCGGACGGGGCCGGCGCGGCAACAGCTGGCTGTCCGAGCCCGGAAACCTGACCGCGAGTCTGCTCTGGCCCGTGGACGACGTGGAGCCCGGCCAGGTGCCGACCCTCGGCTTCGTCGCCGGCCTCGCCCTGGTCTCCGCCCTCGCGGCGGCCGGCGTCACCGGGTGCCGCCTGAAGTGGCCGAACGACGTCCTGGCCTCGGGCGCCAAGCTGGCGGGGCTCCTGCTGGAGGCCGAGAGCCGGCCCGGCGGGCGCCGCGCGGTGGTGATGGGCTTCGGTGTCAATGTCGCTGCGACGCCGCAGGGCTTGCCTTATCGCGCCACGTGCCTCAGGCAGATGCAGTACGACACGCGCGCCGAGGATCTGTTCGTCCACCTGACGGATGGAATCGTCGACGCCGCGCGGCTTTGGGCGTGTGGCTACGGATTCGCGAGGATCCGCGAGCGCTGGATCGCGGACGCGGCCGGAATCGGCGCGCCGGTTTCGGTGCGCATGGGCGACACGTCCGTACAAGGAATTTTCGAGACGATCGACGAGGCAGGGCGGCTCGTGGTCCGATCGGAGGATGGGACGCGACGGACCGTGACGGCGGGCGAGGTGCATCTGGGAACGGCCGCGACGGCGGCTTGAGGTTTGGACGGACAATGACGACAGGGCAAGACGAACTCGTCTTCGTGCCGCTCGGCGGCGTGGGCGAGATCGGCATGAACGCGGCGCTCTACGGCTTCGGCCCCCCGAAGCGGCGCAAATGGATCATGGTCGATTGCGGCATGGGCTTCGCCGGCGAGGAGGGATTCCCCGGCATCGACCTGATGTTCCCGGATCTCAGCTTCATCGAGGAGCGCAAGGACGACCTCCTCGCCATCTTCATCACCCACGCGCACGAGGACCATATCGGCGCGATCGGTGAGCTGTGGCCCAAGCTCAAGGCGCCCGTCTACGCGACGCGCTTCGCCAAGAACCTTCTGGAGGCCCGCCGCCTCAGCGAGCCGGGCGCGCCCAAGGTGATCCTCAAGGAGATCCAGGCCGGCCGCCGGGTGCAGGTCGGTCCGTTCGAGATCGAGTACGTGCCGGTCTCGCACTCGATCCCCGAGTCGAACGCGGTCGCCATCCGGACGCCGCACGGCCTCCTGCTCCACACCGGCGACTGGAAGCTCGATCCAACCCCGATCCTCGGCGACGTGACCTCGGAGACCGCCTTCCGGGCGCTCGGCGACGAGGGCATCCTGGCGATGATCAGCGATTCGACCAACGTCGTGCGCGAGGGGCGTTCCCCGAGCGAGGCGGAGGTCGCCGCCACCCTGCGCGAGCTCATCGCCGACGCCCCCCACCGGGTCGCGGTGACGACCTTCGCCTCCAACGTCGCCCGCATGCGGGCCGTGGCCGAGGCCGCCCAGGCCTGCGGCCGCGAGGTCGTCGCGGTCGGCCGCGCCATGGACCGGGTCATCGCGGTCGCCCGCGAGTGCGGCTTCCTCGACGGGCTGCCCGAGTTCCGGTCGTCGGACAGCTACGGCTACCTACCGCGCGACAAGGTCGTGGCCCTGCTCACCGGCTCGCAGGGCGAGGAGCGGGCCGCGCTCGCCCGCGTCTCGCGCGACGACCATCCGGACATCACCCTCGCCGCCGGCGACCGCGTCATCTTCTCCTCGCGGGCGATCCCCGGCAACGAGCGGGCGGTGGGCGCGATCATCAACGACCTCGTCAATGCCGGCATCGAGGTGGTCACCGACCGCACCAAGCTCGTCCACGTCTCGGGCCACCCCCGGCGCGACGAGATGGCGGAGATGTATGCCTGGACCCGGCCGCAGACCGCGATCCCGGTCCACGGCGAGGCCCTGCACCTCGACGAGCACGCCCGCTTCGCCCGGGACCAGGGCGTTCCGAACATCGTCAAGGCCCGCAACGGCAGCGTCGTGCGCCTCGCGCCCGGCACGCCGGAGATCGTCGACCACGTCAAGGCCGGGCGCCTGTTCAAGGACGGCAACGTCCTGATCGACGCCAAGGACCGGGCCATCCCCGAGCGCCGCAAGCTCTCGCAGGCCGGCCTCGTCTCGGTGGCCATCGCCATCGACGTCCAGGGCGAGATCCTGGGCGAGCCCGCGATCGACATCATCGGCCTGCCCAATCGCGGCCGGACCGGCCAGGCGATGCTCGACGTCGTCGTGGAGTGCGTGTCGCGCACGCTCTCGGGGCTGTCGAAGCCCAAGCGCAAGGACGCCGAGGGCGTCGAGAAGGCCGTCGACCGCGCGATCCGCTCCGCGGTGAACGAGGTCTGGGGCAAGAAGCCCGCCTGCCACGTGCAGGTGGTCGAGGTCTAATGGGCGAACCCTCCCCCCCTCTGCGGGGGAGGGGTGTCGCCGATGCGGGTGGGTTGCGCGGGACGTCGGCGCGCAGCACACCGTCATCCCGGGGCCGCGCAGCGGAGCCCGGGATCCAGAACCATAGGTTTCGTCGCGTCCGGCACCGTCGGCAGCTCTGGATTCCCGGGCTCGCCTGCGGCGCCCTGGAATGACGCCGCGGTGCCATCGATATCGCCCGCTTCGACGGGGGAGGGGTGGCGGTCGGGATTGAGGGAAGGAAGGGGAGGACACCATGATCGGACGCCTGAACCATGTCGCCATCGCGGTCCGCGATCTCGACGCTGCCTGCGCCATCTACCGGGACACCCTCGGGGCCACCGTGACGGAGCCGCTGCCGCAGCCCGAGCACGGCGTCACCGTGGTGTTCGTCAACCTGCCCAACAGCAAGGTCGAGCTGATGGCGCCGCTGGGCGCGGGCTCGCCCATCGAGAGCTTCGTCGAGCGCAACCCTAACGGCGGCGTCCATCACGTCTGCTACGAGGTCGACGACATCATCGCCGCCCGCGACAAGCTCAAGGCCCAGGGCGCGCGCGTCCTCGGCACCGGCGAGCCGAAGATCGGCGCCCACGGCAAGCCCGTTCTCTTCCTCCACCCGAAGGACTTCCTCGGCACCCTCGTCGAGCTGGAACAGGTCTGAGCCGGATGGGCGCCGTCCTCCAGGCCCTGGCAGCCTCCACCCTGCGCACCGTCGGCGTGATGGTGGTGGTGCTCGCCGGGGTGGTCGCCCTCGCGGTGGGCCTGTTCAAGCTCTCGGTGTTCGGCGCGCTCGCCCTCTACTTCGTGGTCTGGTGGACCCTGCTCTTCGTCATCCTGCCCCTCCGCAACCAGGTGGAGACCGACCCGGAGCGGATCGTGCCCGGCCAGGATCCCGGGGCGCCCGCCGTCCCGCGCCTGCGCGAGAAGGCGATCTTGACCTCGCTTCTGGCGAGCGTCGTCTTCCTGGTGGCGATCCAGGTCTTCGAGCTGGCCGGCCTCTGAGGGGGGTCGGCGTGGTCCGGTCGAACCGGACGTGAGCCCGCGCACGGACGTAAGGTCACGCCGCCGTCGTCTTCCAGACCGGGCGCGTCGCTGCCCCCGCGAAGAACGGACGTCGCGCACGCGGGACATCGAACCACGGCCGCAATGACAGCACCGCGTCATTCCGGGGCGCCGCAGGCGAGCCCGGAATCCAGAACCGCCGACGGTGCAAGGTCTTGCGCCACCTGTGTTTCTGGATCCCGCGTTCCGCTGCGCGGCCCCGGGATGACGGCGCGTCGGCGTGAGACGTCGGTCGGACCGCGACGCAGTGGCGACAGCCTCGCGCAAGCGTCGAGACATAAAAAAAGCAAGGCCTAAGCCTTGCTTTTATGAAGATGGTCGTTTGCTCAGCCTCGATTGTCTCACGCATTGCTGACGGCGTGGCGGCTGAAATTCCTCCCGAGACTCGGACCGTGTGGCGCCACTGCTTGGGCGGCGCATCCATCACGGACGCGCTTATAGGAACAACAATTCTCATTGTCACCTGCTTCGTGAGACATTCCTGCGCTTTTCTACCGGAATGGGAGGCGGCGCTTGCGAGCGGAGCCTGGCGCGCGGGCAACGTTCGGCCGGACCACCCTGCCTCCTGAGGGCGAAACGCCACGCGGCGGACCCGTGTCACCCCTCCGCGCTTGTGTTTTCCCGATGCAATGTGTTGTGTGCCCCGGCGTACCGCCGACCCGCTGGCACGCTGTTTCCAGGGCCTTTCATGCGTCTCTCCCGCTACTTCCTGCCGACCTTGCGCGAGACGCCCAAGGAGGCCGAGATCGTCTCCCACCGCCTCATGCTGCGCGCCGGGCTCGTGCGCCAGGAGGCCGCCGGCATCTATGCCTGGCTGCCGCTGGGCCTGCGCGTCCTGAACAGGGTCTGCGCGGTGATCCGCGAGGAGCAGGACCGGGCGGGCGCCATCGAGATCCTGATGCCGGCGATCCAGTCGGCCGAGCTCTGGCGGGAATCCGGCCGCTACGAGGCCTACGGCAAGGAAATGCTCCGCATCTCCGACCGCCACGACCGCGAGATGCTGTTCGGCCCCACCGCCGAAGAGGTCGTCACCGAGATCTTCCGCGGCAGCGTGCGCTCCTACAAGGACCTTCCGAAGAACCTCTACCAGATCTCCTGGAAGTTCCGCGACGAGGTCCGGCCGCGCTTCGGCACCATGCGCTCGCGCGAGTTCCTCATGAAGGACGCCTATTCCTTCGACATCGACCAGGCCGCCGCCCGCCACGCCTACAACCGGATGTTCGTGGCCTACCTGCGCACCTTCGCGGGCCTCGGCCTGAAGGCGATCCCGATGCGGGCCGACACGGGTCCGATCGGCGGCGACCTCAGCCACGAGTTCATCATCCTGGCCCAGACCGGCGAGAGCGAGGTCTACTGCGACAGCCAGTACCTCGATTTCGAGGTCCCGCCGGTGACCACCGACTTCGAGGACGTCGCTGCGCTCCAGGGCACCGTCGACCGCTGGACCTCGCTTTACGCCGCCACCTCCGAGATGCACGAGCCGGCGGCCTTCGCCGAGGTGCAGGCCGACAAGCAGATGGCCGCGCGCGGCATTGAGGTCGGGCACATCTTCTACTTCGGCACCAAGTATTCCGAGCCCATGGGCGCCAAGGTCACCGGTCCCGACGGCGTCGAGCGCCCGGTCCACATGGGCTCCTACGGGATCGGCCCGAGCCGCCTCGTGGCGGCGATCATCGAGGCTTCCCACGACGAGGCCGGGATCATCTGGCCCGACGCGGTGGCGCCCTTCGATGTGGCGCTGATCAACCTCAAGACGGGCGATGCCGCCACCGACGCCGCCTGCGGCGAGATCCAGGCCACCCTCGAGGCGGCCAGCCTCAGCGTGCTCTACGACGACCGCGACGAGCGCCCGGGCGCCAAGTTCGCCACGGCCGACCTCATCGGCCTGCCCTGGCAGGTCATCGTCGGCCCCCGCGGCCTCGCGGAGGGCAAGGTGGAGCTGAAGCGTCGGGCCGGCGGCGAGCGCGAAAGCATCGCCCCGATCGATCTGCTCGCCCGCCTGAAGCGGCTCTGAGGCACCCCATGGCGGCGACCCTCACGGACAGGCTTGCGGGCCTTCGCGCCCGGTTCCGGCGCGGGAGCACGCCCCCCTTCGCCGGGTTCGAGTGGATCATCGCCGGGCGCTACCTGCGGGCCCGGCGCCGGGGCGGCGGCGTCTCCGTGGTGGCGTTCTTCTCGCTCCTCGGCATCGCCCTGGGCGTCGCCACGCTGATCATCGTGCTCTCGGTGATGAACGGCTTCCGCACCGAGCTCCTGTCGAAGATCGTCGGCATCAACGGCCACGTCTTCGTCGCCCCGATCGACAAGCTCTTCACCGACTATGCCGACCTGTCCGAGCGCCTGTCGAAGGTCGCCGGGGTGCGGGCGGCGATCCCCCTGGTGGAGGGGCAGGCCTTCGCCTCCTCGCCCTATGGCGGCGCCGGCAGCGGCGTGCTGGTCCGCGGCATCCGGGGCGAGGACCTCGACAAGATCGGCGCCATCGCGAGCAACATCAAGGGCGGCAGCCTGGAGGGCTTCGACGACGGGTCGGGCGTCGCCATCGGCCGGCGCCTGGCCGAATCCCTCGGCGTCCAGGCCGGCGACCAGATCAACCTGCTGACGCCGAAGGGCGCCTCGACGCCGTTCGGCACGGCGCCGCGCACCAAGGGCTACACCATCAAGGCGATCTTCGAGATCGGCATGACCGAGTTCGACTCGACCTTCGTGTTCATGCCCCTGACGGAGTCCCAGGCCTTCTTCAACCGGGACGCCGATGTCAGCCTGATCGAGATCTACCTCGACAATGCCGAGGCGGTGGGCACGATGCGGCCCGACCTCGAGATGGCGGCCGAGCGCCCGGTGCTCCTCACCGACTGGCGCCAGCGCAACCGGACCTTCTTCGGCGCCCTGGAGGTGGAGCGGAACGTGATGTTCCTGATCCTCAGCCTGATCGTCGTGGTCGCGACCCTGAACATCATTTCGGGACTGATCCTGCTCGTGCGCGACAAGTCCAGCGACATCGCCATCCTGCGCACCATGGGGGCGACCCCCGGCACCATCATGCGGGTGTTCCTCATCAACGGCGCGCTGATCGGCGTGGTGGGGACCCTGAGCGGGCTGGCCCTCGGCATCCTGATCACGATGAACATCAAGGGGATCCAGCGGGTGCTGTTCCCTTCCGCCTGGGACCCCACGGTGCGCTTCCTGGCCGAGATCCCGGCCGAGATGAACGCCAACGAGATCACCGTGGTGGTCGTCACCTCCATCGCCCTGTCGCTGATCGCGACGCTGTATCCCTCGTGGCGCGCCGCCCGGCTCGATCCGGTGCAGGCCCTGCGCTACGGTTGAGGCCCGAGCATCCATGACCACGACAGCCGAGGCGCCCGGCGCGCAGCCGGTCCCGGCCCTGTTCTTCGCCAAGGTGGAGCGGCGCTACGCCCAAGGGGCGGGGGCCCTCGAGATCCTGCGCCAGGCGGATTTCGCGATCTGGCCGGGCGAGCTCGTCGCCCTGGTGGCGCCCTCGGGGGCCGGCAAGAGCACGCTGCTGCACCTCGCCGGCCTGCTGGAGCGCCCCGACGGCGGCGAGATCTACATCGGCGGCCGTCCGACCGCCGCGATGGTGGATTCCGAGCGCACCCGCCTGCGGCGCGAGGAGATGGGCTTCGTCTACCAGTTCCACCACCTCCTGCCGGAATTCTCGGCCCTGGAGAACGTGGTGATGCCGCAGCTGATCCGCGGGCTCTCGCAGCGCGAGGCGCGGGCGCGGGCGGACGAACTCCTGAGCTTCCTCGGCCTCAAGGAGCGCCTCCAGCACCGGCCGGCCGAACTCTCGGGCGGCGAGCAGCAGCGCGTCGCCATCGCCCGCGCGGTCGCCAACGGCCCGCGCCTGCTCCTGGCCGACGAGCCCACCGGCAACCTCGATCCGCACACCGCCGCCCACGTCTTCGGCATCCTGGTGGCGCTGGTGCGCGCCTCCGGCCTCGCCGCGCTGATCGCCACCCACAACATGGATCTCGCCGCCCGCATGGACCGGCGCGTGACGATCCGGGACGGGCTGATCGAGCAGCTGCCCTGAGGGCCGGGCACGGATATCAATGGCGGCGGATCGCTGGACCGCGGAGGTCCGACGCCTTCGCGTGAGCACGCGGAGCCGATCCGCGACCGCTGGCCAAGGCGACGGGATTTACCGGGCCGTAACCACGATGCGGTGCGCCGACGAGTTTCGCTTTACATAGAACAAAACAAGAACAAAACTCGGGGCGTCAACGAAAGGCGAGGCCCATGTTCAAGCGGATGATCCTGACGGGTGCGGTCGAGTTCATGGCCTTCGGGCTCCTGGCGATGTCCATCGCCGCCTGGGCTGTCGCACTGGCGCCCTTGCGTTAGCGTTGCGGCGGGGTCACAGGGGTCGCGCGGTCCACAGGGAAACGCGTCCGGGCCCCGAATTCTCATGGATTGGAAACCACGACTCGGGCTGGTGGTCTCATGGCGCGCATCCTGAAAGACCCGGCTTACGTCCACCTCCACGTTCACTCGTCGTTCTCCCTGCTGGAAGGGGCCCTGAAGGTCGGGGACATCGTGAAGGCGGCGCTCGCCGACCGGCAGCCGGCCCTGGCGCTCACCGACACCAACAACCTGTTCGGGGCGCTGGAATTCTCCGAGAAGGCCGCCGGCGCCGGCCTCCAGCCGATCCCCGGCCTCCAGCTCACCGTCGCCTTCGAGGCGCCCGATCCGATGGCGCGCGTCGGGCAGGGCCAGGCCGGCTGCGCCAACATCGTCGTGCTGGCGAAGGACGAGACCGGCTACGGCAACCTGCTGCGTCTGGCGAGCCGCGCCTATTTCGACGGGGCGCTGGGCGACGCCCCCCGGGTCGGCGTCGAGGCCCTGGCCGAGTCGAGCGCCGGCCTGATCGCCCTGACGGGCGGTTCCACCGGGCCCCTCGACAGCGCCCTGCGGCAGGGCCGGGCCGAACTCGCCGCCGGCCGCCTGGCGCAGCTGCGCGCGGCCTTCGGCGAGGACGGCCTCTACGTCGAGATCCTGCGCCACGGGCTGCCCGACGAGCGCATGGTCGAGCGGGAATTGCTGCGGCTCGCCGACACGAACGGCCTCTCGGTGGTGGCCGCCAACGAGCCGTTCTTCGCCCGGGAGGGCGACTACGACGCCCACGACGCGCTGCTGGCCATCGCGGACGGCCGCCTCGTCTCGGACGACCGCCGCCGCAAGCTGACCCCGCGCCACGGCTTCAAGACCCGCGCCGAGATGGCCGCGCTCTTCGCCGACCTGCCGGACGCCCTGAACGCCACCGTCGAGATCGCCATGCGCTGCGCCTACCGCGTGCGCACCCGCAAGCCGATCCTGCCGAATTTCGGCGTGGTCGCCGCCCTCGACGCCGCCGCCCCCGAGGGCACCCCCGAAGTCGCGGCGGCGCCCCCCCTCGACGAGCCGGCGGAGCTGCGCCGGCAGGCGGAGGCCGGCCTCGAACGGCGCCTCGCCCAGCACGGCACCGCGCCCGGCATGTCCGAGCAGGTCTATCGCGACCGCCTCGCCTTCGAGCTCGACGTCATCGTCGGCATGAAGTTTCCCGGCTACTTCCTGATCGTGTCGGACTTCATCAAGTGGGCCAAGGACCACGACATCCCGGTGGGGCCGGGCCGCGGCTCCGGCGCCGGCTCCCTGGTGGCCTGGTCGCTCCTCATCACCGACCTCGATCCCCTGCGCTTCGGCCTGCTGTTCGAGCGCTTCCTCAACCCCGAGCGCGTCTCGATGCCGGATTTCGACATCGACTTCTGCGTCGAGGGCCGCGAGCGGGTGATCAGTTACGTGCAGCAGCGCTACGGCGAGCGGCAGGTGGCGCAGATCATCACCTTCGGCACCCTGCTGGCCCGCGGCGTGCTGCGCGACGTCGGCCGCGTGCTGGAGATGCCCTACGGGCAGGTCGACAAGCTGACCAAGCTCGTGCCGCAGAACCCGGCCAATCCCGTCACCCTGGTCCAGGCCATCGAGGGCGAGCCGAAGCTCCAGCAGGCGATCGAGGAGGAGCCGATCGTCGCCCGGCTCATGGAAATCTCGAAGAAGCTCGAGGGCCTGCACCGGCACGCCTCGACCCACGCCGCCGGCGTGGTCATCGGCGACCGTCCCCTCGAACAGCTGGTGCCGCTCTACCGCGACCCGAAGACCGGCATGCGGGTGACCCAGTTCAACATGAAGTGGGTCGAGGCCGCGGGCCTGGTGAAGTTCGACTTCCTCGGCCTGAAGACCCTGACGCTGCTGCGCTGCTGCACGGACTTCCTGGCCCGGCGCGGCATCATCGTGGATCTCGCCTCGCTGCCCCTCGACGACCCGGCGACCTACGCGCCGATGAAGCGCGGCGAGACGGTGGGCGTGTTCCAGGTGGAATCGGCCGGCATGCGCAAGGCCCTGGTCGAGATGCAGGCCGACCGCTTCGAGGACATCATCGCCCTGGTGGCGCTCTACCGCCCGGGCCCCATGGCCAACATCCCGGTCTATTGCGAGCGCAAGCTCGGCCGCGATGCCGGCAACGAGGCGAGCTGGTACCCGCACGAGAAGCTGGAGCCGATCCTCAAGGAGACCTTCGGCATCATCGTCTACCAGGAACAGGTGATGGAGGTGGCCAAGGTCCTGGCCGGCTACTCGCTCGGCGAGGCCGACATGCTCCGCCGCGCCATGGGCAAGAAGATCAAGGCCGAGATGGACGCCCAGCGCGACCGCTTCGTGAAGGGCTGCGTCGAGCGCGACCTCACCAAGGCCAAGGCCAACGAGATCTTCGACCTGCTCGCCAAGTTCGCCGATTACGGCTTCAACAAGTCGCACGCCGCCGCCTACGCCCTGCTGACCTACCAGACCGCCTACCTCAAGGCGAACCATCCGGTGGAGTTCCTGGCCGCCGCGATGCAGCTCGACATCGACGTCACCGACAAGCTGGCGGAGTTCCGCCAGGACGCCCAGCGCCTGAAGATCACCGTCGAGCCGCCCTCGATCAACACCTCGGGCGTCGGCTTCGAGGTGCGCGAGGGGCGCATCCACTACGCGCTCGCGGCGATCAAGGGCGTGGGCCGGGGGGCGGTCGAGGCCCTGATCGAGGCCCGGGGGGACCGGCCCTTCAAGGATCTCGCCTGCCTCGCCCGCCGCCTCAACCCGCGCATGCTCAACAAGCGCACCCTGGAGAACCTCGTGGCGGCCGGCGCCATGGACACCATCGAGCCGGATCGCGCCCGGGCCTGCGCCGCCATCGAACCGATGATGAAGCTGGCGCAAGGGGCGGCCGAGGCGGCCAGCACCGGCATCGAGGACATGTTCGGCGGCATCACCGCCGCCGACGTCACCCTGCGGGTGCCGCCCTACGACCCCTGGCCGATGGCCGACAAGCTGAAGAAGGAATACGAGGCGATCGGCTTCTTCCTCTCGGGCCATCCCCTCGACGAGTACGGCGACCTCCTCGGCAAGCTCCGGGTCCAGACCTGGGCCGAGTTCTGCCGCGCCGTCCGGGCCGGCACCACCAGCGTGGGCCGCGTGGCGGCCTCGGTGCTCGACCGCTCGGAGCGCCGGACCAAGACCGGCAACAAGCTCGGCATCGTCATCCTGTCCGACCAGACCGGGCATTTCGAGGCGATCATCTTCTCGGAGGGCCTCGGCCAGTACCGCGAGATCCTCGAGCCGGGCCGGCCACTGGTGCTCCAGCTCCAGGCCAACCTCGAGGGCGAGGACGTGCGCGCCCGCATCATGACCGCCGAGCCCCTCGACGTGGCGGTGGCCCGCCACCAGAAGGGCATGCGCGTCTACCTGCAGGACGAGCGCCCGATCCAATCCGTGCAGCAGCGCCTGCAGGTACGCGGGGAGGGCGAGGTCTCCCTGATCCTCCTCCTCGACGGCGCCCGCGAGGTCGAGGTCAAGCTGCCGGGCCGCTACCAGGCGACGCCCCAGATCGCCGGAGCGCTCCGGGCGGTGCCGGGCGTGGTGCAGGTCGAGGTGAACTGAGGCGTCGGCCCTCGGGCACGGGGCCTCGCATCGGCCGGGCCGGGAGCCCGACCGACGCTTCCGCTCATCCGGTCTTGGACGGTCTTCGGTGGATTCCTCCGGCGCCTCTCGCGCAGGTCCCCCTCCTGGAGGGAGGGGAACGGGGTAAGGCGCGTGACCATGTCGGAGGGGCGAACCCCTCACCCCAACCCTCTCCCGGATGAAGGCGGGGGCCTGTTTCGACCCACCCCACCTGAGGGATCGCGCGGACGCCCTCTCGCATCGGACCCGATCGATCCCTTCGGCATGCCGGGCTCCGATCAGGGGGTGCGCGGGCCTGTCCTGCGCGCCTCCGACTTAGCCCGATCGAGGCCCCGGTTTGAGTAAGCGGAGCCGTCTCACGCCGCGCGGATGGCGGCGAGGAAGCCCTCGACCTCCTGGCGCACGGTGACCGACTGGACCGAGAGTTCGCCCGCCGCCATCAGCACCTGCTGGGCCGCGGAGCCGGTGTCGCCGGAGGAGGCGAGGACCTGGGCGACGTTCGTCGAGACGTCCTGGGTTCCGCGGGCCGCTTCGGCCGCGTTGCGGGAGATCTCGCCGGTGGCCGCCGTCTGCTCCACCACCGTCGCGGCGATGCTCTCGGTGATCGCGTTCACCGATACGATGGTCTGGCCGATCTGGCGGATGGCCGCGACGGCCTGGGCGGTGGCCTGCTGGATCGCAGAGATCTGCCCGCCGATCTGGTCGGTGGCCCGGGCGGTCTGGCCGGCGAGCTCCTTGACCTCCGCGGCGACCACCGCGAAGCCGCGTCCCGCCTCGCCGGCCCGCGCCGCCTCGATGGTGGCGTTGAGCGCCAGCAGGTTGGTCTGGCTGGCGATGCCGGAGATCATCGTCACGGCTTCTCCGATCCGGTCGGCGGCCTGGATCAGGCTGCCCATGCTGGCGTCCGTCGCTTCCGCCTCGCGGGCCGCGGCACCGGCGGCGGCGTTCGATTGCTGAACCTGGCGTTCGATCTCCTGCAGGGAGGCGACCATCTCCTCGGCGGCCGCGGCCACGGTCTGTACGTTCGTTGCGGTTTCCCGCGCGGCCGCGCTCGAGGCGAGCGCCTGCCCGCTGGTGCTCTCCGCCACCTGGGTCATCGACCGGGCCGTGGCGTCGAGTTCGGTCGCCGCGGAGGTGACGATGCCGATGTTGCCCGAGATGGTCTGCTCGAAGCTCTGGACGAGCTCGTCGACCCGGTCCGCCCGACGCTGGCGCGCCGACAGCGCGGCGACCTGCTGCGCCTCCAGTTCGATGCGCGCGATGGCGTTCTGGCGAAACACGTCGACGGCCTTGGCCATCGCGCCCATCTCGTCCCCCGCCGTCTGCGAGGGCACCGTGACGGCCGTCTCGCCGGCGGCCAGGCGACTCATCGCGTCCGTCATGCCGGAGATCGGCCGGATGATGCTGCGGGCGATCAGGACGGCGAGGGCGCCGCCGAGCGCCAGCGCCAGGCCGACGAAGGCCATCTGCAGGACGCGGGCCCGGCTCACGCTCGCGTCGGTGTCGGCGATGATCTCGCTCACGGCCGACTCGATCTTCGCCCGGACTCCCAGGCCCGCCTGCATCAGGGCCGCCGCATGCGGTTTGAGCGTGTCGTCATGGGCCGCCCGCGTCGCCTCGATGGCGGCTGCCGCCGCGTTGAAGGCGTCGATGTAGGCGGCGACCGTGTCCTGCAACCGCTTGATCGGACGCGTGAACGCGCCGCCCGTGTCGAGCTCCTTCAGCGTCCTGATGGCGGTGTCGGCCTTGAGGCTGTTCGTGGCGAAGGTCGCGGGACCCTGGGGATCGCGGGTGGCCAGGAAACGCCAGTTCGCGACCCGCATCAGCAGCACCGTGCTGTCGACCGTCGCGACCTGAGCGATCTGCGCCGCGGACCCGTTCTGACGGATGTCGGAGATCAGGAAGCCGGCCACGCGCGTCAGCTCGTCGCCGGTCCGGAACAGCTTGGTCTTGCTGTCCGTCAGCGCCAGACCGGCTTGTCCGAGGCGCTGGATATCGTCCTTCAGGGCGGCAGACTGGTCCCGCATGCTGGCGTAGATCGCGCGCCGCTCCTCCGACACCGCGATGTCGACCTGGCGCTGGAGCACCGTGGTGATGGCCTGGCGTGTCTGCTCGACCTGCTCGATCTGATCGGGCGTCTGGCTCGACTGCAGATCCAGAGCCTGCCCGGACAGCCGCTCCGCGAGGCCGTTCATCGCGAAGACGTTGCGTGCCCCCTCCTCGAGGCGAGCGACCCGTGCGTATTCGGCCACGATGGAGCCGAGTTGATACTGCGCGGTCAGGCCAATTCCGCCGGTGATCAGGATCAGGCTGCCGAATCCGGCGTAGAGGCGAGCGCGGATACCGTATGTCATCGAGAGGCCTGATCCGTTGCGTGGTTTGTGCATTTCTCCTAGGTGTTGACCAATAAAAATGTCTTAAATTACATTATCTATCTAAATCGTCAGATCTATCTGAACTAATATTGTCCAGCTATACAATCGAGGTGAGCACTTTTGGACCAGCAACGTCACGCGGATCACCGATCGCGGGCGTGTCCGGTCGATCGGGGTCGAACGAACGGACCGCCCGACGTCCCACCCGCGCGCCACGCCCCGTCGTTCCGGCGGAACCCGCGCGTCGAGGGTCCGAAAGGGCGCGTCAGGCGCCGGCCGCCGACGGGCCGGCGGTGCCGGCCCGGACTCGCGCCCGCAGGCGCTCCGCCACCATCGCCTGCAGGGTGAGGAGGTGCGGGCAGCGGATGCCCGCCTCGAGGCAGGCGGCCACCGTGCGAAACAGGTACTCGGCGCTCGGCCCGAGATGGCCGGCCCCGGCGGCGATCCGGTCCGCGACCACGTCGTCCGGGATCGGGCCGGTGTAGCGGTCACTCTCGGGATTCACCAGGAAGGTCAGCGCCTGGATCGTGCCGGCGGCCGTCTCCACCGGGACCCAGCGCCCGAGATAGCCGTTGCCGCGCATCTCGCGGCGCCAGACCGGCAGCAGGGTCTCGGCCGCCTCCGCACCGGTCAGCCGGAAGGCGACCCCCTCGCAGGAGCCGCCCGCATCGAGGGCCAGGACGAGGCCGGGATTGTCCACGCTGCCGCGGAACCGGCGCTGGAGGAGGCAGAAGCGCCGGTGATAGCCGTGCACGGTGCCGACCCGGCGCTCGGAATAGGCGAATTCCGGCTGCCAGATCAGCGAGCCGTAGCCGAACACCCACAAGCCCTCCGCGGGCATCGGCCGGGCGGCGAGGGCGGCGGCGAGGCCCGGGGCCAGTTCGGCATCGCTCAGCAGCGCGAGGGCCGTCGCGTCGTCCGCCACCGGCGTCGGATGGGCACGGGCGATGAGGGCGAGGGTCAGGGCGAGGGGCTGGTCGGGCATGGGGCCAGCGAACCACCGGGCAGGCCGGGGCGCAAGACCGGCTGCGCCGAAGCGCAAGACCGGCTGCGCCGAAGCGCAAGACCGGCTGCGCCGAAGCGCAAGACCGGCTGCGCCGAAGCGCAAGACCGGCCGCACCGGGGGGCGTGCCTCAGCCCCGGCCGGCCGCCAAAGCCTCCAGTTCCGGCAACGGCTCGGTCCGGTGCCCCTCGCAGATCTCCGGATCCTCGTCGACGCGGGTGAGGACGCCGCCGGCCTCCTGCACGACGATCTTCGGCCGCTCGGCGCGGCCGAAGGTGCGTCCCGTCATCCGGCTCGAGAGGCAGTAGAGCGTGCGGCCGGCGTCTTGGAACGGCTGCGAGACCCGGCTGTGCGCGAACCGCACCGGGATCAGCGAGACCGCGCCGAACGCGGCCTGCCCGAGGGCGAAGGCGGCGAGCCGTTCCCGCAGGGGCGCGGTCGCGGCGGGCGTCGGGATGGATGCCCGCGGCCCGCAGGCCGCGAGGGGCAGCAGGGCGGCGAGGACAAGGGCGGGGCGGCGGCGGGCCGCGCGCGCGGGCAGGGACATCGGGGCAGGCTCGACTCAGTGTGATGGCGAGCCTATCGAATTTCCCGCCTTGGGGGAAACCGCGTTCACTTGCAACCGGAATGGACGCAGCGCGCTTGCATCGCCTCGACGGCGCCGTAAGACACGGGCATGCAATGGACCGACGAGGCCCTGGTGCTCGGCCTGCGCCGCCAGGGCGAGACCAGCGTCATCCTCGAACTCATGACCCGGACCCACGGCCGCCACCTCGGGCTCGTGCATGGCGGGCGCTCGCGACGGATGCAGCCGGTGCTGCAGGCCGGCAACCGGGTGCAGGCCACCTGGCGGGCGCGCCTCGACGAGAGCCTGGGCGCCTTCGCGGTGGAGCCCGTCGAATCCGTCGCCGCCCGGCTGATGGGGTCGGGGCTCGCCCTCTACGGCATGAGCCATCTCGCGGGCCTGCTCCGCCTGCTGCCCGAGCGCGACCCCCATCCCGAACTGTTCGAGGCGGCCGGCCTCCTGGTGGCGCACCTGCACGACCCGGACATCGCCCCGCCGCTGATGGTCCGCTTCGAACTCGCCATCCTGGCCGAGCTCGGCTTCGGGCTCGACCTGGCGGCCTGCGCCTCCACGGGGGGCAACGACGCGCTGATCTACGTCTCGCCCCGCAGCGGGCGGGCGGTGAGCGCCTCGGCCGGCGAGCCCTATCGCGACCGGCTCCTGGCGCTGCCGGACTTCCTGCGGGCCCGGGCGCCGGGTGCGTCCCTGCCGATGACGCCGGACGCCCGGGACGTTACCGCGGGGTTTACCTTGACGGGGTATTTCCTCGACCAGCACATCTGGGGACCGCGCGCGATCCCCGTACCCGAGGAGCGCGCGCGCTTCGTTGCATTGGGCACGGGAAGCGCCTAGATTCCGTTCGTGTTTTGTTCTGAATTGGGTCGTCTGAGGCCCGGGAGTTCGTGATGGGCCAGCCCTTCGAGCCGCCATCGAGTCCCGATGGCATCGAGAGCGTCGAGCTGAAGACCGCGCTCGAGGATCGCTACCTCGCCTACGCGCTGTCGACGATCATGCACCGGGCGCTGCCCGATGCCCGCGACGGGCTCAAACCCGTCCACCGCCGCATCCTGTTCGCCATGCGGCTCCTGAAGCTCGATCCGACCTCGGCCTTCAAGAAATGCGCCCGCATCGTGGGCGACGTCATCGGCAAGTACCATCCGCACGGCGACACGGCGGCCTACGACGCCCTGGTGCGCATGGCGCAGGACTTCGCGCAACGCTATCCGCTGGTCGACGGGCAGGGCAATTTCGGCAACATCGACGGCGATAACGCCGCTGCCCAGCGCTACACCGAGGCCCGGATGACGGAGGTGGCGCGCCTCCTCCTCGAAGGTCTCGACGACGATTCGGTGGATTTCCGCCCGAACTACGACGGGCAGGAGGAGGAGCCGGTGGTGCTCCCCGCCGCCTTCCCGAACCTGCTGGCCAACGGCTCCCAGGGCATCGCGGTGGGCATGGCGACCTCGATCCCGCCCCACAACGCGGCCGAGCTCTGCGACGCGGCGCTCTACCTGATCGGCCATCCCGAGGCGACCTCCGCCCAGCTCCTCACCTTCGTGAAGGGGCCGGACTTCCCCACCGGCGGTATCCTGATCGACAGCGCCGAATCGATCACCGAGGCCTACCGCACCGGGCGCGGCGGCTTCCGCGTGCGGGCGCGCTGGGCCAAGGAGGACCTGGGGCGGGGCACCTGGACTATCGTGGTCACGGAGATCCCCTACGGCGTGCAGAAGGCCCGCCTGATCGAGAAGCTCGCCGAGCTCCTGCAGGAGCGCAAGCTGCCCCTGCTCGCCGACGTGCGCGACGAATCGGCCGAGGACGTCCGCATCGTGCTGGAGCCGCGCGCCCGCAACGTCGATCCCGTCATCCTGATGGAATCGCTGTTCCGGCTCACCGAGCTCGAATCCCGCATCTCGCTCAACATGAACGTGCTGGTGGGCGGGCTGGTGCCCCGCGTCATCGGCCTCGCCGAGGCCCTGCGCGAGTGGCTCGACCACCGCCGCGTCGTGCTCCAGCGCCGGTCGCGCCACCGCCTCGGCCAGATCGACCGCCGCCTGGAGATCCTGGGCGGCCTGCTCATCGTCTATCTCGACCTCGACGAGGTGATCCGCATCATCCGCGAGGAGGACGAGCCGAAGCCTGCCCTGATGAAGCGCTTCGAACTCACCGAGGTGCAGGCCAACGCCATCCTCGACACGCGCCTGCGCTCGCTGCGCAAGCTCGAGGAGATGGAGATGAAGCGCGAGCTCGACGCCCTGACCCTGGAGAAGGAGGGGATCGAGGGGCTGCTCGGCTCCGACAAGCTGCAATGGGCCGACATCACCAAGCAGATCCGCGCGGTGAAGAAGACCTTCGGTCCCGAGACCAAGATCGGCGCCCGGCGCACCACCCTGGAGAACCCGCCCGACACCGCCGGTATCGATTTCGCCGCCGCCCTGGTGGAACGCGAGCCGATCACCGTCATCGTCTCCAACAAGGGCTGGATCCGGGCTCTCAAGGGCCACGTCGCCGACCTCTCGGGCGTCGCCTTCAAGGGCGACGACGGCCTCAAGCTCGCCTTTCCCAGCGAGACCACGGCCAAGATCCTGGTGCTGGCCTCGAACGGCAAGGTCTTCACCCTGGAGGCGGCCAAGCTGCCGGGCGGGCGCGGCTTCGGCGACCCGATCCGCCTGATGGTGGATTTCGACGACGGCACCGAGATCGTGGCGGCCATCCCCTACCAGCCGGGCGCCAAGGTCCTGGTCGCGGCCACCGATGGGCGCGGCTTCCTGGCGCCGGCCGATGCGCTCGTGGCCAACACCCGCAAGGGCAAGGGCATCATGGGCCTCGACGCGCCGGCGACGGCCGCCGTGCTGGTGCCGGCCACCGGCGACCACGTGGCGGTGTGCAGTGCCGACCGGCTGATGCTGGTCTTCCCCTTGAGCGAATTGCCCGAGATGGTGCGCGGCAAGGGCGTGCGCCTGCAGCGCTGCCGCCAGACCACGCTCACCGACGCCCACGTCTTCCCCCTGGCCGAAGGGCTGCCCTGGCGCGAGGCGGGCGGCGAGGCGCGCCTCGCCAATGCGGGGATTCTGGAGAAATGGCTCGGCCACCGCTCGGATGCCGGCGCCCTGATGACCCGGAGCTTCCCGAAGTTCGAGCGGTTCGGGAAGTAGAAGGCGCGGTCGGCCCCTGGCGCCTGGACGCGAATTTAAGGGCGTCTGGCCGAGCGTTTCCTCGACGAGGCGCGGGTTCCGCTGGAGGAGCGCCAGGAGCATGCGGGCCGGTCCTTCGGGCTGGCGACGGCGCTGTTCCCAGTTCCGCAGGGTGCCGACGGCGACACCGATCCGACGGGCGAAGGCATCCTGTGAGAGATCCGTCGCCTTTCGGATCGCGGCGACGTCGATGTCCTGCGGGACGTGGATGCCGAACCCGGCTCCGATGTCCCCGCGCGCATGGGCGGCCGCCTGTTTCAGGCTCAGCGCCAACTCGGCGAACATCGCGTCGTCCCTCGCTCATCGCCCCCAGAGAACGAGATCACGCGGGCGCCGCCGCGCTTGCCGCGCCCGGTCAAGGGAACGCGAACCTTCCGAAGGCCGCTAGGTCCCGGAATCACCTCGCGCGCCTGCGGATGGGCCGCGAGGAAATCCACCACCGCACTTCGCGCGACGTCGGTCATGGCGCGTTCGGCAGAGCGCAGATAGACCTCGTCTCGATGACCGTAGGGAGCACGCTGGCCATGCCCAAGACCGCGCCGTTGGCGCATGTCCGTCAATGGCAGGAGACAGGTCGAGGAGCTCGGTGGAGATCCGTCAAGGACCGGCAGACAGTCGTCAACCGGGCCAAACACAGACGGCAAGGCCCGGGAAACCGAGTCTTGCCGCACAGGAATCCCTACAAGTCGAGAAGCCGGGTCGCGCCGCTTGAGTCAGCGGCGGCGGAACTGACCCCGCATGGGCGGGCGCGGACCGGAGGAGCGCTCGTCCTTGTGCCGGAACACGAGGCGGCCCTTCTCCAGGTCGTAGGGCGACATCTCGACGGTGACGCGGTCGCCGGCCAGAGTCTTGATGCGGTTCTTCTTCATCTTGCCGGCCGTGTAGGCCACGATCTCGTGCCCTTGGTCGAGCTGCACGCGGTAGCGCGCGTCCGGCAGGATCTCGATCACGAGACCGTCGAACTGCATCAACTCTTCTTTCGCCATCCACACTCTCCAGCCGGACGGCCTGAAAAGGGGCGACCCGGGACACAAAACGAAGCCGTTCGGCAAAACGCGGCGGGCGGCGGGTCCGATCCCATCGGATGCGCAACACCGGCGAGCGTTGCCCCGACATAATGTCCAGATCGGCCGGAAGCAAGCTTTTCCCGATGCAGGCCGGTGATGAACCCGGCACAAGTCGCGCGCGGATCCGGCGTGGATTCGGAAAGATCAAGATTTGGCCCGCGATTTCGCTCCGTCGCGCTTCCGGCCGGCCGGACGCGCGACGGCGGCGGCGGGCAGACTCGACTCACGGGGTGACGTCGTTGCCCGCAAAGTCGATCCGCCCATCCGGCATCCGCTTCCAGGCCTGCAGGACCGTGGCCGGGCGGCGGGGATCGGGCTTCAGGTCGCCCCGGGCATCGTAGGCGAGGTCGCCGAGAACCGTCCGCAGGGCCCGGCCCTCATGCAGGTAGGCCGCCACCGCCCGGCCCTCCGCCGATCCGGCGCCGAGGACGCCCTGGCGCAGGACCTCGACGGCCGCATAGGCCTGGGCGGCCACCGCGTTCGCGTCCGGGCTGCGGGGACCCTTCGTCGCCTTCGCATCGGGTGTCTTCGGCTCGGGCAGCCGCGGCGGGTCGGCGGTGAGGGTCATCACCGTGCCCTCGGCCGCCGGGCCGGCCGCCTGGGGAAAGGCCGGATCGAGGAGGCCGTCGCTGCCCACCAGGGGCGCGGTCACGCCGGCGTCGCGCAGGCCGCGCAGGAGCACGGCCGCCTCCGGCGCGAGGCCCCCGAAATACACCACCTCGACCCGCGCCCGCTTCAGGCGCGCCACCAGTCCGGAGACGTCGCGCTCGCCGCGGGTCAGGGTCTCGAAGGCCGCCTCCGGCTGGTCCGCGGCCTTGAGCACGCGGCTCACGCCCTCCGCGAGGCCGCGCCCGAACGGGCTCTTGTCGTGCACGAGGCCGATGCGCTGGCCGCCGTGACGGCCGACGAGGTAGGCGCCGGCGAGCCGCCCCTGCTCGGCCTCGTTCGGCACGGTGCGGAACACGTTCCAGAGGCCCTTGGCCGTCAGCGCGGCAGAGCCGGTGCCCGGCGTCACGGCGACGATGCCGGCCTCCTCGTAGACCGGCATCGCCAGCCCCGCGACGCCGGCATTGAAGGGGCCGACCACCAGGCCGACCCGCTCGGCGGCGAACCGCCGGGCGACGGCGAGACCCTGCTTGCCCTCGCCGCCATCGTCGGCGACCACCAGGACCAGGCGCTGCCCGTCGACGCCGCCGGCCCGGTTGAGATCGGCCACCGCCTGCTCGGCGCCGAGGCGCAGGCCCTGTCCGAAGGCGGCATCCGGGCCGGTCAGCGGTGCCGACAGCCCGATGCGGACCTGGGCCTCCGCGGAGCCGGAGGCCGAACCCATCAGCAGGCCGGCGAAGGCGAAGGCGGTGGCGCGGAGGCTGGGCATCGGGGCAGGGCTCCATCGGGGCGGGTGACGCGGCCCCACGATAGGGGCGCCCGGTCGGTGCGGGAAGACACGCCCCGGTGGCCGCGCCGCCCGGTGCGCATTGCCACGGCGGCGCGGGACCTTACCTCGGTCTACCGGGTTTTCATTCCAGTTCCACGCAGCGGGCCGGATCCCGCGCCGGAGTTCGCCAGGACCATGCTTTCCACCGACAACGACATTCTCGGCGCGGCCGAAGCCTGGCGTCGCGAGGGGCGCGCGGTGGCGCTCGCCACCGTCATCGAGACCTGGGGCTCGGCGCCGCGGCCGGTGGGAAGTCACCTCGTGGTCGACGGCGAGGGCAACTTCCTCGGCTCGGTCTCGGGCGGCTGCGTCGAGGGCGCGGTGATCACCGAGGGCCTGGAGGCGATTGCCGACGGGCAGGCGCGCATCATCGAATTCGGCGTGGCCGACGAGACCGCCTGGCGGGTCGGACTGTCCTGCGGCGGGCGCATCCGCGTCTTCGTCGAGCCCGTGGCCTGAGGCGCCGGCATGCAGCTCGAGACTCTCGCCATCCTCAACGCCGAGCGCGCTGCGCGCCGCGCCGCCATCCTCGTGACCGACCTCGACGGCGGGGCCCAGCGGGTGGTGCGCGAGGCCGAGATCGCCGGCGATCCCCTGGGCGACCTCCTCGCCCGCCACCTCGCCTCCGGCAAGAGCGGCCTCGCCGAGGCGGGCGGCCGCTCGGTCTTCCTCACCGTGCAGGCGCCCCCGGTGCGCCTGGTGGTGATCGGCGCCGTGCACATCAGCCAGGCCCTGTGCCCGATGGCGCGCGCCCTCGATCTCGCCGTCACCGTCATCGATCCGCGCACCGCCTTCGCGACGCCGGAACGCTTCCCCGGCATCGACCTCGTGGCCGAATGGCCGGACGACGCCCTGGCCGGTCCGGTCCCGCCCCTGGACCGCTACTGCGCCGTGGCGGCCCTGACCCACGATCCGAAGATCGACGACCCGGCCTTGGCCGCAGCCCTCCGGGCGGGGTGCTTCTATGTGGGAGCCCTCGGCTCGCGCAAAACCCACGCGGCCCGCGTCGGCCGGCTGACCCAGGCGGGGTTCGCGGAGGCCGAGATTGGCCGGATCGCGGCGCCGATCGGCCTTTCCATCCAGGCCGTCAGCCCGGCCGAGATCGCGGTCTCGATCCTGGCGCAGATCATCGCCGCGCAGCGCACCCCCCGCACCGGAGCCGCCGCGTGAAGTTCGGGGCCGTCCCGACGCGCGAGGCTGCCGGGCTGATCGCCGCCCATACGGTGCGCTCCCACGACGTGACCCTGCGCAAGGGCCGGGTCATCCCGGCCGAGGACGCCGCGCGCCTCGCGGCCGCCGGGCTGTCCGAACTCGTGGCCGTCACCCTCGAGCCGGGCGACGTGGCCGAGGATCCGGCGGCCGAACGCCTCGCCGCGCATCTCGCCGGTCCGCACCTGCGCCACGAATTGCCCTTCACCGGCCGCTGCAACCTCCATGCGGCGACCGCCGGGCTCCTGCACATCGACCGGGCCGCCGTCGACGCCGTCAACGGTGTGGACGAGGCGATCACGGTGGCGACGCTCGCGCCCTACAAGCCCGTGGTGGCCGGCGAGATGGTCGCCACGGTCAAGATCATCCCCTATGCGGTTCCGGGCGCGGCCCTCGACCGGGCCTGCCGTGCCGCGCCCGCGGGGGCGCTCGCGGTGGCGCCCTACCGGTTGACCCGGGTCGCCGTCGTCTCGACCCTGCTGCCCGGCCTGAAGCCCGCAACCATCGACAAGACCCTCGCCAACCTGCGCCACCGCCTCGCCCCGACGGGCGCCGCCCTCGTCACCGACGCCCGGGTGCCCCATCGCCGCGAGGCCGTGGCCGAGGCGATCCGGGCCGCGGTCACGGAGGATCGCGCCGAGCTGGTGGTGGTATTCGGCGCCTCGGCCATCGCCGACCGGCGCGACGTGATCCCCGCCGGGATCGAGGCGGCGGGCGGCCACGTCGCGCATCTCGGCATGCCGGTGGACCCGGGCAACCTCCTCCTGGTCGGACGGGTCGCCGCGGTGCCGGTCATCGGCGCGCCGGGCTGCGCGCGCTCGCCCAAGGAGAACGGCTTCGACTGGGTGCTGCACCGGCTGCTCGCCGGCCTCGAAGTGACCCGGGCCGACATCGTCGCCCTCGGTGTCGGCGGGCTCCTCATGGAGATCGGGTCGCGGCCCCAGCCCCGCTCCGGCGGCGACCCGGCCGAAGACGATGCCTGAGAACGATGCCTGAGCTCGGTCTCATCCTCCTGGCGGCCGGGCGCGGGACGCGCTTCGGCGCGGAGCCGAAGCTGCTGCAGCCGCTGGCCGGGCGGCCGCTCGTCCGCCACGCCGCGGAGGCCGCGATCGCCTCCGGGCTCGGCCCGGTGGTTGCGGTGCTCGGCGCCCATGCCGGCCGGGTCGGCGCCGCCCTCGACGGGCTCGACCTCGCCCGGGTCGTGAACCCGGCCTATGCGGACGGTCTCGCCACCTCGCTCCAGGCCGGACTCGCGGCCCTGCCGGCGGCGGGGAGCGCGATCGTGCTCCTCGGGGACATGCCGCGCGTGACCGCCCGCCACCTCCAGGATTTGGCCGACGCCTTCCGCCGGGCGGAGCCGGCCCCCGCGGCGGTGGTGCCGATCCATGCGGGCGTGCGCGGCAACCCGGTCCTCCTGAACCTGCGCCTCCTGGCTCCCGCCCTCGCCGGTCTCTCGGGCGACCAGGGCGCCGGACGGCTGCTCGCCGGACGCGCCGACGTGCTCGAATGCGCGATGGATGCGGGTGTGCGCCTGGACGTCGACACGCCGGACGGTCTCGCGGCCCTCCGCTGAGGGGGCTCCTACAAACCCGTTTGATCCCTTCGGGATGGCGGATTTGGGCCTCGCTCAAGCGCTGCGCAGGCTGGCCGAGACGGGCACCGCTCCGGTCGGGCGGAGCCCGTATCAGTCCTGAGCCGCCCGTGCCGGCGCGCGCTTGGCCTCGGCCCGGCAGCGGTCCGAGCAGTAGCGGACCTCGTCCCAGACCCGCTCCCACTTCTTGCGCCACGCGAAGGGCTTGCCGCACTGGACGCAGATCTTGGTGGGAAGATCGGCCTTCTTGCGCATCCGCGCCATGGGGTCTGCTCGATCGCTTTCGTGGAGGGGTCGCTCCGATATAGGGCAGCCTACCGCCCCAGCTGTCCGGCCTCGCTGACCGGGACCGGGCTCCAGCGGGTGAGCTGGATGTAGCCGTCGCGGGCGGCGATGACGACGTGGCGGCGGTAGCGCTGCACCACCGTCCCCGGCGCATGCCGATGCGCCTCGCGCCAGCCCTCGGCCGCCGCCACGTAGACCCGGGACTCGCCGACCCGGGCGATCGTCTCGATCGTGCCGAAGGCGCGGACCCGGCGCAGGATCGCCTCGACCTCGGAGCGGAAGTCGAGGGTGCGATCCGCATCCGTGACCCGCGGCCAGTATGAGCCGGTGCCCTGGGGAGCGGGCGTCCGCCACAGGGCGGGCAGGTCCCGGGCGATCGGGCCGGCGGCGATGCGCCGCGCCGCCATCTGGCACTTGGCGAGCAGGGTCTCGTGCGATTCCAGGGCGGCCAGCGGAAAGCGCTCCTGGGCCAGGATGTCGCCGGTGTCGAAGCCGTCCTCGGCCAGCACGTGGGCGGTGACGCCCCAGTCCGGCTGCCCGTCGGAGATCGCCTTGAAGAGCGGGTAGGGTCCGCGGCCCAGGGGAAGCGGGGAGGGGTGGAAGTTGAGCGCGTAGGCGCACCGCCCGCGCCAGCCCCGGATCAGCCAGGGATAGCCCGCCACCACCAGGGCCCAGTCCCGGCCCTGCGCCTCCGCGAGCCCGGCGAGGTCCTCCGGCCGCATCCGCGAGATCTGGATCGGCACGCGGTGGCGGCGGGCCTGGGCCACCACCGCCTCGTTGTGGTCGTAGATCCCGTCGCAGGGCCGGGTGAACAGCTTGATCGGCGTCCAGCCCGCCCCGATCAGGGCCTCGAACACGCCGCCGAGGAAATCGATTCCAGCAAAGGCGAACTTCATGCGGCTCCCGACGGTCCTGCGACGTCACGGATCGGTCGATCCCGCGCGGGGACGGCTCCCCGTCCCCGGCATCCGCCATACCTACCGCATCGGGAGCGAATTGGGAGCGGGCATGAATATGGGAGCGCGCATGAGGCGGGAGATCGTCATCGGCGACGCGGGCGGACGAGCGCCCGGCCGGCGTCCGCCGCGGGACGCCCTGCGGGCTCTTCGGCAGGCCGAGGGCTGATCGCCATCCGCACGCTCCGCTTCCTCCTCGGCGACCAGCTCACCCGCCGCATCGCCACCCTCACCGATCTCGATCCGGACCACGACGTCGTCCTGATGGTCGAGGTGCGGGCCGAGGCCACCTACGTGCGCCACCACAAGCAGAAGATCGCCTTCCTGTTCTCGGCGATGCGCCACTTCGCGACGGAGCTGGAGGCGGAGGGCATCACCGTCGACTATGTCCGCCTCGATGCCCCGGGCAACACCGGCAGCTTCACCGGCGAGCTGGAACGCGCCGTCGCGCGCCACGCGGTCGACCGCGTCGTCGTCACCGAACCCGGGGAGTGGCGGGTCTGGACGATGATGGAGGGCTGGCGCGCCGATCTCGGCCCGCTCGTGGAGATTCGCGACGACAACCGCTTCCTCTGCCCCCGCGCCGACTTCGCCGCCTGGGCCGGCGACCGCCGGAGCCTGCGCATGGAGACGTTCTACCGCGGCATGCGCCGCCGCACCGGCCTGCTGATGGAGGGGACCGAGCCGACCGGCGGCCGCTGGAACTTCGACCCCGAGAACCGCAAGGGGCTGCCGAAGGGCCACGGCGTGCCCGAGCGCGTCGGCTTCCCGCCCGATGCCGTGACCCGGGAGGTCATCGCCCTGGTCGAGCGCGACTTCGCGGATCACTTCGGCGAGACCGACGCCTTCGCCTGGCCGGTCACCCGGGCCGAGGCCATCACCGCCTTCAAGCACTTCCTTGCCGTCGGCCTTCCGGCCTTCGGCGACTATCAGGACGCGATGCGCGCGGACGCGCCGTTCCTGTACCACGCGCTGATCGCGCCGGCGCTGAATGCCGGGCTGCTGACGCCGGAGGAGGTCTGCCGGGCGGCGGAGCGCGCCTATCGCGCCGGGGAGGCCCCGCTTCACTGCGTCGAGGGGTTCATCCGCCAGATCCTCGGCTGGCGCGAATACGTGCGCGGCCTGTACTGGGCCCGGATGCCGGACTACGCGGCGTCGAACGCCCTCGAGGCCACCCGCGATCTGCCGTGGTTCTACTGGTCCGGCGAGACGGCGATGAACTGCCTGGCGCAGTGCATCGGCGCCACCCGCACCCACGCCTACGCCCATCACATCCAGCGCCTGATGGTGACGGGCAACTTCGCCCTGCTCGCCGGCCTGGCCCCCGAGCAGGTGGAGGAATGGTACCTCGTCGTCTACGCCGATGCCTACGAATGGGTCGAGCTGCCCAACGTCCACGGCATGGTGCTCTGGGCCGATGGCGGCGTGATGGGCTCGAAGCCCTGCGCGGCCTCGGGCGCCTACATCAACCGCATGTCAGATTACTGCCGGGGCTGCGCCTACGACGTGGCCAAGAAGACCGGTCCATCGGCCTGCCCGTTCAACTATCTCTACTGGAACTTCCTCATCCGGCACGCGGAGCGCCTGGCGGACAATCCGCGCCTCGCCATGCCCTACCGCACCCTGGCGCGGATGGACCCGACGAAGCGCGCCGCGATCCTCGACGACGCGGCGCGCTTCCTCGACGGGCTCGACGCGGCGCCGCCGGCCGCCCCGGCCGACCAGGGCACCCTCGCCCTGACGCCGCCCCGGTCGAAGCCGGCCCGCCATCCGGCCCGGGACACGGTTACCAGGGCGTCCAGACGGAAAGGCTGAGATAGGGGCCGGGGTCCTGATCGCCGGCGAGTTGCAGCCCGGCCGAGAGGCGCAGGCTGAAGCGGCCGAGGGCGAAATCCGTCGCGTGCAGGCCGACGTTCCACTTCCGGTAGCCGGTCCCGTCCCCGGAGAAGGCGATCTCGGGTCCGAGATAGGCGCCCCAGTGCCGATAGCCCCAGGCGAGGCGACCCCAGGCGCTCATGCGGGTGGTGCCGGTGACCAGCGTGGCGGCCAACAGGGTCGCGTCGGTGGGGTGGGCCCACACCTCGCCGTGGAGGCGCAGGCCGAAGCGGGGCGGCAGGGCCTGCACGCAGCCGCAGCCCGACACCACCTCCATCGATCCCTCCGGCCCCGCATAGGCCGCCACGACGCCCCAGTCGCGAAACCACTGGTAGCCGAGCACGACGGCGCCGATCGCGGTGTCGCGCGTGGCGGCGCCCTCGCGGCGGCGCTGGCCACCGAGGCTCCCCAGGGCCACGAATCCCTCCCGGTCGACCCGGTCCAGCGCCAGCTTCGCCCCGGTGGTCACGAAGACGGAGGGGCTCGCCTCCAGGCTTCCGAACAGGACGAGCGAGGCCGGCGAGGAGGACAGGGCCGGCGTGCCGAGGAGACCGGCGGCGCAGGCGGCCGGCACGACGAACCGCCTGGGCTTTCGCTTCGCCTCGGACAGGGCTGTGGTCGTCGCGCGCACGGGCGTCCCAGGTTCGACCCCGAGGACACCCTGGCGGTCATGGCGCCGGGCCCCGGTATCAATCTAGAATCGACATATCACAGAAATTATTAGCTTCTGATTGTATTCTCGACCCATTGCACAGAACACATCCTGGTCAAGATACCTCATCGAAACTATAGAGATCTTTCGCAACCTGAGATTGATTATCTGGGCGCGAGTCGATTTCCAGGAACGGGTGGATCCGTTCGAGGACCGCATTTCGGGGCCTTTCCGGCGCGCGGATGCGCCGCTTGGCCTCGGCGCCCATCTCGGCTACAGCCCGGCTCAGGACCGTCGCCAATGGCCGAGCTTTCTTGTCACCAGCTGCCAGAACTTCCGAGGTTCTCACCGTGCTCGCCGAGCAGGAAGGGGAACGGCTGACCGTCGGCGAGATCGTCGCCGTCCTGAAGGATCGCGCCTTCGCGCTCCTCATCGTCATCCTCGGATTGCCCAATTGCCTGCCGATGCCGCCGCCGATCCCCCTGGTCTGCGGTCTTCTGCTGCTGTTGGTGGCGATTCAGATCACGGCCGGCATGGCCTCGCCCTGGCTGCCCCGCGCGCTGCTGCGCCGGTCCGTCGCCCGCAGCGACGTCGAGCGGGCCGCCAGCCGGGCCGTGCCGCTGCTGCGCCGCCTCGAGCACTGGTCGCGCCCGCGCATGAGCCTGTTCGAGACCGCCCTCGGCATGCGCGGCGTCGGCCTCATCCTGCTGACCCTGTCGCTGGCCCTGATCGTAGCCGCGCCGATCGTGGGGCAGATCCCCCTCGGCCTCGCCATCTGCCTCGTCGGCCTCGGCCTCGTCGAGCGCGACGGCGTCGTGGTTCTGGGGGGCCTCGCCATCGGCGCCGTGGGCGTCCTCCTCAATGCCGGCTTCGTCTATGCGATCATCTCCGGCCTCATGAGCCTGTTCGCTCTCTGACGGACGGACCGCGCCGAGGATCGCCGCGCTCCGAGGGTCGCTGCGCCCGTCAGGCTTCGAGATGGCGCGCCCGCACCAGCCGGCGGACCAGGCCGCCCCGGCGCCCGATCAGCATCGAGACCAGGTAGAAGCCGCCCGCCGCGAGTACGATCGCGGGCCCGGTCGGGAGATCGGCCTGGTAGGACACGCTGAGCCCGACCACGCTCGACAGCATCGCGATCAGGACCGAGACCGGGATCATGCCCGACAGGTCCGCCGCCCAGAACCGCGCCGCAATGGCCGGCAGCAGCATCAGCCCCACCGCCAGCAGTGTGCCGAGGGCCTGGAAGCCTCCGACGAGGTTCATCACCACGAGGCCGAGAAAGGCGTAGTGCACCGGGCCGCCGGCCCGGCTGACCGTGCGCAGGAACAGCGGATCGACGCATTCCATCACCAGGGGTCGATAGATCGCCGCCAGCCCGAACAGCGTCACGGTGGCGATGCCGCCGAGGAGCCAGAGGGCCGGGTCGTCGAGGGCGAGGACGCTGCCGAACAGGATGTGCAGCAGGTCGATCTGCGAGCCGCGCAGGGAGACCAGCAGGACGCCGCCGGCCAGCGAGATCAGGTAGAAGGCCGCGAGGCTCGCATCCTCTTTGATCACGGTGGATCGGGTCACGAAGCCGGCCAGCAGCGCCACCGCGAGGCCGGCGGCCAAGCCGCCCAGGGTCATGGCCGGCAGGGACAGCCCCGCCACCAGGAAGCCCGCCGCCGCCCCGGGCAGGATCGCGTGGCTCATGGCGTCGCTCATCAGGCTCATGCGCCGCAGCATCAGGAACACGCCGACGGGCGGGGCCGAGAGCGACAGGGCGAGACAGCCGACCAGGGCCCGGCGCATGAAGCCGAATTCGACGAAGGGACCGAAGAGGAGGTCGATCACGCGGCGTGCCCCCGGTCGCGTACCGCCCCATGGTCGTGGGCATGCGGATGCGCATGGCGCCCATCGGGGCCGTGGTCATGGTCGGGACTGTGGTCGTGGTCGTGGGGCGGGCCCGGCTCCTCGTGCCGGCCGCAAACCGCGGCATCCTCGTCCCAGGCCTCCGACAGGCTCTGGGCGCGGGCGAGGTTCTGGGGCGTCAGCACCCGCTCGGTCGGTCCCCAGGCCACGCGCTCCCGCGCGAGCAGGAGCGTGTGCGGGAAGTGGCTCCGCACCTGTCCGAGATCGTGGAGGGCGGCCACGATGGTGCGGCCCTGCCCGTGCCAGGCGCGGACCAGGGCCAGCAGGTCGGCCGTGGTGCGTCCGTCGACCCCCGTGAACGGCTCGTCGAGGAGGAGGACGCGGGCCTCCTGCACGATCAGGCGCGCGAACAGCGCCCGCTGGAACTGGCCGCCCGACAGGGTGCCGATCAGGCGCGCCTCGAATCCGGCGAGGCCGACGGCGGCGAGGGCGTCCAGCAGCGTCGCCCGATGCCGGCGCGCGCTCCGCCAGGGGCCGAGGCGCCGCCACAGGCCCATGGCCACGAGATCGAGGACGCTGAGGGGGAAGCTGCGGTCGATCTCCGCCGCCTGCGGCAGGTAGGCGATGGCCTCCTCGAGGCCCGGACGGGCGATCCGGCCGTCGAGACACGGAATCTCACCGACGATGCCCTTCAGGAGGGTCGACTTGCCGGCTCCGTTCGGCCCGACCAGGGCGAGGAGGGCCCCGGGCGGAATGACCCCGTCGAGGTGGTGGACCGCCGGGTGGCGGTCGTAGCCCAGGGTCAGCCCGTGGAGCGTGATGGCGCCGGGCAGATCACAGCTCATGGTCACGACTCATCGGGAGGCCCACAGGATGGCGGCCCAGAGCAGGAGGGTCAGGACCAGCGCCACCGCGAAGCGCAAGGACGCGCCGGCCTGGAACAGCGAGCGGCGGAGGGCGGCAGGGGGGCGCGGGGCTTGGATCACGGCGGGGCTTGGGTCACGGCGGGGCTCGGGTCACCGATGGATCATTTGCCCGAACGGGAGCGCCGGCTTATGTTGGCGGTGATACACTGTAACACTCGGGCAGTTCAACGGGCCGGGTTCACGGGGCAGATCATGCACGACCATGCGGCGACGCATGACCACGGTTGCGGCGGGGCGGAAGAAGCGATCGCCCGGGCGGAGCGCCTGTGTCGCGAGCGCGACCTGCAATTCACCCGCCTGCGTCGCGACGTGCTGGCGGCCGTGGCGGGGCAGACGCGGCCGATGGGCGCCTACGACATCGCCGAGACCCTAAGCGAGCCGGGGCGACGCGTGGCGGCGGTCTCGGTCTACCGCGCCCTGGATTTCCTCACCGAGCACGGACTCGTGCACCGGATCGCCAGCCGCAACGCCTTCGTGTCCTGCGGCCACGCCCACACCGAGGGCGCCGGCCTCGTCTTCCTGATCTGCCGGAACTGCGGCACCATCGACGAGACCACCTCGCCGGAAGTGGAGGATCAGCTCGGCCGGACCCTGGCCAAGGCCGGCTTCAAGCCGACGAGCCGCATCCTCGAGGTCGAGGGCGAGTGCGGTGCCTGCCTCGGCCGGACCACCGCGGAGTGAGCGGGCACGCCCGCGGCCTCGCGCCGGGCCGATCGTCGGCTCAGCACGCGTTCTCGTAGGCGCGGGGCGAGAACACGGTCATGAACAGGATCCGCAGGTCGAACCAGATCGACCAGTTGTCGATGTAGTGCAGGTCGTGCTGAACCCGCCGCTGCATGTCGAGGTCGGTGAGGGTTTCGCCCCGGAGGCCGTTCACCTGCGCCCAGCCGGTGATGCCCGGCATCACGTTGTGGCGTCGCGCGTAGAGGGCGATGCGGTTCTCGAAGCTGCGGTCATGCGCCAGGGCGTGGGGGCGCGGCCCCACGAGGGACATCTCGCCAAGCACCACGTTGATGAGCTGAGGCAGCTCGTCGATGTTCGAGCGCCGCAGGACGCGGCCGATCGGCGTGATGCGACTGTCGTTGCGGGTCGCCTGCTTGAAGACCTCCTCCGGAGCGGCCTTCATGCTGCGGAACTTGAAGACGCCGAAGGGCTGCTGGTTGAAGCCGTACCGCCTCTGCCGGAAGAACACCGGACCCGGGCTGTCGAGCTTGATCAGCGCCGCCACCACGAGGAAGAGCGGGCTCAGCAGCACCAGGGCGATCAGGGCCAGGGTCAGGTCCAGGCTGCGCTTCAGGAACAACTCGCCGGCCTGGAGCGGGCGACGCCCGATATTGATGCCCGAGAGGCGGCCGACCCGGGCAAGGGCGAGGTCCGGAAAGCGATCCATCACCGAGCCGGGGCGCAGGTGGAGGGCCGCCGGCACCCGCAGGAAGGCGTCGATGCAGCGCTCGATGTCCGAGGCGTCCGACCAGGGCAGGAGGATGAACACATCGTCCGGGCGCAGGAAGCGCACCACGGAGACCGCGAGATCGAGATCCTCCGATCTCTGGGCGTGCCGGGCCGCCGCGTCGCCGGTCGGGTCGACCTGGCGCAGATAACTCGTGCCGATCACGCGCAGGCCGAGGGCCTCGGGGTCGTTGTGGGCATAGAACCGCGCGATATCCTCCTCGTAGCCGACCAGATGGACCCGGTTGGTGTTGCCCGATGTCGATGTCGCCGCGCTGCGGACGAGGCGCAGCATCGTCGCGCGGGCGAACAGCATCGCCGGGAGGCCGCCGGCGAACATCCCCAGGGACACCAGGCGCGAATACTCATGGGTGGTCTTCGTGGCGAAGCCGATCAGGAGCACGACGGCCCAGGCCCCGATCCAGACCGTCGTCGCCCGCCGCAGGTGCGGCCGGCGGGCGAGCAACGTCTCGATATGGTAGTCCTCGCGGACGAGGTTCGTCAGCAGCACGAACAGGGCGACCAGGGCGGCGAGCTCGAAGCTGCCGCTGTGTCCCGCCACCGGCCCGGTGACGTCGAAGGCCGTCCGATAGGCGGCGTCGATCCCCGCGGCGACGCTGACGATGACGAGGATATCGGCAATGGCGGTCGCAGCCGAGAGCCCGATCCGAAACGCGGTGCGGCTACGTCGGGGGAGAAGCGCCGCCCAGACATCATGACGCGCCCGCGACACCGGAAGCTTCTCGAGAGCGGCTGGGATTCGGTCATGAAACATCTGGAGCGCTCTGTCCCGTCCTGATGCGAAGACTGTCCGAAACTGAACCGAAATTGCGGATCAGTTAGGGATGCCGAGACGATCGGTGCAAGACATGGGCCCGGAGTCCGTTGCTCTCGTCCGACGGCGCGGCGCGGGGTCTCGACCGCGACGGGGTCGCGCGTTCGACAGGTTGCTTCGCGAAGGACCTCTTCCGGTGGACCCTTGAGGCGCCGTCCCGCGATCCTGCGGATCCGTCCGGTCGCGCATACCGCCCCACAACGTCGGTCCCGCGCAGAGGGTTGCGCACGAATATCATTCGACCCGGAGCGCCCGGGCGCTGGGGATCGATCCCGGCCTCCGCCCGACGCCCCTGGTTCAGGCGCGGCCGGCGCGGCGGGCCGGCCGCGCCTCGCCGGGTTGTCCCGTCACGTCTCGACCCGGGACACGTCACGCCGGGTCGATCCGATCGGCCTCGCGGCTGCCGCGAGAGGTCCCCACGCATCAGGCGGCGGCGTCCGAATCGGGCCGTGCGACGGTCTGGATCGTCTCGAACCCCTCGAACTGAGGATGGCCCAGGTAGAGGGGCTTGGTCGACGGCACGCGGCCGTGGACCTTCCGGAATTGCTCCGATCGGGTCCAGGCCTCGAAATCCGCCTTCGACGACCAGATGGTGTGGGAGGCGTACAGCACGTGGTCCTCGCCTTCAGGACCGCGGAGGAGATGGAACTCGACGAAGCCCGGCATCTCGCCGAGATGACTGTCGCGGCCGAGCCAAACCTGCTCGAAGTCTTCCGTCGCGTCCTTGACGACTTTGAAGCGATTCATTGCGATATACATGATCCACCTGGGTTTTTCGGCGTCTCGGACGATCCCGTGCGACACCTCTAACCTGGGGCATAGGGGCACGAAAAGCCATCCGGTGCGGCGGATGCGCCGCGCTCCGGCCCGGCGCGGACCGTCCGATGAAAGCCGGGCCGCGCCCGGTTCGTCAGGCATTCGGAGCCGTGGGTGCGTTCGCGGTGCAGCGAAACTCGCGAGGGACGATCGCAACGTCGCGCTTGCAATCCGTGCCAGCTTTGTGGTCAAGCTCTCAGAACGGTCACCTCCGATGCTCATGCGGAGTAAACATCTAGTGGCGTTCGACTGCAGACAAGGATAGTCTCTACCACCACGTTCAATCGTTGATCGACTGCCTTGGTTTCGTGGCGAATGAACTTAAGGAATCCTGCACGCCTTCGTACGAAAGCGCTCCAACCTCATCGTCCCCGGGGCTGGTCCGGGCGGGGGCTGAAAATTTCTATAGGGACTGAATCGAGAGATGATGCCTAAGCAGACTACCGACGTCGATCGCCTCGTCGGATTGAGGATCACCGCTTTGCGCAAGGCGCGCGGCCTGAGCCAGACCGCGCTCGGGACTGCCGTGGGCGTGACCTTCCAGCAGGTCCAGAAGTACGAGAAGGGGCAGAACCGCGTCGGTGCCGGGCGCCTGCGCGAGATCGCCCGTCTTCTCGAAGTTCCGGTCTCGGCCTTCTTCGAGGAAGACGAGGTTGGCGGCACCCAGTCCGATGTCTTCGGCTTCCTCAGCGCGCAGGGCGCGATCGAGTTGCTGCGGGCCTACGCGCTGATCGAGGACGACCAGCTGCGCCGCGACGTGCTCGCCATCGTGCGGACGGCCGCGAAGATGGGCAAGCAGGCACCCGAGCCCGCCGCCGCCGGTTAGGGGCTCGCCGAGCCCCTAACCGATCCAGTGGAAGAAGCTGCCCGTCACGGCGCCGCGCCGGTGTCCGGCGTGGCCGAGGGGTACGCCCTCCGCATCGGTCACCGCCGCGAGCCCCGTCTCGGGGGTCGGCGGCGCACTCGTCTCGCTGGCATAGTGGAACTCGTGCCCGACGAGGCGTGCGCCCGCGCCCCCGAGGGGGCCCTCGGCCAGCAGCGTCGCGACGCGGTAGCCGAGGTGCAGGCGGCGGGTCTTGTAGGAGGTCGCCACCGGCAGCAGGCCCGCCATGGCGTGCGTGACCCCCTGCGCATCCTCCAGGCTCTCGCCCAGGACCATGTAGCCGCCGCACTCCCCGTGCACCGGCTTTCCCCGGGCGAACACCCGCAATCCGTCGAGGAAGCGCCTGGCCTGCGCCAGGGCGCCGGCATGGAGCTCGGGATAGCCGCCGGGCAGCCAGCCGGCATCGCAATCGGCCGGGGGCGGCTCGTCGGCCAGGGGCGAGAAGGGCACGAGTTCGGCGCCCGCCGCCCGCCAGCCCGCCGCCATGTGCGGGTACAGGAACGAGAAGGCCGCATCCGACGCGATGGCGATGCGCTGGCCCGGCGGCCGGGGCAGGATGCCGGCGCCCGGGGCGGGGGCCGCGCCAGCCGCGGCGGCCAGGATCGCGTCGAGGTCGAGGCCGGCCTCGGCGAGGTCGGCGAGCCGGTCGAGCCGGGCCTCGAGGTCGTTGGTCTCGCGGGCCTGGACGAGGCCGAGATGGCGCTCGGGCAGGACGAGGCTCGCATCCCGCATCAGCGCCCCGAGCACCGGCATGCCGATGCGGCTCAGGCCTGCCTCCACGAGGCGGCGATGGCGGGCACTCGCGACCTTGTTGAGGATCACCCCGGCGATGCGGATGCGCGGATCGTAGGATCGGCACCCGAGGGCGAGGGCGGCGGCCGATTGCGCGGCGCCGGAGACGTCGAGGACGAGGATCACCGGCCAGCCGTAGCGCGCGGCGATGTCGGCATTGGCGCCCGTGCGCCCCTCCGGTGCCACGATGCCGTCGAACAGCCCCATCGAGCCCTCGGCGATCACGAGGTCGGCGCCCAGAGCCGAGAGGGCCGCCACGGCGTCGAGCATCGGCCCCGGCATGGCGAAGCTGTCGAGGTTGAAGCTCGGATGGCCGGTGGCCGCCTGGTGGAAAGCGGGGTCGATGTAGTCCGGCCCGCACTTGGCGCCGCGCACGGCCCGGCCCCGCCGGGCCAGCGCCCGCATCAGCGCCAGGGTCACGGTGGTCTTGCCCGAGCTCGAACGGGGCGCGGCGACGAGGAGACCGGGCACGCTCACGGTCGGTCTCCGTTTGCGCGCTCGCCCGTCGGCCGGAAGCGCCGGTCGTAATCGGTGGCGTAGAGGGCGCTCTCCCGGAACTCCGCCGGTTCGAGGGCGGGCCCCACCAGGATCAGCGCCGTGCGCTCCAGCCCGGCCTCGGCCACCTGGCCGGCGATCGTCGCCAGGGTTCCGGTGAGCACCCGCTCGTCGGGCCAGGTGGCGCGGAACACCACCGCGACGGGGCAATCGGCGCCGTAGAACGGCGTCAGCTCGGAGACCACCGCGTCGACGACGTGGATCGAGAGGTGCAGGGCGAGGGTGGCGCCGGTGCCCGCGAAGGCCGCCAGGGTCTCGCGCGCCGGCATGGCGCTGGCGCGCCCGGAGGTGCGGGTGAGGACGACGGACTGGGCGAGGCCCGGAACGGTGAGCTCGCGCCGCAGGAGCGCGGCGGCGGCGGCGAAGGAAGGCACGCCCGGCGTCACCGTGAAGGGGATGCCGGCCTGGGTGAGGCGGCGGGTCTGTTCGGCGAGGGCGCTCCAGATCGAGAGGTCCCCCGAATGCAGGCGCGCCACGTCCTGGCCCGCCGCGTGGGCGGCCGCGCATTCGGCCACGATGGCGTCGAGGTCGAGGGGGGCCGTGTCGACGATGCGGGCGCCCGGCGGGCACCAGCCCAGGATCTCGGGCGCGACGAGGGACCCGGCATGCAGGCAGACGGGGCAGCGCGCGATGAGGTCGCGGCCACGGACGGTGATGAGGTCGGCGGCGCCCGGGCCGGCGCCGATGAAGTGTACGGTCATGGCTCCTGCGTGACGGATTGTGCGCGAAGCGCAAGGGCGCAGGTCGCCCCGGCACTGGCGATTCGCCGCAGCAGCAGCGTCGCACCCGGTCCGGCGGCGGCGAGGGCGGCGGCCTCCGCCACCGAGCCGACCCGGCGCGAGGCCTCGATCCGGTGCGAGCGGGTGGCCACTTCGGCGTCCACGGCGATCAGGGCCTCGGGCGGGACGGCCTCCAGGGGACAGCCGAGCGTCTGGGCGACGGCGCGGATCGCCGGCTCCTCGGCCCGGTCGCCGGCGGTGGCGAGGCGGACGACGCGGGCGCGCGGCAGGCCTGCGGCGTCGCAGGCCTGCGCGACCAGGGCGAGAATCTCGGCGGGCGCGGTCGCATGACGAAACCCAATTCCGGCGACGAGGTCGCCCGGTCCGGGTTCCACCGGCGCCGTGCCATCCCCCCTCATGCCTTCACCCAGGCCCATTGCGTCACCGGCATCGCCCCGCGCCAGCCGTGCAGGTGCCCGACCGGATCCGCATGGGCGACCGTCAGGCGCTTGAGGCTCCCGCCCTGCTGCGCGAAGGCCGCGAGCAGCACGGCTTCGCCCTCCAGGGTCACCACGTTGGCGACGAGGCGGCCTCCCGGGGGCAGGGCGGCGACGGCCGCGTCGAGGACGCCCGGCGCGGTGACGCCTCCGCCGATGAAGACGGTGTCGGGGGCCGGCAGGCCGGCCAGCGCCGCCGGGGCGGGACCCTCCACCACGCGCAGGTCGGGCACCCCGAGGCGGGCCGCGTTGCGGGCGATGCGGGCGGCCCGGGCCGGGTTGCCCTCGACGGCGATGGCCCGCAGGCTCGGGTGGCGCAGCATCCACTCGATGGAGATGGAGCCGGCCCCGGCGCCGATGTCCCACAGGGTCTGGCCGGCGCGGGGGCGCAGGGCTGCCAGCGTCACCGCCCGGATGTCGGCCTTGGTCAGCTGGCCGTCATGTTCGAACCAGGCGTCGTCGAGGCCGGGGCTCACGGTGACCACCTGGGCCGCGGCCGCGCCGACGACCTCGATGCCGAGGGTGTTCAGGGGGTCGATCCCCACGAGGTCGAAGCCCGCGGCCGTCGCGCTGCGCCGGCGCTCGCGCGGGCCCCCCATGGCCTCCAGGACGGTGAGGCGGGATGCGCCGAGGCCGCGCTCGGCCAGGAGCGCGGCGACCGCCGCCGGCGTCGTCTCGTCCCAGGTCAGGACCAGGAGGCGGGCGCCGGGCTGGAGATGCGGGATCAGCCGGGGCAGCGCCCGGCCGTGCAGGGTGAGGCAGCCCGTCTCCGCCAGGGGCCAGCCGAGGCGGGCGCAGGCGAGGCTGAAGGCGGAGGGTTGGGAGAAGACCCGCATCTCCGCGGCCGGGACGAGGCGGGCGATCTCGGCCCCGATGCCGTAGTGGAACGGATCGCCGGTCGCCAGGATGCAGGTGGGCGTGCCGCGCCGGGCGAGGAGTCCCGGATAGGCGTCCGCCATGGGGCTCGGCCAGACCCGCGTCTCGGCGGCGAGCGGCGCGGCCAGCGCCAGGTGCCGGCGTCCGCCATAGACGAGGCGCGCGCCGTCGAGGGCGGCGGCGGCGGCGGGGCTGAGGCCCGCGCGTCCGTCCTCGCCGATGCCCACGATGGTGAGCCAGGGGGCGGCCGGCGGGCTGGTGGACACGGCGTTACCGGTCATGGAGAACGGCCCCGAGGGTGGGGGGAGCATGCGGATACTGATCCTGGGCGGCACCGGCGAGGCGAGCGCCCTGGTGCGCGGGCTCCTGGCCATGGACCGGCGCGATGCCGTCACCCTGTCGCTCGCCGGCCGCACCAGCCGGCCGAAGCCGGAACCCGTGCCGACGCGGATCGGCGGGTTCGGCGGCGTGGAGGGGCTCGCCGCGTGGCTGGCCCAGGACCGCACCGACCTCGTGGTTGATGCGACGCATCCCTTCGCGGCCCGGATGAGCGCCAACGCCGCCGAGGCCTGCACCCGGACCGGCACGCGCCTGCTGGCGATCCGCCGTCCGGCCTGGAGGCCGGTGGCCGGCGACCGCTGGACGACGGTGCCCGACATGGCGGCGGCCGCCCGGGCGCTCGGCCCCGCGCCGCGCCGGGTCTTCCTCACCATCGGCCGGCAGGAGGTCGGGGCCTTCGCCGGCGCGCCGCAGCACGACTACGTCGTGCGCGCCATCGAGGACATCGCCCTGGCGGTCCCGCGGCTGACTTCGGTCCAGGCGCGCGGCCCCTTCGACGCGGCCGCCGAGGCGGCGTTCCTGGCCGAGGGCGCGATCGAGGTCCTGGTCAGCAAGAATTCCGGGGGCGGCGCCACCTACGGCAAGATCGCCGCGGCGCGGGCGCTGGGGCTGCCGGTCGTGATGGTCGACCGCCCGGAGAAGCCGGACGTGCCGAGCGTACCGGACGTCGCGGCGGCCCTCGGGGGGATCGCCGCCCTCTGAGGCCCGCACCGACCCGCGCATCACGCCGCCGGCACGCTGCGCGGCGTGTAGACGAAGGGCGTGGCGTCGCCGCGCGGGATCAGGCGGGTGGCCGAGGCGCCGATGATCACCATGGTGGCCATGTCGGCCGTGGTCGTCCGCGCTTCGTCGAGGGTGAGCACTCGGATCGCCTCGTCGGGCCGCGAGACGGCGCGGGCGAAGATCACCGGCGTGTCGCCGCGCCGGATCTCGGCGGCCAGATCGAGGGCCTTGCCGAGCTGCCAGGGTCGGGCGGAGGAGATCGGGTTGTAGAGGGAGATCACGAAATCCGCCCGCAGCACCGCCTCCAGACGGGCGGTGATGACCTCCCAGGGCTTGAGGTTGTCCGAGAGGGACATCGCGCAGAAATCGCCGCCCAGGGGCGCGCCGAGGCGGGCGGCGGCGGCCAGCATCGCGGTGATGCCGGGCTCCACCGTGATGGGGAGCCGGGCCCAGGCCGGATCGCCGGCCTCCACCGCCTCGAACACCGCCGCCGCCATGGCGAACACGCCGGGATCGCCGCCGGAGACCACCGCGACGCGCCGGCCGGAGGCGGCGAGTTCGAGGGCGTGGCGGGCCCGGTCGACCTCCACCCGGTTGTCGCTGGCGTGGCGGACGAGACCCGGCCGCTTGGGCACGCGGGCGACGTAGGGAATGTAGCCGATGAGATCCTGCGCCTGGGCCAGGGCCTCCTGGGCGGCCGCCGTCAGGAGGCGCGGATCGCCGGGGCCGAGACCGACGATCGCGATGGACCCGGAAGCCGAGGTCGGGCCGCTCACGGCCGGCGTCCCTCGCCGGGCAGGAGCACCATCGAGAAGTAGGGCGCCTCGTCGTCGGGCTTGTCCTTGAGGGCGATCACCCGCTCGCCCGCCATGGTGCCGCGCTCCACATAGACCGCGCGCTCCAGCACGCCGGCCTCGGCGAGCGCCGCCCGCACCTTCGGCAGGTGGCGGCCGAGCTTCATCAGCACGGCGGCGTCGGTGGCGCGCAGGCGCTCCACCAGGGCGGCGTGCGGCAGGGTGGCGGGCAGCACGGTCAGCACGTCGTCGCCCCAGGTGATCGGGGTGCCGGCGCGGGTCCAGCAGCCGGACATCCCGGTGACGCCGGGCACGACCTCCACGGGGAAGCGGTCCTTCAGGCGCCGCCACAGGTGCATGAACGAGCCGTAGAAGAACGGATCGCCCTCCGACAGGATGGCGACGTCCCGGCCCGCACCGAGATGGTCGGCGAGGCGCCCGGCCGCGTCGTCGTAGAAGGCGGCGAGGGCCGCGACGTAGTCCGGGTGCTCCGGGTGGAGCTCGGTGGTGTAGGGGTAGACCAGGGGGCATTCGCGCCCCGGCTCGGCGGCGAGCACGGCGTCCGCGATGGTGCGGGCGTTGCCGCGCCGGCCCTTCTTGCAGAAATGCACCAGCACCGGGGCCCGCTCCAGCACCCGCATGGCGCGCACGGTGAGGTAGTCCGGCTCGCCCGGGCCCATGCCGACGCCGTACAGGGTGCCGGTGCTCACCGCGCGCGGGATCTCGGTCCGTTCCGCCGCATCGGGGGGAAGGCGCTCGCCGGAATCCATCACTCGATCTCTTGCGCGAGCGCGTTGATGGCCGCGGCCGTCATGGCGCTGCCGCCGCGCCGGCCATGGACCACGATGAAGGGCACCCGACCGTCGCGGGCGAGGGCTTCCTTCGACTCTGCGGCGCCGACGAACCCGACTGGGATGCCGATGACGGCGGCAGGGGGCGGCACGCCCTCGTCGAGAAGCTCGAGGAGGCGGAACAGCGAGGTCGGGGCGTTGCCCACCGCCACGACGCTGCCGGGCAGGTGCTCGCGCCAGAGCTCCATGGCGGCGGCCGAGCGGGTGGTGTTCATGGCGGCGGCGAGGTCCGGCACGCGCGGATCGCTCAAGGTGCAGATCACCCGGTTGTCGGCGGGCAGCCGCGCCCGCGTGACGCCGTCGGCGACCATGCGGACGTCGCACAGGATCGGCGCGCCGGCCTTCAGGGCCGCCTCGCCGGCTTGCGCGAAGTCCGGGGAGGCCTCCACGTCGCGCGGCAGGTCGGTCATGCCGCAGGCGTGGATCATCCGCACCACGACCCGTTCGGCGGTGCCCTGGAAGCGCGCGAGATCGGCCTCGGCCCGGATCATCGCGAAGGAGCGGGCATAGATGGCCCCTCCGTCACGCAGGTAGTCGAGGCGGGAACTCATGACGGTCGCGGTCCTGGCGGGTGGTCTGGGAAGATCCGGGCGAGGGAATGTGCCGAATCCGCCCTCCTTACGCGCTCCAGCGCGGCCTCGAAAGGGAGGCGCGTCGCCGGCAAGGCATCCGGCCGCCCGGACAGCACCACGTCGTACCACCCGTCCCGCCCGACGAGGGTGAGGTCGGCGGCGCCCGGATGGGCGCAGCCCTTGGGGCAGCCCGAGACATGGGCGCGCAGGCCGCGCGCCGCGAAGGGCCGGAACGCCTCGGCCAGGCGGGCCGCGTCGTGCAGGGTCGGGGTCGATCCCGACGCGCAGGCCGGCGCGCCTGGGCAGGCCGCCACCGCCCCGCGCGGATCGTCGGCCCGCGTCAGGAAGCCGGCCCCGGCCAGGGTTTCCCGCGCGGCTTCGGCAACGCCGGCGTCGGCGCAGACGAGGAGGAAGCCGCGGGTCGGCGAGAGGCGCAGGTCCGCACCGCCGACGGCGTCCGCCGTGTCGGCGAGCGCGTCGAGGGCGTCGGCGGTGCAGCGGCCGAAGGGGGCGTCGACGAGGAGGGCGACGCGCCCCTCCGCCCTCGGGGGCGGGGATCGCCGGGACTCGCTGTCCGGGAGAGAGAGGGGTGGCAGGGCCAGCAAGCCCGGGCTCAGGGCGGCCGACTCGGCCGGCCCGGCGATGCGCTGCAGGCCGAAGCGAGCCAGGGTCTCCGCCCAGGCCGCTGCCGGAACATCGCGCATCCGCCGTTGCCCGCTCGCCGCCAGCAGGCGCAGGGCCGCCTCGATGATGGTCGGCGCCGCACCGTCGGGCAGGCGCCACCAGGCCGCGTCGCCGGCGAGGCGCAGGGCAAAACCTGCGCGCGTGACGACGGCGTGAAGGTCGGCCTCCGCCGAACCGAGGCTGATCCCGTGCGTGGCCGCCTCGACGGCCACCAGCGACTTCGGCGGCAGGCCCGGGATCACCCGCCCGATCGCCTCGATGGCCTGGGCCAGGGCCGGGACCGCCTCGGGTTCGAGCCCGGCCAGCGGCGGGGTCAGGGTCAGGCGTTGCGGGCCCCCGTCGTGGCGGACATCCCCGAGACCGATGGCCGCCAGCGCCTCGGCGAGGTCGCAGCGGGTCGCCTCGGTGACCCCGCGGATCTGCAGGTTGGCCCGCGCTGTGACGTCGACATGGCCGTTGCCGAAGCGGCGCGCGCCCGCCGCCACCGCCCGGGCCTGGGCCGGGGTGAGGCGCCCGAGGGGCGGGTGGACGCGGGCGAGCAGGCCGTCGCCGGTGGGCATCGGCCGGGCGAGGCTGGGGCACCAGCCGCGCCGGCTCGGCGCCTCCGGGGCGACGCGGCGGGGCGCGGTCATTCCGCCGCCTCGCGCAGCAGCTCGTCGGCCGCCATCTCGTCGGCCGCCATGGCGTTGCGCCGGGTGGTCCAGAGGCCGCGCCGGCGGGCCTCGTCGAAGCGCTCGAGGATGGCGCGGGCCGCCTCCGGATTGGCCGCCCGCAGGGTCTCGAAGGTCTCGAGGTCGGCGATCATCGCCCCGTAGAGCCGGTCGAGGTCGGCGTCGCACACCGCGTCCGTGGTGGCGGCGAGGACGAAGACCGCGTCGATCCCCTGTGCCAGTTCCTGGGCGCCGCGGTAGCCGTGCCGGAGCTGCGCCGCGATCCAGCGCGGATGGGCGAGGCGGCCCCGGATCAGACGGGCGGCGTCCTCGCGGGCGGTGCGCGCCTTCGGGCTCTCGGGCGTGGCGACGTCGAGGCTGTAGAGGGCGGGGCTCGCCCCCGTCAGGGCGGCGGCGGCCGAGAAGCCGCCCATCGCCTCCACGGCGGCGTCGCCGTCGAGAAGGTCGCGCTCGGCGACGTCGAAGGCGTGCACGTAGGCGTCGGCGCCGGCCACCCGGGCGGCGAAGCCCGCATCCTCCCTGTCCGCCGCGCTCCCATAGGCGTGCGACGTGACGGCGAGATAGGCCCGCCCGAGATCGTCGCGGCTGTCCCAAGCCCCGTCGAGGGCGAGGCCGCCGGCCCCCGCGCCGTAGCGCCCGGGCGCCGCGCCGTAGACTCGGGCCGGCGCCTCGCCCCGGCGGCGGGCGGCGGCCAGCGGATTCTCGTCATCCTCTTCCTCCCGCGCTGCCACTGCCTCGGCGGCCCGGGCGAGGAGCGACAGGGTCTCGGGAAAGGTATCGCGAAAGGCGCCCGAGACCCGCACCGTCACGTCGATGCGCGGCCGGTCGAGGAGCGCCAGCGGCAGCACCTCGAAACCGGTGACCCGGGTGGAGGCGTGGTCCCAGACCGGGCGCACGCCCATCAGGGCCAGGGCGTGGGCGATGTCTTCGCCGCCGGTGCGCAGGGTGGGCGAAGCCCAGAGATCCATGACGATCCGGGCCGGGTACTCGCCCTCGTCCTGCAGGTAGCGCAGGACCACGGCGTCGGCGGCCCTGGCCCCCAGGGTGGTGGCGGCCCGGGTCGGCAGGCTGCGCGGGTCGAGGGTGGCGAGGTTGCGGCCCGTGGGCATCACGTCGGTGCGCCCGCGCGACGGCGAGCCGGCGGGACCGGGCGCCACGAAGCGGCCGTCGAGGCCACGCAGCAGGCCGAGGCGCTCGCCCTCCGCGCAGGCGGCCACCGCCTCCGAGGCCTCGGCCCCGGCCCGGCCGAACACGTGCAGCCCGTCGCGCGCGGTCACCTCGCCGAGGTCGCACAGATGCGCGTCGAGGGCCGCGAGCGCGTCCGGCATCGGCGTGTCGGCGTCGATCCCGGCACCGGCGAGCAGCCCGGCCGACATCGCCTCGTCCAGGATGGTGCGCGCCAGGATCGCGGCGCGGCGCGGGTCGAGGACGCTGGCGGCGGAGTATTCCTCCACGAGCGCGCGCAGGCGCGCCGCGTCGGGGTCGAGCCCCGTCACGCCGGTCTGCGGCGTCAGGTGTCCGAGGGCGACGCCCCCGAGTCGCCGCTTCAGGGGCGCGGCCTCGCCCGGATCGTCGACGATGAAGGGATAGACCACCGGGAGCGCCCCGACGGCGCGGGCCGGCCAGCAATCCGGCGAAAGGGCGACGGCCTTGCCCGGCAGCCACTCGGCGGTGCCGTGGGTGCCGAGGTGAACGAGGGCGTCGAACTGGCTGCGCAGCCCGAGGTGGAAGGCCAGATAGGCGTGGGTCGGCACCGCGTCTGGGTCGTGATAGGCGGCCTTGCGGTCCGTCGACCGCCCGCGATCGGGCTGCAGGAAGACCGCGAGGCGCCCGCCCGCAGGGGCCACGCTCGCGAAGCGGAACGCGCCGTCCCGGCAGACCGGGTCGGCCTCGGGCGGACCCCATTCGGCGTCGAGGGCCGCGCGCGCGGTCTCGGGCAGCGTGCCGAACCAGTCCCGGTAGGCCTCGAGGTCGACCGCGAAGTCCTTCGGCCCCTGCGTCAGACCCCGCATCAGTGCCTCGGCGTCCGGCAATGCGCCGATGCCGTAGCCGGCCTGCGCCAAGTCCGCGACGATCGCCCGCGCGCTCTCCGGCGTGTCGAGGCCGACGGCAAAGCCCGCGCGGCCGCCGCGGGCGGGATAGTCCGAAAGCACCAGGGCGAGGCGGCGCTCGGCCCGGGGGAGCCGGGCAAGGCGGATCCAGGCGGCGGCACGCTCGGCCAGGGCCGCGATGCCCTCCGGGTGCGGCACGGCACGGCGCTCGGCGAAGCCCTCGGTTTCCGGACCCTCCTCCTTGAACGAGATCGGAAACCCGGAGAGCCGGCCGTCGAATTCCGGCAGGGCGACCTGCATTGCGAGGTCGGCCGCACCCATGCCCCGGGCGGAGGCGGCCCAGGCGTCCCGCGCCGCGCCGATGCTGAAGGCCTGTAGGACCGGGCAATCGGCGGCATCGAGGACGAACCCGGCATCCTCCCGCGCCGAGAAGGCGGTGGAGGCGATGACGATGGCGGGCCGATGCGCCGCGATGGCCGCCCGGAGGGGCGCGATCGCGGCGGGGTCCTTCAGGCTCGACACCGCCACGGCCAGCACCGCAAGGCCGCGCGCCTGGAGCGCGGCGCCCAACGCGGCGATCGGCGCGGTGTCGCCCGAGAGCACGCTGGACCGGTAGACCACGACCAGCGCCAGCGGCGCCTCGGCCGGGGCGGTCTGGAACGGTCGTCCGGCGGCGCGGGCCTGCCCGTCCGCGACGGGGCCGCAGCCCGGGCAGCAGACGAAGCCGCGGGGTAGGGGCAGGGGCGCCTCGACCGCCGCGGGATATCCGATCGCGGCGGCCATGCGCCCGACCAGGCGGCGCAGGTTCGCCGTGCCTCCGGCCCGGAAATAGGCGTCGAAGTCGGGGGCGAGCTCCGGCTTCGTCGAATAGGCGTCGAGGCGCGGGTCGGGCCGGTCGTCGCCCGGCAGCACCACGAGCGCCACCCCGGCGGCGCGGGCGGCCGCGCTGGCGCGCTCGATGCCGTAGCGCCAGTAATCGAGGCCGCCGAGACAGCGGATCACCACCATCCGCGCCTGGGCGATCACCGACTCGACGTAGAGGTCGACCGACATCGGGTGGCGAAGTTTCGCGAGCTTGGCGAGCCGCAGGGTCGGGCCTCCGGCCGAACCCGGCGGGAAGACCGCCGCGTGGGCGCCAGCCATGCCGAAGAGATCCGAATCGGTGAAGGACAGGAAGACGATGTCCCCCGGCGCCTGACCGAGATCGATCGCGGCTTCGCCCTCGTCGAGGGAGACCGTATCGATGCGGATCAGGTGCATGGCGGGCGCTTATCCCGCCAAGGCGGCGGCGACGGCGGCCTGGTCGAACCCCTTGAGGCCGATCACCACGAGGCGGCCGTCGCGGAGCTCGCTGGACTTCCAGGGGCGGTCGTAATGGTGGGCGATGCGGGCACCGACGCCCTGGACCACGAGGCGCATCGGCTTGCCGGTAACCTCGGCGAAGCCCTTGATGCGCAGCACGCCCTCCGTCTCAGCGGCGCGGGCGACGCGGATGGCCAGGTCCTCGGCCGAGGCCGTGGCCGCCACCGGCAGCGCCACCGAATCGAAGTCGTCGTGGTCGTGGTCCTCGCCCTCGCCGTGGTGGGAGGGACGCGCGTCGAGGTCGTCCTCGGCCGCCGCCTGGATCCCCAGGATCACGCGCGGGTCGAGGCGGCCGTGCTCGGCCTCCACCATCTTCACCGCGCGGGGCAGGTGTTCGGTGACCTCGGCCCGGACCTTGGCGCGCCCGGCCTCGTCGAGGAGGTCGGCCTTGTTCATCACCACGAGGTCGGCGCAGAGGAGCTGGTCCTCGAACACCTCCTCGAGGGGATTGTCGTGGTCGACGCTTGCGTCGTCAGCGCGCTGGGCGGCGAGCGCCGCCGGATCGTCGGCGAAGAAGCCGGCGGCCACGGCCGGGCCGTCGATGACCGCGACCACGCCGTCCACCGTCACCCGCGAGCGGATCGCCGGCCACTGGAAGGCCTGGACCAGGGGTTTGGGTAGGGCGAGGCCCGAGGTCTCGATCAGGATGTGCTCGGGCGGATCGGCCCGGTCGAGGAGCTTGTTCAGGGCCGGCACGAAATCGTCGGCCACGGTGCAGCAGATGCAGCCGTTGGCGAGCTCGACGATGTCCTCGTCGCCGCAGCCCTCGATGCCGCAGGCGGCCAGGAACGAGCCGTCGAAGCCGATGTCGCCGAACTCGTTGACGATGATGGCGAGGCGCCGGCCGTTCGCGTTCTCCACGAGGTGGCGCACCAGGGTGGTCTTGCCGGCCCCGAGGAAGCCCGTGACGATGGTGCAGGGGATCTTGGCGACGAGGGTCATTCGGCGGCGTCCGGAAGGGGGGGCGCCGCGACGGGCGGCGGGAATGGGGGAAGGCGGGCGACGACGCCCTTGCGGAATTCCTGCGGCCGGGCCTTCCACGGCACGATGCCGTCCGGCGTCTCGGCATAGAGCGCCACGCCGTCCAGGATGGTGCCGGCCGACGCGACCGGGTCGAGATCGCCGTAGACGTAGGTCCAGCGGCCTTGCGAGGCCACCGCCACCGTGCAGGGGCGCTTGCAGACCGAGAGGCATTCGACGCTCTCGACCGTGATGCCCGGGTGGCCGCCGGCGCTCACGGCGTCCTGAAGCGCGGCGAGCAGGCGGGCGCCAGCCCGCGGCTCCGAGGCGTCGCCGGCCGTCCGGCAGGTGGCGCAGACGTAGAGGGTGACGGCGGCGTGGTCCGTGTCAGGCCGCGGGTTGGGCATGTGGTCAGGCATGGGTCGGCCGCGCGTGGGTCGGCCGGGTCTTGCCGAACAGCCCCCAGGCCCAGCCATAGGCCAGCCCGATCACCGCCCAGAACACGAAGGCGATGCCCAGCGAGCGCGCCGCGAACTGCGCGGCGTAGGAGGCCGGCAGGTTCGAGGCGGCGTGGCTCGCCTCCGGCGCACCCGCGAGATGGGGCGCGACGAGGAGCACGATGCCGCCCGCGATGGTGATCGGCGCCCGCCGGATCGCGATGAGGTAGAGCCCCATGGCGGTGGCCGCGGCGGTCATCACCCACCAGAACTGGCGGTCGGCCAGCGGCGCGGCCTCCATCCCGGGGAGTTCCGGCGCGAGGCCGAGGGCGGGGGCCAGCGCCACCGCGAGGAAGCCGCCGATGGCGAAGCGCAGGCCGGTCTCGGGGCTGGGCTCGCGGTTGCAGGCCAGGAGCACGGCACCGAGCAGGAACGCGTAGCCGACGCCGCCCACCAGGGTGGCGAGCGCGGTGAAGGCCATGCGCGGCAGGCCGGGGCCGGGCTGCCAGTCGGGCGCGACCTCGCCGCCCGCCACCGAGGGATCCTTGGTGCCGTGATCGTGACCGCCATGGACGCGGACGATCAGCGAGGCGGGGGTCGGCCGAACGGGGGCGGCGGAGGCCTGCGTCTCGTAGCGCTCGGCCGCGATGATGAGCGGCGAGGTGAGTGCGAGCTGCAGGCCCGTCGCGACGACGGCCGCGAGGAAGCCGGCGACCAGGGCCGCCGACACGAGCCGGATGATCATGGGATTGTCTGCCTTAAGCGGAGACGCTCAGTGGCAGGGGAAGTTCTGGCTGTGGCGGAAGTCGTGCGCCGCGTTGTGCAGCGCCATCGCGGGGGCGAAGCCTGCCATGAACACGAGGCCGAGGCCGAGGAAGGCGGCCACGAGCACGGCGCCGAGGCGCTCGTTGGTGCGGGTGCCGGTCAGGACGAGGGTGTTGGTCGACATCGGGTTCATCTCCTGGCCGCCCCGCCGGCGGCCGTCAAGCATCGAGCGGGAGGACGGCAGGTCTCCTGGCTCGCGGGTCGCTGGTCCTGCCGCCTTCCCGGATCGCTCCAGTGGCTGATGGCAGTCCCGTCTCCGCTCACAGTTGCGGGGGCAGCTGCGGTTTCGAGGTCGCCCCCTCACCGCATTCCCTTTTCACCCCGTCGCCGGGGCACCGTCCGGTCCACGCTTCTACGCGGTTGCCGATCTGCTGACAACGCGGCCCGGATCGGATTCCCGCCTTTGACCCGGGACCTCGATTTCGGGCACAGCAGGCCGCATGCCGCATCCTCCACCCAGACTGACCCTCGTGCTCGGCGGCGCGCGCTCCGGCAAGAGCGCCCATGCCGAGGGGCTGATCGAGGCGCAGCCTCGGCCCTGGCTCTACCTCGCCACCGCCCAGGCCTGGGACGACGAGATGCGCGAGCGCATCGCGCTCCACCGCGCCCGCCGCCCGGACGGCTGGATCACGCAGGACGTGCCGCTCGCCCTGCCCGAGGCGGTCGCCGCCGCGACCGGGCCGGTGCTGGTCGATTGCCTCACCCTCTGGCTCACCAACCTGATCCTGGCGGAGGCCGACGTGGACGCCGCCACCGCCGCGCTGCTCGCGGCCTGCGCGGCGGCCTCCGGCCCGGTGGTCCTGGTGGGCAACGAGGTCGGCCTCGGGATCGTGCCGGACAACGCGCTGGCCCGCCGTTTCCGCGATGCGGCGGGGCGCCTGCACCAGCGCCTCGCGGCCCAGGCGGACCGCGTCGTCCTCACGGTGGCGGGCCTGCCCCTGATCGTGAAACCCCAACCCGGAGCCACCCCATGACCGACGCCGACCGCCATCGCGAAAAGATGGAGAAGCGCAAGGCCGTCCAGGATGCCGAGGTGGCGGAGAAGACGATTGAGAAGGGGCTCCTCATCGTCAACACCGGGCCGGGGAAGGGCAAGACCACGGCGGCCCTCGGGCTGATGCTGCGGGCGCTGGGCCACGGCTGGCGCGTCGGCGTGGTGCAGTTCATCAAGGGTGCCTGGGACACCGGCGAGAAGCACGCCCTCACGGCCTTCGGCGACCGGATCGACTGGCACACCCTCGGCGAGGGCTTCACCTGGGAAACCCAGGACAAGGCCCGCGACATCGCCGCCGCCGAGCACGCCTGGGCCAAGGCCCTCGACCTCATGGCCGATCCGACGATCCGCCTCGTGGTGCTGGACGAGCTCAACATCGCCCTGCGCTACGACTACTTGGATCTCGAGGCCGTGGTGGCGGCCTTCCGGGCGCGCCGACCGGACCTCCACGTCGTGGTCACCGGCCGCAACGCCAAGCCGGCCCTGATCGAGGCCGCCGACCTCGTCACCGAGATGGCGGTCGTGAAGCATCACTTCGCCGCCGGGGTGAAGGCGCAGGTGGGCATCGAATTCTGATGCGCTTCGTCCTCGGCCCGGTCGGGCTCCTTGTCCTGTCGGGCATCCATCCGGCCTACGCTGAAACCGCGCCGGCCTGGCCGGCCAGCTATCTCGGCCGCGTCGAGGCCCTGGCGGTGGTGGAGGGCCTGAACGCCCGGCTGCTCGCCAGCCGCTCCGCCACCGCGACCCTCGAAGGCTGGTGCACCGAGCACGGCATGGCCGCGACGCCGCGGCTCGCGGCGAATCGGCAGCGCGGCGCGGACAAGCCCGCCTCGGAGGAGACGCGCCGGCGCCTGAATGCCGGCCCCGACACCGTCCTCCGCTACCGTCAGGTGCGGCTCGCCTGCGGCGACCACGTCCTGTCGGAGGCGGACAACTGGTACGTGCCCGAGCGCCTGACCCCGGAGATGAACCGCCTGCTCGAGACCACCGACACGCCGTTCGGCCGGGCGGTCCAGGCCCTCGGCACGACGCGGCAGACCATCGGGGCGGAACTCCTGTGGCAGCCCCTGCCGCAAGGGTGGGAGCAGGCGCCGCCCCCGGCGTCGACCTGCGGCGACCTCGCGATTCCCGACCATCTGTTCCGGCACCGGGCCGTGCTGTTCACGGCGGAGCGCGTGCCGTTCTCGGAGGTGGTCGAGACCTACGGGGCCGCCATCCTGGCCTTTCGTCGCGCCGCGCGGCCCGCCGATCCGGCCTGCGCCGCATCCCCGTCGGACGGGCCGCAGCCATGACCCACGCCCTCATGATCCAGGGCACCGGCTCGGATGTCGGCAAGTCGCTGATCGTGGCCGGGCTGTGCCGGGTCTTCGCGCGGCGCGGGCTCGCCGTGCGGCCCTTCAAGCCGCAGAACATGTCGAACAATGCCGCCGTCACCGCCGATGGCGGCGAGATCGGGCGGGCCCAGGCGTTGCAGGCGCGGGCGGCGGGGGTGGCGCTATCGGTGCACATGAACCCGGTGCTGCTGAAGCCCCAGAGCGAGACCGGCAGCCAGGTCGTGGTCCAGGGCCGCATGGTCGGCACCGCCAGGGCGCGGGACTATCAGGCCTGGAAGCCGCGTCTCCTCGCCTCCGTGCTGGAGAGCTTCTCGTACCTGAAGGCGCAAGCCGACCTCGTGGTGGTGGAGGGGGCGGGCTCGGCGTCCGAGGTCAACCTGCGGGCCGGCGACATCGCGAATATGGGATTCGCCCGCGCCACCGGCACGCCGGTGATCCTGCTCGGCGACATCGACCGGGGCGGCGTCATCGCCAGCCTCGTGGGCACCAAGGCGGTGATCGACCCGGAGGACGCCGCGATGATCCGGGGCTTCCTCGTCAACCGCTTCCGCGGCGATCCCAGCCTGTTCGCCGACGGCATGGCCACCATCGCGCAGGCGACCGGCTGGCCGAGCTTCGGGCTGATCCCGCACTTTCCCGACGCGGCGCGCCTGCCGGCGGAGGACGCCCTCGGCCTCGCGGGCTCGGACACCGGATCGGCCCGGCGCAGGGTCGTTGCCGTGCCGGTGCTGCCGCGCATCGCCAATTTCGACGACCTCGACCCGCTTCGGGCCGAGCCCGACGTGGCGGTGGTGCTGGTGCGCCCGGGCGAGCCGATCCCGGTGGCCGACCTCGTGCTCCTGCCGGGCTCGAAGACCACCATCGACGACCTCGACGCCTTTCGCGCGGAGGGCTGGGACATCGACCTGCGCGCCCATGTCCGGCGCGGCGGGCGGGTGCTCGGGCTGTGCGGCGGCTACCAGATGCTCGGCCGGCGCATCGACGACCCGCACGGCATCGAGGGTGCGCCCCGCTCCGTGCCGGGTCTCGGGCTCCTCGACGTCGAGACCGTGATGACGCCGGTGAAGCATCTGGCCGCCGTGACCGGCACGAGCCAGCCGGACGGCGTGCCGTTCTCGGGCTACGAGATGCATGTGGGCGACACCACCGGGCCGGACACCGCGCGTCCGGCGATCCGGCTCGCGGACGGGCGCCTCGACGGCGCGGTCTCGGCCGACGGCCGCGTCACCGGCACCTACGTGCACGGCCTGTTCTCCGACGACCGCCAGCGGGGCGCCTGGCTCGGCCGCCTGGGGGCGGCCCCGAGCGGGCTGGCCTACGAGGCCGGCATCGAGGCGGTACTCGACCGGCTCGCGGATCATTGCGAGGCGCATGTCGCCTGCGACGCGCTGCTCGCCCTGGCCTCGTAGCGTCCCGACGGTTTTAGGCTTGGCGCCGGAACGCCTGCCTCACGACGGGTGCGGCGAGGAAGCCTCCATGATCCCGTCCCCGCCCCGGATCGACCCCTGCCTCGGCCTCGGCGCGAGCCTGATGTTCGTCGTGCTCTCGGCGCTCCGCCGCGACGCCGCGCGCCGGGGCGCGGCGGAAGCCGGCCCGAGCCTCAGGGGGGCGTAGGCGCGCCCCTCTCCGGGATCGGCACCGCGTAGGCGTGCGGCGCCCCGTTCCGAAGGCTGTCGAACAGGACGAGGACCCGGCCCGATCCGAGCGGGACCACGGCCTCGGCCTTGCCGTCGATGACCTTGCCCTTCTCGTTCTCGCCGCGGACCGGCGTGAGGGTGGCGACGGGGGTCAGGGCGCCGGAGGGCAGGTCGACGAGGGACAGCCGAAAGGGAACGGGCAGGCCGTTGCGGGACGAGCCCGTGAGCACCAGCATCCGTCCGTCGGGCAGGATCGTGAGGTCGCGGACGCCCGCATCGGGTCCGGCCTCCAGGGGGATCGTGCCGATTTCGGCCGACAGGGCGGCGTTTCCATCCGCGAACAGCGCCTCGACCGGTACGGAGACGAGGAAGGCCTTGCCCGCGAGGCTCGGTGCCCGCAGGCCCGCGTAGAGGCGCCCGCCCACGACCGCGAGCCCTTCGACGTTCAGGCCGTTCGGCTGCGGCGTGCCCTCCGGCGGCAAGGCGTTCCAATCGAATTCCAGGTCGCGCAGCACGGAGTCGCGCACGGGCGCGGAGGCCATCAGGGCGTCGAACAGGCGGTAGGTGCTCACCGTCTCCGCGGCGGCGGTGCCGTCGGCGTTCGGCCGCAGGCGCGTGAGGATCATCGACGACAGTTTGTACCTGCGCTTGCCCCGGGTGCAGCCGTGCGACCCGGTGACGTAGAAGAAGGGCTCGGCATAGGCCACGGCCTCGCCGTCGAGCTGATCGAACCTGCCCGGACCGCCGCTGCATCGGGACTGCGCGGGGGGCGTGCCCCGGATGGCCGGCGAGGGCGCCGTGCCGAGGTCGTAGGCGGTGGCGCCGGGCGTCAGCGTGGTCCCGGCGAGGCGGGCGAACTGCGCGCCGCGGTTCTCGTCGTTGACCACGACGCAGAGGCGGCTGCCGTCCGCGTCGGTCGGGCGGCAGGCCATGCCGCTGAGGTCGTAGGCCCCGTCGCCCTTCGTATCGCCGTCGAAATCGCGGGTGACGGTGTAGGGCGTCGGCAGGCCCTCGGCGGTGCGGCCGGGGGTCGGAGCGGCGAGGCCGAGGGCGGCCAGCGCCAGGGCTCCCCGTCGCCCGAGGCGTGTCGTCTTCGACCGGATCATGCGACGGCGACCTTGAGGAGGACCAGGAGGAGGAGGGCGAGTCCGAACAGGAATCCGCACGCCGTGCGGTAGAGCGCAAGCGCCCGTTCCACGTCGGCCGGGGTCGCCTCCGTGCGCCCGTCGCCCATCCAGCCATCCGCGACGCGGGTGGTGCCGTAGGTTCGGGGGCCGGCGAGCGCCAAGCCGAGAGCCCCCGCCATGGCGGCCTCCGGCCAGCCGGCATTGGGCGAGCGGTGGCGGCTGGCATCTCGCCGCACCGCCCGCCAGGCTTGGCCGGGCGAAGCGCCGGCATGGACGGCCGCGGCCGCGACGAGGAGCAGGGCGGTCAGCCGCGAGGCCGGAAGGTTCACGAGATCGTCGAGGCGGGCGGCGGCCCAGCCATAGGCCTCGTGGCGCGGGGTGCGGTGGCCGATCATGCTGTCGGCGGTGTTGATCGCCTTGTAGAGCGCGCCGCCGGGCAGGCCGCCGACCCCGATCCAGAAGGCCGGCGCCACGATGCCGTCGGAGAAGTTCTCGGAGAGGCTCTCGATGGCCGCCCGGCAGATGCCGGCCTCGTCCAGGGTCTCGGGATCGCGCCCGACGATCATCGACACCGCGCGGCGTCCGCCCGCGAGGCCCTCGCACCGCAGATCGGCCGCCACGCGGGCGACGTGGTTGTGCAGACTGCGCTGGGCCGGCAGGCTCGCCGCCAGCAGGGCGAGGACGAGGAGCGCGGGCAGGAGGCCGGCGGCGCCGGCCAGGGCGGTGAGGGTCAGGGCGAGGCTGCCGACGACCCCCAGAAGCACGAGGAGCCCGGCCACGCCCGCGAGCCGGCGGCGAACCGGTGCCCCCCGGTTCCAGTGGCGGTCGAGGGTCGCGATCAGCGCGCCGATCCAGGTGACAGGATGGCCGAGCGCCCTGTAGAGCCGATCCGGATAGCCGGCTGCCGCCTCGACGGCGAGGGCGAGCACCAGGACGATGAGCGTATCGGGCGGATGGGTGAGGGCGGTCCAGGACATGCGGTCTCGGTGATGGCGCGCGGCCCGGGGATGGGTGACGGAATCGCCCATGGCGGCGATCTCGATGCCGCCCGACGCCTCTTCCCGCAAGCGCTCGAGCCCTGGCTGGATCTCTCCACGGGGATCAATCCGGTGCCCTATCCGTGTCCGGTCCTCGACGCCAGCGCCTTCCGGGGCCTGCCTTCGGCCGCCGACCTCGGCGCCCTGCGCGCGGCCGCCGCCGACGCCTACGGGGTGGCCGATCCGGACCGGATCGTCGCCGCGCCCGGAACCCAGATCCTGATCGAGACCCTGCCGCGCCTCGTGACACGCGCCCGCGTCGCCGTGGTGGGGCCCACCTATGCCGAGCACGCCGCCGCCTGGGCCCGGGCCGGCCACGCCGTCGTGACCGTCCCGGGGCTCGGGGCGGCCCGGGACACGGACGTGGTCGTCGTCGTGAACCCCAACAATCCGGACGGACGGACCTGGGAGGCCGGAACGCTGCGGGCGCTCGCCAACGACCTGGCGGGCCGCGGGGGCCTGCTCGTCGTCGACGAGGCCTTCGCCGACCTGGAGCCGATCGAGACCCTGGGGGCCTCCCTCGGCCCGGGCCTCGTGGTCCTGCGCTCTTTCGGAAAGACCTACGGTCTCGCCGGCATCCGGCTCGGCTTCGCCCTCGGCGAACCGGGCCTCGCCGCCGCCCTCGCGGAGGCGCTCGGGCCCTGGGCGGTCTCGGGCCCGGCGCTGGCCATCGGGCGCGCCGCCCTGTCCGACGCGCCCTGGCGGCGGGAGGCCGCCATCGCCCGGGCCGCGGATGCCGCGCGCCTCGACCGGATGATCCTGCGGGCCGGCGGGACGCCGATCGGCGGCACTTGCCTGTTCCGCACCGCCGACTTTCCCGACGCGCCCGGCCTGTTCGACCGCCTCGGCGCGGCCGGGATCTATGTCCGGCGCTTCGCCGGGACCCCCGCGCGCCTGCGCTTCGGCTTGCCGCCGGACAAGGCGGCCTGGTGCCGGCTGTCGCGGATCCTCCGGTAAGGGACGATCAGGCGCCCCTCGGCTCCAGCACGTTCACGAGGAAGCCCGCGCCCGCCAGGAGGATGCCGACGGCGCAGACGCCGGACCAGCCGGCCATGAGGAAGGCCTGGGAACCGGCGAAGGCCCCGAACGCCCCGAATACGAACATCACCGTGAACAGCACGGTGTTGATCCGCCCGCGGGCGCTCGGAACGAGGGCGTAGACCCGGGTCTGGTTGGCGATGAGGGCGGCGTTGAGGCCGATGTCGATCAGGAGGACCCCGAGGCCCACCGCGATCAGGGACCAGGCGCCGCCCGCCCACAGCACCGCGAAGGCCGCGACCACGAAGAGGGCGCCGGCCACCACCATCGGGCGCGGGCCGCGCCGGTCCGTGAAGCGGCCCGAGAGCGGTGCCACGAAGGCGCCCGCGACGCCGATGACGCCGAACATCCCCGCCCCGGCCGCCGTCAGGTTGAAGGGCGGCGCCTCGACCAGCAGGGCCAGGGTCGCCCAGAAGGCGTTGAAGCTGGCGAAGAGCAGCCCCTGCGACAGGCTCGACCGGCGCAGCACCGGCTGGCTGCGCACGAGGTGGAGGATCGACAGCATCAGGGCGCGGTAGCGCAGGGGCCGGGTCTGCGGAATCTTCGGCAGCGTGGCGGCGGCGATGCCGGTCATCCCCAGCGCCACGACCGCCGCCGCGAAGAACACCGCCCGCCAGCCGTACTGCGCGCCCACGAGGCCGCTGGCCGTGCGCGCCAGCAGGATGCCGGTGAGGAGGCCGGTCATCACCTGGCCCACCACGCTGCCGCGGGTGGCGTCCGGCGCCAGCTCGGCGGCGAAGGGCACCGCCTGCTGCGCCGCCGAGGCGAGGATGCCGATGACGAGGCTGGACAGGGCCAGGCAGGCGAGGTTCGGGCTCAGCGCCGCGGCCAGGAGCGCCACGGCGAGGCCGAGGGTCTGGCCGATGATCAGGCTCCGGCGGGACAGGGTGTCCCCCAGCGGCACCAGGCCGAGGATGCCGAGCCCATAGCCGACGAGGGAGGCGGTCGGGACCCAGAGGGCGGCACGCTCGCCGAACTCCCCGACGAGGAGCCCGAGGAGGGGCTGGTTGTAGTAGATGTTTGCGACGGCCCCGCCCGCGATCAGGGTCAGCCCGAGCCGGGCCCGCGGCGTGAACCCGTGGCGTCCGGCCGTATCGGCCTGTGCTCCGCCGCTCATGCGGGGCGGCCCTCGGCGACTCCGCGCGCGGACAGGCAGGGGGGCGGGCAGGCTTGGAGGGTCATGCGCGGGATCTCGGGGGGGCGGCGGAGCCGGGGCCGCGATGGGATCCGGGCGCCGACGGGGGCATCCGCTGCCCGGTTAGGCCTGCGCACTGGCTTCGGCAACCCGGAACGGTCGGACGAGGGATGGGAATCGGTCTTCGTCGCCCCTGATCGTCCGGCCCGACTTGGCCCCTACTCTTTCGCGCACGGAGGCTTTGTCTTGCCGCCACCCCCTCGGCCACGTCGTCGCGGGGTATGTGCGCGGAATTTCAGTCGTCCCATATACCGAATGTTATGGGCGACCTGTGTTGCGGCTTTCCTTCCTGCACCCTGCACTTGGAATTCTGCGCAACTTGCGCTCTGATTGAAATCGGACCCGGTGAGTCGCGGCGTTCGCGGAGGTCAAGTCGGCGCTCCTGCAAGGCCGCGCTCATCGTCCAGGGAGTTTCGAATGGCGACCTACCGCGTCAACTTTGCCAAGCAGATCCTGGGTGTGCCGTTCACGGTCGGCTCGGTGGACATCACCCGCGCCCGGGATCCGATGCGCGCGCTGCGCGCCGCCGAACTGCGCTTCGCCCGGCAGCACGGGGTCGTGGATTGGCGCGAGCGGGCGGACCAGGCGGAGATCGCCCCGGCTTCCGGCCAGGATTAGGGCCGCGCCCCCGCCCTGCGCGTCTTTACGGCCACGGTCTCTGGTCCTGCGCGTGGAGCCGCCCTAAGGTAGCGGCCAAGCCGGGACCCTACGACGCGTGGGGCCGCCGGTGCGCCCAGGTCGGGCGCCAGTGAGGGGGCAGGCGGCGTGCCATGGCGGCGATCTCTTTCTTCGGCGATCTGCTCCAGACCATCAGCGACCGGGGCCGGGATCTCATCGGCATCGGGCGGGGTGACCTGGCGGCCCGTGCCACCGCCCAGGAACTGGTCAAGCTCTGCGAGGATCTGATCTCCCGGCGCGGCGAGGCCTCCGGGGTGGCCCTGGCCCGGCTGATCCTCGAACGCTACGCCACCCTGGCCCGGCCCGAGCGTACCGGTTTCCTGCGCCTCGTCGCCACCGAGTTCGCCGCCGACCATGCCGCCGTGGACGAGGCGATCGCGGCCTACCGGGCCGATCCGACCCGGGCGGCCCTGGGCGCCCTCCACGATGCGGCTGAGCCGCGGAGCCAGGAACTCATCCGTCGCCTGAACCTCGCCAAGGACGGGACCCGCGCCCTGGTGCGGATGCGCGAGGACCTGTTCGGGCTGCGCCGCGAGCTCCGTCAGGAGGAGGCCGACCCCGACCTCATCGACGCCGCCGACAGCCTCGACAGCGATTTCGAGCACCTGTTCGCCTCGTGGTTCAACCGCGGCTTCCTGGTCCTGCGCCACATCGACTGGACGACCCCGGCCCACATCCTCGAGAAGATCATCCGCTACGAGGCGGTGCACGAGATCACCGGGTGGGACGACTTGCGCCGGCGGATCGAGCCGACGGATCGGCGCTGCTTCGCGTTCTTCCATCCCGCCCTGGTCGACGAGCCGCTGATCTTCGTCGAGGTCGCGCTCACCGCCGGCATCGCCCCCGCCATCGCGCCGATCCTGGCCCATGAGCGCGAACCCCTGCCGCTTAAGGCCGCCACCACGGCGATCTTCTACTCGATCTCGAACTGCCAGAAGGGGCTGGCCGGCGTCACCTTCGGCAACTTCCTGATCAAGCAGGTGGTCGAGGACCTCGCCCGGGAGATCCCGAGCCTGAAGACCTTCGTCACCCTCTCGCCGGTCCCGGGCTTCTCCGCCTGGCTCGACCGCGAGCGCCGCTCCGACGCGCCGCAGGGGCTGACCCGCGACGACGTCGAGGCCCTGCGCATCATCGACGAACCGGACTGGCAGACCGACAAGGCCAAGTGCGAGGCCGTGCGCAAGGCGATGATCCCGGCGGCGGCCGCCTATTTCCTGCGCGCCAAGAACGAGCGCGGGCGGCCCCTCGACCCCGTCGCCCGGTTCCATCTCGGCAACGGCGCCCGGCTGGAGCGGCTGAACTTCCTCGGTGACGTCTCCCCCAAGGGGCTCGCCCAATCGCGCGGCCTGATGGTCAACTATCTCTACGACCTCTCGGCCATCGAGAAGAACCACGAGACCTACGCCAATCTCGGCACCGTCGCCGCCTCCAGCGCGGTGAGCCGCGAGCTCCGGAGCAACCTGCCGCCGATGCGGGCGGTGGCCCTGGCCGAGGCCTGAGCCGTCCACCCACGCCGCCCTCGGGCGACATCGCATTTCCCGCCACCTCGATGGAGCGAAGCGAAGATCGTAGGAAACCGACGATCGACAGCGTATCCGTCCCCGTCATGTCCGAAACGCCGATGACCAATCACCTCTTCGACCTCGTTCGCCAGAGCCTGCCGGCCGATCCCGCCGCCAAGCTGTTCCTGGAGACCGGCGAGGGCGCCCGCTACTCCTACGCGGACCTCATCGTGCGCTCGGGCGCCTACGCCGCGGCCCTGGCGGCCGCCGGGGTGAAGCCCGGGGACCGGGTGGCGGTGCAGGCCGAGAAGAGCCCGGAATTCCTGTTCCTGTATCTCGGCGCGGTTCGGGCCGGGGCGGTGTTCCTGCCCCTGAACACCGCCTACACCCCCACCGAGATCGCCTACTTCCTGGGCGACGCCGAGCCGGCCCTGTTCGTCTGCGATCCGGCCAAGCACGAGGCCCTCGCGCCCGTAGCGCGGGATGCCGGCGTGCCGGTGGTGCACACCCTCGACGCGCGGGGCCACGGCACCCTGGCCGAGGCCGCCGATGCCGAGACGGAAGCCTTCTCCGACGTGGCGCGCGGCCCGGACGACCTCGCGGCCATCCTGTACACCTCGGGCACCACGGGGCGCTCCAAGGGCGCCATGCTGAGCCACGAGAACCTCGCCTCGAACGCCCGCACCCTCGTCCAGGCCTGGCGCTTCACGGCGGAGGACGTGCTGCTCCACGCGCTGCCGGTATTCCACACCCACGGCCTGTTCGTCGCCACCAACACGGTGCTGGCCAGCGGCGGAACGATGCTGTTCCTGGGGCGGTTCGATCCGACCCAGGTCCTCGCCCTGCTCCCGCGCGCCACCGCCATGATGGGCGTGCCGACCTTCTACACCCGCCTGCTGAAGGAGGCCGGCCTGACGCCGGACGCCACCGCCGGAATCCGTCTGTTCGTGTCGGGGTCGGCGCCGCTGCTGGCCGAGACGCACCGCGACTGGCAGGCCCGCACGGGCCACGCCATCCTCGAGCGCTACGGCATGACCGAGACCAACATGAACACCTCGAACCCCTACGCGGGCGCGCGGGTGGCGGGCACCGTCGGCCCGGCCCTGCCGGGCGTGGCCGTGCGGGTGGTCGACCCGGAGACCGGGGCGGTCCTGGCGGCCGATGCCGTCGGCATGATCGAGGTGAAGGGTCCGAATGTCTTCCAGGGCTACTGGCGGATGCCGGAGAAGACGGCGGCCGAGTTCAAGGCCGACGGCTTCTTCATCACCGGCGACCTCGGCAAGATCGACCCGGACGGCTACGTCCACATCGTCGGGCGCGGCAAGGACCTCATCATCACGGGGGGCTACAACGTCTACCCGAAGGAGATCGAGAACGAGATCGACGCCCTCCCGGGCGTGGTCGAGTCCGCGGTGATCGGCCTGCCCCATGCCGATTTCGGCGAGGGCGTCACGGCGGTGGTGGTCGGCCGGGCCGACGTGCCAGACGAGGCCGCGATCCTGCGCACGCTCGAAGGCCGGCTCGCCCGCTACAAGTGCCCCAAGCGCGTCCTCTTCGTCGAGGAATTGCCGCGCAACACCATGGGCAAGGTCCAGAAGAACCTGCTGCGGGACGCCCATGCGGGCCTCTACGCGCCCGGCGGCGCCTGAGGCGGCACCGCCGGCGGGCCCCAGCGCGGGACGGCCTTCGCTGGGTCCGTCCGCTACGCCGCCCGGACGGTGCCGAGGAAGTTCTGGACCTCGGCGCTGAGGTGCTCCGACTGACGCGACAATTCCCCGGCGGCCCCGAGCACCTGGGCGGCGGCTGCGCCGGTCTCCTCGGCCGCCTGGGCGACGCCCGTGATGGTGCTGGTGACGTCCGTGGTCCCCACCGAGGCCTGGGCCACGTTGCGGACGATCTCCTGCGTCGCGGCGCTCTGCTGTTCCACTGCCGCCGCGATCGCCGTCGCCACCGTGTTGATGTCGCGGATGCGCGTCGTGATCGAGCCGATCGCCGTGACCGCGTGGCCCGTGGCACCCTGGATATGCCCGATCTGGCTTCCGATTTCGTCGGTGGCCCGGGCGGTCTGGTTGGCGAGTTCCTTCACTTCCGCCGCCACCACGGCGAAGCCGCGTCCCGCCTCCCCGGCGCGGGCCGCCTCGATGGTGGCGTTGAGGGCCAGCAGATTGGTCTGGCCGGCGATCGTCGAGATCAGGCTCACCACGTCGCCGATCCGGGACACGGCGGCGCTCAGCTCCTGGACCAGGGCCGAGGTGGTGTCGGCCTCGGTCACGGCCGACTGCGCCATCTGGGAGGAGTTCGAGACCTGGCGGCCGATCTCGTGCACAGAGTTGCCGAGTTCCTCGGCGGCCGCCGCCACGGTGCTCACGTTGACGGAGGCTTCCTCGGTGGCCGTCGCCACGGTGATGGATTGCGATGCGGTCTCGCGGGCGGTGGTGGTCAGGGTCCCCGCCGTCGCCTGCAGTTCGGTCGACGACGCGGAGACCATGCCGATGATGCCGCCCACGGCACCCTCGAAGCTGTCGGCGAGTTCGATCATCGTTGCGCGGCGTGCGGCCACTGCGGCTTCGTCGGCAATGCGGCGGATCTGCGCTTCCTCGGCACTCTTCCGGGCGACCATCGCCTTGATGCCGTCCACCGCCTTGCCGACGGCGCCGATCTCGTCGCCGCGCCGGGCCTCAGGAATGTCTGCATCGATCTCGCCCTGGGCCATGCGGTTCAGGATCACGACCAGACGGCCCAGCGGCCGGGTGATTCCGAAGACCACGATGGTGCCGCACAGGAGGGCAGCCAGAACGAGACCGATGGCGGTGACGGTGATCAGCCGTTCGATCGCGATCGACATGTCCGCTTCGAGCGCCTGCTTGCCGGCCTTCATCTCCTCGGCGACCCGCTGCGCACGCTGCTCCACCAGCCTGTTCAGATTGAGCCGGGCGGGTTGCGCATCGTGCTGGACGATCTGGGCTGCGACTGCATTCTCATTCCGGAGCCCGTGCTCGATGGACCGCGCCAGGACCGCGAAATAGGCCTCAGCCAAGCTTCGCAGATCCTTACCGATCTTGCGGCGTTCCGGCGTTTCGGCCAGTGCGATCAGCGTATCGATGACCTCAAGCGCCCCGGCCGTGGCCGACGCATACTGCGCCTTGTATTGCGCCATCGGGACTTCTTCGGTTTCCAGGATGATGTTCCGGGTCAACAGGGCCGCTTCCGCGATTTTCAGCTGCGCCTTGAGGTAAGCTTCCTGCCGCGCGCTGAGAACTTCGATCACTTGTCGCGACTGGTCGGCGATGTTGTTCAGCGACGCGCGGGCGTAGAGGACGAGCCCGATGCTGAGGGCGCCCAGGGCGAACAGGGGAAGGGCGATCTTCGCCAGGACGCTGGCTTGATTGACGAAACGCACGTGCTTGGCTCCGCGGGTTGAAAAGCCATCGAATATGAGAGCTTCCGTGATGCGGGAGACTGGTATTGTTTGGTTAAAATACTATTTATGATCTTCTAATATTTAACTAAAATAATAGAGATGCGCGGTATAGCAATCATCGATCTAGAAATGTTGTCTTTCAAGGTTTTGTTCGATTGGTTGTGCGAGATCTGAGGCGTGCCTGCGTCCGGTCGAGATGTCTTTAAGGTTCAAGGCGGTGTGCTGACGCGGTCGGGGAAGCGCACCGCTTGTTTCGGTCATGTCCGCCGTCGCTTGATCTGCGCCGAGATTGGGCCGTGAGACGATCAACTTGCGAAATCGGGCGCGATGCGGAAGCCCGAGGAGGCGTGGCCGGAGCCGGAACGGTCAAGCCTGCGTCACGTTGATCCCGGGCGCCGAGACGACGCGGCGCCGAAGCACCGTCCATCCCGTTCCGGTCCTGCCATGCCATCTCCCTTCCGCCGCAGTCCCGTACCCGATGGTGAGGCGGCGAATTCCATCCTGTGGACGCTGCTGCTCGGGACTGCGCTGATCGCGCTCGCCGCCGCACCCCGGCGCGCGACCCGGACGCGTCCCGCCGCCGAGCCCGCCCAGCCCTCCACGGAGCCGGGCGCCCGCTCCCACGAGGGGGCGGCGGCGGCCTACGTCGCGGCGACGCAGGTCGCGCGCGGGCGCGCCGCGGGCTCGCCCACCGAGATCACCGCCTCGGGCTGGAAGGACATCCTCTACCGGGTCTATCTCGAGTTCAATCAGGACCGGGTCCTGTCGGTGGCGGCGGGCGTGACCTTCTACTCGCTGCTCTCGCTGTTCCCCGCCATCGCCGCGCTCGTCTCCTGCTACGGCCTCGTGGCGGATGTCGGCTCGATCAACGAGCATCTCGCGAGCATGCAGGGCGTGCTGCCCTCCGGCGCCATCGAGATCATCGGCGACCAGGTCAAGCGCATCGCCGCCAAAGGCAACGGCACCCTCGGCCTGACCTTCTTCACCAGCCTTCTGCTCTCCCTCTGGAGCGCCAACGCCGCCATGAAGGCGATGTTCGACGCCCTGAACGTGGTCTACGAGGAGGAGGAGAAGCGCTCCTTCATCATGCTGAACCTGCGCTCGCTCACCTTTACCATCGGGGCGCTCGTCTTCACCATCCTGGCCCTCACGGGCATCGTCGTGTTGCCGGTGGTGTTCACGTTCGTGGGCCTGAGCGACACCGCCTGGCTCGTCGCCCTGCTGCGTTGGCCCGCGCTCCTGGTCGTCCTCCTCGGAGGCCTGTCCCTGCTTTATCGCTACGGTCCGAGCCGCCAGCGGCCGCGCTGGCGCTGGGTCGGGGTCGGCGGCGCGGTGGCGGGCCTGCTGTGGCTCCTCGCGTCGATCCTGTTCTCCTGGTACGTCTCCAGCTTCGGCAACTACAACGAGACCTACGGCTCCCTCGGTGCCGCGATCGGCTTCATGACCTGGATCTGGATCTCCACGACGATCGTCCTCCTGGGTGGCGAGATCAACGCCGAGATGGAGCACCAGACCGCGCGCGACACCACCACCGGCCCCGAGCGGCCCATGGGCGCCCGCCGGGCGCGCATGGCCGACACCCTCGGCGCCGTCGCCTGAGGGCGGCCTCCCCACGGGGGCGTCGGGGGCCTATCTAAGCGGCATCGTCCCCGCCTCTGAGGAGCACAGGCCCGATGTCTTCGCCTCCCACGTCCTCTTCCCCCACGTCCTCTTCCTCCATGTCTTCGGCCACCGCGGACGAGATCCAGACCCGCAGCGAGGCCGAATGGCGCGAGATCCTCACGCCGGACCAGTATCGCGTGTTGCGCGAGCACGGCACCGAGCGGGCCGGGACCAGCTGCCTCAACGCCGAGAAGCGTCCGGGCGTGTTCCACTGCGCCGGCTGCGACGCCCCGCTCTTCGTCACCGGCACCAAGTTCGAGAGCGGGACCGGCTGGCCGAGCTTCTTCGATCCCCTCGACGACGCGGTGGAGACGACCGTCGACCGCAGCCACTGGATGACCCGCACCGAGGTGCATTGTGCCCACTGCAAGGGCCATCTCGGCCACGTCTTCGATGACGGTCCGCCGCCCACCGGACTGCGCTACTGCATGAACGGCCTCTCCCTGCGCTTCGAGCCGGAGGCCTGACGGGCATCGACACGAGGGACCGATCGGGTTTCGATGGGGACGGATCGACGGATGAGGGGGAGCGACGGCGGGGATGGTCTTGATTTCGCCGTCGTTTTGCTTAGTCCGGAACGAGAATTATTAACCGATCTGCCCCGGCTACGCGGGGAATGAACGCAGATCATATCCTATGTCATTGTTCCACGTGGAGGGCCGCCGGGCTCGGCGCGGGGAACCACCTGAAAGCCGGTCTGTCCACCTCGCGTCGCGGGAGGTCGGCGGCCCTGACGTCAGTGTCCGCCCGGATCTCTATCGCCGGGTCGACCGACATCGCGGAGAATGTCGATGAGCCTCGTACGCCGGTTTCTCGTGGCCCCCGCCCTGGTCCGCCTCATCCGCAAGGAGCGCGGAGGCTCCCGGATCACAGAGGGCTACTTCGCCCCCCAGGCCGGCCGCGTCTCCTACGTCCGGGTCGACGGGCAGGCCTGCCACCTCGTCCTGGTGACCACCGCACCGGACGGAACGTCCAGCGAAGAGCGCACCGATGTGCCGCGCGCGCACGGCGATGCGCTGATGGATGTCTGCTCGGGCAAGGCCGCCTATGACCGCACGGCGCTCGCCCTCGGCGGCGGCCGCGAGGCGCTGATCGACCGCTACGTGGCGCCCGGCGAGTTCGACCTCGTGAGCGTGTCCTTCGACGGCGCCGACGAGGGCCAAGGTTTCCCGGTGCCGGCCTGGTTCGGTCCCGAGGTCACCGGCGATCCGAGCTACGACCGGCACGCGGTGGCCCTGCAGGGCGTGCCGCATCCCGGCGAGATCGGCCTGTCCAATGCCGCCCTCGACGCCGTTCTCGACCTGATCGAGCCGCGCTTCGGCTTCGGGCGCTACGGCGCCCCGAAGGCCAATGCCGGTGACGGCGACGGGATGATGAAGGCGCTGCGCCGGGTCGCGGGCGGAAGCGCGGCGGCGGCACCGGTCGCCGCCGAGGCCGCACCCGCGCCCGCTCCTCCGGCCGAGGAGCCTGCTCCGGTCGAGGCGCAGGCGGCCGCGGTCCCCGAGGCGGGGGATGCGCACGCACAGCCGGAGCCTGCGAGCGAGCCTGCCGCCGAGGGCGCGCCCGCCATCGACTCCCGCATCGACGACGTGATCGAGAGCCTGTCGCAGGCGCTCGGCAACCCGCAGCCGAAGGGCGCCGCGCGCGGCGAGGACGACATCGCCGCCGAGTTCGAGCGCTGGACCGTTCGTCCCCGTCGCACGCAGCAGACCTGAGCGACCGTCGCCGGACAGGGCGGTTCGCCCCGCCCTCCGAGTGATCCGGGCCGGAACGGGCGCCGGCGCGGTCCGATGGGCGCGAGCGGCCGGCGACGCGTGGGGCGAGGCCTGTCCCACGCGGCCGGCCCTCGCGCGAGCGCCGGCACGCACCCGTGCCGAAGATCCGCATCCGCGCCGAGAGCCGAAACTGGCGATCTCCCGGCGCCAGTCTGCCTGCCCGCCGCCGGAACCTTTTCCCGCGAAGGGCATGTAAGCGCTCGTGGTTTGTCATTGCAGCCCACCGCCCGCGATTGAGCGACGCGAATAAACTGGCTAGCGTCGGGATTAACAATCGGTGGGTTGCGCAGAGCGCAGCGGGAGGGATCATGGCCCAGGCGACGACGTACGGAACGGCACCGGCCGCGGTCCCACGTCCGGTCAAGGAGCCCTGGTACAAGGTGCTCTACATCCAGGTGCTGATCGCGATCGCCCTCGGCGTGCTCCTCGGCTGGCTGCAGCCCGAATGGGGCAAGTCGGTCAAGTGGCTCGGGGATGCCTTCATCGCCCTGATCAAGATGATGATCGCGCCGATCATCTTCTGTACCATCGTGCACGGCATCGCCTCGATCGGCGACCTGAAGAAGGTCGGCCGCGTCGGGTTGAAAGCGCTCGTCTACTTCGAGGTGGTCTCCACCATCGCGCTGCTCATCGGCGTTCTCGTGGGCGAGGTCGTCAGGCCGGGTGCCGGCTTCAATGCCGACGTCACCAAGCTCGATGCCAAGGCCGTGGAGAAATACGCCAAGATGGCCGCCGACGATTCGGTGACCGGCCACATCATGGCGCTGATCCCGAAGAGCTTCTTCGACGCCTTCGCCACCGGCGACCTGCTGCAGGTGCTGCTGATTTCGATCCTCACCGGCGTCGTCGTCACCGGGATGGGCCAGCGCGGCGAGGCCATCACCCACGCCATCGACACGGCCGGGCAGATTTTCTTCCGCATCATCGGCCTGGCGGTGAAGCTCGCCCCCATCGGGGCCTTCGGCGCCATGGCCTTTACCATCGGCCAGTACGGCATCGGCAAGGTGATCGACCTCGCCTGGCTCGTCGGCACCTTCTACGTCACCGCCTTCCTGTTCGTGATCCTGGTGCTCGGCGGCATCGCCCGGGTCGCCGGATTCTCGATCTTCAAGTTCCTCGCCTACATCAAGGACGAGCTCCTGATCGTCCTCGGCACGTCGTCTTCCGAGACCGTGCTGCCGCACATGATGACGAAGATGCGCCGCCTCGGCGCGTCGGACTCGGTGGTGGGCCTCGTGATCCCGACGGGCTACTCGTTCAACCTCGACGGCACCAACATCTACATGACCCTGGCCTCGCTGTTCCTGGCCCAGGCCGTGGGGGCCGACCTGTCCTTCGGCCAGTACGCCACGATCATCCTGGTGGCGATGCTGACCTCCAAGGGCGCGTCCGGCGTCACCGGCGCGGGCTTCATCACCTTGGCGGCCACGCTCAGCGCCATCCCCAACAACCCCGTGCCGGTGGCGGCCATGACCCTGATCCTCGGCGTCGACAAGTTCATGTCGGAGTGCCGCGCCATCACGAACCTGATCGGCAACGGCGTCGCCACCGTGGTGGTCAGCCGCTGGGAGGGCGAGCTCGACACGGAGAAGCTGCGCCAGGTCATGGCGCACCCGGTTTCCATCGGCACCGACATCTCCGACCACGCACCCGAGATGGAGTCGAGCGCCACCGCCGCGGCGGCGTCCCCGATCCCGGCCGCGGCGCGCTGACGGGACCCGGACCTGTCCGAACCTCTGCGCATCGGCATCGATCTCGGCGGCACCAAGATCGCCGGGATCGCCCTCGCGTCCGATGGCACGACGCGGGCCGAGCAGCGGATCGCCACGCCGCGAGACGATTACGCCGCGACGCTGACGGCCATCGCGGGACTGGTCTGCGACCTGGAGGCGCGAGCGGGAGCCCCCGGCACGGTCGGCATCGGCATGCCCGGCGCGATCTCGCCGCGGACCGGACTCGTCAAGAACGCGAACTCGGTCTGGCTGAACGGCCGGCCCTTCGCGCAGGATCTCGAGCGAGGTCTCGCCCGCCCGGTGCGTCTCGAGAACGATGCCAACTGCCTCGCGGTCTCCGAGGCCGTGGACGGCGCCGGCGCCGGCCTGCCCGTCGTCTGGGCCATCATCCTGGGGACCGGCGTCGGCTCCGGGATCGCCCTTCGGGGCCGTGCCCTCTCGGGACGTGACCGGATCGCCGGCGAGTGGGGCCACAACCCGCTGCCATCCCCCCGCGACGACGAGCGTCCCGGCCCCGCCTGCTATTGCGGCCGGCACGGATGCCTCGAAACCTGGGTCTCCGGTCCGGCGCTGGCCGCCGACCACGCCCGCCGCACCGGTACGGCGACCCGGGGCGAGGGCGTGATCGCGGCCCTGCGGGCGGGCGACGCGGAGGCCCGGGCGACCGTCGACCGCTACCTGGATCGCCTCGGGCGCGGCATCGCCCACGGGGTCAACCTGATCGACCCGGACGTCATCGTCATCGGCGGCGGCCTCTCGCGGGTGCCGGAGATCCTCGCGGGCCTCCCTGAACGCGTGGCGCCGCACGTCTTCTCGGATGCGTTCGACACGCCGATCCGCCCGAGCCGGCACGGCGACGCCTCCGGTGTCCGCGGGGCGGCCTGGCTCTGGAACGGGCCCTGAACGACCGCGCGATCGATCCCAATGGGGTGCCCGAGGCGCTTGTCAGGGCTTTCGTTTTCACATAAAGATATCTTTATGTCTAACGCGGGACCTTCCTCGGCCACGGCCCTACCGTTTCCGGACGCCCTCGCCATCCTGCGGGCGGCGGCCGAGGAGACGCGCCTGCGCATCCTCGCACTTCTGGCCGCCGGAGAGCTCTCGGTTTCCGATTTGACCGACATTCTGGGCCAGTCGCAGCCGCGCATCTCGCGCCATCTCAAGCTGCTCGTGGAGGCGGGTCTGGTGGAGCGGCACCGCGAGGGGGCCTGGGCCTTCTTCCGCCTTGTGGAGGATCGGGCCTCCCTGGTCGAGCCGCTGGTGGCCGGGCTCGATGCCGCCCGGGCGCCGCTCTCGGAGGATTTCGCCCGCCTGGAGGCCGTGCGCACCCAGCGGGCCGAGGCCGCCCAGGCCTTCTTCGCCCGTCTCGCCCCCAAATGGGACCATCTGCGCTCGCTGCACGTGCCGGAGGCCATCGTCGAGGCCGCGGTCCTGGACGTGCTCGGCGACCGGCCGATCCAGAACCTCGTCGATCTCGGCACCGGCACCGGGCGCATGCTCGGGCTCCTGGCGGGCCGCGCCGCCCGGGCGGTCGGGCTCGATTCCAACCACGCGATGCTCTCGGTGGCGCGGGCGAACCTGGAACGCCTCGGCTTGTCGCGGGTCGACCTGCGCCAGGGCGACATCCACGCGCCGCCCTTCGGGCGCGGCGGGTTCGACCTCGTCGTCGTCCATCAGGTGCTGCACTACCTCGACGATCCGACCCGGGCCCTGCGCGAGGCCGCGCGTCTCGTCGCCCCCGGCGGGCGCCTGCTGGTGGTGGACTTCGCCCCCCACGACCTCGAGTTCCTGCGCGAGGCCCAGGCCCATCGCCGTCTCGGCTTCGCGCCCGAGCAGGTGACGGGCTGGCTCAACGATGCGGGCCTGCCCACCGTCACCACCCGGGACCTCGCCCCCACCGGCGAGGTCGAGGACCAGTTGACCGTGACCCTCTGGCTGGCCACCGATGCGGCCGAGAGGGCGGCCCCCGCGCCCGAGATGATCCCGGAGCGGGCCGTCGCCTGAGGGCGACGGCCCGTTTCCACCTGCACCCGAACCTGATCGACGACCGTCTGAACCGATCGACAGAGAGGACGACCCGATGCCTTCCGCCTCCCACCATCGCGCCAGCCGCGACAGCTATCGTCCGATCCGTGTCTCCATCGAGTTCTTCCCCCCGAAGACCGAGGAGATGGAGAAGATCCTCTGGTCCTCGATCGAGCGCCTCGCGCCGCTGCAGCCGAAATTCGTCTCGGTGACCTACGGTGCGGGCGGCTCCACCCGCGAGCGCACCCACAACACCGTCGCGCGGATGGTCAAGGAGACGAGCCTCCAGCCGGCCGCCCACCTCACCTGCGTCGACGCCACCCGCGAGGAGATCGACGCCGTCGTGCAATCCTACTGGGATGCCGGCGTACGCCACATCGTGGCCCTGCGCGGCGACCCGCAGGACGGGATCGGAACGGCCTACCGGCCGCATCCGGGCGGCTACGCCCAGACCTCCGATCTCGTCGCCGGCATCAAGCGCATCGGCGACTTCAAGGTCTCGGTCTCGGCCTATCCGGAGAAGCACCCGGAGGCCTCCTCCCTCGACGCCGACATCGACGCCCTGAAGGCCAAGGTCGATGCCGGCGCCGACCAGGCGATCACGCAGTTCTTCTTCGAGAACGACATCTACCTGCGCTACGTCGACAAGGTGCGCGCCGCCGGCATCGACATCCCGATCATCCCCGGCATCCTGCCGGTGCAGAACTTCAAGCAGGCGGCGAACTTCGCCCGCCGGACCGGCGCCTCGGTGCCGTACTGGCTCGCGGCCCGGTTCGAGGGGCTGGACAACGACGTCGAGACCCGGCGCCTCGTGGCGGCGGCGGTGGCGGCCGAGCAGGTGCTCGACCTCGTCGACCACGGCGTCAACGACTTTCACTTCTACTCGATGAACCGGTCCGACCTCGTCTACGCCATCTGTCACGTGCTCGGCCTGCGGGCGCAGGCACCCAAGGTCGCCGCCAAGGCGGCATAAGCAAACGTCATCCCGGGGCGCCGAAGGCGAGTCCGGGATCCGACACGCCGACCCTGTCGAACTTCACTGTCCGGACCCGTCGCGGTTCCGGGTTCCGGGTGCCGCGCCGCGGTCCCGGAACGACGCGTGAGAAACCCATGACCGACCTGCGCCCCGTCGACGGAAAAGAGATCGAAGCCGCCCTGCGCCAGCGCGCGGGCGAGAAAATCCTCGTCCTCGACGGGGCGATGGGAACTGTGATCCAGCGCCTGGGCTACGGCGAGGCGGACTTCCGCGGTGACCGCTTCGGCGACCATGCGCACGACCAGAAGGGCAACAACGACCTCCTGATCCTGACCCAGCCCGACGCGATCCGGCAGATCCACCTCGATTACTTCCTGGCCGGGGCCGACGTCTGCGAGACCAACACCTTCTCGGGCACCACGATCGCCCAGGCCGATTACGGCATGGAATCGATCATCCACGAGCTGAACGCGCAAGGCGCGCGCCTTGCCCGCGAGGCCGCCCAGCTCGCCGAGCGCCAAGACGGCCGCCGCCGCTTCGTGGCCGGCGCCATCGGCCCGACCAACCGCACCCTGTCGATCTCGCCGGACGTCAACAATCCCGGCTACCGGGCCGTGACCTTCGACCAGGTCAAACAGGCCTACGAGGAGCAGGTGCGCGGCCTGATGGATGGCGGCGCCGAGCTCATCCTGATCGAGACCATCTTCGACACGCTGAACGCCAAAGCGGCGGTCGCCGCCGCCTGGGCGGTGTTCGAGGAACGGGGCATGGTCCTGCCGATCATGATCTCGGGTACGATCACCGACCTTTCCGGCCGCACCCTCTCGGGCCAGACCCCGGAGGCATTCTGGAACGCGCTCCGCCACGCCGGCCCGCTCACCATCGGGCTGAACTGCGCGCTGGGCGCCAAGGAGATGCGCGGACACATCTCGGAGCTGTCGCGCATCGCCGACACCCTGGTCTGCGCCTACCCGAATGCCGGCCTGCCCAACGAGTTCGGCCTCTACGACGAGAGCCCCGAGGCCATGGGCAAGCTGGTGGGCGAGTTCGCCACCGCCGGCCTCGTCAACATGGTCGGCGGCTGCTGCGGCACCACGCCGGACCACATCCGCGCCATCGCGCGGGCCGTAGAGGGCGTGAAGCCCCGCGCCATTCCCGAAGTGCCGCGCCTGATGCGCCTGTCGGGCCTGGAGCCGTTCACGCTGACGAAGGAGATCCCCTTCGTGAACGTCGGCGAGCGCACCAACGTCACCGGCTCGGCCAAGTTCAGGAAGCTCATCACCGCCGGCGACTACGCCGCCGCTCTCGACGTCGCCCGCGACCAGGTGGCGGCGGGCGCCAGCATCATCGACGTCAACATGGACGAGGGTCTGCTGGACTCCGAGAAGGCGATGGTGGAGTTTCTCAACCTCGTCGCCGCCGAGCCCGACATCGCCCGCGTGCCGGTGATGATCGATTCCTCGAAGTTCCACGTCATCGAGGCCGGGCTCAAGTGCGTCCAGGGCAAGGCGATCGTGAACTCGATCTCCATGAAGGAGGGCGTCGAGAAGTTCGTCCACGACGCCCGGGTGTGCCGCTCCTACGGCGCGGCGATCGTGGTGATGGCCTTCGACGAGCAGGGCCAGGCCGACACGCTGGAGCGCAAGGTCGAGATCTGCACCAAGGCCTACAGGGTCCTGACCGAAGAGGTCGGCTTCCCGCCGGAAGACATCATCTTCGACCCGAACGTGTTCGCCGTCGCCACCGGCATCGAGGAGCACAACGGCTACGGCGTCGCCTTCATCGAGGCGACCAAGACCATCCGCGAGACCCTACCCCACGCCCACATCTCGGGCGGCATCTCGAACCTCAGCTTCGCCTTCCGCGGCAACGAGCCGGTGCGCGAGGCCATGCACGCGGTGTTCCTTTACCATGCGATCCAGGTCGGCATGGACATGGGCATCGTGAATGCCGGCCAGCTCGCGATCTACGACGAGCTGCCGCCCGAGCTGCGCGAACTCTGCGAGGACGTCGTCCTCAACCGGCGCGACGACGCCACCGATCGCCTGCTGGAGGCGGCCGAACGCTTCAAGTCCGGCGGCGGCGTCCAGGCCAAGACCGCCGACCTGTCCTGGCGCGAGGCGCCTGTCGAGAAGCGCATTGAGCACGCGCTCGTCAACGGGATCACCGAATACATCGTCGCCGACACGGAGGAGGCCCGCCTCGGGGTGGAGCGTCCGCTCCACGTCATCGAGGGCCCGCTCATGGCCGGCATGAACGTGGTGGGCGACCTGTTCGGCTCGGGCAAGATGTTCCTGCCGCAGGTGGTGAAGTCGGCCCGCGTGATGAAGCAGGCGGTCGCCTATCTCGAGCCCTTCATGGAGGCGGAGAAGCTCGCCAACGGCGGCGACGGCAAGCGCCAGGCCGCCGGCAAGATCCTGATGGCGACCGTGAAGGGCGATGTCCACGACATCGGCAAGAACATCGTCGGCGTCGTGCTCGCCTGCAACAACTACGAGATCATCGACCTTGGCGTGATGGTGCCGGCGGCCAAGATCCTCGACGTCGCCAAGCGCGAGAACGTCGACATCGTCGGCCTGTCCGGCCTCATCACCCCGTCGCTGGACGAGATGGTGCACGTCGCGGCCGAGATGGAGCGCGAGGGCTTCGACGTGCCGCTCCTCATCGGCGGCGCCACCACGAGCCGCGTCCACACGGCGGTGAAGATCCATCCCTCCTACAACCGCGGCCAGACCGTCTACGTCACCGATGCGAGCCGCGCCGTCGGCGTGGTCTCCAGCCTGCTCTCCAAGGAGACGCGGGATTCGACCATCGCCAACATCCGCGCCGAGTACCGCAAGGTCTCGGACGCCCATGCCCGCTCGGAGCTCGACAAGCAGCGCCTACCGCTGGCGAAAGCCCGCGCCAACCCGTTCCGGATCGACTGGTCGGGCTACCAGCCGAAGAAGCCGAGCTTCACCGGCGTGCGGGTCTACAGCTCCTACGAGGTCGCGGACCTCGTGCCCTACATCGACTGGACGCCGTTCCTGCAGACCTACGAGTTCAAGGGCCGCTACCCGGCGATCTTCGAGGATCCCAACCAGGGGCCGGCCGCCAAGGCCCTGTTCGACGACGCCCAGGAGATGCTGGCCCAGATCGTCTCCGAGCGCTGGTTCAACCCGAAGGCGATCATCGGCTTCTGGCCGGCGAACAGCCTGGGCGACGACATCACGCTGTTCACCGGCGAGAGCCGCTCGGAGACCCTCGCGACCTTCTTCGGCCTGCGCCAGCAGCTGACGAAGCGCGACGGGCGCGCCAACACCTGCCTGTCCGACTTCGTCGCGCCGGCCGAGACGGGGATCGCCGACTATGTCGGCGGCTTCGTCGTCACGGCGGGCCTGGAGGAGGTGCGCATCGCCGAGCGCTTCGAGCGGGCCAACGACGATTATCGCTCGATCCTGGTCAAGGCGCTCGCCGACCGCATCGCCGAGGCGTTGGCCGAGCGCATGCACGAGCGGGTCCGCCGCGAGTTCTGGGGCTACGCCGCCGACGAGACCTTCACGCCGGCAGACCTCGTGCGCGAGGAATATGCCGGTATCCGTCCCGCGCCCGGCTATCCCTCGCAGCCCGACCACACCGAGAAGGTCACGCTGTTCGATCTCCTCAAGGCGGAATCGCGCATCGGCGTGAAGCTCACCGAGTCCTACGCCATGTGGCCGGGCTCCTCGGTCTCGGGCCTCTACATCGCCCATCCGGAGGCGCATTACTTCGGCGTCGCCAAGGTGGAGCGCGACCAGGTCGAGGACTATGCCGTCCGCAAGGACATGGATGTGCGCGAGGTCGAGCGCTGGCTCGGCCCGATCCTGAACTACGATCCGGCCCGCTACCTCGCGGCCGCCGCCGAGTAGGATGGGCGATCCCGTCCCGGAAGCCGGGGCGGGATCGAATCACACCGGGATGTGGCCGGCGGAGGCTTGACCGTGGGCGCGCCTGCGCTTCAATGCCGATCCGGACCGACCATGGCCCGAGACCAGCGAAGGGCGTCTGAATCGTGTACCGGCTCACCGGCTCCCTCGTCGCCACCGTCGCGCTCGGGCTGATCGCCTCGGGCTGCACCGGCTTCGCCTACATCTCCAAGACCTATGTCAGCCTGACGCCCCAGGTCGTCACCATCGGCTGCAAGGACCCCTACGAGGTCTACGACCAGCGCCGGGTCCGCAAGATGCTGATCGTCTCCAACGCCCTGCGCGAGACCACCGGCTGCGGCATCGACGATGCGTTCGCCGGCGGCGATCCGGCCCTGACCCGGGTCAAGCGCTTCCGCGATGCGGCGCGCACCTACCTGAACGAGACGGGGCGCGAGGATTGCCGGGTCCGCGGCGAGACCGTGTTCACCGACCTGCAGACCGAGTTCACCTACACCTGCGCGGCGCCGATCGAGCCCCGCGACGCCAAGGTGCAGACCCTGCCGGGCCGCAGCAACCGCGTCGGTCTCTAGCGTTCCCCGGAGCCCGAGGCGCGGGGAAACGTCCGCTCCATCGCGTCGCCCGATGCCGCCAGCAGCGCCCGCGCCAGGGTTCGGGCCTCCTCGCGGTCGAGGGCGAGGATTGCCGTGACCGGGGCGCCGTTCGTACCGGGCAGGCCGATCTCGACCCGGACACCATCAGGCGCGGCCGCCACCGCGATGCTCCAGTCCCGTTCTCCGCTCATGGGCTTTGCGCCTCTCCCGTGCCCTCGACCCTCCCGGTCGCCGGCGGTCCTGCATAGCCGATCTTGCATAACCGATCCTGCATGACTGATCCTGCATGACCGATCCGATGGCGTGAGGCCAGGGGCCGGAAGATCCGCCCCGCGATTGACGCCGTGCCGCCCTCTGGTGTTTGTGCGCCCCGACCCATCCCGGCCCCCGGGCACGGCGATCATTCAGGGAAGGAAGACCCCATGTCCGAGATCTGGTTCCGTACCGGCGAGGCGACCGTGCTCGCGGCGGAAGGGCAGTACACCGACGCGATGCCGGAGGTGCTGATCGGTTCCACCCGCGGCCCGGTGGGCCAGGCCTTCGCCGGCATGATGGGCCAGGTCCAGGGCCACACCCGGATGTTCGTGGTGCGCGATCTCAACCAGCTCGTACGCCCGGCCACGATGATGACCACGAAGGTCACGATTCATACGGCCGAGTATGCCGAATTGCTCGGCGGTGTCGTCCAGGCCGCCACGGGGGACGCCATCATCGACTGCGTGATCGAGGGCGTCCTGCCCAAGGACGGGCTCGACGAGCTTTGCATGATCATCATGATCTGGCTGGACGAGCGCTGCGGATCCGACCCGGACGTCGACCGCAAGGATCTCTACCGGACGAATTACGAGGCGACGAAGCTCGCGATCAGCCGCGCCATGAAGGGCGAGCCGACCATCGACGAGCTCATCGCCAACCGGAAGACGGTGAAGCACTACGCCCTGGAAGACGTGATCGAGTACTGATCCTTTCGGAGCTGCGACGGGGCGCGGATCCAGGGTGATCCGCGCATCCGGAGAAGGAGCCTCCTAACCCGGCGGGATCCGTCCCACCGAGCACAGGGTGCGGATCGAGCCGCTGGCGTCGGTGTAGCAGCTCGCCGACCAGCCGTTCTGCTGGATGAAGGATTTGCGCCGCTCCTTCAGGGCGGTGGCGTGCGCCGTGGCGATGGCGGCCTGGACCGCACCGGCACCCTCGCCGACCACGATCTCGGCCGCCAGGGCGAGATCGGCGAAGTAGGCGGCCGAGGGCGTCGGGTCGGAGGAGGCGGCCTGCACGATGGGCTCCGCCCGGCAGGTCAGGTCGAGCTTCAGGCCGCCGGGGACCCGCAGGTCGATGCTGGGGCCGGTGCGCCGGCCGACCTTTCCACCCATGGCGCTGGCGATCCGGGCGGCGAGGTCGTCGCACGCGTCGGCCCATGCGAGGCCGGGGCCGAGCAGGCTCGCGCCGAGAAGGAGGGGCAGGAGGGCGCTGCGCAATCGCATGGTCGGGCTGTCCGGGGAGGTGAGGCCCCTCAGGGCGTGAAGGCGAGGCGGACCACCGTGCCGCCCTCGTTGCTGTAGGTGAGCTGGCCGCCGAGCTGTCCGGCGAGGCCCTGTGCGATGCGGAAGCCGAGGCTGCGCGTGGCGTCCGGGTCGAAATCCGCGGGCATGCCGCGCCCGTCATCGGCGATGACGAGTTGCAGGCGCTCCGCATCGAGTTGCTCGAGCTGGATCGTGATGGTGCCCCGCCGCCCGTCCGGGAAGGCGTGCTTCAGAGCGTTGGTCACCACCTCGACCACGAGGAGCGACAGGGTGGTGAGCTGGGTGAGATCGAACCGCAGGGGCGGCGTGTCGACGAGGCAGACGATGTTCTGGGCGCCCGTGGCGTCGAGGAGATCGGTGCAGAGTTCCTTGAGGTACTGCCCCACCGGGCGCTCGATGCTGCTCGGGTCGTACAGGCGCCGATGGATCCGCGAGATCGTCTCCAGCCGCACCCGGGCCTCGTCGAGGGCGGTGAGCGCCGCCTTCGGATCGTTGCCGACCTTGCGCTTCTGCAGGGTCAGCAGGGCGGCCACGAACTGCATGTTGTTGGCGACCCGGTGCTGCAGCTCCTGGAACATCGTGCGCTGCTGCTCGTAGAGCCCCGCCGAGACCTGCCGTTCGGTGCGCAGCCGCTCGCCCGCCCGGTGCATGACGTGGATCAGCGCGATGTCGACCGCGACGATGAACACGTAGAAGCACAGGGCCAGGGCGGTCGGCCCGTCGATGAGGAAGGTGCTGGCAGGTGGGATGAAGAAGTACCAGGCGGCGAAGCCGCTCAGGGCCGCGCAGGTGATGCCGGGCCGCAGGCCGAAGAAGAAGGTCGTGAGGATCACGGCCGGGAAGAACGTCAGGTAGGGAAAGCCCGGCGGCAGGATGTCGTCGAGGGCGAAGCGCAGGCCGAGGGCGAGGGCCGAAGCGGTCAGGGCGGCCCCCTCGCCCAGCCACGCGCGCGCGCGCAGGCGCTCGGTCGCATGCACGACCTGCCAGCCTTTCCACCAGGGGGCGTGTGTCGATGAGTGGGGCAGCGTCGTGGGTCTCGTCGAGGTTTGGAACAGCTCTAGTCTTGGGCAGGCCGAGTGGCCAGCGGGTTCGGCCCGTAGTCGCGATTCGGCCTCAATGAAAATCGCGGCTGCGGTAAATTCGTCGATCCTCCGGGGCGCCGAAGTCGGTGGTCTCGGGCGGTAGCCGCAGGCCGCCGGTGCGCAGGTCGCGCAAGGCGGACGAGAGGTCGCGGAACTGTTCGGCCAGGAGGTGCACCACGAGGCCCTGGCGCTGCACCCGGCCGCGCACCGCCAGGAAGCGGGCGCCCATGGCGGTCGCGCGGTTGGCCTCGAACACGTCGCGCCAGACGATGACGTTGGCGATCCCGGTCTCGTCCTCCAGGGTCAGGAACACCGTCCCGCGCGCCGTGCCCGGCCGCTGCCGGGTGAGGACGAGCCCCGCCACGGTGACGCGGGCATTGTTCGCCACGCGGGACCCGTCATGGTGGTCGCGAGCCGGGATCGCGCCGATCCGGGCGAGCCGCGTCCGGAAGAACGCCACCGGGTGGCCCTTCAGGGAGAGGCCGGTGGCGGCGTAGTCCTCCGCCACGTGCTCCGAGGCCGCCAGGGCGGGCAGGGCCACGGCGGGTTCGGCCCGGAACAGCCCGTCATCGGCATGGAAGGCGAAGAGCGGCATCGGCGTGTCGAGGAGATGCGCCCGCCGGTCGCCGTCGGTCCGCAGGGCCGCCTTGCGGGCGGAGGTGCCCTCCAGGGTCCGCACCGCCCAGAGGGCGGCCCGCCGGTCGAGATCGAGGGAGCGGAACGCATCCGCCTCCGCCAGCCGCTCCAGGGCATTGCGGGGCAGGGCGAGGGCCGCCTGCAGGCCCTCGATGCTGGCATAGCCGTTGCCCCGCAGAGCCACGAGGCGGTGCATGGCGGCCTGCGGCACCCCGCTCACCTGGCGCAGGCCGAGGCGCACGGCGAAGCGCCGCGGGACGCCGGGGGGCGGGGGCTCCAGGGCCGGTTCGAGGGTGCAGTCCCAATCGCTCGCATTGACGTCGACGCCGCGCACCTCGACCCCGTGGGCGCGAGCGTCGCGCACGAGCTGCGCCGGCTGGTAGAAGCCCATCGGCTGGGAGTTGAGGATCGCGGCGAGGAAGACGTCGGGATGCCGGCACTTCATCCAGGCCGAGGCGTAGACCAGCAGGGCGAAGCTCGCCGCATGGCTCTCGGGGAAGCCGTAGGTGGAGAAGCCCTCGATCTGCTTGAAGCAGCGTTCGGTGAAGTCGCGCGGGTAGCCGCGCGTCACCATGCCCTCAACGAACTTGGTGCGGAAGTTCACGATCTGGCCGTTGTGCCGGAAGGTGGCCATGGCCCGGCGCAGGCCGTCGGCCTCGTGCGGCTCGAAGCCGGCGGCGGTGATGGCGATCTGCATGGCGTGCTCCTGGAACAGGGGCACGCCATAGGTCCGCTTGAGCACGCTCTCGAGTTCGTTCGCCGGCCCGTGATCGGGATGGGGGGAGGGGTATTCGACCGGTTCGATCCCCTGGCGGCGGCGCAGGTACGGGTGGACCATGTCGCCCTGGATCGGCCCCGGCCGGACGATCGCCACCTGCACCACGAGGTCGTAGAATTCCCGCGGCTTCAGGCGCGGGAGCATCGACATCTGCGCCCGGCTCTCGACCTGGAACACGCCCACCGAATCGGCCCTGGCCAGCATCGCGTAGGTGGCTTCGTCCGCGCGCGGCAGGTCGGCCAGCGTCGGATAGTCGTGCCCGTAATCGCGTGCCAGGAAATCCACGCCCCGGCGCAGGCAGCTCAGCATGCCGAGCGCCAGCACGTCGACCTTCATCAGGCCGAGGACGTCGATGTCGTCCTTGTCCCATTCGATGAAGGTGCGGTCCGCCATGGCGGCGTTGCCCACCGGCACGGTCTCGTCGAGGCGTCCGCGCGTCAGTACGAAGCCGCCCACATGCTGCGACAGGTGGCGCGGGAAGCCGATCAGCGCGTGGGCGAGTTCCAGCGCCTGCCGGATCCGCGGATTGTCCGGGTCGAGCCCGGCCTGCCGGATATGCGCGTCGGGCAGGTCCTTGCCCCAGGAGCCCCAAACCGTGTCGGCCATCACGCCGGTGATGTCGGGGGGCAGCCCGAGGACCTTGCCGACCTCCCGGATGGCACTGCGCGGGCGGTAGTGGATCACCGTGGCGCAGATCGCGGCCCTGTCGCGGCCGTAGCGGTCGTAGAGGTACTGGATCACCTCCTCGCGGCGCTCGTGCTCGAAGTCGACGTCGATGTCGGGGGGCTCCGCCCGGTTCTCCGAGATGAAGCGGGCGAACAGCAGCCGGATCTCGGTGGGGTCGACCGCCGTGATGCCGAGGCAGTAGCAGACCACGGAATTGGCCGCCGAGCCGCGCCCCTGGCACAGGATGCCCCGCTTGCGCGCGAACTCGACGATGTCGAACAGGGTGAGGAAGTAGCGCGCGTAGTTCATCTTCTCGATGAGCCGCAGCTCATCCTGGATCGTGTTCACGATTTGTTCGGGAATGCCGTCGGGATAGCGCCATTGGGCGCGCTTCATCACCTGGTCGGTCAGATAGCCCTGTGCGGTGAAACCCGGCGGCACCGGCTCGTCGGGGTATTCGTAGGTCAGTTCGTCGAGGGAGAAGCTGCAGGTCTCCGCGATCTCGATCGTGCGGGCCAGGGCCTCGGGATGATCGGCGAAGAGGCGCGCCATCTCGGCCGCCGGCCGCAGGTGGCGCTCCGCATTGGCCTCCAGGCGATAGCCCGCAGCCGCCAGGGTGCAGCCCTCGCGGATGCAGGCGACGATGTCCTGCAGGGGACGCCGGTCCGGGTGGTGGTAGAGCGCGTCCGAGACCGCCACCAGGGGGGCGCCCAGGCGTTCGCCCCAGGCGGCCAGGCGGCCGAGGCGGCGACGCTCGTCGCCGCGCCGGCGGTGGCTCCCCGCCAGGGTGACCCGGCCGGGGGCCTCGGCGGCGAGCTGTCGGACATGGCCGAGGAAGGGGTCGTCCTCGCCGAGCCGCTCCGGCGGAACCGCGATGAGCATCTGGCCTTCGCTGGCAGCCAGGAGCTCCGAAAAATCGAACCGGCACTGGCCCTTCTCGGAGCGGCGGTTGCCGAGGGTCAGCAGCCGGCACAGGCGGCCATAGGCGGCCCGGTCCATCGGGTAGGCCACGACCTCGAAGCCCTCCTCGGTCACGAGGCGCACGCCGGGCAGGAAGCGGATGCCGGGCTCGCCGGCGGCGGCACGCCGTTTCGCCTCGGCATGGCCCCGCACCACGCCCGCCAGGGTGTTGCGGTCGGCGATGCCGATGGCGTGGAGCCCGAGTTCGGCGGCCTGCCCCACCATCTCGCCGGGATGCGAGGCCCCGCGCAGGAAGGAGAAGTTCGTGGTGACGGCGAGCTCGGCATAAGCGGGCGGTTCGAATATCGACCCCATCTTCCTCCCGGCTCCGCTGCACCCGTCTGCAGTCGAGAACGAATCGTGATCGTTTCGGATCCCGGGGTGCCGGTTTCGCGTCGCGGAGTCAAAGTCTCGAGGGCGGCTGGCCAAGCTGTTCGCTGTGCGTTAGCCCGGTCCTCCCCTGACAGGATGTCCCATGCTCACTTGTGCGATCCTCGACGATTACCAGGGCGTCGGCCCCACCATGGCCGACTGGTCTGGGCTGTCGGACCGCCTCACCCTGCGCGACCTGCGGACCACCTTCGCGTCGCGGGAGGCGCTGGTCGACGCGATCCGGGACTGCGAGATCGTCGTGATGATGCGCGAGCGCACGCCGTTCCCGGCCGACCTCTTCGCGCAGCTGCCGAAGCTGAAGCTCCTCCTCACCAGCGGCATGCGCAACGCCTCGATCGATCTGGCCGCCGCGCGGGCGCACGGCGTCACGGTCTGCGGCACCGCCAGCCACCCCGAGCCGCCGGTGGAGCTGACCTGGGCGCTGATCCTCGGGCTCGCCCGCCACCTCGTGCCGGAGGTGCAGGCCCTGCGGACGGGCGGACCCTGGCAGTCGAGCGTCGGCAGCGACCTGGCCGGCCGCCGTCTCGGCCTCGTCGGTCTCGGCAAGACGGGTGCCCGGGTCGCCCGGATCGGCCAGGCCTTCGGCATGGAGGTCAGCGCCTGGAGTCCCCATCTCACGGCCGAGCGGGCCGCGGCCGAGGGCGTGGCCCTCGCGCCCTCGCTGGCGGCGCTGCTGGCGGCGAGCGACGTGGTCTCGATCCACCTCGTCCTCGGCGCCCGCACCCGCGGCCTCGTCGACGACGCGGCCCTGCGCCGGATGCGGCCCGAGGCGTTCCTGATCAACACCTCCCGCGCCGCGATCGTGGACGAGGCCGCCCTCCTGGCCGCCCTCACCGAGAACCGGATCGCCGGTGCCGGCCTCGACGTCTTCGAGACTGAACCGCTGCCGCCGGATTCGCCCTGGCGCACCCTGCCCAACGTGCTGGCGACGCCGCATCTCGGCTACGTGACCGAGCGGAACTACCGCACCTATTTCCCCGAGATCGTGGAGGATATCCGTGCTTTCCTCGATGGGGCGCCGATCCGCGTCCTGGGATGAGCCGGCCGGGGCGGGGCCTCAGGCCCGCCCTTCGACGAAGGCCCGCATCAAGAGGTTGGCGATCGCCAGGGGGGGCGGCGTGGTCAGGCCGTCGGGATGGCGGCCCTCGAGCATCGCCGCGACGGTGTCCCGCGAGAACCATTGCGCGTCGGCGAGTTCCTCTGGATCGAGGGTGATGGTCGCGTCGAGGCTCTCGGCCACGCAGCCGATCATCAGCGAGGACGGGAATGGCCAGGGCTGCGAGGCGTGGTAGCGCACCGCGCCGATGGTCAGGCCGACCTCCTCGAAGGTCTCGCGCCGCACGGCGTCCTCGACGGTCTCGCCGGGCTCCAGGAAGCCGGCGAGGCAGGAATACATGCCCTCATGGAAACGCGGCGAGCGCCCGAGCAGGCAGGCATCGCTCCGGGTGATCAGCATGATCACCACGGGGTCGGTGCGGGGAAAGTGATGCGTCCCGCAGGCCGTGCATTCGCGGCGGTAGCCGCCGGCCGCGAGGGTCGTCGGCGCTCCGCACTGGGCGCAGAAGCCGTGACGCGCATGCCAGCCGAGCAGCGACTTCGCCGTGGCGAGGAGCCCGAGTTCATGGGGCGCGATCCGGCCCTCGCCGGCGAGGCTGCGCAGGTCGTTGGTCCGGAATCCCGGATCGGCCTCGAGGCCCTCGGCCAGCTCCGCCGGAACGGCGGCGGCGAAGACCGGGTCGCCGTCCAGGCGGCCGAGATAGAGCGTCAGGCTGCGCGGGCCCGTCCGGGCGGCCGCCTCCGGCGTCAGGAGTGCCGTGTCGCCGGCCAGTACGACGCGGTCGCCGGCCAGGACGAGGATCCGCGCGCCGGGCGCGTCGAGGTCGGGGATCGCGGACGCGCTCTCGGCGGAGTGGCGCACGAGGCGGCTGTGGACGTAGCCGAGCTGGCCCGAGGCATCGACCATCGCCTCAGGCCGCCGCGAACAGGGCGCCGATGCGCTCGATCATCTGGGCGCGGGCATGGTGCGGGTAGGGGGTCGCGGTGCCGATGCCCCAAATGGGCTTCGGCCAGGCCGGATCGGAGTGGAAGCGCCCGATCACGTGGACATGGAGTTGGGCCACCACGTTGCCGAGGGCCGCGACATTGACCTTGTCGGGCTTGGCCAGCGCCAGCATCACCCCGGTAGCGATCCGCATCTCATCCATCAGGCTTCGGGCATCCTCCGGCGCGAGGTCCGTGATCTCGCTGGCGCCGGCCCGGCGCGGCACCAGGATCAGCCAGGGGAAGCGGGCATCGTCCATGAGGAGGACGCTGCAGAGGGCGAGGTCGCCCACGTGCACGGTGTCGGCGGCGAGCTGCGAGTCGAGGGCGAAGTCGGGTTCCATGCCGCTGCGATGTAGCGCGCAACCGTGGCCGATGCGAGGGCCGGCTTCAGATCCCGCTGAACCAATTGTAGCCCTGGTCCTCCCAGTAGCCGCCTGGATAATCGTTGGTCACGAAGATCGCCGCGATGTGCTTCGGGCTCTTGAAGCCGAGCTTCGTCGGCACCCGGACGCGGAGCGGATAGCCGTACTCGGGCGCGAGAGGCTGGCCGGCGAAATCGAGGGCCAGGATCGTCTGGGGATGCAGGGCGCTCGGCATGTCGAGGCTGCCGTAATAGCGGTCGGCACATTTGAAGCCGACATACTTGGCGGTCAGGTCGGCGCCGCTCCGTTCCAGGAAGGTTCGCAGCGGCACGCCGCTCCACTGCCCGATCTGGCTCCAGCCCTCGATGCAGATGTGCCGGGTGATCTGGCTCTCCTGCGGCAGGGCGCGCAGCTTCGCCAGCGTCCAGGGCGTCTTGTCGGCGACCCGGCCGGAGACCTCGAGCGTCCAAGTCGACTCGTCGATCTCCGGGATGTTGTCCGGCGGGTAGAAGGCGTTGAAGCGGAACGGCGTATCGATCATCGAGGCCGGGTAGGTGGGGGCCAGGGTCGTGGGGTCGAACAGCCATTGCTGGACCCGGTCGTTGGCCCGCGACATCGCCCAGAGCACCCGGTCGGCCAGGGTGCCGTTGCTCCCCGTGGAGAGATCGCAGCCGGACAGGAGCGTCAGGGCGCCGACCGAGAGGCTGCCCCGCAGGAGCATGCGTCGTTCCAGGCTGGCGAGGTCCGGGGCGATGTCCCTGCGCAGGGCCTTCAGGCGGGCGGCGGTTTCGGGATCGCGGGACATCAGGCGGAGGTCTCCTCGGTGATGCGGGCACGCCCGGTGATCATCGCCAGCAGCGTGCTCGGCACGATGACCACGAGGGCGAGGTGCAGGAGGATGAAGCCGGCGAGACCCGCCATGGCGCCGAAATGGACCCGCCGCGCCCATTCATAACCACCGAACAGGTTGGCCAGGGTCTGCCACTGCACGGGCTTCCACAGGGCGCAGCCGGAGGCGACGAGGAGGAGGCCGAGCACGATGGCGATCAGGTAGGCGAGGCGTTGGACGGCGTTGTAGCGCCCGATCCGGTGGCTCAACCGCAGTCGTAAGGCCGCGCGGGCGTCGCGCCAGATCGCGCCCGGGCTCAGGGGCAGGAAGCTGGTGGCGAAGTGCCGGGCCAGGAGTCCGTAGGCGAGGTAGGCGAGGCCGTTGAGGGCGAAGAGCCACATCGCGGCGAAGTGCCAGGCGAGGGCGCCGCCGAGCCAGCCGCCGAGAGTGGCCCATTTGGGAAATACGAAGGGAAAGAGCGGCGAGGCGTTGTAGATCGCCCAGCCGCTGAACAGCATGCAGAACACCGAGACGGCGTTGATCCAGTGGGTGATCCGCACCACGAGCGGGTGGATCACCACGAGGCGCGACGGTGTTTCGGGGACGATCGCCAACGGGACCTCGAGATTTGGGGATGGAAATCCCGGCCCCATCCGCGATCGCGGAGGGGCCGGGGAGGGGATCACATCGACGGGACGGTGCCGTTGCGGCCGACGATCAGGACGGCGGCGTTGAGCTTGCCGTCCGCGCCCGCCTTGGTGAAGGCCACCACCTTGGCGCCCGGAACCACGATGCTCTTCTCGCCCGGATCGACCAGGGTCACGGGCACGTCCTGCGGCACCACGACCTTCTTCTCGCCGCCCTGATACTTGACCAGCAGAGTCCGGCCCTCGGTGCCGGACAGGCTGCCGATGGCACCGTTGGTCATGGTGGAGTTGGAGCCGAGATCCCACGGATAGTGGCCGTCGGCGGTGCCGCGCAGGGAAGAGGCGAACACCGTCACCTGCAGGGCCTTCTGGGTGCCGTCGGGCTGGGGGATCGCGGCGGTGCCGATGTAGCTCTCGGACTTGATGTCGGAGAGCTGGCCCGTGCTGGCGGCCAGGATCTTGGTGTCGTCCCCGAAGACCACGGTCTTGGTCTCGTCCATGCGGGGCTTGATCGTGACGGTCGAACCATCGACCGACTCGATGGTGCCGCGGTAGCGCACCACGTCGGCGGCACGCGCCGGTGCGGCGGCGAGCGCGAGGCCGACGGTGAGGCCGGTGAGCAGCGTCTTCATCATGGCGTTCTCCCTAAGGTGTTGGAGGGCGGGCGCGGGGCGCCCGCCCCACCCGGTGTTCCGGGCGTCTTCAGGCGATGGGGCTGGCTGCGCCTCCGCTCACATCGGCGGGACGGTGCCGTTCTCGCCCACGATCATCCGGTCGGCCACCGCGACGCCGCCGGCATCCGCTTTGGTGAAGGCGACCACGCGGGCGCCCGGCTTGATCTTGCTGGCATCCCCGGGGGCGAGGGCCACGACCGGCACGCCCTCCGGCACCGTGATGGTCTTCTCGCCGCCCTTGTAGGTCACCCGGATCGTTCGGTCGGTGGTCCCCGAGAGGGCCCCCACCGCGCCGTTGGTCATGGTGTTTTCCTTCTCGAGATCCCACGGATAGTGGCCGTCGCCGGTCCCGCGCATGCTCGGCGCGAACACCGCGACCTCGAGAGCCTTCAGGGTTCCGTCCGGCTGCGGCGTGGCCGCGGTCCCGATGTAGCTGTCGGTCTGGATGTCGCTGATCTTGGCGCTGTTGGCGGTGGCGACCCGGACGGAGTCGCCCAGCTTCACCTGCACCGGGGCGCCGAGGCGCGGCTTGATGGTGACGCTGGTGCCGTCCACCGCCTCGATCGTGCCTCGGATGCGGACGACGGGGGAGTCGGCCATGGCCGGCAGGCCGAGAGCGAGGCCGGACAGGGCGAGGACAAGGGTCAGCGACTTCATGCAGAGGATTCCTGGCAACCGGTTCGAACCGGCCGCCGGAACGGTGCTCCCGATCTTCTACGTGCGCAAGTCAATTGCGCGCGATGCGGATCGATCAGTGGGCCATCAGCATTGGGATCGCCGCATGGGCGAGGAGGTGGCTCGTCGGGCCGCCGAAGATCATCTGGCGCAGGCGGCTCTGGGTGTAGGCGCCCTTGATCAGGAGGTCGCACCCGAAGGTTTCGGCCTCGGCGAGGTAGACCTCTCCCGGGGTCCGCCGGCCGGCCGAATGGGCCCGGAAGTCGGCGCCGATGCCCTCGCAGGCCAGGGCGCGGGCCAGTTCCTCGGCGGTCGGGCCCGGCACCGTCCCACCCTCGACGCTGATAACGCGGATCCGTTTGGCTTGCCGCAGGAACGGCATTGCGAAGGCCACGGCGCGGGCGGTCTCGGTGGAGCCGTTCCAGGCGATCAGGATCGCCTCGCCCAGGGTGGCCGGGGCGATCGGCGGCGCCAACAGGATCGGACGGCCGCTCTCGAACAGGGCGGTCTCGAAGGTGGTCATACGCGGGGCGCCGTCCTCCGTGCCGGGCCGGCCCACCACCGTGGCGGTGAACAGGCGCGCGTGCTGGCCCAGGAAGCCGTCGCCGGCCGGCACGTCGGCCCGCCAGCGGTAGCGCGGACCGGCGGCCAGGGCCTCCGGGTTGCACGGGCCCTCGGCCGCGAGCGGCAGGCCGGCCCGGGTCATGAAGTCGATGAACTGCCGCCCGGCGCGCTCGGCCTCGACCTTGTCGGCCTCCTCGTCACGGAGCCAGGTCATGCCGCCGACCATGTCGACGGGAACGTACTCGGCCAGGGCCGGCCGCAGGGAGACGCCCTCGATGAGGCTGCCGAACCGGCGGGCGGTGAGGATCGCGGTCTCGAAGACCGAGGGCAGGGCGTCGTGGGACGCGACGGGAACGAGCAGGGTCTTCATTGGGAGCCTTCCTCGCAGCGACACGATGGGCCCAAGCTAGTGCGAAACGCGGTCCCGGAAAACAGGATGGCCGAGGCCGCCTGAAGTTTTCCCGAGGCCTCTGCGTCGCCAAACCAAGAGGCACGGCACACCGACTAATCGATCGATAAGCTTGGCCATTTCAAAGGTCAGTCGCTTTTGGAAAAAGCTCAGAAAAGACTTTGTCCAAGTTGGGAACCCCTTCGGAACTTCCTCGTTGGCCCCCCAATCGTGACAGGCGGGCTTCGCGTCGGGAAGAAATAGCCTTGGCGCGTTCGAGCTGCACTGTCTCGCCGGATTTGAGGAACACATGATCAAGAAAACTCTCGCTCTCACCGCCCTGATGACCGCCCTGTCCGCTCCCGCCTTCGCGCAGAGCATGGGCGATTTCCGTATGGACGCCATGCAGGCCAACGCCTTCGAGATTCAGTCGAGCCAGATTGCGATCAACAAGAGCCGCAACCCGCAGGTGCTGCGCTTCGCCCGCGATGCGATCCGTGACCACCGCGCCGCCAACGTCGCGCTGGCCGGTGGCGAGAACAACTACGCCGCGGTGCGTGGCAACGAGGGTCTCGGTGGCCTGATCACCGCCCCGCTCGCGGTCGCGGGTGGTGCGGTCGGTGCGGCCACGGGCGCTGCCGCCGGCGCAGTGGGCGGCACTCTGAGCGGCGGTCCCATCGGGGGCGTCGAGGGGATCGGTTCGGGCGCGGCCCGCGGCGCGGCGACGGGCAGCCAGGCCCTGCGCGGCGACGTGGACACCACGGCCGGCACCACCATCATCCAGCCGAACCCGCAGCAGCAGGCCATGCTCGCCGAGCTGTCGCAGACGCCCGCCGGTCCGCGCTTCGACCGTCTCTACGGCCGCATGCAGGTCCAGTCGCACGAAATGACCATTGGCATGTTCCGCTCCTACGCCGCTTCGGGCCCGAACCCGGCCCTGCGCGCCCATGCGGAGCAGGCCCTGCCGGTCCTGCAGGCCCATTACCAGATGGCGCAGAGCCTTCCGGGCGCCCGCTGAACCGTGCCAGCACCACGTCGGGCTTCATCGCCCGGCGTGGTGCGACGATCGAGAAGGACGCCAAGCCTCGGGGCCTGGCGTCCTTTTTCGTTCCAGGGCGGGCTTAAGCCTCGGCGCAGCCGATCATCGAAGCCGGGCTCAGGCTGCGTCCCGCCTGGTCGATAGCGGGTTTGAACGCGCCGGTCTCGGGGTCGCGCAGGAGCAATTCACCGCGTGCGATGCCGAAGTGGGCCCCGTGCAGGGTCAGCTGCCCGCCTTCCACACGTTTGCGCACGAACGGGAATGTCATCAGGTTCTCGAGGCTCTGCGCGACCATCGCGTATTCGAGGCGGGTCAGGTAGTCCGGGGCCTCCGTGTCGCCGGCCTTGCTGGCGGCGGGCTCGACCAGGGAGACCCACTTGCCGATGAAGTCACCTTTCGAGAGGGGCTTGGCGGGGTTGGCGTAGGCCTTGATGCCGCCGCAGGTGGCGTGCCCCAGCACCACGATGTGCTTGACCTCCAGGCCCTCCACCGCGAACTCGATCGCCGCCGAAGTGCCGTGATAATCGCCGCCGGTCTCGTGCGGGGGGACGATGTTGGCGACGTTGCGGATCACGAAGAGTTCACCCGGTCCGGTATCGAAGATCACCTCCGGCGAGACGCGGCTGTCGCAGCAGCTGATCATCAGGACCTCGGGGCTCTGGCCCTCGGCGAGCTTGGCGTAGCGCTTGGCCTCGTCAGTTAGGCGTCCGTCGATGAAGGAGCGGTAGCCGGCCTTCAGCGTCTCTGGAAACATGGGTTGATCCTCGCTCATGGGTGTCGTGGAAGGCGCGCCAACGCGTGGCGCGCCGGATGGCTACGGTTGCTCCCGCCAGTTTAGGACGACTGGCGCCGCCGGTATCGTCCCGGCAACGATGTCGCGGGCGACCTCGACCAGCCCCCTCGGCTCGATGCGCTCGGAGGTGGACGCGAGTTCGGCCAGCGTCCACCAGCGGGTGCCGAGGACGGGGTTGTCCTCGGTCTCGGCCAGGCGGCTCGTGTCCACGGTCGCGTTGGGCAGGCGGACAACGAAGTAGCGCTCGCGGGCGTAGCGGGAGGTCCGGAACAGGTGGAAGGGGCCGTCGCAGGACGCGACCTGCGGCCCGATTTCGGCATCCGCCACGCCGATTTCCTCGGACAGTTCGCGCCGGCAGGCCTCCACATGCGTCTCGCCGGCCTCCAGCCCGCCCCCGGGCATGAACCAGAAGGTGCGGTCTTCCGGCTTGCTCGGATCGATCGGGCGCACGGACTCGTAGGCGATGAGCAACAGGCGGTGATCGGGATCGAACACCAGCGCCCGGGCGATGTCCCGAACGGTCAGATCCTGCCTCATGTCCATTCCCGCCGCCCCGCTTCAGCTCCCCGATCTAGCAGGGATTTCGCTGGCGGCCAGGGGGTGGCCCGGCGGATCGGCCGGCATCCAGATCGCGACGGGAAGGCCCTCGCCGTCCCGGTCGGGCGGATCGGGCAGGGGGCGGGCACGGCCCTCGGCGAGATCGCGGGCGACCACGAGGGCGGCCAGCGCATCGAAGTGGTCGTCGGCACCGACCCCGGATGGCCGTCCCGTGATCAGGCCCTCGGGCAGGCCGGCGCGTCCGAGCAGGGCGCGGCGTTCGGAAAGGCCCGCCTGGCGTGCCGGGCCCTTCTTGCCCGCCGCCAGGGGACGTCCGCCGTTGAGGCAGCGGAACACGATCTCGGGATGGACCTCGTGAAGGCGCGCCATGAGATCCGGGCGGGCGCGCAGCAGCCCATCGACCGCCCGGATGGCAGGCAGGATGTTCCAGCACTGGATCGAGGGCGCGAAGGGCGGCGTGCTGTGCGCCCGCGACAGCGCCTTCGCGTCCTCGTAGGTCGCCGCATAGACCGCTGCGCGGGCCGGCACCGGAAACACGCTGGCCCGCCCGGCACCCAGGACGGCGCGTGCTGCCCGATCGGCACTTCGTCCACCGCCGGTCACGTGTGCCTCCAGACCGATGGGACAGTCGATCCCCACGCGGATCGGCGCCTCGGGACCGTCGAGGAGGTCGACCGGCCGAGCGACGCGTACGGCGCGGAAGCGAGCGGGGTCGTCGAGATCGAGGAGGACCCCGGCCCAGGCCCCACGGCACCCGTCGAGACCCCCGATCCAGCGCGTCATCGGTGTCGGCCGGACGCGGTCGGCGCGAACCGGATCGGGCTTGGCCCGTTGTCGCTGCTCAGGACCGCCGCTGCCGGCGGCCGCCGAAGCGGGAATGCGTTCATGGACATCGCCGTCGACAAGGTCACCGAGATCATCCTGCGCGTGCGCGCCGTCGATGTGAAGGAAGGGGCGACCGACCCCGATTCCGGCTCCAACCCCACCGATGACGGGGCCACCGACGTGCTCGTCTCGGGCACGGACGACGCCACTGAGGAAGAATTGCGGTCGATGATCGGCGCCCTCAACGACGACGAGCGCGCCGACCTCCTGGCGCTCCTCTATATCGGGCGCGGCGACATGGAGCCCGAGGAATGGTCCGAGGCGGTACGCTTCGCCCGCGAGCGCGAGGCGGTCGGCGAAGGGGCCGCACACGAGATCCTCGGCATCCCCAATGCGGGCGACCTTCTCGAAGAGGGCCTGTCCAACCTCGGCATCACGCCGGACCTGCCCCAGGCCTAAGGCCAACAGGAACCCGAGTCGGGCGGTGCGCCTCGGGGCATGGCGTCAGCGGCAGGGCAGGGCGAGGGCGGTGTCGGCGACGAAGCCGGCCGTGTCGCGCAGGCCCTGCGGCTGACGCGAATCCGCCGACACCGCCTCGGCCTCCGCATGCAGGCGGTCGTTGCAGGCACAGGTGGCAATCTGCCCACGTGGTGGCGAGCAGATGTCATGATGCATGCAGGCTAGGTCGAGGGCATCGATGGGCGGGCGTGGGCTGCGATTGCCCGGTCCGCAGTAATTGCCATGGATCAGGAACGTCCCGCTCTCCGGGTTCACGTAGGGCATCTCCTGCGCCCGAGCGGCGGGGATCATCACGGCCGCCAGGGCTGCGGCGAGCACCAGCCGCGCCGTGGCCAGCCGGGCGGTCGGAAAGGGTCGATCTGCCTCAATCATCGAAGTCTCGTCGTCTCGGTCTGATTGCGCCCTCGCAGGTGGAAATGGGGCCTCCTATTCCGGTGACAAGCGTCCCTCCGCCCGACCCCGGGACACTTGCGGCGTGCGAGCCCAGCCGAGACTCCGTCGCATGCAGATCGACCCGAGATTGTTCGGCGTCCGGCAAAACAATCCTCGACCGCAACACGGACACGCGATGAAATTCAGTCCGGCAATGCTGCGCGGCCGTACGGGGACGGCGTCGTTCCCGCCGCCGATCTCGGGCGTGTCGCGGTGGATCGGTGCGTCGACCGAACGCCATGACGGCGAACCGAAGCGCCGCCATCCACACCGTTAACCTTTTCTTAACCCGCCGATTGTGGTGCAACGCCGGCCGTGGGACATTCGTTAACAGAAGCTTAACGGGGCCAAGGGCGGTCATGCGGTACGGGTTTTCCCAGCGGTTCTCGGCTCTGACGACCCGCTTCGCCGCCTTCGGCGCCGCGACGCTGTTCGCGGGCCTCGCCGCCCTGTCGGGGGCGGAGGCGCAGACCTTGGCAGCCCTGCCCACCGTCCCGAGCGCCATCAGCGCCGGCGCCCAGACCCGCCCGATCGCCGCCTGGGTCGATTTCTGCGCCGCCTACGCGACGGAGTGTGCGGTGAACGGCGCCGAGCCGGCTCAGATCACCCTGACGCCGACGATCTGGAACACCATCGTCTCGGTCAACCGCCGGGTAAACAAGTCCCTCGTCGCCGTCACCGACATGGACCACCTGCGCGTCGCGGACCGCTGGGACCTCGCCGAGGACGGCTCGGGCGATTGCGAAGATTTCCAGCTCCTCAAGCGCAAGCTCCTGGCCGAGGCCGGGCTGCCGCGCCGGGCGATGCGGATGACGGTCGTGATCGACGAGAAGGGCGAGGGGCACGCCGTTCTGACCCTGATCACGGATCGCGGCGACCTCATCCTCGACAACAAGACCAGCACGATCCTGCCCTGGCGTCAGACCGGCTACACCTTCATCAAGCGCGAGAGCCAGGATGCCGTCGCCTGGGTGTCCCTGGGCCGGGCCGCCTCGCCCGTCACCACCGCCAACCGCTGACGTTGTCCCCGTGTGGGATCGTGGACAATCCGATCCTTTAAGGGGCAGTTAAGCGTGGGGGCGCGAGGGTGGTCCCGCTCCGGGATACCCCGCCATGACGTTCCGCCATCACCTCCGCACCGCCGCTGCGCCCGCTTTGCTGATGCTGCTCGTCGCGTCCGCAGCGGCGCAGGAGGCTCCGAGCGTGGCCGAGCGCCACGCCTCCTGGCGCGCCTGCCTCAACCGCAACTTCGCCCTCGAGGTCGTCCTCTCCAGCCGGGTCATCGCCGCCGACGCGGCCCTGCGCACCTGCCGGCCCAGCGAACAGGCCTACCTCACCGCCCTCGCGGCCTCCCCCCTCGTCGATGGCGACGACGTCGCCCGGGTCCGGCCGGCCCTGCTCCTCCGTGCCAGGGGCTGGCTGCTCGACGGCGGTCGCCAGCGCCCGCTCTGAAGAGCTCTCTCAAGGCTCCCCCAAAGCTCCCCGCCGCGGCGGCAAACGGCTGTCAGGCGAAGGATTTTCGCGGGTCGAAGGCATCGCGCACAGCCTCGCCGGCGAAGACCAGCAGGCTCAGCATCACCGCCACCACGAAGAAGCCGCTCAGTCCGAGCCAGGGGGCCTGGATGTTGTCCTTGCCCTGGGCCAGCAATTCGCCCAGCGAGGCCGAGCCGGGGGGCAGGCCGAAGCCGAGGAAGTCGAGGGAGGTCAGCGTCCCGATCGATCCGTTGAGGATGAAGGGCAGGAAGGTCAGCGTCGCCACCATCGCGTTGGGCAGGAGGTGGCGGCTCATGATGCGGATGTTCGAGAGGCCCAGCGCCCGGGCGGCGCGCACGTACTCGAAGTTGCGGGCCCGCAGGAACTCCGCGCGCACGACTCCGACGAGGGACACCCACGAGAACAGCAGCAGGATGCCCAGCAGCACGAAGAAGCCCGGCTCGATGAAGGCCGAGATGATGATGATCAGGTAGAGGGTCGGGATGCCGCTCCAGACCTCGATGAAGCGCTGCAGGGCGAGGTCGACCCAGCCACCGAAATAGCCCTGCACCGCCCCGGCGATCACCCCGATCACCGAGGAGATCAGGGCGAGGATCAGCCCGAACAGCACCGAGATGCGGAAGCCGTAGATGATGCGCGCCAGCACGTCGCGGGTGGTGTTGTCGGTCCCGAGCCAGTGCGTCTCGAGTTCGGAGCAGGACTTGCCGACGTTCTGGCACTGGGCCTCCGTCAGCATCCAGGTCGGGGGCGAGGGGGAGGGGGTTGGCAGGCCGTTGATGATCGTATCGTAGGAATAGGGGATCGGCGGCCAGATCGCCCAGCCGTTGTCGGCGATCTCCTTGCGCGTCTCCGCCGAGCGGTAGTTGGGCCGGGCATAGAAGCCGCCGAACTTCTCGTCCGGGTAGTCGATGATCACCGGGAACAGCATCTCGCCCTTGTACGAGACCACCAGCGGCCGGTCGTTGGCGATGAACTCGGCGAACAGGCTCGTAACGAACAGGGCCGTGAAGATCAGGAACGACCAGTAGCCCAGGCGATTGCGCCGGAAATTGGCGAGCCGCCGTCGGTTCAAGGGCGAGAGGCCCCGACCCGGCGGGGGCAGGGCGACTGCCCGGGCGCTGTCGGGACGCGCGACCTCGTTCATCGGGCGCCCCCCCGTGGGTCGGATCTCAGCCGTCGATGTGCGTCGCCGTGCCTTCGATCTCGTTCGGGCGCAAGCCGCCATGCCGCTCGAGGTGACGCCGCAGCAGGCGCACGTTGCGGCGGTTGGCCTTGAACGCCGCATCGAACAGGTCGCCCGCCAGGGGCACGGCACCGAGCGCCCCGTCGGCCGCGATGTTCAAGGCCATCCGGGCGATGAGCCAGCGCGGCGCCCCGAGCCGGCGCGCCTCCACCACGATGTAGGAGGCCAGCAGCATGCCGGCGACGTCGCCCACCACCGGGACGAGACCCACCAGGGCGTCGAGGCCCACCCGCCGGTTGATGCCGGGGATCACGAAGGCCGAATCCATGAGGTGTGCGAACGCCTCCAGGCGCAGCAGCGTCGCCTCGCGGTCGTCCGCCTTGGGTCGGAAGCGGGTCGTGGCACCGGCGGTCTGGGTGAAGTCCATGGTCGGGCTCCGGGGCAAGTCCAGCCTGGGGGAAGGGCGCGGCGTGGTCATGCGTCGGGATGTGGCCCCGGTCCCGTGCGCCCGCAAGCGCCGCCCCTGCGAACCCGCCCATCAGGCCGCCTGCCGCGCGACGGTGGAGAGCCGGTCGAGGGCCCGGTCGAGGACGTCGTCGGCCTTGGCGAAACACAGCCGCACGAGGTGGCGCACGGACGCATCCGGATAGAAGGCGCTGATCGGAATCGCGGCGACGCCGTGCCGGCGCACCAGGTCGTCGCAGAACGCGACGTCGTCGTCGCAGCCGAGGGGCGCGAGGTCGACGGTGAGGAAGTAGGTGCCGTGGGAAGGCAGCACCCGGAAGCCGCGCTCGGCGAGGCCCGCCGACAGGCGGTCGCGGGAGGCGGCGAAGCGCGCGCGCATGCCGGTGAAGTAGGCGTCGTCCTTGGCGAGCCCGTAGGCCACCGCCTCCTGCAGGGCGGGCGGCGTCGTGAAGGTGAGGAACTGGTGGGCGTTGGCCACCACCCGCAGCAGGGCCGGCGCCGCCATCACGAAGCCGACCTTCCAGCCGGTCAGGCCGAAGATCTTGCCGGCCGAGCCGATCTTCACGGTCCGGTCGCGCATGCCCGGGAGCGCCATCAGCGGGCAATGTCGTGCGCCGTCGAAGACGATATGCTCCCAGACCTCGTCGCAGACCGCCACCACGTCGTGCCGGGTGCAGAAGGAGGCGAGGAGCGCCAGATCCTCCCGTCCGAAGACCGTGGCGCTGGGATTGAGCGGATTGTTCAGGACGACGAGCTTCGTCCGATCCGAGAAGGCGTCCGCCAGGGCGTCCGCGTCGAGGCGGAACTGCGGGGGCTGGAGCGGCACGATGCGCGCGACGCCGCCGGCCCGGCGCACCAGCGGCAGGTAGGCGTCGTAGAGGGGGGCGAACAGCACGACCTCGTCACCCGGCGCGATCAGGGCGAACAGGGCGGCGGCGATGGCCTCGGTGGCCCCCGACGTCACCATCACCTCCGCCATCGGCTCGAGATCCAGCCCCTGGTGGTGCGCGTAATGCGCCGCGATCGCCCGGCGCAGGTTGGGCAAGCCCATCATCGGCGGGTATTGATTGTCGCCGTGCAGCACGGCCTCGGCGGCCCTGCGCCGGACATCCTCCGGTCCCGGATCGTCCGGGAAGCCCTGACCCAGATTGATCGCGCCGAGGTCGCGGGCGAGGCCCGACATCACCGTGAAGATGGTCGTCGGCAGATCGGCGAGGACGGGATTCATGGAGAGCGGGGGTTCGGGGAAGGGGAACGGCGCGGCGAGCCGTGGCGTAGCACGCCCCTTCGCCCCGGTGAAATGTGCGTCCTCGCACGCGGCCCGAACCACCTCCGGGCGGGTGGCCTGACGATTGTTGACTTTCATCAGCCATCACGTAACTCTCTACTTACGGCTGGAGCGGTGATTGCCAGCGCGGGACTTCGCCCCCTCGTTCCGTACACGTGTCGTCGCCGCTCCGGTCCTTCCCAAGAAGAGGTCGTCGCTTCCCCCAGCGGCGGCCTTTTCTCGTCTGTCGGAGGGCTGGCCGCGTAACCGGGCGCGTCTCGGCAGGGATTTCCGGGTGCCGGCGCGACAGCAATACGGTGGAAACGCGAAGGCCGCACTGGAGTCGCATTGGTTCCCTAGAGCGTCTCCCATGCCGTGCCGCGACCGCCTTCGAGACCTGGGACCGGCCGGGGTCGAGTTTCGCTTGGAGCAGATCCAGGGTCGGGCGAGACCCGCCGATGCGGGGCGCAGGGTGCGACGTCGCTCGATCCTGTCCCGGGGCGCCCATGGACCTTATGTCCTCCCCATCGGCAGCCCCTGCCGATCCGGCCAAGCATCGACTGGCCGAGCACCGGCTGGCCAAGCGTCGATCGGACATGCGCCGACCGGGCATGGGGACCGGGATTGCGTTGCGCCGGCGGCCGTTGGTCTCGTGAGAGCCTGCCGGTTCTTCCGCTCGCAACGCCGTCCGCAACACGCCATGATCGTCAGGCCATGAACGAAACCTCTCCCATCCGCACCGAGACAGCGCGCGAATACCCCGGGACACTCCGGGACGACGCGCGCCCGGGCGATGTGCTGCCGCGCGAGTCGCGCACCGCACCACCGGCCCGTCGCAGCCGGGCGGGGCTCTGGTTCGTCCTTCTCCTGATCCTGGCGGGGGGCGGATACGCCGGATACCGCTTCTACCTCGCGCCGAAAATGGAGACCCAGGTCGCCGCCACGTCCGGGCGCGGCAAGGGAGCTGGTGGGCGCGGCGGCCATGGCGAGCCGGCTCAGGCGGTAGGCATCGCCACGGTCGCGGCGGGCGACATCCCGATCGTGCTGGCCGGCCTCGGCACGGTCACGCCCCTCGCCACCGTCACGGTGCGCTCGCAGATCAGCGGCTACCTCACGGAGATCGGCTTTCGCGAGGGCCAAACCGTGAAGAAAGGCGATTTCCTCGCCCAGATCGATTCGCGCCCCTACGAGGCCCAGCTCGCCCAGTATCAGGGCCAGTTGATGCGCGATCAGGCCCTGCTGCAGAACTCGAAGCTCGATCTCGCCCGTTTTCAGCGGCTCTCCCAGCAGGATTCGATTTCGAAGCAGAACGTCGACACGCAAGGGGCCCTCGTGAAGCAGAACGAGGGCACGGTGGCGGCCGACCAGGCCCTGGTCGACCAGCAGAAGCTCAACATCACCTACACCCGCATCGTCTCGCCGGTGGAAGGCCGCGTCGGCCTGCGGCAGATCGACCAGGGCAACTACATCACGGCAGCCTCGACCAGCATCGTGGTTGTGACCCAACTGCATCCGATCTCGGTGGTCTTCACCCTGCCGGAGGACGACGTCGCGCGGGTGATGCGCCGCGTGCGGTCGGGCGCCAAGCTCATCGTCACGGCCTACGACCGGGGCGACACCAACGTGATCGCCACCGGCGTCCTCGACACGGTGGACAACCAGATCGACACCACCACCGGAACGGTGAAGCTGCGCGCGATCTTCGAGAACCAGGACGACGCCCTCTTTCCGAACCAGTTCGTCAACGCCAAGCTCGTCGTCGATACCGTGCGCGACGCCCCGATCGTCCCCACGGCGGCGATCCTGCGCGGGACGCCGGGCACCTACGTCTACCTGCTGCAGGGCGACGACAAGGTCGTCGTCCGCCCGATCAAGCTCGGCGAGGCGGATGGCCCCCGTACGGTGGTAACCGAGGGACTGAACATCGGCGACCGCGTGGTCGTGGACGGGACCGACCGCCTGCGCGACGGCGCACCGGTGCGCATCACCGAGGAGGCCGGCAAGGCCCGGAGCGCCCCGCACCGCGATCATGCGGCCGATGCGCAGGGCAAGCCGGCCGGTGGTCGGGGCGCGCCGGCGGAGGCTCAGAGCACGCCGGCCGCCGCGCCGGTGACGGAGGGGGCCAAGCCCGACGCCGCCAAGGCGGATGCCGTCGCGCCCGAGAGCCAGAAGCGCGAGCGCCGCCGGCAGCGGCCGGCCGAGGCGCAATGAGCCGATGAATCCGTCCCGCCTCTTCATCCTGCGGCCCGTCGCCACCACGCTGTTCATGCTGGCGATCCTGCTCGTCGGGATGGTGTCGTACCTGAACCTGCCGGTCTCGGCCCTGCCGTCGGTCGACTACCCGACGATCCAGATTCAGACCTTCTATCCGGGCGCCAGCCCCGAGGTGATGACCTCGGCGGTGACGGCGCCGCTGGAGCGGCAGTTCGGACAACTCGCCAACCTCAACCAGATGACGTCGCAGAGCTCGGCCGGCGCCTCCGTCATCACCCTGCAGTTCAGCCTGGATCTCGCCCTCGACATCGCCGAGCAGCAGGTCCAGGCCGCGATCAACGCGGCGGGCAACCTCTTGCCCTCGGACCTGCCGGCGCCGCCGATCTACGCCAAGGTGAACCCGGCCGATGCGCCGATCCTGACCCTCGCTCTGACGTCGAAGACCCTGCCGCTCACCGAAGTGCGCGATCTGGCCGAGACGCGACTGGCCCAGAAGATCTCCCAGGTGGCCGGCGTCGGCCTCGTCAGCACCGGCGGCGGACAGCGCCCCGCCGTGCGCATCCGCTTCAACGCCCGCGCCCTGGCCGCCTACGGCCTCAACATCGACGACCTGCGCACCACGGTCACCAACCTCAACGTCAACACGCCGAAGGGCACCATCGACGGGCCGACGCAGTCCTATTCCATCAACGCCAACGATCAGATCCGCGACCCGAAGGCCTATGACGACGCGATCATCGCCTACAAGAACGGCGCGCCGGTCCGGCTCTCGGACGTGGCCGACGTGGTCAACGGTCCCGAGAACACCAAGCTCGGCGCCTGGATGGACGAGACGCCCGCCGTCATCCTGAACATCCAGCGCCAGCCCGGCGCCAACGTCATCAGCACCGTCGACAAGATCAAAGCGCTGCTGCCCCAGCTCCAGGCGACCCTGCCCGCCGCCATCGGCGTCACCGTGCTCACCGACCGCACCACGACCATCCGCGCCTCGGTGCACGACGTGCAGGTGGAGCTGGCGCTGGCCATCGGCCTCGTGGTGCTGGTGATCTTCCTGTTCCTGCGCAGCGTCTCCGCGACCCTGATCCCGAGCCTGTCGGTGCCGCTCTCCCTGATCGGCGCCCTGGCGGTCATGGACCTCTACGGCTTCTCCCTCGACAACCTGTCGCTGATGGCGCTCACCATCGCCACCGGCTTCGTGGTCGACGATGCCATCGTGGTGATCGAGAACATCGCCCGCCACGTGGAGGAGGGCGATTCCCCCCTCGAGGCCGCGCTGAAGGGCAGCCGCGAGATCGGATTCACCATCATCTCGCTCACCGTCTCGCTGATCGCCGTGCTGATCCCGCTGCTGTTCATGGGGGACGTGGTGGGGCGCCTGTTCCACGAATTCGCGATCACGCTGGCGGCCACCATCATCATCTCGGCGGTGGTCTCGCTCACCCTCGTGCCGATGCTGTGCGCCCGCCTGCTGAAGGCGCACGTGCCCGGTGCCCCGGACCGGCGCGAGGGGATCGTCGCCCGCACCGCGCGCCGGGGCATGGACGGCATCATCGCCGGCTACGGCCGCATGCTGCGGGTGGTGCTTCGCCACCAGACGCTGACCCTGATCGTGACCCTCGGCACGATCGCGCTCACCGCCTACCTGTTCGTGGTGATCCCGAAGGGGTTCTTCCCGGTGCAGGATACCGGCGTCATCCAGGGCGTCACCCAGGCCGACCAGACCGTCTCCTACGCCGCCATGGCCGAGCGCCAGCAGAAGCTCGCCGCCGTCGTGCTCAAGGACCCGGACGTGCAGAGCCTGTCCTCCTTCATCGGGGTCGACGGCCAGAACGTCACCCTGAATTCCGGCCGCTTCCTCATCAACCTGAAGCCGCAGGATCAGCGCATCGCCCGCGCGCCCGAGATCATCGAACGGCTCAAAGCGGCCACCACCGATGTCGCGGGCATCCGCCTCTACCTGCAGTCGGTGCAGGACCTCACCATCGATACGGCGGTGGGCGCGACCCAGTACCAGGTCATCCTGGAGAACCCGAACCTGACCGAGTTCGAGACCTGGGTGCCGCGCTTCGTGCGGGCGCTGCAGGCCTCCCCGCTGCTGATGGACGTGGCGAGCGACCTTCAGGCAAGCGGCCTGGCCGCCTACATCACCATCGATCGCCCGACCGCCGGGCGCTACGGCATCACGCCGGCCACCGTCGACAACGCCCTCTACGACGCCTTCGGTCAGCGCATCATCTCGACGATCTTCACCCAGTCGAACCAGTACCGGGTCATCCTCGAGGCCGACCCGGACCTGCACAAGACCATCGAGAGCCTGGACCACATCTACCTGCCGTCCTCCACGGTCGCCTCCGGCCAGGTTCCGCTCTCGGCCGTGGCCCAGGTGAGCGAGCGGCGGGCGCCGCTGCTGATCAGCCATCTCGGTCAGTTCCCCGCCACCACCGTGTCGTTCAATCTCGCGCCCGGCGTGGCGCTCGGCGATGCGGTGGGGGCGGTGGAGGCGGCACGCCGGTCGATCGACCTGCCGCCGAGCTTCCGCGTGGTGCCGCAGGGCTCGGTCTTCGCCTTCCAGTCGGCGCTCTCGAACCAGCTCTTCCTGGTGCTGGCCGCCATCGTCACCGTCTACATCGTCCTCGGCGTGCTCTACGAAAGCTTCATCCACCCGATCACCATCCTGTCGACGCTGCCCTCGGCCGGCATCGGGGCGCTGATTGGCCTGATGCTGTTCGGGCTCTCCCTCGACATCATCGCGATCATCGGCATCGTGCTGCTCATCGGCATCGTGAAGAAGAACGCGATCATGATGATCGACTTCGCGCTCCAGGCGGAGCGCGAGGAGGGCATGAGCCCGCGCGACGCGATCTACGAGGCCTGCATCCTGCGCTTCCGGCCGATCCTGATGACCACGCTGGCGGCCCTGTTCGCGGCGGTGCCGCTCATCGTCGGCACCGGCGTCGGCTCCGAACTGCGCCAGCCGCTCGGTATCGTCATCGCGGGCGGCCTCATCGTCAGCCAGGTGCTGACCCTGTTCACCACCCCGGTGATCTACCTCGCCTTCGATCGCCTGGAGCGCCGCCTCTCCGGCCGCCGCGCCGGCGGCGCCGACAGCGTCGAGGCGCTGCCGTGAACGTCTCCGAGCCGTTCATCCGGCGGCCCGTCGCCACCACGCTTCTGACCATCGGCGTGCTGCTCGCGGGCATCTTCGCCTTCCTGAAGCTGCCGGTGGCGCCGCTGCCGCAGGTGGATTTCCCCGTCATCCTGGTCCAGGCGCAGATGGCCGGCGCCTCGCCGGAGACCATGGCCACCACGGTGGCGGCGCCCCTGGAACGCCGCCTCGGCGCCATCGCGGACGTCACCGAGATGACCTCGACGAGTTCGCTCGGCTCGGTCCGCCTCGTGCTGATGTTCGGGCTCAACCGCGACATCGACGGCGCGGCCCGCGACGTCCAGGCCGCGATCAACGCCGCGCGGGCCGATCTGCCGACGGCCCTCCGGTCGAATCCCACCTACCGGAAGTTCAACCCGGCCGACGCGCCGATCCTCATCCTGGGCCTCACCTCGAACACCCTGACGCCGGGCCAACTCTACGATTCCGCCGCCACGGTGGTGCAGCAGAAGATGTCCCAGCTCCCCGGGGTCGGGAACGTCGACATCGGCGGCTCGTCGCTGCCGGCCGTGCGGGTCGAACTCGATCCCACGGCGCTCTTCAACTACGGCATCGGCCTCGAGGGCATCCGTGCGGCGCTCGCGTCGGCCAACGCCAACTCGCCGAAGGGCGCCATCGAGACGGAGACGCGCCACTACCAGCTCTACGCCAACGACCAGGGCCGGGTGGCGGCCGATTACCGCGACCTCGTGGTGGCCTATCGCAACGGCGCCGCCGTACGCCTGACCGATGTGGGCGCGATCGAGGATTCGGTGGAGGACCGGCGCAACCTCGGCCTGGTGAACGGCAAGCCGGGCGTGATCCTGTTCATCTACAAGCAGCCCGGCTCCAACGTCGTCGACACGATCCGGGGGCTGAAGGCGGCGATTCCGCAGGTGACGGCGGCGCTCCCGGGCGACATCGACCTCATGGTCACGGGAGACCGCAGCGCCACCATCCGGGCCTCCCTGGCCGAAACCGAGGAGACGCTGCTCATCGCCGTCGTGCTCGTCGTCTTCGTGGTGTTCCTGTTCCTGCGCTCGGGACGGGCCACGCTGATCCCGGCCGTCGCGGTGCCGATCTCCATCGTCGGGACCTACTCGGCGATGTACCTGCTCGATTACAGCCTCAACATCCTGTCGCTGATGGCGCTCATCATCGCCACGGGCTTCGTCGTGGACGACGCCATCGTGGTCCTGGAGAACATCCAGCGCCACATCGAGAAGGGCAGGCCCCGGGTCGAGGCGGCGCTCCTCGGCTCGCGCGAGGTCGGCTTCACCGTCATCTCCATGAGCCTGTCGCTCGTGGCGGTGTTCCTGCCGATCCTCCTGATGGGCGGCATCGTCGGGCGCCTGTTCCAGGAATTCGCCGTCACGCTCTCGCTGGCGATCCTGATCTCGCTGGTGCTCTCGCTCACCACCACGCCGATGATGTGCGCACTGCTCCTGCGGCGCGAGGCCCCCCACGAGACCGTGCGGCCGAACGGGTTCGTGCGCGTCCTGGAGGCCGGGTTCGACGGGATGCTGAGGGGCTACGAGCGCACCCTGCGCATCGCCCTGCGCCATCGTCGGCTGGTCGCCCTCTCGCTGCTCGCAACCGTGGGCCTGAACGTCTACCTCTACGTCATCGTGCCGAAGGGCTTCTTTCCCGAGCAGGATACGGGACAGATGATGGGCGGCATCCAGGCCGACCAGCGCATCTCGTTCCAGTCGATGAAGCAGAAGCTGGAACAGGCCACCGCCATCGTGCAGGCCGATCCCGCCGTCGACAGCGTCGTGGGCTTCACGGGCGGGCGCGGCACCAATTCGGCCAACGTCTTCGTGGGCCTCAAGCCCCGGGGCGAGCGTGAGTCGATCACCGCCGTGATGGCACGCCTGCGCCCGAAGCTGTCGCAGGTCGCCGGCGCCCGCCTCTACCTGTTCCCGCGCCAGGACCTGCGCATGGGCGGCCGCCAGAGCTTCGCCCAGTATCAGTACACCCTCCAGGGCGACACGGCGGAGGAGCTCTACGCCGCCGCGCCGAAGCTGGTGCAGGCGCTGCAGAAGAACCCGATCTTCGCCGACGTCACCTCCGACCAGCAGGAGGGCGGCCTCGAGAGCCGACTCGTGATCGACCGGGCCAGCGCCTTCCGCTACGGCCTGACCCCGGACAAGATCGACAACACGCTCTACGACGCCTTCGGCCAGCGCCAGGTCTCGACAATCTACAACCCTCTGAATCAGTATCACGTCGTGATGGAGATCGCGCCGCGCTACCTCCAGAGCCCCGACACCCTGAAGATGCTCTACGTCTCGACCTCGGGCGGCAAGGCGCGGGGCTCGGCCACCACCAACGCGGTGGCCGGCACGGTGGCGGGCGCCCCGACCGGAGTCGCGGCGACCGGCGCCGTCGGCGCGACGGCGGCCGCCGACGCCAGTGCCGCCTCCATCGCCACCGATTCGGCCCGCAACGCCGCCGCCAACGCCATCGCGGGCGGCAAGGGCGGCGCCTCGTCGAGCGCGCCGGTGTCGAGCGCCAAGGAGACGATGATTCCGCTCTCGGCCTTCGCCCGCCTGGAGACCGGCAACGCGCCCGTGCAGGTCAGTCACCAGGGCCTGTTCGTCGCCACCACGATCTCGTTCAATCTCGTGCCCGGCAAGAGCCTGTCCGATGCCACAGCCGCCATCGAACAAGCCATCACCGACCTGCGCCTGCCCGCCACCATCCACGGCGAATTCGCGGGTTCGGCCAAGAGTTTCCAGGAATCGTCCTCACGTCAGCCCTTGCTGATCCTGGCCGCGCTGCTGGCGGTCTACACGATCCTCGGCATCCTCTACGAGAGCTTCATCCACCCCGTCACGATCCTCTCGACGCTGCCCTCGGCCGGCATCGGCGCGCTGCTGGCGCTTCTCGTGTCCGGCACCGAATTCACCGTCATCGCACTGATCGCGGTCTTCCTGCTCATCGGCATCGTCAAGAAGAACGCCATCATGATGATCGACTTCGCCCTGGATGCCGAGCGCACGCGCGGAGCCTCCCCGAAGGAGGCGATCTTCGAGGCCTGCCTCTTGCGCTTCCGCCCGATCATGATGACAACGCTCGCCGCGATGCTCGGCGCCTTGCCCCTCATCCTCGCCGGCGGGGAGGGCTCCGAACTGCGGCGGCCCCTCGGCATCGCCATCGTCGGCGGCCTGATCGTGAGCCAGATCCTGACCCTCTACACCACCCCCGTCGTGTACCTGTATCTCGACCGGCTGCGCCGCCGCGCGCCGGCGGCCGGCGCGGCCCTGAGCCCGGCCGAATGAGGCTGCGCCCCGGACTCTTCGCCCTCTTGGGCCTGCCCGGGCTCGTGTCCGGCTGCATGGTCGGGCCGGACTACGCGCGTCCTTCGGTGGAGACGCCCCTGGCGTTCAAGCAGGGGGGCACCCGCGAGGACAGCGCCGCCTACGTGGCGAGCCGCAAGGGCTGGCGTCCGGCCGCGCCCAATGACGGGGCCGAGCGCGGCGACTGGTGGCGGGTGTTCCGCGATCCCACCCTCGACCGCCTGATCCGCCTCGTGGATGTCGACAACCAGAGCCTGCGGGTCCAGGTGGCCGCCTACGAGCAGGCGCGCGCCTTCGTCGCCCAGGCCCGCGCCGCCCTGTTCCCCACGGTCACCGGCGCCCCCAGTGTCTCGCGGTCCCGCTCCCTCGGGATCGAGCGTACCAACGTCTCGCTCCAGGGTCAGGCCAGCTGGGAACTCGACCTGTTCGGCCGCATCCGCCGCAACATCGAGAGCGAGGTCGCCACGGCCCAGGCCAGCGCCGCCGAACTCGCCCTGGTGCGCCTGACGCTCCAGTCCGAGGTCGCGACCAATTACCTGACGCTGCGCTACCAGGATTCGCTCCAGCGCGTGCTCAACGAGAACATCGAAGGCTACAAGAAGAGCCTCGCGATCACCGAGAACCAGTACAATGCCGGCGTCGCCGCACGCTCGGACGTGATCACGGCCCAGACGCAGCTCCAGACCACGCAGGCCCAGGCCATCGCCATCGGCCTGCAGCGCGCCACCTTCGAGCACGCCATCGCGCTCCTCGTGGGTCGGCCGCCGTCGGAGCTGAGCCTGCCGGTGGCGCCGCTCGCCGCGCGCCCGCCCGCCGTGCCGGTCGGCATTCCCTCGACGCTTCTCGAGCGGCGCCCCGACGTCGCGCAGGCCGAGCGCAACGTCCAGGCCCAGAGCGAGCAGATCGGCGTCGCCGTGGCGGCTTTCTACCCCACCGTGACGCTCTCGGCCTCCGGCGGCATCTCGGGCAACCCGGCCAACGGCCTGCTCTCCGCCGTCAACCAGGTCTGGTCGGTGGCGGCCGCCGGCACGGAGGTGTTCTACGACGGGGGCGCCCGCGCGGCGGCCCTGCGCATCACCCGCGCGGCCTATGACGCCAGCGTGGCCAATTACCGCCAGACCGTGCTCACCGCCTTCTCGGAGGTCGAGAACGGCCTTGCCGGCGTGCGCATCCTTGCCCGGCAGCAGGTGGCCCAGGACGAGGCCGTGGCCTCGGCCCGCCGCGCCGTGGAGATCACCCTGAACGAGTACCGGGCCGGAACGCAGAACTTCACCACCGTGGTCACGGCCCAGGCGCTCGCCCTGAACAACGAGGTCGCCGCCCTGCAGATCCGCCTCAACCGTTTCACCACCGCGGTCTCGCTGATCCGCGCGCTGGGCGGCGGCTGGGACGTGCGTAGCCTGCCGAGCGGGGAGGACCTCAAGGAAGCCCGCCTGCCGGTGGATTCGGGCCAGGCCGTCCGCACCGACGAATAGGGACCGGCCCCGCGTCCCGGTCGGGTCAGCCCACGCGATCCGGCACGACCTTGGCCGGAACGTCGCCGGGGCGCCGCAGGTTGACGAGCGGATTTTTCCGGCGCGCCGCGCCGCAACCGTGAGTGGAGGCCGTGGGCCATGGACCAGATACCCCCCGCCAAAGCACCCGCCGCGACACCTGAGCATCAGCACGTTTCGGCGGCCCCCCCCTGCACGCTGGTGATCTTCGGGGCCGCCGGCGACCTCACGAAGCGGCTGCTGATGCCGGCGCTCTACAACCTCGCGGCCGGTGGCCTGCTCGACCCGGCGTTCCGCATCATCGGTGTCGACCACAACGCCAATACCGATGAGGGTTGGCGCGATGCCCTCTCCGAGACGATGCAGTCCTTCACCACGGACCGGACGTCGGAATTCCACCCCGACCACATCGATCCCAAGGCCTGGGGCTTCGTCAGCGAACGCCTCAGCTTCCGCCAAGGGGACTTCACCGCCGCCGAGACCTTCACGGGCCTCGCTCAGGCGCTGTCCGGCAACGTCATCTTCTATCTCGCGGTCTCGGCCCGCTTCTTCGGCCCGATCGTCGATGCCCTGGGGGAGGCGGGCCTGCTGAAGGAGCAGGCGGGCGTCTTCCGCCGCGTCGTCATCGAGAAGCCCTTCGGCAGTGACCTTGAATCGGCCCGCGCCCTGAACGCACGCATCCTCGAGCAGGGCACCGAAAGCCAGTTCTTCCGCATCGACCACTTCCTCGGAAAGGAGACGGTTCAGAGCATCCTGGCGATCCGGTTCGGCAACGGCCTGCTGGGGCCGGTCTGGCATCGCGACCACGTCGATCACGTGGAGATCACCGCGGCGGAGACCATCGGGGTCGAGGCGCGCGGCGCCTTCTACGAGCCCACGGGCGCCTTGCGCGACATGGTGCCGAACCACCTGTTCCAGCTGCTCTGCATGGTGGCGATGGAGCCGCCCAGGAGTCTCGACGCCGAGGATGTCCGCGACGAGAAAGCCCGGCTCATCCAGGCGGTGCAACCGGTCCAGCCCGCGCAGGCGGTTCGCGGCCAATACGGGGCGGGTCAGGAGCACGGGTACGCGGTGCCGGCCTATCGCAATGAGCCCGACGTCGCCCGCGATTCCCACACCGAGACCTATGTCGCCCTGAAGCTCGCCATCGACAACCCGCGCTGGAAGGACGTTCCGTTCTACCTGCGCACCGGCAAGCGGATGACCGACCGCGTCACCGAGATCGCCCTTCATTTCCGGCCGCCGGCGCACTCGCCCTTCGCGACGCCGGATGCGCCCGTAACCCCCGACGTCCTGCGCTTTCGCATCGACCCCGAGCAGGGGATGGACATCGAGATGAACGCGAAGCGGCCCGGGCCACGCCTGGATCTCGGCCGGGTCACCGCCGCCTTCGACTACGGGGATTTCTTCCGCGAGACGCCGAGCGTCGGTTACGAGACGCTGCTCTACGATTGCCTCATCGGCGACGCGACCCTGTTCCAGCGGGCCGACAGCATCGAGGCAGCCTGGGCGGTGGTGGATCCGCTGCTCAAGGCCTGGACCGATGCGCCGGTGGAGCCCTACGCCGCCGGAAGCGACGGGCCGGAGGGCGCCACCGCGCTCCTGGCCGCGCAGGGCCATCGCTGGCTACCGCTCGGCGAGGGATGATCGCGGGGGACGAACCGCGCGCCGCTTGGCGCCGGGCGGCGGGGCGACCGGCGGCGCGGGCTGCAATTCGGCGAGGGCGTCGTGGTGCAGCAGCCGGACGCCGGTGGCGGCGGCGAGCTTGCGCGCCGCTGGGGTGAACCCGGCATTCGAGACGACCGCCGCCATGTCGGCGGACCAGTAGCGCATCGCCGCAGCGATCTCCTGCACGGCGCCGTTGCCCACCGGACGCCCGTAGCGCTTGCACTGGACCACGAGACGCGTCCCGGCCTGCTCCGCGACGATGTCTGCGCCCTGATCGCCGCTGGCCTGGGTGGCGCGCGCGTTCCAGCCTGCCTCGCGCAGACGTCCCGCGCAGTAACGCTCGTAGGCGATGCCCTCCTCGGGCGCCTCGCTCTCGTCCGGCAATTGCACTCCATCCGCCACCCGTTCGATGATGGCGAGGATGTCGTCCCAGGCTCCGTCGATCTCGTCGCCGCGACCACGGGCCTCCAACTGCGGCACCACCGTGCGCTCGGCGAAGTAGGTTCGCTCGCGCTCCCAGCCGTCGCTGATCAGGTTGCCGTAGGCATCGACGAAGCATTCCTGTCGCCGCCGCAGGGCCAGGGTCGGCGCATGGGGGCGTGCGATCCTCCGGATCAGCCGGCGCAGGCGCTGCGGCCGGTCGAGATGGTGAAGGACGACACCGGCCCATGCCAGTCCGGCTCCGATGGCGCCGGGCTGCCCGAACCAGAGGGCGCAGCCCCCTCCGAGCACGGACGTCCAGAACAGGCGCGCCACGAGCTGCGATCGACCCGACATGTGGTGGTCCCAACCGGAAGAGGGCCGGGATCGTTCGACCCTCGACCGCGGTGGACCCGACCGTGGCAGCGGAGGGTTGCGCGTTCTCTAACGCCGTCCGGGTCGCGGAGGGGAGAAAGTGCTCCGGATGCCCGGAGATCTTGCGGGTTAGCGCGCCGGATCGACCTTCCCGCGGCATCGTGCCGGTTCGAATACCGACCCGATCTGTAAAACGCGTCGTTTCACCGGATCTGCCAAGATCAGTGCAGGAGCAGTCGACAAGCTGTGGACAAGACGAACGAGGCCGAGGCGATGCACCTCGGCCTCGTTCGTCATCCCTCCGGCGTCAATCGCGTTCCGGCGCCAAGCCTGCGCGTCCTGGCGTCAGGCCTGTGCCGCCACCTTGGGCCGACGCCCGCGCGGAGCCGACTCCGCCTTGGCCTCGGTCTCGACGGCCACGCTCTCCTGCTTCCGACGCTGCTGGCCGAGACCCATGTTCTTGGCCAGCTCCGAACGGGCGGCCGCGTAGTTCGGGGCGACCATCGGATAGTCGCTCGGGAGGTTCCACTTGGTGCGATACTGCTCGGGTGTCATCTCGTAGCGCGTCCGCAGGTGACGCTTGAGAGACTTGAACTTCTTTCCATCCTCGAGGCAGACGACGTAGTCCGGCGTGATCGAGCGCTTGATGGACACGGCCGGAGTCAGAGGCTCCGCCTTCTCCTCGGTCCCGACCTGGTTGAGCTTGCTCAGGGTGGCGTGCACCGAGCCGATCAGCGCCGGCAGGTCAGCGATCGGAACCGAGTTGTTGCTCACGAATGCGGACACGATGTCGGCCGCGAGTTCGATGTAGTCCGGCAGGATTCCGTTCTCGGTGCTCATTCTGAATCTCTCGTTGCGTTCTGAATACCACCCACCCCGAGGGCGTCGTGCCGGTTGGGAGGTTTGGCTGCCGCGTCATGGTTGTGACTTGCTGCTTGCTATGATGAAGCAAAGCAAAAGGCAAGAGCCTCATCAGGTCTCTTATAGGTCGCATCCGGTCGATGTCTGGTGAACTGGAATAGACCAGCAACCACTGCCATTCCGACGAACTGGACTAAATTTGCGCGATTTTGCCTGTTCCTGCACGGACTGGGCGACGGGGCGCCCTAATGCCTCACGGTTCAGATCGGGGAACCGGAAAAATAATTTTCTACGGGAGGAAATGTGATCTCTTACAGACCAGGTCTGCATCGAAATTTGAGCTAAAGCGGACCTCTAGGGCCGATTACCGCCAGAGCCGGCCGGAGCGCTAAAATGGCTCTTGAATACAAAATCTAGATGCGAACCGGCTCGTACAGACTGTGGAGGCCGCGTGTTTTTATCCGCGGCCACGCACGGACCTGCGTAAAAATTTACGCAGGTCCGCCCGAAAAGGTCCGGAACGGACGATTTCGACACCTGTCCCGGGCCGTGCGAGACCTGATCACCCGTCCGTTCGGCTGCGCGGACCGTAAGATTTGAACCGTTCCACCGTTCTCCAGATCTCGTCGTCTGGCAGCACCACGGGATTTCCGACCTGAAGCGCCACCGCATATTGGCGGCAGAGCGCTTCCACCTCCACCGCGAGCCAGAGGGCCTTTCGAAGATCGGTTCCGACGGCAATCATGCCGTGATTGGCCAGGAGGCAGGCCATCCGTCCCTCCAGGGCGTTGAGGGCCGCCGCCGACAGGGCTTCGGTGCCGTAGGGCGCGTAGGGGGCACAGCGCACGGTCGGTCCACCGGCCGCCGCGATCATGTAGTGCACCGCCGGAATGTCCTGCCCGCAGATCGCGAAGGCGGTGCAGTGGGTCGGATGCGAGTGGACCACCGCGTTCACCTCCGGACGTGCCGCGAGGATGTCGCGGTGGAAGCGCCACTCGGAGGAGGGGGCGAGCGGGTGCGCGAAACCGCCGTCGAACCGCATCGCCACGAGATCCTCCGGCCGCAGCGTCTCGGCCGGAATGCCGGACGGCGTGACGAGGAAGCCGTCGCCCGCCCGCACCGACACGTTGCCGGAAGTGCCCTGGCTCAGACCGAGCGTGAGAAGGTCGCGCATCGCGGCGACGATGTCGGCACGGATCGCTCCGTCCGTCGATTCGGTGGCGGGAGAGGGAGGCTGGGACGGCATGCGGGTCTCCGGACGCGAACGCCCTACCGGTCGGGCGCAGGCGGTCTATAACACCGCCTGCCGGACGCGTTCGCGATCCGACCCGGTTACCAAGCCGGCGACGCTCCTGCTGCCGGGACGGTTCAGGAGCGACCGCCCCGTCACCCGAGCAGAGGCAGGTCGGCCGATGAGTACGTACCGCTTCGAGGCGTTGGTCGCCCCGCGCGCGATCGCCCTGGTCGGTCTCGATGCCGGGCCGGATGGGCTGGCCGAGGCGGCCCTGGCCAATCTCCGTCGCGGCGGCTTTCCGGGGCCGATCCATTGCCTCGGCTCCGATGCGGCCGCCGGTCAGATTCCACGCTTCGCCGACCTTCCCGAGGTGCCGGACCTCGTCATCCTGGCGACCCCGGCCGAAGCGATTCCCGAGCAGATCGCGGAGGCCGGGCTGCGCGGTGCGGCCGGTGCCGTCATCCTGACGCCGGATGTCGGCGATGCGATCTGCGAGGCGGCTCGCGCGGAGGCGCGCCGCCACGGCCTGCGCCTCCTCGGGCCCGGCAGCATCGGCCTCTCCGTTCCCGGCGCCCACCTCGATGCGAGTCTCCTGGCCCGGCCCCCCAAGGCCGGCGACCTGGCGCTGGTCTCGCAGTCGGGCACCGTCGCCGCCGGCATCGTCGAATGGGCGGCGCGCCGGGACGTGGGCTTCTCGGCGGTGCTGTCCCTCGGCATCGCCTGCGATATCGACGTCGCGGATTGCCTCGACCACTTCGCGGCCGACATCCGCACCCGGGCGATCCTGCTCTCCCTCGATGCGGTCGTGGATGCGCGCAAGTTCATGTCGGCGGCGCGGGCGGCCGCCCGCGCCAAGCCGGTCGTGGTGCTCCGAGCGGGGCGCCACCGGGCTCCGGCCCGGCACGCCGCAACCCATACGGGCGCGCTCGCCCGGCCCGACACCGTCTACGAGGCGGCCTTCCGCCGCGCCGGACTGCTCGCGGTGGAGAGCCTGGATGCGATGTTCTCCGCGGTGGAGACGCTCGGGCGCCAGCGCCCCTTCCCGGGGCATCGCCTCGCGATCCTGGGCAACGGACGCGGGATCGGCGCCCTGGCGGCCGACCGGCTCGCGGATCGCGGCGGCACCCTGGCGGCGGCCGGGACGCTCGGCAATCCCGTGGATCTCGGCGTCGCCGCCGGACCGGAGGCCTATGCCGACGCCCTCGCGCCGCTGCTGGCGGATCCGGGCAACGACGCGGTGCTCGCCGTCCACGTGCCCACGGCCCGCTCGGACGGCACGGAGGTCGCCGGAGCGATCGCCGACACCGTGACCCGGATCCGTCGGAACGGCGCACGCAAGAAGCCGGTCTTCGCCGTGACGATCGGTGAGGAGGCCGAGGCGGTCGGACGCCTCGCCGCCGCGGGCATTCCACGCTTCTCCACCGAGGACGCCGCCGTCGAGGGTTTCCTGCACCTCGTGCGCTATCGCGAGGCGCAGGACGACCTGATGCGCACGCCGGATTCGCTGCCGCGCGACTTCTCGCCGGACGTCGAGGCGGCCCGCGCCGTCGTCGCACGCGCCGTGGCCCAGGGGCAGACCTGGCTCGACCCCGTCGCCGTGGCCGACCTCCTCGCCGCCTACCGCATCGACAGTGTGCCGCTGGCGCTGGCGCCCGACATCGATGCGGCCGCGACGGCCGCATGGCCCATCATCGCGCAGGGCGGCGCCGTGGCGCTCAAGGTCGTCTCGCCCGACATCGTGCACAAGTCCGACGTCGGCGGCGTGCGCCTCGATCTCACCAGCGAGGCCGACGTGCGGGCAGCCGCCGCCGACATCCTCGCCCGGGCCCGGCGGCTGGCGCCGGAGGCGCGGATCACCGGTTTCGCGGTCCAGCCGATGATCCGGCGCGGCAAGCAGCGCGAGCTGATCGCGGGGCTCGCCGAGGACCCGACCTTCGGGCCGGTGGTGGTGTTCGGGCGGGGCGGCACGGCGGTGGAGGTCATCGACGACCGGGCCCTCGGCCTGCCCCCCCTCGACCTGCGCCTCGCCTCGGAGCTGATCGACCGGACCCGCGTCGCCCGGCGTCTCGCCGCCTATCGCGACGTGCCGGCGGTGAACCGCCACGCGGTGGCGCTGGTCCTGGTGAAGCTGGCGCAACTGGCGGCCGACTGTCCCGAGGTGCGCGAGCTCGACATCAATCCGCTCCTCGCCGATGAGACCGGCGCCCTCGCCCTCGATGCCCGCGTGATGGTGGCGGCCGAGACCGCGGCCGGCCGCCGCGCCCGGGGCGCCTACCATCCGCGCTTCGCGATCCGACCCTATCCGGTGGAGTGGGAGCGCACCCTCCACCTCCGGGGCGAGACCGTCACGGTAAGGCCGGTGCGGCCGGAGGACGAGGCGCTGTTCCTCACCTTCTTCCAGTCGGTCAGCGCCGAGGACCTGCGCTTGCGCTTCTTCGCACCGGTGCGGGACTTCAACCACGCCTTCCTCGCCAAGCTCACGCAACTCGACTACGCCCGCGCCATCGCCTTCGTGGCGATCGACGCGGCCACCGGAATGATGCTCGGCGCCGTCCGTCTCCACGCCGATGCCAACCATGAGAGCGGCGAATACGCCATCCTGATCCACGGCGACCGGAAGGGAACAGGCCTCGGCCACGCCCTGATGAGCCTGATGATCGACTGGGCCAGGGTCGAGGGGCTCTCCCGGGTCGAGGGGACGGTCCTGCGCGAGAACCGACCCATGCTCGCGGTCTGTCGCCAGCTCGGCTTCACGGTCCGGCCCGACACCGAGGATGGCGCCGTGGTCAAGGTCGCCCTCGCCTTGTAGCGCGTCCGCCGATCCGCTTCACGCCCGCTCGCTGATCCGCCGGACGCCGCCGGGATCGGCCCTGGCGCTGAACTGCGACGGCGTCATCCCGTAATGCTGCCGGAACAGCCGGCTGAGCTGGGCCGAGCTGCGAAACCCGACCGCCTCGGCGAGCACGGCGATGGGGTGCGGTTGCGCCGGCGCGCTGAGCGCCGCCTTGATGCGCTCCAGCCGGGCGGAGCGGATGAAGCACTCGACGCCGCCGACGGGCTGGAACATCGCGAAGAGCCTGGAGCGCGAGGCGCCGATGCTGCGCGCGACCTCCGCGGCGCTCAGGTCGGGATTGCCCAGATTCGCCTCGATATAGAGACGGGCCTTCTGGTGCAGCCGCGCCGGATCGCTGAGGGACGTGCCGTGACCCAGGGCGGCGGTGATGGCCTGGGCCATCAGAGTCGCGGTCTGGGCGACGGCCTCGGCGTCGAGGGCGGTCCAGTGCGGCAGGCGGTCGCGCAAGCGCAGGAGATGGGCGGTGTAGGGCGCGGCGATGTCCGGCGGAATGACGAGGCCATGGATCGCATCCAGGGGGCCGAACCAGCGGCGGGCGAAGGCGCGCGGCATACCGACGAAATTGCGGCGTTGCCGGGGGATGTCCGGAGCGTCGCGGATGAGCACGGGCCGGGAGAAGTCGATGGCGTAGACGGACCCGGCCCCGGTCCGCACGTCACGGCCATCGAAGTTGGCAACGATGTCGCCGGTCTCGACATGTTGGAGAACGATCGCGTCGAGGCCATCGAAGCCGAGCTTCTGCGCCGTCCGGTGAAAGAGGAACGGAACGCCGTCCATGAAATGAAACCGCAGGTGTTCCGACCAGAAACTGGTGATTTCCACGTGGAAGGGCGTTGCCAGGGGCGTCACCAGCGCAGAGCTGGCAAACATCAATTGATAGATCTGAGCGGCGTCTTCCTGGGGGTAATCGCCGCTTGAGAACTGCACGCTCCGGAGTGGGAAAGTCCCGTCTGGAGGGTGTTGGACGGATGGCGAAGCGTGCAAGGCCGGGTCACGACTGTTGGGCGCGGGATCGATGTCGTTAATAGGAATGGCGTCATCTGGTTCCGCCCCGGCGACCGGATCGTACGGCAGGCCGCGGCCCTGCCGGAGGCGCTGCGGTCGGCACGACCCGCGCCCACGGATCTGGACCGCACGGACCCCATGCGAACGATGCCCCAGGACCAGAATCTCGAGGGGATATTCCGCGAAGAAAGCGAGAGATACACCCGGCCGACACAGATATTTCGGCCGCGGGATTCGCGTCCCGTGCCGCGGGATTTGAAATTCGATTTGCTAATCGGCCGCGAAGCGCGTAGAGATTAACGATCAATTCAACGGCTGAACCTCGATGGCGCGGTTTCGTTACGAAATCGTGTGCCAGAGAGCTCTGTCTTGAACTGATGACGGAGACGGCCGCGCATGATCGCGTGGACCTCCGGTAGATGAAGCCCGCAAGGGCGAAGGAATACGATGGCTGTCGGTACTGTTAAGTGGTTCAACGAGACAAAGGGTTTCGGTTTCATCCAGCCGGATAACGGCGGAAGCGACGTGTTCGTGCACATCTCGGCCGTCGAGCGTGCCGGCATGCGCGGCCTCGCGGAAGGCCAGAAGGTCTCCTACGAGATGGAAACCGACAAGCGCAGCGGCAAGCAGTCCGCCGGCAGCCTCCAGACCGTCTGATCACGGCGGGCTCCCGTGTGGAGCCCAACCTGTTTCGAGAGCCGCTTCCCGGATGGGAGGCGGCTTGCTTGTGTTCTGAGACCCGATTCCAGGGGAGCGCGCCGTCGGCGGCCTCCCGCATGACAGGATCCTGTGTGAGCCAATTCAACCCGAACTCGATGACCGACCGCCTCAAGGCCGCGACCGAAGCCCGTGCCGCGGCGCTGGCCCGCTTCCGTGACCGCCCGGCCGCGGATGATCCGGTCGTGGTCGCCCGCAAGGCCGAGCGGGCTCAGATCGCCCGGGAGCGCGAGATTCGCGTCGCGGCCCGCGAGCAGGCCCGACTCGAGGCCGAGGCGCAGCGCGCCGCGGAGGCCGAGGCCGAGCGCGAGCGTCAGGCCGCCGAGGAAATTCGCGCCGCCGAGGAGAAGGTGGCGCAGGCCGCTGCCGCACGCCTGGAGCAGAAGGCTCAGCGCGATGCGCGCTACGCCGCCCGCAAGGCCAAGGCGCGCCGCTGACGGTTTCCGTCGGCGGGATCGTTCGATCCCGCGACCCCACGGCGGATTCGGCGCGGATCCGCCCGACGGTTCCGTCCCTCGGGACGAGACCGCATCATCGGGGCCGCCGCGACGGGCGGGCCCACCTCAGGCGCGACGTCAGTCCGCCGAACCTCCACCGAGGAGACAAGCGCCATGTCCCACAAGTTCAAGATCGGCCAGCGCGTGCGCCGCGCCCAGATCGGCTACACCGCCCCGAAGAGCGATATCTCCGACGTCTTCGAGATCGTCCGCCTCGTCCCCGAGGATCAGACCGGCGAACCGTTCTACCGGATCAAGTCCGGGAGCAGCGAGCGCGCGGTGCGCGAAGGCGAGATCACCGAGGCCTGAGCGGCCCGCCTCCGCGCCCGGCGCGGAGCCCGCACCGTCAGGGCGAATATGCAGGCCGCGGCCTCCCCCTTCACGACGTGAGGGGGAGGCCGTTTTCCGTCAGCTCAGCACCACCACGCGTGAGCCGATCTCGACGCGGCCGTAGAGATCGATGACGTCCTGGTTGATCATCCGGATGCAACCCGACGAAACGCTCTTGCCGATCGACTCCGGCTCCAGCGTCCCGTGAATGCGGTAGAGCGTGTCCTTGTTGCCCTGCCACAAGTAGTGGGCCCGGGCCCCGAGGGGATTGTGCGCACCGCCGGGCACGCCGAGACCGCTCTGGAGCTGGGAGACGGAGCGCGCCAGCTTCGGCGTGCGGGCGATCATCTCCTTGGGCGGATACCAGTCCGGCCACATCTGCTTGGAGTTCACCGTCGAGGCGCCGGCCCACGAGAAGCCCTGCTTGCCGACGCCCACGCCATAGCGACGCGCCCGGCCATTGGGCTGGACGAGGAAGAGGTGATGGGCCCGCGGGTCGACCACGATCGTGCCCGGGGTTTCCGAACCCGTATAGGCGACCTCCTGGCGCAGGAAGGACGGGTTCGCCTTGCGCCAGTTGAAGGCGTAGACGGGGAAGGGCTCGTCTGTGACCGCCGCGTAGGCGCGGTTGAAGTCGATGGGACCATCGTCGACGGGCTTGGCCGGAGCGGCCTGCTGCACCGAGGCGGGCGGCACCTGCCGCGGGGCGTAGAGATCCGCATCCGGATCGTCCGCCACGGCGCGGCCGCGCTGGCTGCGCGCCGGTTCGAACCCGCGGTCCGATCCACGCTCGGAATAGGGCACGTACTGGCCGCCCCGGCGACGGTAGAGCCGTCCCTCCTCGTCGCGATAGAGGCGCTCATCGTCGTAGGGGCCATTCCCATCGATGGCGCCGCCGAAGAGTCCGCGCCCCTGCGCGAGGGCGGACCCGACGGGCGTGAGAAGCGCGAGGCTCGTCGTCGCCCCGGTGAGAAGCGTGCGGCGGGTCGTCTGAGGCATGGACGTTGCTCGGGAAGTCGTCGGAGATGGGTCGTTCAAGCCCGGGCCTAGCAAGTCGACGCAGAGCCGTCACGTCATCTGAACGACGGGCAGCCCTGCAGGGGCACCAAAGTTCGGGGGCGATGCAGTGCGGGCACAATCATAGGGTCTGGAAACCATCCGGAAAACCTTCCGAAGACCCGCGCGAATACGCCGGCATCGTGCTTTCACCATGTCTATGAAAAAGCGGTGATCAGCCCCCGGCCGGGATGGGCGATCGATTGCAATGTGCCGCGTCGTGCCGACATAGGTGGTCCTCCGCCAAGCCCTCTCTCGAATACATGGAACGCGACCCGTGCCGGTCCCCCCGCGTCCCCGTCACCGCGCGCGCCCTGCGGCGCTCGCGGTCCTCCTGCTCGTCTTCCTCGTGCCCACGGACGGGCAGGCGGGCCGCAGCCGAACCGCGCGCGTCGCGGAGCCCGCCGCTCCGGTGACGAGTTGGACCTCCAGCGAGCCGGAGAACCCCACCTGCCAGCGCACCCGGCGCAAGCTCTGGCAGGCCGACGAGGGCTGGGTGGTGCGCAGCATCACGGTCTGCCGGTAAGGCGTCCCGCGCACCGCCCGAATGCATCCGTGCAAAATTCATTTGCGCGAAATTGATGATCCGCCGGCGGTTGAACGTAGGACAATCGCCCGCGCTTCGCTAAAGCTTGCGGGGCACGCGTCGGATCGACCGTCGTCGGTCCTGTGCGAGGATCAAGGGTGCAGGATCGTCCGAGCCGAAGGGCATCGGGGGGAGCGTGGCCGGAGGGACGATTGAGTAGGACCGGCGATGCGCCCGAGACGGGGCCCGAGGCTCTGGCGCGCTACGACATCCTGGATACCGCGCCCGAGGACGCGTTCGAGGACATCGTGACGCTCGCATCCCGTCTGCTGGAGATGCCGGTCTCGCTGGTCTCCCTGGTGGATACCGATCGCCAATGGTTCAAGGCCCGGGTCGGCTTCGCGCGCCCCGAGACCGCGCTCACGGAGTCGATCTGCGCCCACGCGGTGCGGCAGGACGGGCTCTTCGTCATCCCCGACACGACGCGGGATTCGCGCACCGCGGAAAACCCCCTCGTCACCGGCGAACCGCACGTCCGGTTCTACGCCGGCATGCCCCTGCGCACGCCGGAGGGGACGGCCCTGGGGACCCTCTGCGTCCTCGACACGCGGCCGCGCGAGCTCTCCGAGGCGCAGGGCTTCATCCTGCGCACCCTCGCCGGCCAGGTGATGACCGAGCTCAACCTGCGGCGCGCCCTGAAGGAGCGCCGCGCGAGCGACCGACACAATGCGGCGATCATCGGGAGCGCCATCGATTACGGCATCGTCACCCTGGATCTCGCCGGCCGTGTCACGAGCTGGAATCCAGGCGCCGAATGCGTCCTCGGCTGGAGCGAGGCCGAGATTCTGGGCCAGCCCGCCGACTTCTTCTTCACGCCGGAAGACCGGACGCGCGGAATACCCGATCACGAGATGCGCGTCGCCCGCGATCTCGGCCGGGCCAACGACGAGCGCTGGCACATGCGCAAGGACGGCTCGCGCTTCTGGGGCATGGGCGAGATGATGCCCCTCAAGGATGAGGCGGACCGGCAGGTCGGCTATCTCAAGATCCTGCGCGACCGCACGGCCCAGCGCCAGGCGGACGAGGCCCTGCGCAAGCAGACGGCCCTCCTGCAGACCGTCACCGATCACCTCAGCGAGGCGGTGTTCCGCCTGAACGAGGACGACGTCGTCATTTTCGCCAATCCGGCCGCCGAGGCGATGCTCGGCTGGCCCCGCGGCAGCCTGATCGGCCGCAACCTCCACGACACGGCCCATCACCACCATCCCGACGGGCGGCCGTTCCCGCGCGAGGACTGCGAGGTCGTCCGCTCCCTTCGCAGCGGCGTCGCCCTGCGCGACCGCGAGGCGACGTTCTTCCGTCAGGACGGATCACCCATCGACGTCATCACCAGCAACGCCCCCATCGTCGAGGACGGGGTGGTGCAGGGCGCCGTCCTGACCCTGACGGACATCACCGAACGGAAAACGGCCAATGCCCGGCTGCGCCGGAGCGAGGAGCGCCTGAGCCTCGCCCTCAACGCGTCCGGCATGATCGGCACCTGGGACTGGGACCTGCGCGACGACGTGGTCTACGCCGATCCGAACTTCGCGCGGATCTACACCGTGGATCCGGAGCGCGCCGCCCTGGGCGCGCCCCTGGCGGACTACATCCGGAACTTCCACCCGGACGACCTGCCGCGATTCCAGGAGGAGCTCGACCGCCTCTTCGCGGGGGCCAAGGAATTCGCCTGCGAGTATCGGATCCTCCAGCTGGATGGCTCCCATCGCTGGGTGATCGCCCGCGGAAGCCTCGTGCGCGCCGCCGACGGGACGCCGCTGCGGTTTCCGGGGGCGTCGGTGGACATCACCGAGCGCAAGCGCGCCGAGGAGCGTCAGGCGGCCCTGGTCGAGCTCGGTGAGCGCCTGCGGGAGTTGCAGGATCCCGGCGAAATCGCGTTCGTGGCCGCCGAGATCGCGGGTCGGACCCTCGGCTTGACCCGCGCCGCCTACGGTGTCCTGGACGATTCGGGCGTCTATCTCGACATCATCCGGGACTGGACCGTGCCGGGGGCGAGCACCCTCGTCGGACGCCACCGCTACGCCGATTACGGCTCCTACCTGTCGGAGCTGCGCCAGGGGCGCGACGTCGTCATCGCGGACGTGGAGACCGACCCCCGCACCGCCGACCGATTCGAGGCTTTCCGCGCCCTCGACGTGCGCACCGTCATCAACCTGCCGCTGATGGAGCGCGGGCAGCTCGTGGCGGTGTTCTGCCTGCACGATTCGAAGCGGCGGGACTGGACGCCGGACATCCTCGATTTCGTGCGCAACGTGGTCGACCGCACCCGCGCCGCCGTGGCCCGCCTGCGGGCCGAGCAGCAGCAGGAGCTGGTCAACCGCGAACTCAGCCATCGGATGAAGAACCTGCTGGCGATGGTGCAGTCGATCGCGACCCAGACCATGCGCAGCGCCATCGATGTGGACACGGCCAAGGAGGTGCTCGCCGGCCGCCTCATCGCCCTGGGCCAAGCCCATGACCTGTTGATGGGCGGCGCCCTCGGCAGCACCCTGATCGGCCCGGTGGTGCGTGGCGCTTTGAAGCTGCACGAGGATCGCGCGGGCCGTTTCCGCCTCGACGGGCCGGACCTGGAGATCGGTGCCAAGCCGGCCCTGTCCCTGGCGCTGATGCTGCACGAGCTCGCCACCAACGCGGCCAAGTACGGGGCGCTCTCGGATGAGGATGGCCACGTGGCGATCCGCTGGGAGGTCCGCGACGAGGCCGGCGAGCCGACCCTCGCCTTCTCCTGGGCCGAGATCGGCGGCCCCCCGGTGACGCGGCCGACCCGCAAGGGGTTCGGCTCGCGCTTCATCGAGCGTGGGCTCGCCGGCCAGGTCGGCGGCACCATCGCCCTCGATTTCCCCGCCGACGGCGTCACCTGCGCCATCGCCGCGCCCCTGGCGGCCTTCCAGGCCGACGGCTGAGACGGGCTGCGCTCGATCGAAGCGGTCCCCGGATCGGCACGCCTGCGCGGCGCTCGAGCCAAGCCCGGATCCGCCCTCCGGAAGGGATCGAACGACTTTCGTATGAGTCGCCGCATGCCTGCGCCTCGACCCTGGACATTTCCTGGGCAGTGCCGTCTCGCGCGGCAATCCGGCGCCGTGGACCGCCGCAGGCGAAGGCCTGCGCATCGGGTCAGCGTGGCGAGGAACGGCATTCCGAAAAATTGGCACGTTCGGTGCTTGGCTCGATCCGTCGCCGGTCGGCGACGCGCGGAGCAAAGGCGCTCCGCATGCGGACGGCGTGAGTCCGGATCCCTTGGCATGAGCGGCCGCCCTGCGGCCGCGAACCTCGAGACGCACTCCATGGCCAGCTTCAAGACCGTGATGAAATCCGGTCATCCTCCGACCCTGTTTGCCGCCTTCCTCTACTTCGATTTCTGCTTCGCGATCTGGGTGCTCAACGGCGCCATGGGTCCGTTCATCACCGAGACCTACAAGCTGACCCCGGCCCAGACCGGATTCATGATCTCGCTGCCGATCCTGGCCGGTGCGATCATGCGCTTCCCGCTCGGGGTGCTGGCCCAGTATATCGGCCGCAAGAACGCCGCCATCACCGAGATGACGGTGATCATGTTCGCGATGGCCTTCGGCTTCTTCTACGTGAACACCTACGACGAGGTGCTCGCCATGGGCGTGCTCCTCGGCATCGCCGGGGCCTCCTTCGGCGTCGCCCTGTCCCTCGGCTCGGGCTGGTTCCCCAAGGAGCACAAGGGCCTCGCCATGGGCATCGCCGGGGCGGGCAATTCCGGCACCGTGCTGGCCGTGCTGTTCGCGCCGCCCCTGGCCCAGGCCTATGGCTGGCAGACCGTCTACGGCTTCGCCGGCTGCGCCATGGCGATCCCGCTCATCGTCATGATCGTCTTCGCCAAGGAGCCGCCGGACGCCGAGCACCAGTCCTTCCGGGAGCACGTCTCCTGCCTGTTCCAGAAGGACGGCTGGGCCTTCAACCTGATCTACATCATCACCTTCGGCGGCTTCATCGGCCTGTCGAACTTCCTGCCGACCTTCTTCTACGAGCAGTTCGCCGTGACCAAGGTCGAGGCCGGCCGGTTGACCATGCTGGCGGCGCTGATGGGATCCGGCATCCGCGTCGCCGGCGGCTACTTCGCCGACCGCCTCGGGGGCATCCTGGTGCTGTCCGTCGTGCTGATCGCCGCGGTGGGCTCGTTCCTGCTCCTGACCGCGTCGCCCTCCCTGGCGCTGACCACGGCCCTGTTCATGCTGTGCTTCGCCGCCCTCGGGGCCGGCAACGGCGCCCTGTTCCAGCTCGTGCCCCTGCGCTGGCCCGCCAACACGGCGGTGGCCGGCTCAATGATCGGCGAGGTCGGAGCCCTCGGCGGCGCCATCCTGCCCAACGTGATGGGCCTGTCGAAGCAGTATACCGGCTCCTTCGCCCTCGGCTTCGTCGGCTACGCCGTCTTCGCCGCGCTCGTGCTGGTCTGCCTGTTGGTGTGGCAGCGCAAATGGGTCGGCACCTGGGTCGGCCCGCGCGGCAAGGTGCTGACGCCGGGCACGCCGGAGCCCGCCGAGGCCGGCCGTCTCGGCCCGCTGACGGCCTGAACCGCGCCCCTCAGCCGATCTCCTCCGCCACCAGCGCGAAGGTCAGGACATCCACCGCCGCCGCGCCGCCGCGCAGGAGCACCCGCGCGGCGGCGTTGGCCGTCGCGCCGGTGGTCATCACGTCGTCGATCAGGAGAATGCGCCGCCCCTGAAGCCGGGGGCGCATCGACTCCGGCACCTGGAAGGCGCCCTGGAGGTTCGTCGCCCGGGCCACCCGGCTCAAGCCGACCTGCGGGCGCGTCGCCTTCACGCGCGCGAGGGCGCCCGGCTCGAAAGGCCGCCCGGCGATCCGGCCGATCCGGCGCGCCAGGAGCGCGGCCTGATTGAAGCGGCGGCGCCACAGGCGCCAGCGGTGGAGCGGCACCGGCACGAGGCAATCCGCGCGGGCGAGGAGCGCCGCGCCGGCCCCCGCCATCATCCCGGCGAGGACGGGGCCGAGGTCCAGGCGGTCCTCATATTTCAGCCGGTGCACGAGGTCGCGGGCGACGCCCTCGTAGAGCGCCACCGCCCGCGCCTGTGCGAAGACCGGGGGATCGGCGATCGCGCGGGGGGACAGCAGGGCGCCGGTTCCGTGATCGACGGCGAAGGGGGTCCCGAAGCGATCGCAGCAAGGCGGCGCGATCAGGCGCAGCCCCGACCAGCAGCAGGCGCAGAGGGCGTGCGGGTCGGCAATGGCGCCGCCGCAGCCGGGGCAGGTCGGCGGATAGACGAGGGCGAGGCCGCCGCGGAGGGCGGCCCGCAATCCCGTGGTGACGGCGCGGGCGGCAGGAGCCATGACGGCCATCCTACCACCCGCACCAAGCGGATGCGACCCCTGGTTGTTCTCAGCGGGTCTGCGGCTGCGGCTGGGCCGGGTTCTGCTCGCGGTCGCGCTTGTTGGCCTGGTGGCGGCCGACGGCGCAGCCGGCCGCGGCGCCGAGGACGCCATGACCCGCCACGTGGCCGGCGACGCCGCCCACGAGGGCGCCCTTGATGCAACCCTTGGCCTCGGCTCCGGTGGTGGCAAGGCTGATGCCCGTGAGGGTGAGGGCCGCGCCGAACAGGATGGACTTCATGGCGTCTGATCTCCTCGATTCGTCGTCGAATCGCTGGGCCTCAACAGCGAGGGACGGAGAGACGTTCCGTCCCGGTAGCGGCTGGCGCCCGCGCCGTCGGCGCTCCATCTAGATCGTGATGACCGCGCCTCCGCTGTTCGATACGGGCCTCGCCCGCCGCCGCCTCGCCCGTGCCCACCGGGCCGGCTATGCCGACTTCCTGCTGCGCCGGGTCGTCGACGATCTCGACGACCGCCTCGGCGCGGTGCTGCGGACCTTCACGGAGGCCGTCGACCTCGGCACCCCCGCGTCCCTCGCCGCCGAGCGCCTGCGCGCCTCCGGTCGGGTCGGGCACGTCACCCGTCTGGCACCCCGGGCGGAGGCCGGCGCGGTGCTGGCCGACCCCGAAGCCCTGCCGCTGGCCCCCGCCCGGTTCGACCTCGCCGTCTCGCTCCTCGCCCTGCAGCACGTCAACGACCTGCCGGGTGCCCTGGCGCAGTTGCGCCGGGCTCTGCGCCCCGACGGGCTGTTCATCGGCTGCCTCCTCGGCGGCCGGACCCTGACCGAGCTGCGCCAGGTGTTTGGGCAGGCGGAGAGCGAGGTGGAGGGCGGCGTCAGCCCGCGCGTGGCCCCCTTCGCCGAGGTCCGCGAGATGGGCAGCCTGCTTCAGCGGGCCGGTTTCGCCCTGCCGGTCACCGACGTCGAGACCGTCACGGTGCGCTACCGCGATCCGATCGCGCTCATGCACGACCTGCGTGCCATGGGGCTGACCAACGTCCTGGTCGACCGCCGCCGGACCCCCCTGCGCCGCGACACGCTTCTGCGGGCCGCCGCGCTCTACGCCGAGCGCTTCGCCGATCCGGACGGGCGCCTGCGTGCCAGCTTCGAGATCCTGTGGCTTTCCGGCTGGGCCCCGCACGAGAGCCAGCAGAAGCCCCTGAAGCCGGGCACCGCCCAGACGCGCCTCGCCGAGGCCCTGGGCACCACCGAACGCAAGACCGAGGGACAGGAATCATGAGAGAGCCCGGACCCGACCATCCGATCACCGTCGCGCCGCATCCGGGGAAGTTGCGTCTCCGGCTCGCGGGGACGCTCATCGCGGAGACCGAGTCCGCCCTCGTGCTCACCGAGGCGAACTATCCGCCGGTCTTCTACATTCCGCGGGCCGATGCCCGATGGGCGCACTTCACCCCGAGCGTCCGCCACAGCCATTGCCCCTACAAGGGTGACGCCCGCTACTTCACGCTGACGACGCCGGACGCCACCCGGCCAGACGCGGTCTGGAGCTACGAGGCACCCTATCCGGCGGTGGCCGCCATCGCCGGGCATCTCGCGTTCTATCCGGACAAGATCGACCCGATCGAGCAGGACTGAGCAGGCCCGGCCCTCAGTCCCGGACCTGGGACCAGAACGCGGCCTTGCGCCCGTGAAGCCGGCGCAGCGTGCCGCGATAGGCCTCCGGATCCTCCGTCAGCCCGTCGAGGGCCTCGAGGTAGCGGGCCGCGTGGCCGTAGGCGGCGCTGCGGCCGTGCTCGAGGATGGAATCGATGAGCAGGCGGTAGAGCTCGGCCGCCGCCTCCGGCTGCGTCCGCTCCAGGGCCTCGGCGGCGGGCGCCAGGATCTCGTAGCGGCTCCCGTCCCAGCTGCCGCGATGGGCCATCACCAGGCGAGCGGCGCGGGTCGAATTCGGCCAGTGCGTGAGGAAGGCGAGCGCCCGGTACCGGTCCGGATGAGCCACCGCATGATCGAAGGCCCGATCCAGCGCCGCGTCGTCCTCGAAGTCGGGCAGCTTGGCGAGATAGGTCCGCAGCATCGCGGGGTCGAGGTTGCGCCCGAAGGCCTCCCAGCGCAGGGCCTGCGCGGCCTGCGTCTGGCCGAGGCTGTCCAGGATGCGGATCTCCACGGCCTGTCGCGCGCGTTCCGGGGCATCGGGGTCGAAATGCCCGGTGAGCAGTGCCTCCCGGGTGACCACCACCGGTCCCCGCTTCTGCGGACGGCGAATCCAGTCCAGGGCCTCCGGGGCCCGGCCCGCCGCCAGCAGACGCTCGGCGATCCGCACCCGGTCCGGCTGTTCGGGCGACACCGCCTGCTCGAAGGCGATGAAGGCATCGACGTCGCCGGCCCGGTCGGCGAGGGCTTGGCGCATGCGCACGAGGCGGCTGCGGGCGAGCTGAGACGCCCACGCCTTCTCGCCGCCGGTCCGGCCTTCTGCGGCCGGGGGCGTGGCGTCCGCGAGGGCCGCGTCGAGGGGGGGCAGGGCTGCCTCCGGCAGCCGCGGGATCAGGTCGTGCATCAGGGTCTCCACGAAGCCGTACCCGTCGGCGCCGAGGCGGGTCACCAGCCCCGTGGCGACCCCGGCCGCTGCGTCCGCGGGGAGATCGACGATGAGGGAAGCGGCCGCATCGACCGCCCGTTCGTAGACCCCGTGGATGCGCCCGCTCGAATCCTCCGCGCGTCCGAGGACGTCGTTGGCCCCGCCGAGGAAGCGGATCAGCCGGTCGAGGGCCGCCCGCGGGTCCAGGGCGGCGAGCTCGGTCACCACCGTGGTGAGCATGGCGTCGAGATCGGCGGCGAAGGCCCGCTGCTTCTGCCAGTCGATGTAGCCCTGGCCCCGCTCCAGGGCGGTGAGCCGCCGGTCGATCAGCGCCGCGATGGCGTCCGGCCCCTGCAGGCTCGCCACCGCCGCGGTCACCAGCTTCTTGAAGGTCGGGTTCCGCGCCGTCTCCGACAGGACGAGGCCGATCAGGCGCTCCAGCCCGAGCGCGGTCAGGGTCTCGGGGCTCGGCGTGGTCTTTCGCGAGGCGCGCTTAGGCTTGCTCGCGTCGGACTTGGGCTCGCTCGCGGCGCGCTTGGGCGCGCTCGCGGCGCGCTCGGGCTTGCTCGCGGCGGACGTGTCCGCAACGGGCGGCCGAACGGCCGCCGCCTTCGTCGCCGGTTTCGCCGCTGCCCTGCGTGCCATGCACCGTTCTCCCTCTCCCGACAGGGCAAGTCGTTTCCCGACAGGGCAGATCGCGCCGGACGGGATCTGCCCGTCAGAACTGGATCAGGGTCCGAGCAGATCCAGCAGGAAGGGAATCAGCGGCGCATCGGCCGGCGGCATCGGCTGGTCCTTGAGGTCGCGCGGACGCACCCACTTCAGCGCCTGCCCCTCCATGGAGCGCGGCAACCCGTCCCAGCGCCGGCAGATGTAGAGCGGCATCAGGAGGTGGAAGTCCGGATAGGCGTGGCTCGCGAAGGTGAGGGGGGCGAGGCAGGCCTCCTGCACGGTGATGCCGAGTTCCTCGAAGAGCTCGCGGATCAGGGTCTCCTCCGGCCGCTCGCCCGGGTCGACCTTGCCGCCGGGAAATTCCCAGAGGCCGGCGAGCTGCTTGCCGGGCGGGCGCTGGGCGAGGAGCACGCGTCCATCGGTGTCGACCAGCGCGACGGCGACGACGAGGAGGATGCGCAGGGGCGCGGGCGTCGCCGGGGTCATGGGGCGATCGCGAAGGTCGCGGCGACATCGGCGGCGGTCTCGATGGTGCCGGCGACGAGGGGCACCGGCGTGCCGCCGCGCTTGGCGCGCATGGGCGCGGGCGCCGCGAAAGCGATCGGCGGCCCCGAGGACGTCGCCGGGGACTGGATCGACACCACCCGCCCGAGGGTGACGCCGGCCGCCTCGGCCAGCCGTTCGGCCTGGGTCCGTGCATCCTTCATCGCCGCGCTGCGCACGGCGCTTTCGGCCGCGTCGGGATCGCGCAGGCCGAAGCCGACGCCGTCGATGCGGTTCGCCCCCCCGTCGAGGGCCCGCCGCATCAGGTCGCCGAGGCGCCCCATATCGGCGAGGCGCACCCGCACCGTGTTGGCGGCGCGGTAGCCGTCCGGCTTCTCGGCGAAGGACCCGTCCGCCTGTCGGACCGAGCGGGTGACCGGCTGCAGCGTCACCGCGGAGGTGCCGAGATCCGCCTCCGGCACCTTGAAGTCGGCGGCCAGCGCCAGGATCGCCTTCGCGGCGGTGCTGGCGCCGTCGAGGGCGGCGGCCGGGGTCGCGCCCCTGGCCTCGACGCCGATCTCCACCGAGGCGAAGTCCGGTGCCACTTCGGATCTGGCGCGTCCGACGACGCTGATCCGGCCCTCGGCGAGCCCCGGCCTGTCCTCGGCCCGCGCCGCGCCCGGGACGTCGAGCAGGGCGAGCGCCAGGAAGGCGGAGAGGGCGACCGCCTGGGCGCGCCTCATGAGCGGTAATCCCCGTTGATCTCGATGTAGAGCTTGGTCAGGTCGCAGGTCCAGACGCGTGCGCTGCCCTCGCCGAGACCGAGATCGACCCGCACGGTGACGTCGGACTCGCGCATCACGGCGCTCGCCGCCGCTTCGCTGTAATCGGGATCGCGGGCGCCCGCGCGCGCCACGCGCACGTCGCCGAACCAGATCGCGAGGCGGTCGCGGTCGGCCGGCTCGCCGGCCTTGCCCACCGCCATCACCACCCGGCCCCAGTTGGCATCCTCGCCCGCGATGGCGGTCTTCACCAGGGGCGAGTTGGCGATCGACATCGCGATGCGGTGGGCCGAGGCGTCGCTGGTCGCCCCCGTGACCCGCACGGTGACGAATTTGCGGGCCCCCTCGCCATCCCGGGCGACGAGCTGGGCCAGATCGACCAGGAGGTCGTCGAGGGCGGCGCGGAACCCGGAGAGGCGCGGATCGCCGGCATCGGACATCGCGGCGTTGCCGGCCTCGCCCGTCGCGAACAGCATCAGGGTGTCGGAGGTGGAGGTGTCGCCGTCGACGGTCACGCAGTTGAAGCTGGTGGCCGTGCCGGCGGAGAGGAGCGCCTGGAGCACCCCCTGGGGTAGGGCGGCATCGGTGAAGACGAAGCTCAGCATCGTCGCCATGTCGGGGGCGATCATGCCCGCGCCCTTGGCGATACCGTTGAGGGTGACGGTGACGCCGTCGATGGTGGCCCGGCGCGTGGCGAGCTTGGGGAAGGTGTCGGTGGTCATGATGGCCTGGGCGGCCGCGGCCCAAGCCTCGGCGCCGTCCCGGGTCCGCCCGGCGCAGTCGGCCAGCACGCCCTCGAACTTGCTGGCGTCGAGGGGCTCGCCGATCACGCCGGTGGAGGCGATGAAGATCTCCTCCGGCCGGCACTGTGCCGCCTCGGCGGCGATCCGGGCCGTCAGTGCAACGGCCTCGCGCCCGCGCAGGCCCGTGAAGGCATTGGCGTTGCCGGAATTCACCACGAGGGCTCGGGCACCCGCACTGCCCAGCGCCTCGCGGCACCAATCCACCGGAGCGGAGGGGCATTTCGAGCGGGTGAACACGCCGGCCGCCTGCGTGCCCGCGGCGAGCGCCACGTAGAGCACGTCGGTCCGCCCGGAATAGCGGATGCCCGCCTGCGCGGTCGCGAGCCCGACGCCGCGAATCGCCGGGAGCTGCGGTTGTGTCTGGGGCGCCAGCGGCGAGACGGGGGGGCTCTTGGCAGACGACATGGGCGAGGGCTCCGGATCTCCGCGGCCGTCTCGGGCGCGCGGCGAGGCCGGTGTTGCCCCGCGCGCGCCGTCCGCGTCAACCGCGACCACCGTCATCCCCCTGTCGCATCGGACGCGACGGCCACGAGTCCTGTCAGACCAGGGACTTGTCCAGGGGATCCGCTTGCAGACCTGAGCCAGTGCTGCGGTGCAGCATCGTGTCGTGCGGGAGTTCTCCGGGTCGACGGTCCGGGACATCAGACGAAGGCGGGCCCGAAAGACACTCGCCTCGGCAGGATGGGGGGCTTGTCTGTACGAGCGAACGTGACATAGCATGCTGCGACGCACAGTTTCCGAGGTGATCGGCACGGATGTCCAGGCGCGAGGGGGGAGTCTCGACTATGGAACGACCGACTTCGCCAGGTGGCGCCTACGGCGTTCAGGTTCTGATCGCCGGTCGCCAGAAGCATTGGCGCGATGAGGTGACGTCGCAGATTCGACGAGCGGGCTTCGCGGCCACCACGGTGGATTGCGGCGTCGACGCGATGACGGTCCTGGCCCTCGGCCTTCCCGTCGATGTTCTCGTGACGGACGTCAGCCTGCAGGGCAAGCTCTGCTGCCAGAAGCTGGCCTTGGAAGCCCGTGCTCTACGCCCGGACCTTCGCATCGTCTTTGCCAGCGACTTGGAATCGCTGGCGAGCGAAGACGATCCGACGCCGTGGCTCGAGGAGCTGTTCGACGCCCAATTCCCCGACGACCGCGACGGCCTGATCGCGGTCCGGCGCATCGACAACGTCGCCAGCACGGTGCGGGACGCTCTGCGCAGCCCTGCCTGATCTCATCCGCCTTCGCTGCACGCGACCGGCTCTTCGAAAGCGTCCCCTTCGGGATCGACCGGCGGTGCCGTTGGCCTCCGATTGGCGAGCCGAATACCCCAACGACGTGACGGTTTTCTGACGGTCCGGTGCGGGTCAGACCTGCGATGCCCGGAAACGAAAAACGCCCTCGCAGGCATGCGAAGGCGTCCGTTCAACCCATCCGGGCCGGATCACTGCGCCTTGGGGGCGTCCGCCGGCTTCGGATTGGCATCCGTGTTCGTCTTGGTGGCATCCGCATTGGGCTTGGCCTTGCCGAGGTAGACGTATTCCGGCGCGGCGCGGAGCTGGTCCTTGTTGGTGTCGATGGTCGCCTTCAGGGTGGTGTCGTCGACGCGGACGAGCTTCATGGCGCTCGGGTCGATGGCCACGTACTTCGTGCCGATCCCGAGGAAGCCGCCGACGCCGACCACCCACGACTTGACCGTATTCTTCTCGTCGAGCACGACGTCGGCGATCTCGCCGATGGTCTCGTTGGCGGCGTTCTGGATGGTCAGGCCAACCAGCTTCGACGTGACCATGTCGCTCTTGTTCTGCACCACGAAGGTGGGGCGCAGATCGTTGGCGAGGGTCGCGGGGGCGGCCTGGACCGGTGCCGGCGAGGCGGCGGGCGCGGTGGCATCCGGCGACTGAGCGAGGGCGAGGGTGGCGCTGGCAGCGAGGAGAGTCGTGCCGAGCAACAGGCTGCGCATGGACGAAGTCTTTCGAAAGGTCGGGCCGAAGGGCGAACGAGGGGGGCCGTGGTGCCACAGCTCAAGTTCAAGCTTCCGCCAAAGGTTCCCGCGATCCGGCATGGTGAATGGACGAACGCCGGTCGGGCCTTAGATTTCTCGGTCCAAGGGGCGGCGGAACCGGTCCGCGCGCCCGTAACGGGGTGCCGCACCATGTCGAACGTCCTGCTGCCCAACGCCCGGCCCGCCAACGCCCGGCTCGCGCGGTTGCCGCGCCGTCACGCCCTCGCGTTGCTCGGTGGGGCCCTCGTCTGCGGAGTCCGCCCGGCCGTGGCCGACGCCAGGAAGGCGGGCGACTTCGCCTTCGAGACGCCGGAGGGCGGAACCCTGCCGCTCTCGGCCTATGCCGGTCGGCCCATCCTCGTGGTCAATACGGCTACGGCCTGCGGCTATGCCGGGCAATTCACGGGGCTGCAGGGCCTCTGGACCCGCTTCGGTGACCGAGGCCTCACCGTCATCGCGGTGCCGTCGCCCGATTTCGGCAACCAGGAACCCCTGGACGGCGTCGCCATCGCGGAGGCCGCCCGCAAGAACCATGGCGTGACCTTCCCTGTCACCGCCAAGACCCATGTCCGGGGTCCCGCCGCGCATCCGTTCTATCGCTGGGCGGCCGCCGAGAAGCCCGGCAGCACGCCCGGCTGGAACTTCCATAAGTATCTGGTCGACCGCGACGGCAGCCTGATCGGCGCCTTCTCGTCCTCGGTCGAGCCCAACGATCCGCGCATCGTCACCGCGATCGCCAACGCGCTGCCCGCCGCCTGAGCGTTCAGCGCGGGATGTCCCGGGGCGGGCGCAGGGACCCCGGTGGAGGCGGTGCGCGGCGGGGGCGCCGGGCCCGCTCCGACGTCCCGCGCACCGGCGGCGAGGCGTAGTTCGAGGCGAAGGGATTGGCCGGGGTGCGATCGGCGCTGCCGAACAGGCTGAACTCCGCCCGGGCGCCCTGATCCGCGCCCAGCAGCGTCAGGAGGAGAGCGAGGCAAAGGCGGCGCATGCGTGTTCCCGGGGTCGGCTGACTGCCTTGTCCCGATATCGCAAACCCCCACATCCCGCGAGAGGCCGCCCCGGAATCACCCTGAGATCCGGGCTGGCGCGGGACGGGTCGAGGAACGGGATGATGAAGCCGCACCGGTTCGAGCAGGCGGGTATCGTCTTCGAGATCGCCTTCGAGCGGGCGCCGGAGGGCTGGGTCGCCCATATCCGCCGCTCCGATAGCGAAACCACCCACGCGATCGGGTTTCCCGATGGGCCGGGCTACGACCCCGCCGATGTGCGCGGTTCGCTGATCGCGGGCTGCGCGGCGGCGCTTCCCAACCTGTCCTGGGCGAGCCCGACCCGACACTGAGCGGAACCTCCCGAACCGCCCCGTGTTCGCCCTCCCGGATGCTGCGCTCGCAGACGCGCGGGTGCGTGAAACGGGAAGGAACAGCCGATGTCCGAGATCACCTATCGCATCGTCGAGCACGATGGCGGCTTCGCCTACAAGGTCGGCGACGTGTTCTCAGAGACCTATCCGAGCCATGACGAGGCCCTGCAGGCGGCCCAGGCCGCCGCGGCCGAGCAGCAGGTTCCGGGTTCGACGGAGGGCATCCGCTACCAGGACAGCCAGGGCGCCTGGCACGACGAGACCGCCCAGGGCAACGATCGTCCGACGGCGCGCGTGGTCGATTGACGTCCGGTCCCGGTCCGGCGGCGCTCAGGCCGAGCGTCGCCGGGGCGGGGTCCCACCGGCCGGCCAGGCGGCCAGGGCCGGCTCGACCTCGAGGCCCGGTCCGGTCCCCGCGCGAGGGGGCGCGCCCTCGCATTTGGTGCGGTTGCGCCCCGCCGACTTCGCCCGGTAGAGCGCCGCATCGGCGGCCTCCACCAGGGCGGCCGGGGTCTCCGCGCCGTCCGGGCTCGCCGCGACGCCGACGCTGATGGTGACGTGGTCCAGGCCGTCGCCGCGCCCGGCATGGGGCAGGGCGAGGGCATTGAGCGACTGGCGGACCCGCTCCGCCAGGACGATGGCCGCCGCGCTGTCGAGGCCCGGCAGCAACAGGGCGAATTCCTCGCCGCCGTAGCGCGACACGAGGTCGGTGGTCCCGCTGACCCGGGCGGTCAGCAGCCGCGAGATCTCGCACAGGCAAGCATCGCCCGCCCCGTGTCCGTAATGGTCGTTGAAGCGCTTGAAGTGGTCGACATCCACCAGCATCAGGGCGAACGGATCGCCGTCGCGGGAGGCCTGCCACAGGGCTTCGAGACGCTGCGAGAAGGCTCTCCGATTGGCGAGGCCCGTGAGCGGGTCCGTGGTCGAGAGACGGGTCAGCCGGGCGTTGGCGACCACGAGCTGCTGCGCCCGCAAGGATTCCCGCAGCGTGTAGAGGTAGTTGCGTCGGTTGGCGCTCTCGATCTCATGCGCGGCCCCCAGACTGAAGGCGATGCCGATCAGCATGTCGAGCCGGACCAGGCCTGCCAGATCCGAGGCAATCTCCGGGTGGGCGGCGATGGCGAGGCCACCGGCGAGCGCGGTGGTGCCGGAGACGATGCAGGCCCAGGTGAACCGGAGTGCCAGGGAGATGTTGGCGAAGATCACCGTCAGCCAGATCGCCGTGGTCGCGTGGGCGACGTTGGGTCCGTGGCCGAGCCAGAGCGTGAGCACCGGGATCGTCACCGCTGCCAGGACGCCGAGGCCGCACAGGGCCTCCCGAATGGGGGCGCTCACCCGGCTCAGGCCCACGAAGATCCCGATGGCCAGCGGCGTCATCACGGCGAACCGCAGGACCAGGTTCAGCATCGCGACGTCGGGCGTGGTGACGAAGGCGGCCCCGGCATAGAGGTGGAAGACCGCGAGGCCGATGAGGGTGGTGCGCCGCAGGTGCCGAACCCGCCGGCGTCCGGTCTCCGCCTCGAACCGGCTTTCGAGTTCGGCCGGGAAGACGAGGCGCCAGCGCGTCGCCTGCAGCGTCCGTTCGATGAGCACCAGCAGACGGTCGCTGGCGCGAAACGACAGGGAGCCCGGATCGTCGGACGATCGGGCAGCAGACGAAGCGATCACGCGCGGAAAAATCCATGGGCAAGCGGGCGACGGGCAGGCGAGCCACTTCGGCTCCCGGGCGAAGAGTTCGGCTCCCGGGCGAAGAGTTCGGCCCCCGGGCCAAGCGTTCGGCCCCACGGGCAAGAGTGACCGCAACTCCTGTCGGCATGCTTGCCCCGAACGCTAAAATCCGAGCGATCGATGGCACAGAATGACCAGGACGTGTAAAAATGTGCCTGACAATCTTGGGATGTGACGGTGCCCGACCGAATGGACGATTGCCTCCCGGGGGCCACCTCGTGCATGCCTCGTCCAGATCCGGACGCGCGCCGCCGCGGACCGCGTTCGGGGCTGCCCGTCGCCACCCCTCGACCCGGATCTCTACGCCTTCTGGAGCCTGCCCGTGACCCTCTCGAACCCACGCCAGCCCGACCACGACATCGATCCGCTCTTCCTCGAGCGCTGGTCCCCGCGCGCCTTCACGGGCGAGGCCGTGCCGGAATCCGAGCTTCTGCGGATGATCGAGGCCGCCCGCTGGGCGCCGTCCTCCTACAACTCCCAGCCCTGGCGCTTCGTCTACGCCCTGCGCGGAACCCCGGCCTGGGAGACCTTCCTCGACCTGCTGGTGCCGGGAAACCGCAAGTGGGCGGAGGGGGCCGGCGCCCTCGTCGTCCTGGTCTCGAGCAAGCTGATGAAGACCGGTGACGGCCTGACGCCCTCGGCGAGCCATTCCCTCGACACCGGGGCCGCCTCGGCGAACTTCCAGCTCCAGGCGATCCGCCAGGGCTGGCACGTGCACGGCATGGGCGGGTTCGACAAGGCGCGCTCCGTCAGCGTGCTCAACGTGCCGCCGGACCATCAGGTCGAGGCGGCCTACGCCGTCGGGCGCGCGGCGAACCCGGCCGATCTCACCGAGGAGCAGCGGGCCAAGGAGGTGCCGAACGGGCGGCGGCCGATCAGCGACTTCGCCTTCGCCGGTGCCTTCAAGGCCCGCGAAGCCTGAGTCGTCCGCCGTGCTGAGATCCGCCCCCGATTATGCCGGGCTCGTCGCCGGGTTCGCCTGGGACATCCCGGAGCGGTTCAACATCGGCGTCGATGTCTGCGACCGCTGGGCTCTGCGCGCGCCCGATCGGGTCGCGATCCAGGAGCTCGTCGGGGCGCGGGTCTCGGACGTCACCTTCGGCCACCTGAAGGATCGCTCCGATCGTCTGGCGGCCGGGTTGCGGGCCCGGGGCGTGGTGCCCGGCGACCGCGTCGGGGTCCTGCTCCCGCAATCGGCCGCCGTGGTGATCGCCCATGCGGCCGCCTACAAGCTCGGGGCGATCGCGCTGCCGCTCGCGGGCCTGTTCGGGCCGGACGCCCTGCGCTACCGCCTGGCCGATGCCGGGGCCCGCGTCCTGATCACCGACGCGGCGGGCCTTTCCAAGATCGAGGCCCTCCGCGCCGACCTGCCGGACCTCGACCTCGTCGTCTGCGTGGACGGCGCGCGGGGCGAGGCCCTCGGCTGCGATGCCCTGCTCGCCGAGGCGCCGGGCGGGTTCGTGCCGGTCGACACCCGGGCCGACGATCCCGCCCTGATGATCTACACCTCCGGTACGACCGGGCCGGCCAAGGGCGCGCTGCACGCCCACCGGGTGCTCCTGGGGCATCTGCCGGGCTTCTGCATGATGCACGATTTTCCGCCGCAGGCCGGCGACCGGATGTGGACGCCGTCCGACTGGGCCTGGGCCGGCGGCCTCCTCAACGCGACGCTGCCGAGCCTGCATTTCGGCGTGCCGGTGCTGGCCTGCCCGAATTTCCGGTTCGAGCCGGAGGCCGCGTTCCGGCTGATCGCCGAGCGGGCGATCACCCTCGCGTTCCTGCCGCCGACGGCCCTGCGCATGCTGCGCGGCGTCGCCGATCCGCGCGGGCGCTTCGACCTGTCCCGCCTGCGCAACATCGCCTCCGCCGGCGAGGCCCTGGGTCCGGAAACCTTCGACTGGGGGCGGCGCGAACTGGGGCTCACCATCGGCGAGGCCTACGGCCAGACCGAGTGCAACCTCGTCCTGGCCGCCTGCCGGGCGGCCGGGGTGGCGCGGGCCGGCTCCACCGGACGCCCGGTCCCCGGGCACCGGGTCGCGATCCTGCGGCCGGACGGCAGCGAGGCCGCCGCCGACGAGCCCGGCGAGATCGCCGTCGCCCGGCCCGACCCCGTGATGTTCCTGCGCTACTGGAACCAGCCCGAGGCGACGGCGAAGAAGTTCTTCGGTGACTGGATGCTCACCGGAGACACCGCCCGGCGCGACGCCGACGGCTACGTCCACTTCGTCGGGCGCGAGGACGATCTCATCACCTCGGCCGCCTATCGCATCGGTCCCACCGAGATCGAGGATTGCCTCGGCGCGCACCCGGCCGTGGCCCTCGCCGCCGCGGTGGGCAAGCCGGACCCGCTCCGTACCGAGATCGTGAAGGCCTACGTCGTCCTGCGCCCGGGCTACGAGGCCTCGGATGCCCTGGCCGCCGAGATCCAGGCCTTCGTGCGCACCCGCCTCTCGGCCCACGAATACCCGCGCGCGATCGCGTTTCGCGATCATCTGCCGATGACCACCACGGGCAAGATCATCCGCCGGCAGCTGCGCGACGAGGGGTGAGGCTCACCGCACCGTCACGCGGTAGCGGACGCGGCTGACATTTCCCACGGGATCGACCAGTTCGAGCGCAAACGCGTCGCGGCCGGTATAGCCGGGCGCCGCGGTGTAGAACACGAAGGTCGCGGGCCGCTTGCGGGCATTGCAGTGCGCCCGCGCATTGAACATCGGGAAGCTCGGAAAATCCTGTCCCTGCGCGATCTGCACGCGGCCGTCATGCGGCGCTTCGATCAGGCTGATCGTCATCGGGCCGAGAGACTTGCAAGCCGGATCGAGCGAGGAGAACGAGGCGGCCGTGAGCCGGCTGCTTCCGAACACGACCTTCTCGAACGTGGCCACGCGCATCGGGCTCGCCTGGGCGGTCACGCCCGAAGCGAGACCGATGGCGCTGGCCAGGACGACGTGCCGGATGATGGAAGCTGCCCCGCTCTTGGGAACACTGCGCCGGAGCATGCCCGAGTCGCAGGCCCGGCGCAGACACAACCGATCCCTAAAACACACGTTCTGCGGGATTTGTAACGCGCGGGCGACCGATCGGCCCAGGCGGGACCGACTGGAATCATTCGCATAAAGACATCTTTATATCTTGATTGCCTCTGGCCCGGCGCCCTGCTATAGGCCTCGCCGAGACGCAACGAGAGACGGAGCAATTACGAAATGGCCCAGATTTCCCCGGCCCAGGATTACATCGTCAAGGACATCGGTATGGCCGAGTACGGCCGCAAGGAGATCTCGATCGCCGAGACCGAGATGCCGGGTCTGATGGCCACGCGCGAGGAATTCGGTCCGTCGCAGCCCCTGAAGGGCGCGAAGATCGCCGGCTCGCTGCACATGACGATCCAGACGGCCGTGCTGATCGAGACCCTGAAGGCGCTGGGCGCCGACATCCGCTGGGTCTCCTGCAACATCTACTCGACCCAGGACCACGCCGCCGCCGCCATCGCGGCCGCCGGCATCCCGGTCTTCGCCATCAAGGGCGAGACCCTGGAGGAGTATTGGGACTACACCTCGAAGCTGTTCGACTGGCATGACGGCGGCCTGCCGAACATGATCCTCGACGACGGCGGCGACGCCACCATGTTCGTGCACCTGGGCCTGCGCGCCGAGAACGGCGACACCGCCTTCCTCGACAAGCCGGAATCCGAGGAGGAGGAGATCTTCTTCGCGCTCCTGAAGAAGAAGCTCAGCGAGAAGCCGAAGGGCTGGTTCGCGGGCCTCGCCGACTCGATCAAGGGCGTCTCCGAGGAGACCACCACCGGCGTGCACCGCCTCTACAACCTCGCCAAGGAGGGCAAGCTCCTCTTCCCGGCGATCAACGTGAACGACGCCGTCACCAAGTCGAAGTTCGACAACCTCTACGGCTGCCGCGAGTCGCTGGTCGACGGCATCCGTCGCGGCACCGACGTGATGATGGCCGGCAAGGTCGCCATGGTCGCGGGCTTCGGCGACGTGGGCAAGGGCTCGGCCTCGTCGCTGCGCCACGCCGGCTGCCGCGTCCTCGTCTCCGAGGTCGATCCGATCTGCGCGCTCCAGGCCGCGATGGAAGGTTACGAGGTCGTGACGATGGAGGAGGCCGCGCCGCGCGCCGACATCTTCGTCACCGCGACGGGCAACAAGGACATCATCACCATCGAGCACATGCGGGCGATGAAGGACCGCGCCATCGTGTGCAACATCGGCCACTTCGACAACGAGATCCAGGTCGCCGGCCTGAAGAACATGCAGTGGTCGAACATCAAGCCGCAGGTGGACGAGATCACCTTCCCCGACGGCCACCGCATCATCCTCCTGTCGGAGGGACGCCTGGTGAACCTCGGCAACGCCACCGGCCACCCGTCCTTCGTGATGTCGGCCTCCTTCACCAACCAGACCCTGGCCCAGATCGAGCTCTGGACCAACCCGGGCAAGTACGAGAAGCAGGTCTACACCCTGCCGAAGGCCCTCGACGAGAAGGTGGCGCTCCTCCACCTCGAGAAGATCGGCGTGAAGCTCTCCAAGCTCCGTCCCGACCAGGCCGCCTATATCGGCGTCTCCGAGAACGGCCCGTTCAAGCCCGACCACTACCGCTACTGAAGACCGCTCCGGCGCCCCTCGCGGGGCGCCGCGACGACCTCCGATCGGCTCCTGCGAAGCCCGGCCCCGTGCCGGGCTTCGCGCGTCCGGTCCCTGCCGGACGCGCCGTCGCAGTGTGGCTTTTCTGCGCTCCTGCGCGGCCATCGCCTCCGAAGCCTCTAAAGTTAAGCTTAAGCCTCTTCCGGGACGATTCCGCCTCGCGCTAGTGTGGGCTGATTCCTCAGATGGAGTGGCTCGCAGCCGGCCTCCGGCCGGTTGCGGGATGGGCGCCTTTCGGCGTCTCATCGAAGATTCGTGGAGGCGGGACGGATCATGAGGGTCGAACGAACGGCGCGCGCCCTGCTGTGCGCCGGCTCTCTCGCCGTCGCCGTGGCCGGTCCCCCGGCGCGGGCGGCCGGGACGGGGCTGGATGCCGGCGCTGCCGTCTCGGGGTTCGGGCAACACACGCACAACGCGGCCGGTCTCGCCATCCTGATCGGCCTGACGGTGTTCGCCACCATCGTGGCCCTGCTGCACATGCGCGAGCGCAGCCGTTGGACCCGGCGCGAGCGCGACCTCGTGACCGAGCTGTCGGCCCTGCGCGAGTCCCACGACCGCGCCGAAATGCTCCTGAACGCCGAGCGCCAGGTCCTCATCACCTGGTCGGGCCGCGGCGCGCCGACCATCGAGGGCGATCTCGGCCTCATCGATGGCCGGCGCGCGCCCGGCGACGCCGATCCCGGCCTGCCCGGCTTCGAGACCTGGCTGCATGCGGTCGACGCCGACGCCCTGAACACGGCCGTCGAGGCGCTGCGCGCCCGCGGCGCCGGCTTCCGCCTGAGCCTGCGCACCCAGTCGGGCCGCTTCATCGACGCGCACGGGCAGGCCCTGTCCGGCCGCGCGATCCTGCGCCTGCGCGAGACGACCGACGAGAAGCGCGAACTCATCGACCTGCGCCTCACCCTGTACGAGGCCAAGCGCGGCCTTTCGGCGCTCGGCAGTCTCCTGGACGCGATCCCGCATCCGGTCTGGCGCCGCAACCGCGACGGGGCGCTCGCCTGGGTCAACCTCGCCTACGTCGCGGCGGTGGAGGGGGGCACCCGGGAGCACGCCCTCGAGGCCGGCGTCGAGCTCCTCGACCGGCAGGCCCGGGACCTCATCGCCCGCGACGAATCCGGCCGCCTGGCCACCGGGGGGCGCGTCCCGCATCGTCTCTCCGCCGTGGTGGCGGGCGGCCGGCGGACCCTCGACGTCACCGAGAGCGCCATCGAGACCGGCCGCGTCGGCATCGCCGTCGACGTCTCGGAGCTCGAGAGCGTCCGCGCCGACCTGCAGCGGCAGATGGATGCCAACGTCCGCACCCTCGACCAGCTGCCCACCGCCGTGGCGATGTTCGACGCCCGCCAGCGCCTGATCTTCCACAACGCCGCCTACCGCCAGCTCTGGGACCTCGACCCGGCCTTCCTCGACGGCCGCCCCCTCGACGGCGAGATCCTCGACCGGCTGCGCGCCGCCCGGAAACTGCCCGAGCAGGCCGACTTCAAGTCCTGGAAGGCCGACGTGCTCGCCGCCTACCGCGCCGTGGAGGCCAACGAGGCCTGGTGGTACCTGCCCGACGGGCGCTCGCTGCGCGTCGTCGCCGATCCCAACCCCCAGGGCGGCCTGACCTACCTGTTCGACGACGTCTCGGAGAACATGAAGCTCGAATCCCGCTACAACGCGCTGATGCGGGTCCAGGCCGAGACCCTCGACACCCTGAAGGAGCCCGTGGCGGTGTTCGGCGCCGACGGCCGGCTGACCTTCGCCAACCGTGCCTTCGCGACCCTGTGGCGCCTCGATCCCGAGACCCTGCGCGAGCGCCCCCGGGTCGATGCCGTCATCGCCGCCTGCCAGACCCTCTCGCCCGACGAAGACCCGTGGATCGACATCCGTGGCGCCATCACCGGCCTGGAAAGCCGCGCCGGCCTGACCTGCCGCCTGGAGATCGTCGACGGCACCGTGCTCGACTGCGCCGCCCAACCGCTGCCCGAGGGCGCGACGCTGCTCACCCTCATCGACGTTACCGCCAGCGTGAACGTGGAGCGCGCGCTCACCGACAAGAACGACGCCCTGGAGCGGACCTCGCAGCTGCGCGACACCTTCGTGAACCACGTCTCCTACGAGCTGCGCTCGCCGCTCACCAACATCATCGGCTTCACCCAGCTCCTCGGCGACGAGACGGTGGGCGCCCTGAACGAGCGCCAGCGCGAGTATTCCGGCCACATCATGCGCTCGTCGGGCGCGCTGCTCGTGATGATCAACGACATCCTCGACCTCGCCTCCATCGATGCGGGCTCCCTCGAGCTCACCCGCGAGGTGGTCGACGTGCGCGCCACCGTCGATGCCGCCGTGCGCGGGCTGGAGGACCGGCTCGCCGATTCCGCCATCGCCCTCGATCTCGACGTGCCCGACGACGTCGGCACCTTCGTGGCCGACGGCAAGCGCGTCCGCCAGATCCTGTTCAACCTCCTGTCGAACGCCGTCGGCTTCTCGGCGCCGGGCCAGCAGGTCCGCGTGGAGGTCCGCCGCAACGCCTCGGAACTGACCCTGGCGGTGGCCGACCAGGGGCAGGGCATGCCGCCCGACGTCGCCGCGCGGGTCTTCGACCGCTTCGAGAGCCACACCCTCGGCACCCGCCATCGCGGCGTCGGCCTCGGCCTGTCGATCGTGCGCTCCTTCGTGGAACTGCATGGCGGACGCGTCGGCCTGGACTCGGCCCCCGGCGCCGGCACCCGCGTCACCTGCACCTTCCCGATCACCGAGCCGACCGCGCGGCGGGATGCCGCCGAGTAGGGGCGCCGGACGGGGGCGTCCCCATGGAGCCTTCGGTCCGTCCGCGATTTGGTTAAGGATGCTCCGGTATGACAGCGGGGCTCCGCGCGATCCGGGTCCGGCCGGGGCGGCGCACGGCCATGGAGGAGTTGGGCGTTGAACGAGGATGGTGCCGACACGCCCCAGCGTGAGGTGAAATCGGCCTGGGAGATCATGCTGCCGGAGGAGAGCGCCACCGAGGATCTCGGCCGCTTCCTCGCGGGGCTCCTCGTGCCGGGGGACATCGTCGCCCTGTCCGGCGGCCTCGGCGGCGGCAAGACCACCCTCGCGCGCGCGCTGATCCGGGAACTCGTGGGCGACCCGGACCTCGACGTGCCGAGCCCGACCTTCACGCTGATCCAGCCCTACGAGGCCGCCGACGGGCGGGCCATCGTGCATGCCGACCTCTACCGCCTGCGCAGCCCCGACGAACTCGTCGAGCTCGGCTTCGACGAGATGGCCGAGACCGCCATCACCCTGGTGGAGTGGCCCGAGCGCCTGGGACACCGCGACGCGCCGATGCTGACCGTCGACCTGTCCCTGCGGGCCGAGTTCGGGGACGGGGCGCGCTTCGCCCGCATCGACGGCAGCGGCGGCATGGCCGCCCGGCTCAAGCGGGCGCGCGCGCTGCGCCTCCTCCTCGTCCGCAGCGGCTGGGACGAGGCCGCCCGCGTCAACATGCAGGGCGACGCCTCCTCGCGGGCCTACGAGCGGCTCGTGAAGCCGGACGGCAAGACCGCCGTGCTGATGATCTCGCCGCCCCGCGCCGACGGCCCCCCGGTCCGCAACGGCCGCCCCTACAGCGCCATCGTCAAGCTCGCCGAGAGCGTGCACGCCTTCGTCGGCATGGATCGCGGCCTGCGCGCCCTCGGGTTCTCGGCGCCCCGCATCTACGGCGAGGACCTCGCCGAGGGTCTGTTGATCCTGGAGGATCTCGGCACCGAACCGGTGGTCGACGCCAACGGGCCGCGCCCGGAGCGTTACGCCGAGGCGGTGCGCCTCCTGGCCAAGCTCCACGCCACCGAGCTGCCGGGCGTCCTCCCCGTGGCCGACGGCATCGACCACGTGCTGCCGCCCTACGACCTCGAAGCCCTGGTGTTCGAGACCGAACTGCTGCCCGACTGGTACTGCCCGGCGATCCGGGGGGGCGAGCTGCCCCACGCGGCCCGGTCCGAATTCGTGGCCCTGTGGGCGGAGGTGCTCGACAGCATCAAGCCCGACCGCCCGACCTGGACCCTGCGGGACTACCACTCGCCGAACCTGATCTGGCTGCCCGAGCGCGAGGGGCTGGAGCGCATCGGCGTCATCGACTTCCAGGATGCGGTTCTCGGCCATCCGGCCTACGACGTCGCCTCGCTCCTCCAGGACGCTCGGGTGGACGCGACCGCCGAGTTCGAGCTGCGCCTCCTCGGCCTCTACGTGCGCGAGCGCCGGGCCCGCGAGCCCGACTTCGACATGCAGGCCTTCGCCCGGGCCTACGCGGTGCTGGCCGCCCAGCGCGCCACCAAGATCCTCGGCATCTTCGCCCGCCTCGACCGGCGCGACGGCAAGCCGGCCTACCTCGCGCACCTGCCGCGCATCGAGGGCTACCTCGCGCGCAACCTCAACCACCCGGCCCTGACCCATCTGCGCCTCTGGCACGAGGCGCACCTGCCGCACCTCGTGCCGAAGGCCGCGGGCGAACCGGCCGAGGGCGGCTGAAGACCCGCGATGCCCGCGGGGAGGCTGCCGGAGGGCGGCCGCGCCCGCCCGAGACCTCTCCGACGAGACGAACGCCATGTCCGACACAGCCCCCATCACCCGCGCCTTCGTCCTCGCGGCGGGCCTCGGCAAGCGCATGCGCCCGATCACCGCGACGGTGCCCAAGCCCCTGGTGGAGGTGGCCGGCCGGGCGCTCCTCGACCACGCCCTCGACCGGGCGGCGGAGGGCGGCATCACCGAGGCGGTGGTCAACGTCCACTACCTCGCCGACCTGATCGAGGGGCACGTGGGCAAGCGCCGGACCGCCCCGGCGATCGTTCTCTCGGACGAGCGCGACGCCCTGCTGGAGACCGGTGGCGGCGTGAAGAAGGCCCTGCCGCTCCTCGGCGAGGACCCGTTCGTGGTCTTCAACGCCGACTCGTTCTGGCTGGAGGGCCCGGAGTCGAATCTCGGCCGCCTCATCGCCGCCTGGGACCCGGCGGCGATGGACATCCTCCTCCTCGTCGCCCCGACCGCGACGAGCCTCGGCTACGAGGGCAACGGCGACTTCGCGATGGATTCGTCCGGGGCCCTGGAGCGCCGCGGCGAGCGCGAGGTGGCGCCGTTCATCTATGCCGGCGTCGCCATCCTGAAGCCCGGCCTGTTCGCCGGGACCCCGGAAGGGGCCTTCTCCCTCAACCTCCTGTTCGACGGGGCCATCGCGGCCGGCCGCCTGCATGGCCTGCGCCTCGACGGGCAATGGCTCCACGTCGGCACGCCGGAGGCGATCACGGCGGCCGAGGCTCGGGTGAAGTCCACGGCGCCGACGCTCTGAGCGCAGGTCGGCGATTCCGCGGGGCATCGCATTCCCGGGCCGGGGATTTGGTGGCATGGAGGGTGGGATGCCGACCTCAGACGTCCCGACCGCCCACGTCTTCTCGATCCCGCCCGGCGCGCCCTTCCTGCCGACCCTCGCCGACGCCCTGATTTCGGGGCGCCTCGTGGGCGCGATCGGCGACGACCCCTTCGCGCTCGCCTCCGTCACCCTCTACCTGCCGACCCAGAGGGCGGTGCGGGCGCTGGCCGCGATCCTCGCCGCGCGCCTCGGTCACGCCGCCCTGCTGCCCCGGATGGTCCCCCTCGGCGAGGCCGACGAGGCGGAGCTGGATCTCGCTGCCAACCCGCTCCTCGAGAACGGTCCCGACCGTCTCGCCCCGGCGATGCCGCCTCTGGAGCGCCGCCTCATCCTCGCCCGCCTCGTTCAGGGCTGGGCCGAGGCGGTGGACCGCACGCTGCTGCCCATCGACGACGACGTGCCCTTCCTGGTGCCGTCCTCCCCCGCCGACGCGATCGGGCTCGCCGCGGACCTCGAACGCCTCATGGACGCGCTCACCGTCGAGGGGCTGCCCTGGGACGAGATCGGCGGCGCCGTGGAGGCCGAGTACTCGCGCTATTTCGGCCTGACCCTGGATTTCGTGAGGATCGCCGCCGAGGCCTGGCCCGGGATCCTCGCCGAGCGCGGGATGAGCGACCCGGTCTCGCGCTCGCGCCGCCTCGTCCTGGCCGAAGCCGACCGGCTGATGCGGGATCGGCCCGCCGACCCGGTGATCGTGGCGGGCTCCACCGGCTCGGTGCCGGCTACCGCGAAGCTGATCGCCGCGGTGGCCGGGTTGCCCCGCGGCGCCGTGGTTCTGCCGGGCCTCGACTCCGAGCTCGACGGCGACGGCTGGGACGCCATCGAGACCGGCGAGGGCTTTTCGCGCGAGATCGCCCACGGCCATCCGCAGGCGGTCCTGCATCGCCTCCTCGGTCCGGCCGGTCTCGACCGCGACCGGGCGCAGGTGGCGACCCTCGGAGAGACCTCTGCCGAGTCCCACGCCCGCTTCGGGCTGCTGTCGCAGGCCCTGCGCCCGGCCGAGACCACCGAGGCCTGGGCCGCCCTCGACCCTGCCGACCGCGCGCGGCTGGCGGAGGAGGGCCTGCGGGGCCTCGCCGTGGTCGAGGCCAGCGACGAGCGGGAAGAGGCGCTGATCATCGCCATCGCCCTGCGCGAGACCCTGGAAACGCCGGGCGCGACCGCGGCTCTGGTGACCCCGGACCGCGCCCTGGCCCTGCGTGTCGCGGCCGAACTCGCTCGTTGGGGCATCGTCGCGGAGGATTCCGGCGGCGAGGCCCTGTCGCGCAGCCGGGCTGGGCGCCTGGCGCGGCTCGCCGCCGAGGTCGCGGCCGATCTCCAGCCGGCCCGGCTGATCACGCTCCTGTCCCATCCCTATGTCCGCCTCGGCCTGCCGCGCAGGGACGTGGTCCGGGCCGCCGCCGCCCTGGAGATCGGCACCCTGCGCGGGCCCGCCCCGGCGCCGCGCTTCGCCGGGTTGCGGCAGGCCCTGGCCGACCAGCGCAGCGCCACCGGGCGACGGCCCCGCGCCAAGCGCCGCCTGACCGAGCGCGACTGGGACCTCGCCGCCGGACTCCTGGACCGGCTGCAGGAGGCCTTCGACGGCTTCCTCGACGCCGATCACCGCGGCGTCGGCAACCTCGTCGCCTACGCCGCCTGCCACCGCGCCACCTTCGACCGGCTGATCGACGCGGCCGAGGGCGAGGCCGTCGACGACGCCTCGCTCGGCGTGCTCGACACCCTCTTCGACGACCTCGAGATGGCCGAACCCGGCCTGCTGCCCGGCCGCTTCGGCGACTACCCCGCCTTCTTCACGGCGCTCGCCCGCGAGCGGCTGGTGGCCTGCAGCGACGGGCGCCCGCATCCGCGCCTGCGCATCCTCGGTTTGCTGGAGGCCCGGCTGATGAGCGTCGACCGGGTCGTGCTCGGCGGCCTCGACGAGGGCGTCTGGCCGATGAAGACCACCACCGACGCCTTCCTCAACCGGCCCATGCGCGAGCGCATCGGCCTCAACCCGCCCGAGCGCCGGATCGGCCAGAGCGCCCACGACTTCGTCCAGGCCCTCGGCCACCACGACGCCCTCATCACCCGGGCGGGCAAGCGCGAAGGCGCACCGACCGTGCCGTCGCGCTTCCTGCAGCGCCTGCGCGCCTTCACGGGCGACGCCGGCTGGAACCGGGCGTTGGCCGCCGGGCGCCGCTTCTCGGCCTACGCCGCCGCCCTCGACCAGGGTACCGGCCCGGCGCAGGCCCGTCTCAAGCAGCCCCGTCCGAAGCCGGATCCGGCCCTGTTCCCGCGGTCCCTGAGCGTCACCGAGGTCGAGACCCTGGTGCGCGACCCCTACGTGATCTTCGCCCGGCACGTCCTCGGCCTCGATCCGCTGGATCCGGTGGCGGCCGAGCCGGGGGCCGCCGACCGCGGCACGCTGATCCACGAGATTCTCGGAGATTTCGCCGAGCGCTACCCGGATTCCCTTCCGGACGGCACCTTGGCAGCAGAGGTCTTGGCCGGCATGGCGGCGAACGCCTTTGCGTCAATCAACGATACCTACCCTTCGCTGTACGCGGAATGGTGGCCCCGCTTCGTGAGGTTGTCGGAAGAATATCTCGCCTGGGAGGGTGAGCGCCGGGCGCAGCTGGGCCGGGTGCACCCGGAAATCTCCGGCAAATGGGTGATCCCGATGGGCACCGAGACCTTCACCCTGCGGGCGCGGGCCGACCGGATCGAGCGGCGCCGCGACGGCGGGGCCTGCATCGTCGACTTCAAGACCGGGCTGCCGCCGAGCAACAAGGAGGTCTTCGCCGGGTTCTCCCCCCAGCTCACCCTGGAGGCGGCGATGCTCATGGCCGGGGCCTTCGACGGCTTCCCCGCCACCACGCTGACGCCGGACCTCCTCTACGTCCACGCCTCGGGCGGCCGCAAACCCTTCGAGCCCCTGGCGGTGAAGCCGCCGCGGGGCGACGAGCGCGAGGTCGCCGCCATCGTGGCCGAGCACGTCGCCCGCTTCCGCGGCCTCGTCGCCCGCTTCCTCACGGGCGAGGCCGCCTACACCTCCCGACCCTACCCGAAATACGCCAAGTCCTACGGCGACTACGACCACCTCGCCCGGGTGCTCGAATGGTCGCTCGGCGGCGAGGGGGAGGCATAATGTCAATTCGAGAAACCTTCGTCGTCGACGACCTCACCAAGGCGGCGCAGCGCCAGGCCGCCGATCCGCGCGCCTCGGCCTGGGTCTCGGCCAATGCCGGCGCGGGCAAGACCAAGGTCCTCACCGACCGGGTGGTGCGCCTGCTCCTCGACGGGGCGCCGCCCGCCCGCATCCTCTGCCTCACCTTCACCAAGGCGGCGGCGGCCAACATGTCGATCCGGGTGTTCCGGGTCCTCGGCCGCTGGGTGACGCTGGACGACGCCGCCCTCTCGGCCGAACTCACGGAACTCACGGGGGAGCGCCCCGCCCGCAAGACCCTGCAGGTCGCCCGGCGGCTGTTCGCTCGCGCGGTGGAGACGCCGGGCGGCCTGAAGATCGAGACCCTGCACGCCCTCTGCGAGCGCCTGCTGCACATGTTCCCCTTCGAGGCGAACGTGCCGGCGCGCTTCGTGGTGCTGGACGAGACCCAGGCCGCGGAGGCCTTCCGGATCGAGACCGGCAACGTGCTCGCCGATGCCATCGGCGGCGGGCATCGGCCTCTCGGCGAGGCCCTCGCCGTCGTCGGCCCCGAGGCGACGGGGGACGCCCTGCGCAAGGCGATCCGCAGCGCCATGCGGGCCCGCGACGTGCTCGACAGCCGCGTCGGCCTCGACGGCCCCTTCGCCGCGCTGGCCGACACCCTCGGCGTCCGGCCCGGCGACAGCGCGGCGGCGATCGAGGCACGGATGCTGGACGGGGGCTTGGGCGATCTCACCGCGTTCGCCGGCCGCCTGCGCACCGGCAAGGCCACCGACGACGGCATCGCCGACAGGCTGCTCGCGGCGGCGGCGGCGGCCGCGCCCGCCGAGGCCCTGGAGACTTACCTCGGGGTCTTCTTCACCAAGGAGGGCGCCCCGAAGGCCGACAGGAGCCTCGGCACCAAGGCTGTGCCGGAGGATGCCAAGCAGGCCCTGTGCGACGAGCGCGACCGCCTGGAGCCGCTGCGGGACGCCCTGCGCGGCGTGCGCGCCCTGGAACGCACCCGCGCGCTCTTCACCCTCGCGGGCGAGATCCACCGCCGGGTCGAAGCCCAGAAGGCCCGCCTCGGCGCCCTCGACTTCGACGACCTGATCCACAAGACCCTGGACCTCCTCGGCCGGGTGGATTCCACCTGGGTGCTGTACAAGCTCGACCGCGGCGTCGACCACGTGCTCATCGACGAGGCGCAGGACACCAACCCGCACCAGTGGGAGATCCTGCGCCGCATCACCGCCGAGTTCGCCTCCGGCGAGGGCGCCCGCGAGGTCGCCCGGACCCGCTTCGCCGTCGGCGACCCCAAGCAGTCGATCTACAGCTTCCAGGGGGCCGAGCCCCGCGAGTTCGAGACCACCCGGCGCGCCTGGCAGCGGGCGGCTGCCGGCGCCGACCTCGCTTTCGAGGACGTCCACCTGAACCTGTCGTTCCGCTCGGCCGGCGGGGTCCTGCGGGCCGTGGACGCCACCTTCGCGATCCCCGAGCACTACGAGGGCCTGTCCTTCGAGGACGCGGCCGTCGGCACCACCCACAGCACCGCCCGGGTCACGGCGCCCGGCACCGTCGAACTCTGGCCCATCGAGGAGCCGGCGGACGAGCCCGAGCCCGATGCCTGGGCCGCCCCCGTCGACGCGCCGGAGACCAACGCGCCGGCCATCGTCACCGCACGCCGGGTCGCCCGGGCGGCCCTGACCTGGATCACCGCCGGCGACGAGACCGGCCGGGTCTGGCGCCCCGGCGACATCCTGATCCTGGTACGCAAGCGCTCGGCGGCCTTCGAGGAGGTCATCCGCGCCATGAAGGCCCTCGGCGTGCCCGTCGCCGGCCAGGACCGCCTCGACATCGCCGCCCACATCGCCGTCAACGACCTCGTGGCGGTGGGCCGCGCCGGCCTCCTGCCGGCCGACGACCTGACCCTCGCCGGCGCGTTGAAGACGCCCCTGGTCGGACTCGACGACGACGACCTCGTGCGCATCGCCGGACGGCGCGACCTCGACGAAACCCTGGAGGATTCCCTCGCGCGCCATGCGGCGGCCGGCGACCCCGCGGCGATCCGCGGCCACGCGGCCCTCACGTCCTGGATCACCCTCGCGGCCTGCGAGGGCCCGTTCGGATTCTACGCGGCGCTGCTCGGGGCCCGCGGCGGCCGCCGCGCCCTGGTCTCCCGCCTCGGCGGCGAGGCCGGCGACGCCATCGACGTCTTCCTGATGACGGCGGCCCAGGCCGAGCAGGCGCCCGACGCGCCCTCGCTCGGCGGGTTCCTCGCCCGCTACGACACCGTTCCGGGGCGCGGAGAGGGCGGCCACACGGTCAAGCGCGATCTCGATTCCGGCCGCGACGAGGTCCGGGTGATGACGGTGCACGGGGCGAAGGGGCTGGAGGCCCCGGTGGTCGTCGTCATCGACGGCTGCGAGGCCCTGGGGCGCAACGACCCGCCGCTCCTGCCGCTCGTGCCGGGGGCACAGCGGTTCGGCCACGGCGCCGCGCTGCTGCCGCCGGTCTGGGCCGGGGCCAAGGCCGGCGACTGCGAGGCCGTGACCCAGGCCCGCGCCACCCTGCAATCCCGGGCCCGCGAAGAGCACAACCGCCTCCTCTATGTGGCGATGACCCGTGCCGCCGACCGCCTCGTCATCGCGCCCTATCGCGGGCACGAGGCCCCGAGCGAGGCCGCCTGGTGCGAGATGGTCCGTACCGGCCTGGAACGGTCCTTCGGTCTCGGGGAGGTCCTGGAGACCTCCCACGGCCCCGCCACCCTGTGGCGCGACGGCGGCGCGGCGGAGCCGGCGGCCCCGTCCCCCTCCGCGGCGGAGGGGCCGCCGGACCTGCCGGCCTGGCTGGAGGCCCCCGTCCCGGCCGAGGTCGAGGCCGCCCCTCCGGTGACGCCGTCCGGCGCCCTCGGGGCCGCCGACACCCGCCGCCAGCCGGGCCACCGGCAGGCCGACAGCGAGGCGCGTCGGCGCGGGACCCTGATCCATTCCCTGGTGGAGCACCTGCCGCGGATCGACCCGGCCCAGCGGGAGGCCGCCGCGACCGCCTTCGTGCGCGCCCGTGCACCCGGATTCGACCGTGCCAAGCAGGACGGCATCGTGGCCGCGACCCTGCACCTGTTCGCGGAGCCCGACCTGGCGCCGCTCTTCGCGCCGGAGGCACGGGCCGAGGTGACGCTGTCGGGGCGGGTCGTGGTCGGTGGCGTCTCGCGCCCGGTCTTCGGTCGTGTCGACCGCCTGGCCATCGCCCCGGACACGGTCTGGGTCGCGGACTTCAAGACGGGCCGGCCCCCGCGGGACGGGGCGCCTCTGCCGCGCGCGGAAGCCGGGCAGATCGCTCTCTATGCCGCGCTCCTGGCGGAGATCTACCCGCGCCACCGCGTGGTGCCGATGCTGGTCTGGACCTCGGGGCCCGTCATCCGCCGGCTCGATGCCGACGCCGTCGCGGCCGCCCTCGACGCGCTGGCGCAGAGGGCAGCGTGAGCCCGAGAGTCTGTCCGGTTCATCCTGAACCGGACAGACTCCCTAATCCTTTCTCAGCGTGAGTCTTTTCCGGGTAACCGGTTCCCCCTTATCCCTGACACACGCTACCGCCGCCCGCCGGCGGCCCGCTTCTGCGGCGCCGACGTGCCCGAATCCTCCTCGAAGAGTTCGGCGAGCTTTTCCGTCATGGCGCCGCCCAGTTCCTCGGCATCGATGATCGTCACAGCGCGGCGGTAGTAGCGCGTCACGTCGTGGCCGATGCCGATGGCCAGCAGTTCCACCGGCGAACGGGTCTCGATGTCCTCGATCATCCAGCGCAGGTGGCGCTCGAGGTAGTTGCCGGGATTGACCGACAGGGTCGAGTCGTCGACCGGCGCGCCATCCGAGATCACCATCAGGATCTTGCGCTGCTCGGGCCGGGCCAGCAGGCGCTTGTGCGCCCAGTCCAGCGCCTCGCCGTCGATGTTCTCCTTGAGCAGGCCCTCGCGCATCATGAGCCCGAGGTTCTTGCGCGCGCGGCGCCAGGGCGCGTCGGCGCTCTTGTAGACGATGTGGCGCAGGTCGTTGAGGCGCCCCGGCGTGTTCGGCTTGCCGCCGGCGAGCCACGCCTCGCGCGACTGTCCGCCCTTCCAGGCGCGCGTGGTGAAGCCCAGGATCTCGACCTTGACGCCGCAGCGCTCGAGGGTCCGCGCCAGGATGTCGGCGCAGGTCGCCGACACCGTGATCGGGCGCCCGCGCATCGAGCCGGAATTGTCCAGCAGGAGCGTCACCACGGTATCGCGGAAATTCGTGTCCTTCTCGCGCTTGAACGAGAGCGGCTGGAACGGGTCGGTGACCACGCGCACGAGGCGGGCGGGATCGAGCTGGCCCTCTTCGAGGTCGAAGTCCCAGGCCCGGTTCTGCTGGGCCAGGAGCCGGCGCTGCAGCCGGTTGGCGAGGCGCCCGACCACGCCCTGGAGATGGGCGAGCTGCTTGTCGAGATAGGTCCGCAGGCGCGCCAGCTCCTCGGCGTCGCAAAGGTCCTCGGCGTGGATGATCTCGTCGAAGCGCGGGTTGAAGACCTTGTATTCCGGCCCGCGCGGCTCGTTCGCCCGCTGCGACGGCGGCCGCCAGGCCTCCGACGCTTCCTCGGATTCGGCGTTCTCGGCCTCGTCGGGCAATTCGCCCGAGGGCGCATCGGCGGCCTCGGTGGCGCCCTCCTGCAACTCGTCGGAGGCCTCCTGCGAGGTCTCCATCTCGGAGCGGTCGCCCTGGGACTGCTCCTCGGCTTCGCCCTCGCTCGGGGTCTGCTCGTCGTCCTGGGCCTCGTTGTCGTCCTCGTTCTCGTCGTCCTCGGGATCGAACGGCGTCTCGTCCGCCATGTCGAGGGAACTGAGGAGGTCGCGCACCGAGCGGGCGAAGGCGCGCTGGTTCTCGATCGAGCCGATCAGCCCGTCGAGGTTGGGGCCGGCCTTCTCCTCGATGTGGGTGCGCCAGAGGTCGACGATCTTGCGGGCCGCCTCCGGGGGCGCCGCACCGGTCAGGCGCTCGCGCACCATCAGGGCGACGGCATCCTCCATCGGCGCGTCGGCCCGGTCGGTGATGTCCTCGTACTTGCCGCCGCGATGGTAGCGGTCCTCCAGCATCGCCGAGAGGTTCGCGGCGACGCCGGACATGCGGCGCGAGCCGATCGCCTCCACGCGGGCCTGCTCGACCGCGTCGAAGACCGCCCGGGCGCCGGCATTCTCCGGCGCCAGCCGGCGATGCACCGCCACGTCGTGGCAGCCGAGCCGCAGGGCCATCGAGTCGGCGTTCCCGCGCAGGATCGCGACGTCTTCCGGCGTCAGCTTGCGCGGCGGTTCGGGGAGGCGCGCCTTATCCCCCGTCAGCGCCGGGCGGTCGCTGGCATAGACCACCTCGATCTCGGAGCGCTTGGCGATGGCGCGCAGGCAGCCCGCCACCGAGCGCTTGAGCGGTTCGGCGACGGGCTCGCGCCGGTCGCCGGGCTTGCGGTTGGAGATCGACATGCGGGTCGACGGTTTCCTCGAAACGGACGGGAGGGGGTCAGCTCAGGGCGACGTTCGAGGCGCTCTCGGGCAGGTCCTTGCCGAAGGCGCGCTGGTAGAACTCCGCCACGAGGGTGCGCTCCAGCTCGTCGCACTTGTTGAGGAAGGTCACCCGGAAGGCGAAGCCGATATCCTGGAAGATGTCGGCGTTCTCGGCCCAGGTGATCACCGTGCGGGGGCTCATGACCGTGGAGAGGTCGCCGTTCATGAACGCGTTGCGGGTCAGGTCCGCCACGCGCACCATGCGGTTGACGATGTCCCGGCCGCCGTCGCGCTGGTAGTGCGCCGCCTTCGACAGCACGATGTCGACCTCGCGGTCATGGGCGAGGTAGTTCAGGGTGGTGACGATCGACCAGCGGTCCATCTGGCCCTGGTTGATCTGCTGGGTGCCGTGATAGAGGCCGGACGTATCGCCGAGGCCCACTGTGTTGGCGGTGGCGAAGAGGCGGAAGGCCGGGTGCGGGCGGATCACGCGCTTCTGGTCGAGCAGCGTCAGGCGGCCCGAGAGTTCCAGCACGCGCTGGATCACGAACATCACGTCGGGGCGGCCGGCATCGTACTCGTCGAAGACCAGGGCGACGTTGTTCTGCAGCGCCCAGGGCAGGATGCCGTCCTGGAAGGCGGTGACCTGCTTGCCGTCCTGCAGCACGATCGCGTCCTTGCCGACGAGGTCGATGCGCGAGACGTGGCTGTCGAGGTTGATCCGGATGCAGGGCCAGTTGAGGCGTGCCGCGACCTGCTCGATATGGGTGGACTTGCCGGTGCCGTGATAGCCCGTGACCATCACGCGCCGGTTGCGGGCGAAGCCCGCCAGGATCGCCAGGGTGGTCTCCCGGTCGAAGATGTAGTCCGGATCGAGGTCCGGCACGTGCTCCTCGCTCTGCGAGAAGGCCGGGACCCGGAGATCGAGGTCGATGCCGAAGGCTTCTCGGACGGAGACTTCCCGGTCGGGGAGCGAGGCGGGCGAGACGTCAGAAAGCATAAGGACCTCGTCGGGGCGCGGGTGCCGCGGGGGTGTCACGGAACACGCGGGCTATGTCGGACTTCGGGGTCTCGCGGCTCGGGGACGATGAGCCGCGCGCGACCGCCATCTAAAGGTCGGCGCCGGGCGGCGCCAAGGGGTGTCGGAACTGCATATAGGGCCTCACGCGGCAATTGCCGCCCCATCCTGAGCAGGGGAGACCCAGAAAACGTGCATCGATCATGCCGGAACCTCGGGCCGGCGTCGGTCGCCGCGTCAGCAGAGGCCGGCGGCGCGCAGGGCATCGTGCGCCCGGATGATGTCGCGCAGACGTTCCTCGAACGAGCGGTCGCCGCCATTTGCGTCGGGGTGGAAGCGTTTCACCAGGGTCTTGTACTGCGCCTTGATGGCCGCCGAATCCGCGTTCTCGTCGAGGCCGAGTACGTCGAGAGCCTTGAGGGTCGCCGCCGAGTGCCGGGGTCGGCGCGGCTCGGGTGCGGCCTTGCGCCGGGCGGTCTCGCCGACGCCCTCGGCCCGCAGGATGTCCAGGGGATCGACATAGGCCCAATCGCGCTTCGGCGCCGCCTTGCCGCGCTCCCCCGCGGTGGCCGGGTTCACGCCCATCGCCCAGGTCGGGCGATGCCCGATGATCGCGTCCTTCTGGAAGGCCTGCACGGCCGCATCGTTCATGCCGTCGAAGTAATTGTACGTGGCGTTGTAGGCGCGCACGTGATCCATGCAGAAACGCCAGTACTGCCCCTCCGCCTTGCGGCCCTTGGGCGCGCGGTAGAGGCCGGGGTTCTTGCACCCGGGCGTCTCGCAGGTCTGGGCTGCGGCCGTCTTCGGCTCGTCGCAGGACGGCTTGATGCGGATGCTGTCGAACAGGGGCGAGTTGAGATCCATGATGGGGCGATTATGAGGGGGTGGGTCGGAGACACAAGAGCGGCGGGCCTGATGCCGCATGCGGTGTTCGGGGGTTGACGCGTGAGACCGGACGCCGGCGCTTGACCGCAGTCCAAAAACGAGGAGACGCCCGCGATGACCGAGACCGTGACCCTGAAGGACTGGATCACCGACACGCTCCGGGTGCAACTGGCGCCGCAGGACTTGGCGGTGATCGACGAATCGCACCTGCATGCGGGCCATTCGGGAGCGCGGCCCGAAGGAGAGACGCACTTCCGATTGGACGTGGTCGCGGCCGCCTTCGAGGGCAAGAGCCGCGTCGAACGTCATCGCCTCGTCAACGCCGCCCTCGAGCCGGCCTTCCAGCGCGGACTCCACGCCCTGGCGGTGCGCGCCCGCACGCCCGCCGAAGCAGCCTGAACGCGGCGACCTGATTCCAGATCCTGCGAGAGATTCCGCCGTGGCCCTTCAATGCACGCCCCACATCGCCATCGACGAGGCGGAGCTGGAGGAAACCTTCGTGCGTGCGTCCGGCCCCGGCGGACAGAACGTCAACAAGCTCTCGACGGCGGTGCAGCTGCGCTTCGACGCCCGGCGGTCGGCCGCCCTGCCGGACGCGGTGGCCGTCCGCCTGATGCGGCTGGCGGGGCGGCGCCTCACCGTCGACGGGGTGATCGTGATCAGCGCCCAGCGCTTCCGGACCCAGGACCGCAACCGGGCCGATGCCCGCGAGCGGCTGGCCGAACTCGTGGCCGAGGCGGCGGTGCCGCCGACGCCCCGGCGCGCCACGCGCCCGACGCTGGCCTCGAAGAAGCGCCGCCTCGACGAGAAGTCGAAGCGGAGCGCCACCAAGCGCCTGCGCGGCAGCGGCCTGGATTAGGGGCCGCGCCTCGGATCTCCGCTCAGATCGCCACTCAGATCTTGGCCGCCGCCGTACCATCCGGCGGATGCGTCTCGACCTCTCCGCTGACGTAGCGGCTGCCCGGCTTCATGATCGTCAGCACCAGGGCGATGAGGGCGAGCAGCGCCGAGACCGCGGCCGGAAACAGGAACGCATCCTCGCCGTAGCGCATCTGCAGGAAGCCGCCGATGACCGCGCCGGTGCTCAGCGCCGCCCAGAGGGGGGCCTGGATCCAGAACGAGGGGGCCACCGTGCCGAGCATCAGGTTGGCGAGCCCGGTTCCGAACCGCACCACCGCGCCGGTGACGTAGGTGAGCGCGAGGCTGCGCCCGCCCTCGTCCTGCAGCGTCGCGTTCTGGAGGCCCAGAGCGATGACGATCGGGTAGGCGTGGAGCGGGAAGGCGAAGGTGCCGTGGGGGACGATGAGCCCGATGGTCAGGAGCACCGACTGCAGCAGGAGCAGCACCGAGAGGCGCCAGCGCCCGACCCAGGCGGCGATCAGGGTGCCGGCGAAGGCGCCGAAGCAGAACAGGACGATGACCGAGGCGACCCGCGACGTGCTCTCCCAGTCGAAGCGGCTGACTGAGACGCCGAACCGGGTCGTGTTGCCGCTCATGAACGACATGAAGAGCTGCGAGAATTCGAGAAAGCCGATGGAATCGGCGCAACCGGCCACGGCCGAGAGGGCCAGCGCGAAGGGGATGCGCGTCGCGGCACTCGCCGGAAACGACTTGTTCTGCGTCTCTGCCATAGGGTTGCTATCCTCCGTCCCGTGCGGCGGCTGAACTACGGTGGCGTAAGGCCGATACGCTCGGTGCACCGCCGGACCTCGACGTCAGGTCCCGGGCGGGGTGCTCCGATGCGTCCGGGGCAACAGTCACGCTCCCGTTTGGTTCAACCGCGTCGTGCGCTGGCGCTCAAGGGCGGCGACGGACACGTGAATGTTACCGCCGCCGGGCGACGATGACTTGGCCGGGGACGTCGGCGCCGTTTTCCCGTCGCACGAAGGCCGGCTCGGCGCGTTCGAGGGCGAGCCCCGCCCCCGCCAGGGTCTCCCGCACCAGCGCGTCGCCATGGGCGTAGCGCGCATCCGCTCCCAGGATGAGTCCGTCGCCCGGATGGGACTGCACCGTGAAGGCGAAGCGCCCGCCCGGGCGCAGGACGCGGGCGCTGCCGGAGACCACGCCGGCGAAATCGCCCACGTAGATCATGACGTCGGCGGCCGTGACGCAATCGGCCGAGGCGGGGGGCTCGGCACCGAGCGCCGCCACCAGCTCGCCCTCCACCAGCCGGTGATAGCCGCCACGCCGCCCGGCCTCGGCCAGCATCCCGGGCGAGAGGTCGATCCCGGTCAGGAACTGCGCCCGGCCGGCGAGGGCGGCCCCGACGAGCCCGGTACCGCAGCCGAGGTCGATCACCCACCCGAGGGGCGTGGCCGGACCTGCCGATGCCTCGAGCGCATCGGCGACGAGCGTATGCCCGCGATAGGACAGGCCCTCCACGAGGTGGCGGTCGAAGCGCGGCGCGTAGGCGTCGAACAGCGCCCGGACGTAGCCCGGCGAGATCGCGCTGGCGGCCTCGCCGGCGCCGATGCGCACCAGGGCGAGGCGGGCGCCCTGCGCGTCCTCGGGGTCGAGGTCGAGGGCGCTGGCGTAGGCGCGCAGGGCCGCGTGGTGATCGCTGGCCCGCCCGCTCTGGGCGTACCGGCCTTCGCGGGCCCGGCCGAGGAGGAACCAGGCCGGGGCGAAGCGGGGGGCGATCTCCAGGGCCTGCTCCGCCATCTCGGCGGCAGCGTCCGGATCGCCGTCGTCGAGGCAGTCCTGGGCGTAGGCGTAGCGCCGGTCGGCGCGAAGGTCGCCGGAGGTGATCGTGCGGGACATGTGGCTGCGCATGGGCGTCGGGCGCCCTATATGCCGCGCCAATGAGTTTCAGCGCCAGCGATCTTCTCACCCTGACCCGCGAGGGCCTGTACTGCCCCCTCGGCGGCTTCCACGTGGATCCGACCTGGCCGGTGCCGCGCGCCCTCATCACCCACGGCCATGCCGACCATGCCCGGGCGGGGCACGGGCGCGTGATGGCCACGGGCGAGACCCTGCGCATCATGGCGGTGCGCTATGGCGCCGATTTCTGCGCGAGCCGGCAGGAGGCCCCCCTCGGCGAGGCGATCCGCATCGGCGACGTCACCGTGCGCTTCGCCCCCGCCGGGCACGTGCTCGGCTCGGCCCAGATCGCGATCGAGGCGCAGGGCGTGCGGGTGGTGGTGTCGGGCGACTACAAGCGCGCCGACGACCCGACCTGCCTGCCCTTCGAGGTGGTGCCCTGCGACGTCTTCATCACCGAGGCGACCTTCGGCCTGCCGGTATTCCGGATGCCGGACACCCGCGACGAGGTGCAAAAGCTCCTCGATTCCGTGGCCCTGTTCCCCGAGCGCGCCCACATCGTCGGCGCCTACGCGCTCGGCAAGGCGCAGCGGGTGATGGCCCTGCTGCGGGAGGCCGGCTACGACCGGCCGATCTACCTGCACGGCGCCATGGAAAAGCTGACCGAGCTCTACAAGCAGGAGGGCATTCCGCTCGGCGAGACCCCCAAGGTGGTGGCCACCGAGCGGGCCAAGCTGCACGGCGCCATCGTGCTCTGCCCGCCCTCGTCGATCCAGGACGTCTGGTCGCGCAAGTTCCCCGACCCCGTCACGGCCTTCGCCTCGGGCTGGATGCGGGTGCGGGCCCGGGCCCGGCAGAAGGGGGTCGAGCTGCCCCTCTGCATCTCCGACCATTCCGACTGGCCCGATCTCTGCCGCACCATCCTGGAGACCGGGGCCGGGGAGGTCTGGGTCACCCACGGGCAGGAGGACGCCCTGGTGCACTGGTGCGGGACGAAGGGCATCAAGGCCAAGCCCCTGCACCTCCTCGGCTACGGCGACGACGGCGAGTCCGAGCCGGTCGCCCCGCCGGAGGAGGCCGTCGCATGAACGACTTCGCCCACCTCCTCGACCGCCTCGCCTACGAGCCGCGCCGCAACGCCAAGCTGCGCCTGCTGCAGGACTACTTCACCCACGCTCCCGACCCGGAGCGCGGCTACGCGCTCGCCGCGATGACCGGCGGCCTGACCTTTCGCGAGGCCAAGCCGGCGATGATCCGGGGCCTGGTCGAAGCCCGCGTCGACCCGGTGCTGTTCGGGCTGTCGCACAACTACGTGGGCGATCTGGCCGAGACCACGGCGTTGATCTGGCCGGCGCCCGTGCCCTCGGACGGCGAGCCGGTCATCGGCCCCGGCCACAACAACCCGCCCCCGCACGTGCCGACGCTCGCCGAGGTGGTCGAGACGCTGGGCACGGTGAAGAAGCCCGACCTGCCCGCCCGCATCGCCGCGTGGCTCGATGCCCTCGACGAGACCGGGCGCTGGGCGCTGCTGAAGCTCATCACCGGCGCGCTCCGCGTCGGCGTCTCGGCGCGCCTCGCCAAGACCGCCATCGGGGCGCTGGGCGGCCACGAGGCCGACGCGGTCGAGGAGGTCTGGCACGGGCTCGAGCCGCCCTACGCCACCCTGTTCGCCTGGGTCGAGGGCCGGGGCGAGCGCCCCACCACCCTGAACCCGGCCCCGTTCCGGCCGCCGATGCTCTCCCACCCCATCGACGAGGAGGGCGATTTCGAAAAGCTCGATCCGGCGGCGTTTTCCGGCGAGTGGAAGTGGGACGGCATCCGGGTTCAGCTCGTCGGCGGACGGGACGCGGCCGGGGAACAGGTGGCGCGGATCTACTCGCGCACCGGCGAGGACATCTCCGGCGCCTTCCCGGATCTGGCCGAGGCGATCACCTTCTCGGGGGCCATCGACGGCGAGTTGCTGATCCTGCGCGAGCGCCGCGTGCAGAGCTTCAACGTGCTCCAGCAGCGCCTGAACCGGAAGGCCGTGACCCCGAAGCTCCTGGAGGAGTTCCCGGCCCATGTCCGCGCCTACGACCTGATGCAGGCGGACGGCGAGGACCTGCGCCCGCTGCCCTTCACCGAGCGCCGGGCTCGCCTGGAGGCGTTCGTCGCCGCCCTCGATCACGCCCGCATCGACCTCTCGCCCCTGGTGCCCTTCGCGACCTGGGCGGATCTGGCCGCGGCCCGCGCCGACCCGGCCGCCGTGGGGGCGGGCGAGGATGCCGACGCCATCGAGGGCGTCATGCTCAAGGCCCGCGACAGCGTCTACCTGCCGGGCCGGCCCAAGGGGCCGTGGTGGAAATGGAAGCGCGAGCCGTTCCGCGTCGACACCGTGATGATGTACGCCCAGCGCGGACACGGGAAGCGCTCGTCGTTCTACTCCGACTACACCTTCGGGGTCTGGCGCGCGCGCGAGGACGGCACGCCCGAGCTCGTGCCGGTCGGCAAGGCCTATCACGGCTTCACCGATGCCGAGCTGCAGAAGCTCGACCGCTACGTCCGCAACAACACCACCAAGCGCTTCGGCCCGGTGCGCGAGGTGTCCTACGGCCTCGACCACGGCCTCGTGCTCGAGATCGCCTTCGAGGGGGTGCAGCGCTCGACCCGGCACAAGTCGGGCGTCGCCATGCGGTTTCCCCGGGTGGCGCGCATCCGCTGGGACAAGCCGGCGGCGGAGGCCGACCGGATCGACGCCCTGGAGACCATCCTGGCCCGGGGCGAGCGCGAGATCGCGCCGGGCGAAACCCTGACGGAGACGCACGGATGAGGCAGGCGGGCAAGATCGGTGCGCTGCAGGGCTTCGCCAGCGGCCCGGTGGCGCGTCAGGCGGCGGCCACGGTCACGGTCTCGACGCCCGGCCAGGGCTTCACCGACATCACCGGGGCGGTGGAGGCCTTCCGCGCGCAGAGCGGGATCGCGGAGGGCCTCGTCACCGTGTTCTGCCGGCACACCTCGGCCTCCCTGACCATCCAGGAAAATGCCGACCCCGATGTGCGGACCGACCTCCTTACCGCCCTCGACGGGCTCGCGCCGCGCCATGCCGGCTACGCGCACGGCGCCGAGGGGCCGGACGACATGCCGGCCCATATCCGCACGATGGTGACGGATTCGAACCTGGCGATCCCGGTGAGGGGCGGGCGCCTCGCCCTCGGGACCTGGCAGGGGATCTACCTCGTCGAGCACCGGGACCGGCCGCACCGCCGGGAAATCGTCCTGCAGGGGCTCGGCGCCTGAGAACCGGCCGGATCAGCGCCGGATCAGCACCACGCCGCCGATCAGGAGCGCCACGCCGACCACGCGGGTCGCGTCGAGCTCGCGCTGGGCGAGGCCGAGCCAGCCGAAATGGTCGAAGGCCACCGAGGCCAGCATCTGGCCGGTGACGAGGAGGGCCAGGAAGGTCGCCGCGCCGAGTTCCGGCACCAGGATCGTGGCGAGCGCGATGAAGACCGCGCCGAAGAACCCGCCGCTCCAGCCCCACCACGGAATGCGCCCGGTCAGGCTGGCCGCCGGCAGCGGGTCGCGCAGGGCCAGGGCCAGCACCACCATGGACAGGAGGCCGACGAAGTAGCTGGCGAAGCCCGCCCAGGCGGAGGAATTCAGGGCGATCCGCAGATTCGCGATCAGCGCCTGCTGCACCACGATGCTGGCGCCCGCCATGACGGAGAGGGCCACGGGAAGCAGGAGGTTGAGCATCGGCCTGGCACCTGTTCGGGACACGGGCGCCTTGACAACCATTCCGTGGCCATGCCGTCAAATGACGGATCGGCGCGTTTCCATGCGGATGAGGCATGATCAATCCGGGCCATCTCGATCTCTTTCGCGCGGTGATGCGCCATGGCGGGATGACCCGGGCCGCCGCCGCGCTGGGCATCGGCCAGCCGCACGTGAGCCGGGCCATGGCCCAGCTCGAGGCCGAGACCGGCCTTTCGCTGTTCGTGCGCGGCCACGGCACCGCCCGGCCGACGCCCGAGGGGGAGGCCTTCGCCCGCGAGGTTGAGCGGAGCCATGCCGGCCTCGAACAGCTGACCCACGCCGCCCGGCAGATCCGCGAGCTCGGCACCGGGCCCCTGCGCGTCGCCTGCCAGCCGTCCCTGGCCTCCCGCCTGCTGCCGCGAGCGATCCGGCGCCTCATGGCCGAGCATCCGGGTGCCCGCGTCGCCGTCCATGTGCCGAGCCCCGACACGATCTGGGCCTGGACCGCCTCGGGCCGGTGCGACCTCGGCCTCGCCCGCCCGCGCTCCGGCCATGCGGGGGTGGCGGCCGAGGGCTTCCTCACGGTCGACGCGGTCTGCGCTCTGCCGCGCCGGCACCGGCTGGCCCGCCGGCGCGCCATCGGGGTGGAGGACCTCGTCGGCGAGACCCTGATCGCCGGCGGTCCCGGCCTGTTCCAGGAGGCCGTCGAGGCGCGGTTCGCGGAGGCCGGGTGCGTGCCGCGCTTTCCCCTGATGGCCCAGTACACGGCGGCGCGCTGCGGGCTCGTCGCGGAGGGCCTGGGCCTCGCCATCGTCGATCCGGTCCCGGCCGGCGAACTCACCGGCCTGCCGATCGTGCTGCGCCCGTTCCGGCCGGCCCTGCCGATCGAGACCGCGCTGATCCGGCCGGCGGGCCGCCCGCCGGGGCGCCTCGCGGAGCGCCTGATCGACTTCCTCCGCCTGGAGCGCGACGCGCTGGTTCCGGAACCGATCCTCGCGCCCGATTGAGACCTGCGATCCCGAACCGAACTCACGTCCCGTCGCCGGGTTCTCAGCATATCGGCGACACGACACCGCACGTGGGAGAGATACGATGAAGGCTCTCGTCTGGCACGGCGCTCAGGACATTCGCTGCGATTCCGTCCCCGATCCCCGGATCGAGGACGAGCGGGACGCGATCATCAAGGTCACGGCCTGCGCCATCTGCGGCTCGGACCTGCACCTCTACGACCACGTCATGCCCGGCATGGAGAAGGGCGACGTCATGGGCCACGAGTTCATGGGCGAGGTGGTCGAGACGGGGAAGGGCGTCGGCGGCAGCCTGCGCAAGGGCGAACGGGTGGTGATCCCGTTCACGATCATCTGTGGCGAATGCGACCAGTGCAAGCGTGGCTTCTTCTCGGTCTGCGAGCGCTCGAACCGCAACAAGCACCTCGCCGCCAAGGTCTTCGGGCACACCACCGCGGGCCTCTTCGGCTACACCCACCTCACCGGGGGCTATGCGGGCGGCCAGGCCGAGTACGTCCGCGTCCCCTTCGCGGACAAGACCCACATCAAGGTGCCGGAGGGGCTCACCGACGAGCAGGTGCTGTTCCTCGGCGACATCTTCCCCACCGGCTGGCAGGCTGCGGTGCAGGCGGACATCCAGCCCACCGACACCGTGGCGATCTGGGGCGCCGGCCCGGTCGGCCAGATGGCGATCCGCTCGGCGATCCTGCTCGGCGCCAAGCAGGTGGTGTGCATCGACCGCGTGCCCGAGCGCCTGGAGATGGCCCGGGCCGGGGGCGCCGTGACCATCGACAACGGCACGGAGAGCACCGTCGAGCGGCTGAACCAGCTCACGGCCGGCAAGGGTCCGGAGAAGTGCATCGATGCCGTCGGCATGGAAGCGCACGCCCCCCGCGCCCTGGAGCACGCCTACGACCGCCTGAAGCAGGCGATGATGCTGGAGAGCGACCGGGCCAGCGTCCTGCGCGAGATGATCTATGTCTGCCGCCCGGCCGGCATCCTCTCCATTCCGGGGGTCTATGGCGGCCTCGTGGACAAGATCCCGATGGGCGCCCTGATGAACAAGGGCCTCACCGTCCGCACCGGCCAGACCCATGTGAACCGCTGGACTGACGACCTCGTGAAGCGGATCGCCGACGGGCAGATCGACCCCTCCTTCGTCATCACCCACCGGGGCCGCCTCGAAGACGGGCCCGATCTCTACAAGACGTTCCGCGACAAGAAGGACAACTGCATCAAGGTCGTGCTCCGGCCCTGAGCGCCGCCCCTTTCCCGATGGAGGAAGTCCGCATGCCCGCATCCGCGTCCCGTCCGGATCCGACCGTTCGTTCCGGTCGGATGAGGCCCGAAGTCCCGCCCGCCCGGCTGTCCTCGGACCGCCGGCGCCGGCCCGATCCGGCCACGCGCCAGGTGGCGCAGGGCCTCGGCTGGTTCTCCCTCGCCCTCGGGATCACCGAGCTGACCTGCGGCGACGCCATCGCGCGCCGGCTCGGCATGCCCCGCGCCGGCGCGCTGGTGCGCGCCTACGGTGTGCGTGAGATCGTCCAGGGCGCCGGTATCCTCGGCTCCCACGATCCGACGCCGTGGATCTGGGCCCGGGTGGCCGGCGACGTCCTCGACGTCGCCACCGTCCTGCCCGGCCTCACGGGCGATCCGCGCCACCGCGCCAACACCGGCATCGCCCTCGGCGCCCTGGCGGGCGTCGGCGTGATCGACGTGCTCTGCGCCCAGGCCCTGTCCGACGCCCCCCTGGCGCCCTCGGAGCGCGTCCGTGCGGATTATCGGAGCCGGAGCGGTTTCCCGAAGGGCATCGACGCGACGCGCGGCGCCGCCCGCGACGTCCGGCCCCCCGAATTCACGACGCCGGAGGGGCTCCGGGCCTGGGCTTAGGGCGCGGACCAAGCGCGGATCGCCCGGTCGCGATGCGGTCGTCCATCGCGACCCGGGTGCCGCCGTACGGGGGTCGCTCCGCACCATGGGCTGTCCCGGGCCGGCATCCCGCCATAGCCCGTCCGGGACCGCCCCGGCCGGGTGCTTGGCCTCAGTTCGCCCGCCGCGACAGCGAGATCGCGTAGGCCGGCGAGCGGATGGCGAACATCGGGTCGTCGGCGGGGCCGGCCACGCCCGCGGGCAGGTCGACCACCGGATCGAAGGTCGCCGCGTCGCAGGTGGCGGCCGGTGCGAGGGCGGCGATCGCCAGGGTGCCGAGCTTGACCGACTTGCGATTCTCCTCGGGCCAGAGGACGGTGGGATCCTGGGTCGGATCCCCGGGCTCGCCGAGGATCGCCACGAGGTCGAACGTCGCCGGCCCCTGCGCGAGACGCGCCGTCAATTCGTCGGCGTAGAACGCGTCGGGCTTGGCCTTGGCCTCGTCGTCCGTGAGGCCGAGCTGGCCCGCCGTCGCCACCGTCTTCAGCTTGGCCACCGTGGCTTTTCCGGCGGCGTCGGTGAGCGTGTAGGCGTGGACGCCCCAGTAATCGACGCCCGCGTAGCTCGCCGGCACCGGGCGCGCGTTCAGCCAGGCCGCCTGCCGGGTCGTCTCGGGGTTGGCCACCCCGAACGCCTTGATCTTCTCGGCATCCGGTTTTCCGTCCGGTCCCGGCGCCCGCACGCTGGCGAAATCGAGCAATTGCTGCGGAGTCTTGGAGCCGAAGACCGGGGCAGAGATGAACACGAACACCATGTCGCCGGCGGGGTGGTTGATCCGCATGGAGAAGCCGCGCGTGACGGGCTTGGCCTTGTCGGAGACCTTCGGGTTGCTGCCCCCCATGGAGAAGCGGGCCGTCACCGGCAGGGGCTTCTCGGGGGCGCGGCTGAAGTGCGGCGCCTTGGACAGGCCCTGCGCTTCGGCCGAGGGCGTGAAGCTGCCCGTGACGCAGACGCCCTTGGCCCCGCTCCCGCGCACGTTCGGCTGATTGCCGCCGGCCTTGAACAGGGCGTCGACGATGGCCTGCGTCTCGGGTTCGGCCTTCGCAGGCGTCGAGCAGGCGAGGGCGGCGATACCGCCGAGGAGCAGCAGGTTCGGTCTCATCACGGGCGCACCCCACGGGCAAACGGATCGAGGTCGGGAGACAACGGAGCCGACACCCAGGGCGCGATTCCCGGGGTGTCGGCCGGGTCGGGCCTAGTAGCTGCCGAACTTGTAGTTCAGGCCGGCGCGGACGAGGCTGCCCTCGGTGGAGATGCGGCTGTTGTAGCCGACACCGGGACCGCCGACGCTGGCGACGAGCAGATTGCGGCTGCCGAGATCGTAGCGCAGGTATTCGGCCTTGAGGGTCACGGCGCTGGACTTGAAGAAGTTGAAGAACGAGTCCGTGGGCAGGGCGTACTCGATGCCGCCGCCATAGGCGTAGCCGGTCTCGATATTGGAGCGCGACCCCGCATAGGTGACGGGCAGGCCGGTGGTGAAGGTGATGCGCTGGGTGACGTCGCCGTAGGCGAAGCCGCCGGTCCCGTAGATCAGGAACTTGTCGAAGGCGTAGCCGATCCGGCCGCGGACGGTGCCGAGGAACGACAGCTCGGTGCGGTAGCTGTTGGTCAGCTGGTTCGGGTTGAAGACCGGGTTGAAGATGACCTGGGTCGTGGTGCGCTGGAGGTCGGTGTATTGCGCATCGGCTTCGAGGCCGACCACGATGCCGCTGCCCGGGGTGAACTGATAGTTGTAGCCGACCTGGCCGCCGCCGGTGAATCCTTCCGACGCATTCCGCACGGACGCCTGACGCAGACCGTTGACGACGTTGTTCTGCAGCTGCGCGCCGCCGGGGGTGTTGATGCCCGTGGTGCGGATGGTGTCGTTCTCGCTGAAGGCGTAGCCAGCATTGATACCGAAATAGGCGCCCGTCCAAGTGAAGACCGGGATGGGCGTGAAGACCGGCGGGGGGGCCTGACGGCGGGGCAGGTCGGCGGCGGCGGCGGCGCTGGAGAGAAGCGCGGCGGCACCGCCGGCCAGGAGCAGCGTCTTGAGCATCGGCAAAGGGCCTTCGGGTTCAGGACTTTCGGGATGGAGGGACGGTGCCCGCCCACCCTCGACATGCCGATCCCTTGCGACCATGCATAGATCTTGCGGCGTTCAGGCGTCGTATTCCGAAGCAGATCCGCCGCTTTCCGGTGTCGCAGTGATCCATGTGCAACAGAAATTCCAATGAATCTCTTGGTAATAAAATTTTCGTGATAGCGGATTAAAACAGAACCCTATTCTTTACTGCAATATCGGGCGTCGGCTTGCCCGAGAGGGCGAATCGCGGCCCTCGGTATTGCGGCCTGAATCTGCGGCTCCGGCGTGAAGGGGAAGCAGGGTCGCTCCGGGGCGGCGCCGCGGCCCGCATCCGCGATCGTCGCTGCCGATTTGCCGATGCGAGGCCGGCCTTCCGGTCCTGCCCCTGCATTTCGCGCATGGCTCGGCGGAGGCCTTCCGGTCTCACCCGACTGTGACCTCTTCTCCGTGCAACGATCGACGCCGAGGCAACTTGGGCAGGGGTGCCGCCACGTTCGGGGCGAGCCTTTCATCCCTGTAGCAACGAGATGTTGATGACGCCTCAATTCTGGCTTTGGCTCGGCTTCGCGGGCATGGCGGCCGGTGCCGCCGCGATTCTGTTCCTCGGGAAGCGGCGGACCCCCGCGGAGGAGGCGGATGCCATCATCCACGGGATCGTGCCGATCATCGCGGCCTGTTCCTACTTCGCCATGGCGACGGGGCAGGGGAGCATCGCCCTGCCGGCCGGTCCGGAAGCGGCCGACGCCGCGCGGCAGTTCTACTTCGCCCGCTACATCGACTGGACCTTCACCACGCCCCTGCTGCTCGTCGGCCTCGCCCGCACGGCGATGCATTCGGGGATGCGCCGTCCGGCCGTCGTCTGGGGCCTCGTCGGCTCCGACCTGATCATGATCGTCACCGCCCTGGCCTTCGGCCTCTCGACGGTCGCCTGGGTGAAGTGGACCTGGTTCGCCATCTCCTGCGGCGCGTTCCTGGCCGTGTTCTATGGGATCTTCGTGCAGCTGCGGGAGGAGAACGCCGCCGAACGGGCCGATGTTCGCTCCGCCTTCCTGCGCAACGCCGTGTTCCTCTCGGCGGTCTGGTGCGCCTATCCGGTGGTGCTCCTCGTCGGCCAGGACGGCCTCGGCTTCCTGTCCCCCGCCGTGGCCCTGGCCGTGGTGGCGATCCTCGATCTGACCGCGAAGGTAGTCTACGGCGTGATGGCGACGCTGCAGACCACGCGGGCCGTCGACCGGGACCTCGCCGAAGGCACGGTCACGGCCAAGCCCCTGCGCCGGGCGGCCTGATCCGGATGGCGGCGCGCGCGTCCCTCGCGGGGCTCCTGCCCCTGGCGGGGGCCGGCACGGCGCTCGCCCTCGTCGCCTCCGCGGCCCTGCCGCGCGAGGCGTCCTGGCTCGCGGCCCTGGCGGTGGTGATCGGGCTCGGCGTGCCGCACGGCGCCCTGGACGGGGCCGTGGCGGCGCCCCTGCTGCGCCCCCGCTTCGGATGGGCCTGGTTCGGGATCTTCGCGGTTCCGTATCTGGGCCTCGCGGGCCTGGTCCTGCTCGCCTGGCAGGTCGCCCCGCTGGCGACCCTGGCGGGCTTCCTCGCCCTGTCGGTCCTGCATTTCGGCGAGGAGGATGCCGGCCCGGACCGGCCCCTCGAGGTCCTGGTGCGCGGGGGGCTGCCGGTCGCGCTGCCGGCGCTGCTGCGGCCCGAGGAGACCGCCGGGCTGTTCGCGGCCGTCACGCGCCTGCCGATGCCGGTGCTTCCCGGCTGGTGGGTGGCGGCGTCCTGGGTCTGGCTCGCCCTCGCGGCCTCCTGGGTGTTCGCGGGGCGGCGACCCTGGTCCGTGCGCGGCGAGATGGCCGCCCTGGCGGCCGCCTTCTGGCTGCTGCCGCCGCTCACCGCCTTCACCCTGTACTTCGTCGGACTCCACGGTCCCCGGCACATGCGGGCGCTGGTGCGCGATCCGACCCGGGCGCCGGGCATCGACACGATGGGCAAGGCCGTCCGCGCGTCGCTGCCGGTGTTCGGCCTGACCCTCCTGCTCGGCGCAGCCCTGTGGCCGCTCTACGCCGCCGGCACGGACGACCCCGCCGCCACCCTGCTGTGCCTCACCCTGCGGATGCTGTCGGCCCTGACGGTGCCGCACGTCCTCCTCGACCGGATCGCGGCCCGGGCGCCGGCGGTTCAGGCGACCGGTTCGGCGACGAACTTGGCATAGCCCCGGGCCCGCAGATCACAGGCCGGGCACTGGCCGCAGCCGTGTCCCCAGGGATGGCGGTCCCCGCGGGTGCCGAGGTAGCAGGTGTGGCTGTCCTCGACGACGAGGTCGACCAGCGGCTGTCCGCCGAGGTCCCGGGCCAGGGCCCAGGTCTCGGCCTTGTCGATCCACATCAAGGGCGTGTGCAGGACGAAGCGCCGGTCCATGCCGAGGTTCAGCGCCACCTGCAGCGCCTTGATGGTGTCGTCCCGGCAATCCGGGTAGCCCGAATAGTCGGTCTCGCACATGCCGCCGACGAGGTGCGTCAGCGCGCGGCGATAGGCCAGCGCCGCCGCGAAGGTCAGGAACAGGAGGTTGCGGCCCGGCACGAAGGTGTTGGGCAATCCGCCGGCCTCGAACGCGATGGCGGTGTCGCGGGTGAGCGCCGTCTCGGAGACCTGGCCCAGGGCGTCGAGGGCGAGCGTATGGTCGTCGCCGAGGCGCGCGGCCCATTCGGGTTTCAGAGCCGCGATCCCCGTCCGCAGGGCGTCCCGGCAGTCGAGTTCGATCCGGTGGCGCTGGCCGTAATCGAAGCCGAGGGTCTCGACATGCGCGAAGCGCTCCAGGGCCCAGGCGAGGCAGGTGGTGGAATCCTGGCCCCCCGAGAACAGGACCAGGGCGCGCCCCGCGCTCATCGCTGGCTCTCGCCCTCGTACTCGGCCCAGGACATCGGCGTCTCGTAGACCTTCACGGAGGAGAGGGCCGGCAGCGCCGCCTTGGTGCGGTCCCAGATCCAGGCCGCGATGTGCTCGGCGGTGGGGTTCTCCAGCCCCTCGATCTCGTTGAGGCAGTAATGGTCGAGGCGCGCCAGCACCGGCGCGAAGGCGTGCTCGACGTCGAAGAAATCCACCACCCAGCCGCTGGCCGGATCGACGGCCCCCGAGAGGGTGAGCTCGACCCGGTAGGAATGCCCGTGCATGCGGTGGCAGCGATGGGTCTCGGGCACGTTCGGCAGGCGGTGGGCCGCCTCGAAGGTGAAGGCTTGGGTGATCTTCATCGAGCAATCTTCATGGTGCGAGCGGGCGGGATCCTCAAGGAATCCCGATGATCTTGTGCGTCTGGAGCGAGAGGCGCCAGCGCGCGTCGCGCCGGCAATAGGCGACCGCCTCGGCGGTGTGGGCGAGCCGGTCCGGCCCGTCCATGGGCTGGAGCCAGTGGTGGCGGAAGTCGAGATCCGCGAAGGCCTCCGGTCCCGCCTCCGCCTGCGGGAAGACGAGCTTGAGCTCGTGCCCGCTGCGCTGGACGATCGGGTTGCCGGCCTTGGGGCTGACGCAGATCCAGTCGATCCCGGCCGGGGCCGCCAGGGTGCCGTTGGTCTCCACCGCGATCTCGAAGCCGGCTGCGTGGACGGCCGCGATCAGGGCGTCGTCGAGCTGGAGCAGCGGCTCGCCGCCGGTGAACACGACGTAGCGGTGACGCGGCCCGCCGGCCCAGGTCTTCGCGATGGCGTCGGCCAGGTCCGGCGCCGTGGAAAAGCGCCCGCCGCCCTCGCCATCCATCCCGACGAAGTCGGTGTCGCAGAACCGGCAGGCCGCGGTGGCGCGGTCCTCCTCGCGGCCCGACCAGAGATTGCAGCCGGCAAAGCGGCAGAACACCGCCGCGCGGCCGGCCTGCGCGCCCTCGCCCTGCAGGGTGTGGAACAGTTCCTTGACTGCGTACGCCATCACGTCCTCGGCACCCGCCCCGGCGAACCGTCCGGGCCAAGCGCACCCCATCCTCTGAAACATCCGTCGGCCGCGATAAGCGCCCCACGCGCACATAAGCGGTCCCCGGCGCGGGCACCACGGGGCCCGGCGGCCCCCACCCATGCGGAGGGCGGCGGTATACCATGATTCCGCCGGCCTCTCGCGTCTGCGAGAGGCTCTGCCATGCTCCTGCCACGGAACGCGGCTTTGTGGAGACCGTGTCACGATCCGGCGAGGCGCGCTTGCCGCCGCTCCCGGAGGGGTGGCATGCCAGCTTGGCCGTTGACCGGCTTCCCGCCAGGGCCGATCATCGATTGGGCCGGGGCGTTCCTTCTTGAGACAGGCCTGATGTCGAACGGATTGTTGAGGCGCCTCGTCGTCGGTCTCGCGGTGGCGGCGGGCCTGCTGGGTGCGGGTTCCGCGAGCGCCACCACCGCACCGATCCTCGTGGTCGATGTCGATTCCGGCAAGGTGATCTACGGGCAGGCGGCCACGGACCCGTGGTTCCCGGCCTCCATCACCAAGCTGATGACGACCTACGTCGCCCTGGACCTCGTCCGGCAGGGCAAGCTCTCCCTCGACACGCTCCTGACCATCTCGCCGGCGGCCGCCGCCGAGCCGCCCTCGAAGATGGGGTTCCGCCCGGGCACCAAGCTCACCCTCGACAACGCCCTGAAGATCATCATGGTCAAGTCGGCCAACGACGTGGCCTGGGCGATCGGCGAGAATCTCGGCGGCTCCGTCGAGGGCTTCGCCCAGATGATGAACGAGACCGCCCAGCGCATCGGCATGCGCGAGAGCCGCTGGACCAACCCCAACGGTCTGCCCGATGCCCGGCAATGGACCTCGGCGCGCGACATGGCGGTCCTCGGGCGCGCCCTGATCCGCGACTTCCCCGAGAGCCGCGCGCTGTTCTCGATCAGCGCGATCCAGTTCGGCCGCTCGGTGATGGCCAACCACAACGGTCTCCTGGGCCGCTATGCCGGCGCCGACGGCATGAAGACCGGCTTCATCTGCTCGGGCGGCTTCAACGTGGTGGCGACCGCGACCCGCAACGGACGCCGCATCCTCACCGTGGTGATGGGCCAGCCCAGCGCCCGCGAGCGCGACCTGAAGGCGGCCGACCTGTTCGATTACGGCTTCAGCCAGTCCCCCGGCTGGGGCGCCCAGACCCTCGACGCCCTGCCGTCCTCCGGCCTCTCGGAGCCGCCGGACATGCGGCCCTACATCTGCGACCGCAAGAAGCCGATGCCGGTGGACGAGGGCCAGGGCGCCATCACGGCCAGCGCGAGCGCCGCCGGCGCCAGCGCCGACAACGCCAACGCGCAGCTGATGGCCGCCGCCGCCCCGCCCTCCGCGGCGCTGGCCTTCGCCACCATGAACAGCGCCGCCCTGCGCAACCGCGCCCTGCCGCCCCGCGCCCCGCTGCAGCCGATCCTGGTCTGGATCGGCCGCGACCCGGCCGAGGGCGCCATCGCGCTGAACGAGCAGGAAGAGGCCGAGAAGGCGGAGAAGGCCGCCAAGCTCGCGGAGGCCCGCAAGGCCAAGCTCGAGGCGGTCGCGGCCAAGCGCGAGGCCGCGCACCAGGCCAAGGCGGCCGCCCCCGCCCCGAAGGCCGCCGCCAAGCCCGAGCCGAAGAAGGCCCTCGCCCGCGGCAAGGCCGGCGTTCCGGCCACGGCCAGCGCCTACGCCCCCGCCGAGTCGACGCCCGTGATGGAGGGCGCGCCGAAGCTGAAAGTCGGCGCGGTCAAGAAGCCGGCGGCGAAGGCGGCCCCCAAGGCGGGTGCCAAGGCCGAGAACAAGCCGGCCGGTGCCGCCGCCAAGGCGAAGGCGACCAAGGCGGCCAGCAAGGCCCAGGCGGACGAGTAGGACGGTTTCGGGGGGCGGTTCGCGCGGTGCGGCCGGCCTCGCCCACGGGCCCGTTTCAGCCCCACGTCATTCCGGGGCCGCGGAGCGGAGCCCGGAATCCAGACACGCCGAAGGTGCAGGACTGTCCACAGTCAGCGGTTCTGGATTCCGGGCTCGCCTTCGGCGCCCCGGAATGACGGTATGCGTTATATCATGCGTTCCGGGACGACGGCCCTGCTTCAGCCCCATGCGCCAACCCCACACGTGTGTGTTCTGTAACATTATAACACCCACGAGGATTGAGCGCCGCCGCCCGGAGGGCTAGGTCAGGGGGATGACCGACCTGTCCAAGCCCGATCCCCGCGCGCCCGAGCCGATCCCGCTCACCGTCCTCACCGGCTTCCTCGGGGCCGGCAAGACGACGCTGCTGAACCGGATGCTGCGCGATCCGGCGCTGGCCGACACCGTGGTCATCGTCAACGAGTTCGGCGAGATCGGCCTCGACCATCTGCTGATCGAGCGGATCGACGAGGACATGGTCCTGCTCGGGGCGGGCTGCCTGTGCTGCACGGTGCGGGGCGATCTCATCGCGACGCTGGAAGACCTGCTGCGCAAGCGCGACAACGGCCGCATCCAGCCCTTCCGCCGGGTGGTGATCGAGACGACGGGCCTCGCCGACCCCGCCCCGATCCTGCACGCGCTGATCTACCATCCCTACCTCGTCATCCGGTACCGCCTGCAGGGCGTCGTCACCGTGGTCGACGCGGTCAACGGCGCCGCGACCCTCGACGCCCATGCCGAGGCCGTGCGGCAGGTGGCGGTGGCCGACCAGATCGTGGTGACGAAACGGGATCTGGCGGAGGATGACGGCCGCGCCCTGGAGGCGCGCCTGCGGGCCCTGAACCCGACGGCGCCCCTGCACGCGGCCGCGGTGGCGCCCGCCGAGCTCCTCGGCGGCCTGTTCGGCCTCGACGGCAAGAGCGATGACGTGCGCGCCTGGCTCGGCGAAGAGGCCGCGCGCGAGGCCCATCACGGGCACGACCACGCGGGGCACCACCACCACGGCCACCACCGGCACGACGTGAACCGGCACGATGCCGCGATCCGCGCCTTCAGCCTGACCAGCGACGTGCCCGTGCCCCGGGCCGCCTTCGAGATGTTCCTCGATCTCCTGCGCTCGGCCCACGGTCCGAACCTGCTGCGCCTGAAGGGGCTCGTGGCCCTGGCCGATGCCCCCGACCGGCCGCTGGTGGTGCACGGGGTGCAGCACGTGATCCACGCCCCGGTCCATCTCGAGGCCTGGCCCGATGCCGACCATCGCTCGCGCCTCGTCCTGATTCTGCGCGACCTCGACCCGGCCTTCGTCACCCGCCTGTGGGACGCCTTCCTCGGACGGCCGCGCATCGATGCGCCCGACGCGGCGGCGCTGACCCACAATCCCCTGGCGATTCCGGGCGGCTAGGGCAATTTCGGTGATCTCTGGATCACCGAAATTGCCCTGATCTATTGTGTGGTCGCATTTTCTTCACGCGAGCCGGAATCCACCTCGCTTGAACATGCTCTAGTGGTGCGAGTCTAACATTTGGTGCCCGCGCTTTGCGGCCTGGATGATGCGATCCGGGTCGGCAGTCCAGACGAAGGGCTTTGGGTCGCCGTTGCTCTCAGCNCTAGTGGTGCGAGTCTAACATTTGGTGCCCGCGCTTTGCGGCCTGGATGATGCGATCCGGGTCGGCAGTCCAGACGAAGGGCTTTGGGTCGCCGTTGCTCTCAGCGATGAAGCGCTTGATGGCCGCCTGCACCTCGATCAGCGATCCGAACACGCCGCGTCGGAGCCGGCGTTTTGCGAGCTTGGCGAAGAAGCCCTCGACGGCATTGAGCCATGAGGCTGAGGTTGGGGTGAAGTGGAAGGTCCATCGCGGGTGGCGGTCGAGCCAGGCACGGACCTTCGGGTGCTTGTGGACGGCGTAGTTGTCCAGGATCGCGTGGACGATCTTGCCCGCCGGAACCGCAGCCTCAACCGTATTGAGGAAGCGAATGAACTCCTGATGCCGATGGCGCTGCATGCAGCGGCCGATCACTTTGCCCTCCAGCACGTCCAGGGCGGCGAACAGGGTCGTGGTGCCGTGGCGCTTGTAGTCGTGGGTGCGCGTCGTCGGCTGGCCCGGCTTCATCGGCAACGGGGCCTGCGTGCGGGCGAGCGCCTGGATCTGGCTCTTCTCGTCGACCGAGAGCACGACGGCATGGGCCGGCGGCTCGACGTAGAGCCCGACGACATCGCGCAGTTTGGTTGCGAAGGCAGGGTCGGTGGAAAGCTTGAACTGCCGGATCCGATGCGGCTGCAGACCATGCCCGCGCCAGATCCGCTGCACCGACGAGATGCTGATGGCCGCGACCTTGCTCATGGCGGCGGCCGTCCAATGCGTGGTCTCGCCGGGCGGATCTCCTTGCGTCAGAGCGACCACGCGCGCCGCCACCTCCGGTCCGAGCCGCGGGATGCGCGCCGGCCGCGTCTTATCCCGAAGGAGCCCGTCGACGCCCTCCTGCGCGAAACGGTCTTGCCAGCGCCAGACCACGGTCTTGGACACGCCCGCCTCACGCATGGTCGCATGCGTCCCGAGCCCATCGGCGCTCAGCAGCACGATACGGGCGCGCCAGACGTGCTTCTGCGGCGTGTTTCGATCCGCAACGAGCGCTTCGAGCCGAAGCCGATCCGAACTGGAGAGCGTGAAGGAGATGCCACTGCGCATCCCGCCAGACTCGCAGGACAGGCCTCAAACCGAAACCCCACGCGGACTCAACCGTCAGACCTTAACCACTAGNAGAGCGTGAAGGAGATGCCACTGCGCATCCCGCCAGACTCGCAGGACAGGCCTCAAACCGAAACCCCACGCGGACTCAACCGTCAGACCTTAACCACTAGGAGGCTCGGTGACTTCCTCATCGATCTGAGCGAGGTTTACACAGCTGAAGGCTGGCCTATCTTGCAGATGCAACGCTTTGACGTGTTCTGAAAGCAATCAGTTTTTTCAGAGATCAAAAGCATCTGGATATGCTCGTCCACTGGCATGCCTACCGGAGGCTACACCTGCGCAAGCTGCATAGCTCAACGGCGCCGGATATTCGATCGTAAACCTGACACTCAAACCCGTCAGGAAGGGCTGTCCAGAAGCCACATTTGGCGATCTGAATGCAGCACGGCCTGGCTTGTGCCGAGATGGTCACCATCTGATCGTCATGGTGCCCGGTACTCTCAGGCGTGTTCTTATGGCTCACCCGCGGAGGGGTAAGCCATAGGGTCTGGTCTGCTTCGCCTCAGGCGAACAGCAGGACGTCGTTGTGGCCAGTGCCTGTGAGCAGGTCGAGGTTAGTCACGCCCACGAGCTGGAACGTCTCGCTCGCCCCACCATGCGCCGCATCCGCCGTGATGGTGTAGAGGTCCGAGTTCGCTGCATGGGTGAACGTTGCGCCTGCGCCGAAGCCGTAGAACTCCAGGTGATCGCCCGACGCCAAACCGGCACCGGTGAAGTCCGTGACCTTGTCGCCGTGGGCCTCGCCGAGGCGGAACACGAAGGTGTCGTCACCCAGCCCGCCTGTCAGGGTGTCCGCACCGCCTCGCCCATCGAGTACGTTGGCGCCAGCATTGCCGACGATCTTGTTGGCGAGAGCGTTGCCGGTGCCGTTGATCGCTGCCTTGGTGCACAATGCCAAGTTCTCGACGTTATCGGCCAAGGTGTAGCTGACCTTGCTCAGCACCCGGTCGGTGCCCTGCCCGGCCGACTCGATCACGGCATCGCCGACATTGTCGACAATGTAGGTGTCATTGCCGCTGCCACCCCGCAGTGAGTCTCTGCCGCTCGCACCGTCGAGGCGGTCGTTGACACTGCCGCCCGAGATGCTGTTGGCGAGCGCGTTGCCGGTGCCTGAGAACCCGCCCGTGCCGGTGAACACGAGGTTCACCGATCCATCGGGCAGCGTGAACGCCTGGGCGCTCGTTTCGACCGTCTGGGGAGCTCCGGTTCCGCTGAACGCAAAGTCGCCCGGCTTCAGAGTGAAGACATTGTTGATCTCAATCGTCTCGGTCGTGCCGTTCGAGGCGATAACGTAGAAGTCGGTCCCGTTGACCTGCTCGATGGTGGCGTTCGCCGCGTAGCCGACAAGGTGGAGGATATCGCCTCCGTCGACGCCGGCGCCCGCGAAGTCGACGATCCGGTCACCATTCGCCTCACCCGCGCGCATGACGAAGATGTCGTTGCCCGCACCGCCAGTCAGGCTATCGGCGCCGCCCCGCCCGTCGAGCACATCGTTGCCGGCACCGCCACTGATCTTGTTGGCGAGGGCGTTGCCGGTACCTCTGAAGTCGCCGGTGCCGGTGAAAAGGAGGTTCTCCACATTCTCGGACAGCGTGAAGGTTCCGAACGTGCTCCGGACAAGATCGATGCCCTCGTTTGCCTTCTCGATGACGGTGTCGTCGGCCGAGTCGACGTAATACGTGTCGTCCCCAATCCCGCCGGACAACGTGTCGTTGCCCTCGTTGCCGTTCAGGAGATCGTTGCCGCTGCCGCCGACAATGACGTCGTTGCCCAGGCCGCCTTGCAGGGCGTCGTCGTCGGCGCCCCCGTCAATGGTGTCGTCGCCGTCATCGGCCCTGATGATGTCCTTGCCATCCCCGCCGAAGAGCTTGTCGTTCCCAGCGTTGCCGCGCAGGAGGTCGTCACCCGATCCGCCGTATGCAACGTCGTCACCGTCACCACCGTTCAGCGTATCGTTTCCGCCGGCCCCATAGAGCTGATCATCACCAGCCCCGCCGTTGAGCAAGTCGTTGCCCCCCGCCGACTTGATGATGTTGTCTTCGCTGTTCCCGCTGCCGTTGAAGTCGCCCGAGCCCGTATAGCTCAGGTTTTCGACATTGAGCGTCAGGGTCCAACTGCTTAGCGCGGTCTGAACAGTGTCGATCCCCTTGTTCCCGCCCTCGGCGATCTGGTCCGTCGTGGCAGTGACGATGTAGGTGTCGTCGCCGAAGCCACCGTCCAACAGGTCCTTGCCCCCACCGCCCGTCAGCGTGTCGTTGCCGGCTCCGCCATAGAGGGCATCGTCACCGAGACCGCCGTTCAGGGTGTCGCCTAAGTTGGTGCCATACAGCTTCTCGTTCGCAGCCGTCCCGACGGTGTTGAACGGGACACCCTTCTCGATCGTATGCTCGCTCGCATAGGCGCGGATGTAGTCGATCTTCATATTGGCCGGGAACGGCGTGGTCGCATCCGGATCGCCGGCCCAGTCGCTGCCTCCGCCGAGGTTGGCGAGCATGTACATCGGCACGTCGAGCCCCTTGGGCGTCGATATGGTGCGCACCGCGACCCCGTCGATGTACCAGGTCAGGTAGTCGGGCTCCCAATCCAGGCCGTAGGTGTGGAACTCAGTCGTGGCCGTGGGCACGGAGAAGGTTCCGGCGGAGGCCCCCGATCCCCAGTGCACACCGCCGATGGTGTGCGTGGGGTCCACACCCCGCGCCTCGACGATGTCGAGCTCCGGGGGCCACGAACCGTCCATCGGCAGCAGCCAGAAGGCGTTGTGCAGGCCTTGACCGGACACCAGTTGAGCCCGGATCTCGAAGTAGCCGTACGTCTGATGGAAACTGCCGATGCTATCAATATTACCAGAGGTGTAACCGTAGCCGTAGTATTTGAACTTATCCGCCTCCGCGACGGGGTTCATGCTGATCGTCAGCACGCCATCCTTGAGCGCAAAGGGGTTCGTGCCGATCGGCTTGCCGTAGGTTCCCTCATCCTCGGCGTAGGTAAAATACTGGATCGAGCCGTGATCGACCGTGGTATGACCCGCAAGGCCGGCGCGTGGGAAGAGCGGATACCAGTTCTCTGTGCTTCCGGTTCCGAGATTGAGCTTGAAGGTGTTGAAGTCGTCGTTGAAGGCCAGCTGATAATTGCTGACCTGGTTGGCTAATATGAACGAGCTCGCCGTCAGCGAGCTCAAGGCCGTATTCTTTAAGATGACGCTGTCGTCCGCATCAATTGTCAGGACCGTGTCGGAGCCAACCGTCCGCATGGCCCCCTTCACTTGTGAAAAACTTGTGAAGTTGGAGAAGTTCTGTAAGTTGACGTAGTCGTCTGCGGTCAAATCCATGATCGTGTCGTGGCCGGCAACAAAGAACACGTCGTCGCCGTCGCCGCCGGTCATTTCGTCGTCGCCGAGACCACCGTCGACGATGTTCTTATTGCTGTTTCCGATCAGGATATTGTTTAATGCGTTGCCGATCGCCTGGTTAGCACCGGTTCCAACAAGCGTCAGGTTCTCGACGTTGGCTGCCAGCGTGTACGACGTGTCTGCTTGAACTGTGTCGATGCCCTCGTTGATCTTCTCGACCACGCGATGCTTCTGGGAATGGACGATGTAGGTGTCGTCGCCGAGGCTGCCGATTAGCGAGCCGCTTCCGATCCCCGTCCGACCGTAACCGACGATGAGGTCATTGCCGGCTGTTCCATAGGTGGTCTCCCCGTCAACGGACTGGGTGATCGTCGAGGTAGATGATCCAGAGACGGGCAGGGCCACGGCGGAGCCTTTCACGTGCCGGTTAAGAAAAAAGTAAGACTTTCTGCTGCCGAGATCTTAAGCAGGCTTACAATTGTTATTGCGCTGGCAACGGCTGCGTGAATTGAGTTCAAATGCGGCGATACTGTGATTTTAGCATACTGTGGCCGAAAGAGCTTTGGTCGTGTCACATATACGACACGCAACGCCTCAGCGGCCTTGATGGCTTGCACGTTTTGCTACCACTGACCGTACACGGGAGCCGCAGAGCCGTCCGTGGCGAGGTCCCGCCGAGACCGAACAGCAACTCAGTTCCAGCCTCTAGTTGAGCCAGCAGCTGCGCCCTCGAATATGGCAGCCGTGCGTTGCGCCCTTAATAACCTTGTAAGGCCACCGCTGTTTTATGGACCCATCAATACCGGGCATGGGAGAGAACGAGGGTGGATCGACACAGCGCGAAGGATCTAAATCAGTTCAAGGATCGACGGCAGTTCGAGCGCACAGAGATGGCCGAGCAAGGCGTCGCGGTGTTCGCGGATGGCACGCGAGTTCCCTGCATCATCCACGACATGTCCGATCCCGACGCCGAGAAGAGCTTTGGGATGCGAGTCGAGCTGATCAACGTTCCGAACAGCAAGGTGCCCCACAGTTTCCAGGTTCATCTACCGTCCGGCCGAGTGATTTTATATTCGCCCGGCTGGGCCGACGCTCTCTAAGGCTTCTCAGCCTTTTCTAACAGGTTTAAGTGTCAGCTAAACGACCGTTTTGCGGGCATTGCGCAAACGTGAGAACGGCCAAGCAACAAACCGGCCTAAAAATGTCAGAAAAGTATGACCGATTTTCTATTGCGGACTAAACGCGTTTGATCCACTATCCTGACATGCTTGTCGGATATGCCCGCGTCTCCACCCTCGATCAGAACCTCGACCTGCAGCGTGACGCGCTGACCAAGGCTGGGTGCGAGCGCTTGTTCGAGGAGAAGAAGTCCGGCAAGGCTGGGACCAAGCGCCCCGAGTTCGAAGCGGCGCTTGCTTACCTGCGTCCTACCGACGTCCTGGTAGTCTGGAAGCTCGATCGGCTCGGTCGCTCGCTGGTCGAGATGATGCGCACCATCGACAGCTTGCGGAAGAACGAGGTCCACTTCCGGTCTCTGACCGAGCAGTTCGACAGCGACACGGCGCATGGGCGCTTTGCCCTGCAGATGCACGGCGCCATGGCTGAGTACTTCCTCGACCTCAATCGCGAGCGCACCATGGAGGGGCTGAAGGCTGCCCTGGCGCGAGGGCGCAAAGGCGGTCGGCCCAAGAAGCTGACCGAAGCTGACATCGAGGCCGCGCGTGCTCTGCTACAATCGGGCACTATCTCCATTGCGGCCATCGCCAAGCGCCTGGGGATCAGCCGGGACACCTTCTACAACTACTTCCCTCAGGCCCGGGCCCGCAGTCAGGCCGCCGCTGCGGATGCAGCACGGCAGGCCTGACGCGGATGCCGATCCGACGTGAGCACCGCTTCTTCTATCCTATCGATTGGCCACAGCTCTCGGCCGTCATCCGCTTCAAGCGTGCGGGTGGCCGATGCGAGGTCTGCGCCCGTCCGCATGGACAGCGCGTTTTCCACCTTGGCGACGGACGCTGGTGGGATGCTGAAGGCGCTTCCTGGCGCGACGGAGCAGGTCGCTTCATCTGCCTTGCGATCGGAGCAGACGACGTGCTCGGACGCGTGCGCACGACGCGGGTGGTTCTGGCAACAGGGCACCGCGATCATGACACCGCCAACAACGGGCCGAAGAACCTCGCTGCCTTCTGTCAGCGCTGCCACATGAAGCACGACCGCCCCGAGCATCAGCGGAGACGCTGGCGAACTCTGTTCCGGCGAAAGGCGCTGGGCGATCTCTTCCGCGGTCCATACTCCAGCGCTTAAGTCCGCATGAGAGCATCCGAACTGTCTGATCGCCAGCCTCGTGCTGGGTTGGCGCTGCACCTTAACGGTTTGTTACCAATGTCTCTTCAGGATGTCTCAACCTTCGGAGGATCGTTCCCATGCGCGTGCTGCTGATCGAGGACGATGCCTCTGTCGCCGCAAGCCTCGAACTGATGCTCAAGTCCGAGAGCTTCAACACCTACACCACTGACCTGGGTGAGGAGGGAATCGATCTCGGCAAGCTCTACGACTACGACATCATCCTCTTGGATCTGACCCTGCCCGATATTTCAGGCTACGAGGTGCTGCGGTCCTTACGAGCCTCGAAGATCAAGACGCCCATCCTCATCCTCTCCGGTATGGCTGGCATCGAGGACAAGGTGAAGGGGCTCGGCTTCGGCGCCGACGACTACCTCACCAAACCCTTCCACAAGGATGAGCTCGTTGCCCGCATCCACGCGATCGTCCGCCGCTCAAATGGTCACAGCGATCAGGTGATCACCTGCGGTGACCTGTCGCTTAACATCGGCGCGCAACAAGCTATGGTGGGCAGTGATCGTGTGCATCTCACCACCAAAGAGTACCAGCTGCTTGAGATGCTGGCTCTTCGCAGAGGCTCAACCCTCACGAAGGAGATGATCCTGTCCCAGCTGTATGGTGGCATGGACGAACCGGAGATCAAGATCATCGACGTGTTCGTCTGCAAGCTGCGCAAGAAGCTCTCTAACGCGTCAGGGGGCAGGAACTACGTTGAGACGGTTTGGGGACGGGGCTACATGCTCAGTGAGAACGCTGCAGCTGTGCAGACAACACGAGCAGGCTGAGGCTGCCTCAGAGCCTGAGATGGTGGACTGAGCTTCCAGCACAGCGTTTGGGCCTGTCGCAAGCTTGGGTATAGGGCGCAGAAAGGCCTCTACCTCCCCATTTTCATGCTTTGTTCGCCTGTGAAAGTCCGAAGCAGACGGCAAGCATCCGGTTCTGCTCGCGCACGGTCCATGCGCCGGCAAAGCCGAAGCCCTTGCGCAGCCACAGCATGGCCTCGAAGCCCTGGATCGTGCGCCGCGCCGTGTTGAACGAGCGGAAGCCGCCCACCCGCGGCATCGACCGCTTAACCCGGAAGTGGTCGCTCTCGATCCCCTGCTGCAGATGCTTGGTGACGTAGTGGATCGGCGTTCCCGGCAGCAGGCCCGCCTTCCGGCTCTCGGCGATGGCCCGCGGGTAGGTGCCGGCGCCATCCGTGCCGATGCGGTCTGGGGCGAGCAACGGCTCGGCCGAAAGCATCTTGCGAAAGAAGCGTTTGGCCGCATCGAGATCGCGGTTGGCGGTCAGCAGGAAGTCGACAGGGTTCCCGTGCTTATCGACGGCCCGGTATAGGTAGCGCCACTCACCTCGCACCTTGATGTACGTTTCGTCGATCCGGACCGAGCCGCAGTGCGGTCTGCGGAACTGCAGCAACCGCTTCTCGATCCGCGGCGCGTAGGCCAAGACCCAGCGGTTCAGGGTGCTGTGATCGACCTTCAGGCCACGCTCCAGGAACAACTCCTCGATGTCGCGGTAGCTGAGCGGATAGCGCAGGTACCAGGAGACGGCCTGCACGATGAGCGACGCCTCGTAGTGCCGGCCCTTGAAGTCAGCCTTGGAGCGCTGCTTCAGCTTGGCGGCGATGGCAGACAGGATCATGGGCCGGCTCCAAGGCGGAGGCGGCAAGCTGGTCAGGGATGGCTAACGATCCGTGAACGAAGGCGCATTCGCGTTTGCGACAGGCCCTATCGTAGTCCTGGGAAGGCCCCTCCCAGAAGCCAATGATGCGGGCCGTCGCAAAGACGAGGATGGCGACGACTTGGAAGAGCACGATGGTGAGGGTGAAGGCCTGCAGGTCGGGGCTCGCCGTTCCCAGTCTCGCGCCGGGCCCCTGCGAGGCGTAAGCGTTCGTGGCCAGCAGGAACGGGGCACCGAGGAGGCTGCGAGTGATCGTGCGCATGCCAAGGGCCTTCAATAGAGGGCTGCCGACGAGGATACGCTCTTCGGCCCCGTAAGACCACGGGAACGCTCGGGTCCCGCCTCCGGTTGGCATACCACAACAATCGGAGGACCACGCCATGAAGACCACTCTCGCACTCACCGCCTGCCTCGCATTTGGGCTGCTCGCCAATGTCAGCCCTGTGGAAGCCAAGGGCTGCATCAAGGGTGCCATCGTCGGTGGCGTGGCTGGGAAGATGGCTGGCCACGGGAAGGTAGGTGCCGCTGCCGGGTGCGCAGTCGGGCACAGCCGAGCCAACAAGAAGGGCTAGCTGAGCTGGTAGGCAGCGAGCCTACCGCTAAGTGCATCGATAGCTGACACAGGAGACCACCTTGGCAGACACCGAGCACCGCGACGAAAATGGCAGAGTGGCTGGGCAGCCGGGCTACAAGAGGCCGGTGCCGGGGATTGAGGGGCCGGTGTTGACGGGTAAAGCTAATGACACCCTGAGCACCGTTGCCGGTCAAGCGAAGGAGACGCTTCGCAGCGTCAGCGATCGAGCCCCTGAGATGGTGGATGATCTCTCCAGGCGTGGTGCCAACTACTACCGCCATGGCAGACGCGCCGTGAGCAATGCCGACACCACCACAGTGGCCAGCATGTTCATTGCGGGCACCATTGGGTTCGGCATCGGGTGGCTGGTGTTCGGGCAGAAGTCCTACTCGGGGGACTACGTTGCGCGGCGAATGAGCGACAGCAGCGACCGTCGGTACTAAAGTCCTCTCGTGCGAGGGACGGTCCTGTACTCCAACGTCCCTTGTACGCCTTCCGAGCCTCTAAGTTCTCCTGCGCAACCGCGATGAAATCCGACGTAATCTTCGGTAAATGAAAATAAATAAACGGGCATAGCGAGGAACGTTAAAGCGCGGCTAATGCTTTCCCCTCTGATTGTTATCACCTGAGGAATTTGCCATGAAGCTGATTACCGCCGCCGTTCTTACCATCTTTTTAGCCACCCCCGCCTTCGCACAGGCTACGAACCCCTCGAACAACGCTGTCACAGCGCCAGCGACACCGAGCACGGTGCCTGGAGCAAACACGACGAGCAACGTACCCACCACTACGGTCAGGCGCGAGGATGACACCAGTTGGGGTTGGCTTGGCCTTCTAGGTTTAGCTGGACTGGCCGGTCTGATGCCACGCAAGGCCAGGGTGCAGCATGTGGATGCCGTTAATCCGGGCGTCAGCCGTACCACCACCCGCTAACTGGTTCGGGAGCCTGTAATGGGCTCCCGCTCGCCAATCGCTACAAAGACCGCTACAAAGCCCTTCGATAGCGTTGAAAAAACATCAACGTTTACAATGGAATAGAGTGGTACGAAGGGTCTCCCGCCGTCCGCACCAACTCACGCGATCCTGTCTCTGCATTCATCGGCTTGCAGCGACGATCAGCGCCGCGACCGACGGAGATAGACGAAAAGCCCCACGACACCCGCGAGGGCCACGCCCGCGAGTGCCGTCGAACGCAGGGGCGCTCGGGTGGACATCTCGCCGTCCGCAGACAGTCGAGCCGAGGCGCGGTCTTCGTCGAGGATCCAGGCGAGCGAGCGCCGGAGTGCATCGGCGGCATCGCGGTTGAACCATTGGCCGTGCGCGAAGATCACCCGGTCCGGATGAAAGCCGACGAGACGCTGCGCGGCGCGGACCGTGTCCCGATAATTCAGGCGCAGAAGGACTCGCAGGTAGAGCGGTGCCTTGCCATCCGGGGCGACGATGCCGAGCAGACGGGCCAGGGGGCGCGCGAAGACCGGCAGAAGGTCGCCCTCGAGGTTGATGATGAGATCCGTCAGCAGGAGGGTCCGGCTTGGGCGATGGAACAGACAGATTTCCTGGAACACGGGTCCGGCGACGAGGACCTGATCGATCTCGTTCGCCCAGACGCGTGGCGGCTGGTCTCCCAATTCCGCATCGATCGCGAGGCCAGAGCGGCGCACCTGGCTCCGGCCTTCGAGCCCCGGCACCGCCCAGGTGATCGCGTTGGGGCAAACGGTCTGCCAGTCCTTCAGGAACATCCAATGCCCGACACTCGGCGCTACGAGGTGCCCGATACGCCCGAGTCCCTCCACGGCACGTTGAAGGCCCGGGTGGTGCGGAACGGGCGAGTGGAGCAACAGCTCACCGCCGGACAGTCGCAGCACCGTCATCCGCAAAGGGAGTGGAATGCCGCCCGCGCGAATCGGTGCGGCATCGACGATCCAGACGCCGTCCGCCACCTCCTTCGGTTGGTTCAGGGGCGGATAGCTGAGGTCATGCGCCAAGGTCCTGGACTCCACATCGACGTACACCCGGGGGAACGCTTCGGCAGAACTCGGAGGTCCATCTGTCGTGCGCGACCACGACCATCCCTCGCGTTGGGCGCCGCCCGAAATCTTCGGGCACCACGCCCGCCCAGGTCGGTACCGAAGGAAGGAGCGCATCTTCGCTTGCCGAGGCGTCATGCGTGTCGATGGGTCGAATCCGCGGGATGGTTTCCCGCCTTCGGCCGGCCTCTGCGATGAACCTCACACGCCCGGCGCTCCGCCCTCGGCTACGCCGGGAAGCTAGCTCGGTCGTGATCGCCCGCCCGCTTCATAGTGCGGCGGGAGGACGGCGATCAGCGCTTCCAGAGAGTGTATCAGCCGATCGGGAAGGTCTCCGTCCATTTGAGGCGGAAACGAGAGCGCCAAGGCGCGGTCGACCCCGACGCGAAAGGACGTCCGATTGCAATTGTCGGGGCGAGGAAAGCAAAGATAAAGGTATTCGAAATCCATCCTAACAGTCGGCTACGGCGCCGTTCGCTGACGGATAGTCTATCTACCCGCGAATAGTGACAACGCGACTCGGCACAGACGGTTGCGCCGGCGTCCCTGGTGACGTTGGAAGGAGGCCGTCCGGTTCGCCCGGCCGGCCTTCGAGAGGGGCCTGACTACCAGCCGCCACGGCCGTAGGGACGGTCGCAGTCCGGACGATCCCCGTATCCGGCGCGGCGATAGCCGTATCCGCCGAATTCCTCACGATAGGTTCGGACCACGGTACGCGATCTGCGATAGACCGGGGCCTCGTCGTACCCGTAGTGGCGAACCAGCGGTGCCGGGCGGTCGCGCACGATGAGAGCCTCGTCGTCTTCGGCATAGCGGGGTTCGGGAGGGCCGTAACCGTAGCCGTAGGCAGGAGCCTCGTGAGCTTCCGAGGCGGCGGTTCCCAGGAGAGCGCCCGCCGCGAGCCCCCCGATCACGCCTGCCAAGATGGCGCCGCCCTGGCCCCGGGCCTGCGCCTCTGGCGTTCCGAACGTGCCCATCGCCAAGAGCGCAACGGCTGTGAAAGCTGCCAACGTCTTCATCGCCCATCCCCTGCTTTGTCGAGGAGTCCGGCATCGTGCGCGGTCTCGGTGGCCCAACCGGTGCTGTCCCGGCTGTTCAGAAGAAGATTGCCAAGGCGGCGCTGCACCCAGGCTGAAGCGCGTTGGCGGCAACCGTTCAGTTTCATCGGAGAAACGTCCGTCGCGGGGAATGCCCCCTCGCGAATCGACCCTATCGCAGGTTATAACAGGGTTCTCTCTTGTGGGATTTCGCTGCCGGGGCAAGAACGTCATACGCGGCGTTCGCGCCGCAATCCCTTCCTCCCGCGTAGAGCTCCGCATGACCCCGGAACAAGTTGTTCTCGTCCAGGACAGTTTCGCCAAAGTTCGGCCGATCGCCGGCGCTGCGGCAGACCTTTTCTATGGACGCCTGTTCGAGATCGCTCCGCAGGTTCGGCCGATGTTTCCGGATGACATGCGCGAGCAGAAGAAAAAACTGATGGCGATGCTGGGGCTTGCGGTCACCAATCTGCATAAGCCCGAGATGGTGGTGCCGACGCTGCAGACCTTGGGCCGACAGCATGTCTCGTTCGGAACCCAGGCCGCGCATTATGAACCGGTGGGCGCCGCCCTGCTCTGGGCGCTGGAGCAGGGCCTGGGCCCGGATTTTACCCCCGCGGTCCGGGAGGCCTGGGTGGAAACCTATGTGCTCGTGGCAAATGTGATGAAGGCGGCGGCTGCCGAGGTTCGTCGACCGGAATCGACCGCCGACGCCTGATCCGCGCTGCGCTGGAACCAACGCGCGCGGCAAGCGTAGGCAGTCCGGCTTTGTTTGTGTTTTCGAGGATTCCGATGCGTTCCCGTCTGACGTCACTGGTCTCCGGTTTCGCCCTGGCGACGTTCTTGACCTGTCCTGCCTGGGCGGAGGTTTTGATCGCCGTCGACAAGGACGCGCAGCGCATGACCGTGACGGTCGATGGCCACACCCGCTACGACTGGCCCGTCTCCACGGGCGTGGACGGCTACGACACTCCCAGCGGAGCCCATCGGCCGTTCCGAATGGAGCGCACGCACTTCTCACGGGAGTTCGACGACGCTCCGATGCCGAACGCAATCTTCTTCACCGGGCAGGGCCACGCGATCCACGGGACCAATCACACCCGGCGCCTCGGCAGCGCGGCATCCCATGGTTGTGTTAGGCTTGCCCCAAGGAATGCCGCGACCCTGTTCAGCCTCGTCAAGGCTGAGGGCATGGGCAAGACCCGGGTGGTCATCGAGGGCAGTTCCGTGATGGCGTCGCGGCGCCGCCGCGGCGCCGAGGACGGTGTGATGTCCGCCGGCATGCAGATGGGGCGCGAGCCCTCCGCAGCCTATCGGCCGGCCGCCGCCGTCGGGTTGGTGTCGCGCCGCGCCCCCGTCTATGATTTCCGGGACCCGGCCGGGGACGGTGACGCCTATTTCGTCGGTGACGGTCTCGATTAGGCGGGTCGAACCAAGCGATGGATCTCGCTGTTCGGCGCCCTCAGCCGAAGGCGCTGGTTCGCGCCGCCTCGGATGTGGCCGAGGCCGGCGCCAGAATCGTGCTCTCGACCCGGTTCCGTCCGCCGCGCTTGGCCCGATAGAGGGCATCGTCCGCCGCCTTGAGGAGATCGGCGGCCGTGATCGCGGGAGTTCCCAGGCCTCCATGCGCCGTTGCGACCCCGATGCTGACGGTGATGCAGGCGCCGTCGGGAAGACCCGGATGGGGATAGGCCAGGGCCTGGATCGCCAGTCGCAGACTCTCCCCGATTCGCGCCGCCTCCGAAGGGTCCGCTCCGGGCCGGAACACGATGAACTCCTCGCCCCCGTAGCGGGCCGCCTGTGCGCCGTGGCGGGCTGCCGCCGCAGCGAGCGTCTCGGCCACCTGTCTCAGGCAGCGGTCGCCTTCGGGATGGCCGGCCGTGTCGTTCAGACGCTTGAAGGCGTCGATGTCGATGAGCACCAGCGTGGCCCAGGCGCCGCCTGCGCAAGCCTCGCCCCATCCGGCCTAGATCTGGGCCGTGGCGCTGCGCCGATTGCGGAGCCCGGTGAGGCTGTCGGTCTCGGACAGGACCGTCAGGCGCGCGTTGGCGGCCGCCAGATCGACGTCGCGGGCGGATTTTTCCAGGGTCAGGAGAAAGGCCTCCTTGCGCGTCCATTCGCGGGTATAGGCGAGCTTGATGGGGACGAGGGTGAGGCTGGCGATCAGGAGCGGCAGTCCGGTCGCCTCGCTGCGCGGAAGAACGAATGCGACGGCGTAGGCCGCGTAGAGACAGAAGGCGCTTCCGCAGAGGACGAGGCTGTGCCGGAACGAGAGCGGCGCGATCATCCCGACCACCATGGGCACGATCACCGCAAGGATCAGGTAGGTGTCCGCATGGGTCCGCGGCGCGATCCGGGCGCTGTTCAGGACGATCACCATGTCGAGCACGGAGATGCCGATGACGATCCCGGCCTGGCGCCGGGCACTGGTGATGCCGCGCAGCGCCGTGATCGCCGAGAATCCCGCAGGCAGGAACACGCCCAGGGTCAGGAAAGCCGGAACCACAAATTGCTCTGGACCGAGCAGGTCGATGTCCATCTTCAGTGACAGCACATTGAAGACGATGAAGATCAGCAGCCACGACTGGATGTAGGTCGCCCGGGACCAGCGCGTCGTCTCGGTGAATTGTGCTTCGAGGTCTCTTGGCAGCCGCAGACGGTGCCAGGTCTGCGGCGCGCAGCCTCGATCAGGCTGGAATTCGTTTCGGACATGAGGCGCGTTCACCGACGATCGAGCAGAGCCTATACGCGCCTTGCTTGCATGCGCGTAAACGCCATTCGTGCCTCGCGCGGAGCGTCGGCCCCTCCCGGCACGGACTCGGCGTCCATTGCACCGCGGCGGAATCCTGTTAAGACCCACCACATGTTGAAGGATCGAGCCAGATTGTACGCACGGCCCACGCCGCCGTAGCTCCGCTCTCCTCGGCGCCCGCCTTCCGTTCGGGTTCCATGATGGCCGCCCCGCGATGCGCGTCGGGTGGCCTGTCTCGCATTCCCCGTCTCGATTCCCGGCCGCCCGACTGCGCGCGGGAACGATTGGATGTCCCATTTCCATGACCCTGACCAACCTGCGGAGCCAGTGGGCTCCCAATATCACGCGTGAAATCCTGGCCGGCACCGTGGTCGCCCTGGCCCTGATCCCGGAGGCGATTGCCTTCTCACTGATCGCCGGGGTGGACCCGAAGGTCGGCCTCTCCGCGTCGTTCTGCATCGCGGTGATCACCGCCTTCGCGGGAGGACGCCCGGCGATGATCTCCGCCGCGACCGGGGCGATGGCCCTCGTGATGGTGTCGCTGGTGAAGGAGCACGGCCTCGGCTACCTGTTCGCCGCCACGATCCTCACCGGCCTGCTGCAGATCGCGGCCGGCCTCCTGCGCCTGGGAAATCTCATGCGCTTCGTCTCGCGCTCCGTGGTGACGGGATTCGTCAATGCGCTGGCGATCCTGATCTTCCTGGCGCAGATGCCGGAACTGATCGGGCAGGGGAGCACGGTCTACCTGATGACGGCGGTCGGTCTCGGCCTCATCTACGGGCTGCCGTACCTGACCAAGGCGGTACCCTCGCCGCTCATCACGATCCTCGTCCTGACGGCGGTCTCGATGGCTCTGGGCCTACCGATCCACAAGGTCGGCGACATGGGGGCCATGCCCACCCAGTTGCCGGTCTTCGCCCTGCCGGAGGTCCCGCTGAACTGGGAGACCCTGCGGATCATCCTGCCCTACGCGCTGACGCTGACCATGGTCGGGCTGCTGGAAAGCCTGATGACCGCGGCCATTCTCGACGAGATGACGGATACGGGCTCCGACAAGAACCGCGAATGTGCCGGGCAGGGTATCGCCAATATCGGCGCCGGCCTGTTCGGCGGGATGGCGGGCTGCGCCATGATCGGACAATCGGTGATCAACGTTTCGTCCGGTGGCCGGGGCCGGCTCTCCACGCTCTGGGCTGGCGTCTTCCTGCTCTTCCTGATCGTCGTGCTCGGCCCCTACGTGGCCCAGATTCCCATGGCCGCCCTGGTGGCGGTGATGATCATGGTGTCGATCAACACCTTCCAATGGGGCTCCCTGCGGACCCTCCTGACGCATCCGAAGAGCTCGAGCGTCGTCATGCTCGGCACCGTCGCCGTGGTGGTGGCGACCCACGACCTCGCCAAGGGCGTCCTGTTCGGTGTGGTGCTGAGCGGTCTGTTCTTTGCCCACAAGGTGACGCGCTACTTCGCGGTGGCCTCCGAGCGGACCGACACGGTGCGGACCTACCGGGTGACCGGCCAGATCTTCTTCGCCACGGCGGAAGCCTTCCACGGCGCCTTCGAGTTCCGCGAAGCGGGGCTGACGGGGATCGTCCTCGACCTCACGGCGGCCCATTTCTGGGACATCAGCGGGGTCAATGCCCTCGACCGCGTGGTGCTCAAGTACCGGCACCACGGTGTGGCTGTGGAGATCGTCGGCATGAACGCCGCCACGGCCACGATGGTCGAGCGCCTGGGTACCCACCACAAGCCCGGCGCAACCCTCGCGGCTGGCAGTCATTAACGAACGGCCTGGCCCGCAACCTGCAGGAGGTGCTGGCCAGGCCGCCGCCCGGATGCCATTGACGGCGCGTGGGTCCGATTGCGATCAGGCCCCGCTTTCGCGCCCCTGTCGTGCTGGCGCGAGAGGTTGATGCAGGCGCGGGCCGCCGCCCCCGGCGCAAGCGGGCATCGCCCGAATTTGAGGAGGAATTGGCCATGAGCGCGCTTCACCCGGAAATCGCGGCCGTTACGGCGCGCGTGATCGAACGCTCCGGACCGACCCGCAAGGCCTATCTCGACCTGATCGCCCGCGAGCGCGACTCGGGCGTTCAGCGCCCGATGCTGAATTGCGGCAACTTGGCCCACGGCTTCGCGGCCTCCGGCGAGGACAAGGCCGTCATCAAGTCCGGCCGGGCGATGAACATCGCCATCGTCACCGCCTACAACGACATGCTCTCGGCGCATCAGCCCTACGGCCGCTATCCCGAACAGATGAAGCTGTTCGCCCGTGAGGTCGGCGCGACCGCGCAGGTCGCCGGCGGCGTACCGGCGATGTGCGACGGGGTCACCCAGGGCCAGCGCGGCATGGAGCTGTCTCTGTTCTCGCGCGACACGATCGCGCTCTCCACCGCGGTAGCCCTGAGCCACGGGATGTTCGACGGCGCGGCCCTCCTCGGCATCTGCGACAAGATCGTGCCCGGCCTCCTCATCGGGGCGCTTCGGTTCGGCCACCTGCCGATGATCCTGATTCCGGCCGGCCCGATGCCCTCGGGGCTAGCCAATAAGGAGAAGCAGCGCATCCGCCAGCTCTACGCCGAGGGCAAGGTCGGCCGCGATGAACTGCTGGAGAGCGAGTCGGCGTCCTATCACGGCGCGGGCACCTGCACCTTCTACGGCACCGCCAACTCGAACCAGATGATGATGGACGTGATGGGCCTGCACATGCCCGGCGCCTCCTTCATCAATCCCGGCACGAAGCTGCGCCAGGCTGTGACGCGGGCGGCAGTGCACCGCCTCTCCGAGATCGGCGCCTCGGGCAACGACTATCGGCCGCTCGGGCGCTGCATCGACGAGAAGGCCATCGTGAACGCGGTCGTCGGTCTGCTCGCCACGGGCGGCTCGACCAATCACGCCATCCACCTGCCGGCCATCGCACGGGCAGCCGGCATCATCCTGGACTGGGCGGATTTCGATCGCCTCTCGGCTGTGGTTCCGCAGGTGGCCAAGGTCTACCCGAACGGCTCAGGCGACGTGAACCACTTCCACGCGGCCGGCGGCATGTCCTACGTCATCGCCAGCCTGATCGACGCCGGCCTCCTGCACGACGATCTCCTCACAGTAGCCGGCTCGCGCCTGCGCGACCATGCCCGCGACCCGAAGCTGATCGACGACGACCTCGTCTTCGAGGACGCCCCCGAGCGCTCGCACGACGAGAGCATCCTGCGCAGCCCGGCCGATCCGTTCCAGCCGGATGGCGGCATGCGCCTGGTGAAGGGCAATCTCGGCCGGGCCACCTTCAAGACCAGCGCGGTCGATCCGGTGCGCTGGACGATCCAGGCCCCCGCCCGCGTCTTCGACGACCAGGACGACGTCATGGCGGCCTTCAAGGCCGGCGAGCTCGACCGGGACGTCGTGGTGGTGGTGCGCTTCCAGGGCCCCCGGGCCAACGGCATGCCCGAACTCCACAAGCTGACGCCGCAGCTCGGCGTGCTGCAGGATCGCGGCTTTCGCGTCGCCCTCGTCACCGACGGGCGGATGTCGGGCGCGTCCGGTAAGGTGCCGGCGGCCATCCATCTCAGCCCCGAAGCCCTCGGCGGGGGTCCCCTGGCCAAGATCCGCGACGGCGACGTCGTGCGCCTGAGCGCGGAGGAGGGCTCCCTGGAGGTCCTCGTCGACCCCGCCGACTGGGACGCGCGGGACACCGCCGCCGCGCCGCCGCCGGCCTTCGGCACGGGCCGCGAGCTCTTCGCCTTCATGCGCCACGGTGCCGATGGGGCCGAGCACGGCGCCTCCGCCATGCTCGCGGCCGCCGGCCTCTGAATCCTCCGCCTACCCCGCCAAGGACGCTTTCCATGACCACCATCGATGCCCTGATGCGCTCCGTTCCCGTCATTCCGGTGCTGGTGGTGGAGGAGGTCGCCCAGGCCGAGCCGATCGCCCGTGCCCTGGTGGCGGGCGGCTTGACCGCCCTGGAGGTCACCCTGCGCACGCCAGCGGCCCTCGACGTGATCCGCGCCATGTCGCGGGTGGAAGGCGCCGTAGTGGGAGCTGGGACGGTCCTGAACCCGCGCGACCTGGACGCGGCGATGGAGGCGGGTGCGCAGTTCATCGTAAGCCCCGGCCTGACCGATCCGTTGACCCGCGCCGCCCTCGCGCGGGGGGTGCCCTACCTGCCGGGTGTCGCCAATGCGGCGGACATCATGCGAGGGCTCGACCATGGCCTCGACCGGTTCAAGTTCTTCCCGGCCGAAGCCGCTGGCGGCATCAAGGCACTCAAGGCGCTCGCCGGTCCCTTCGGGCAGGTCCGGTTCTGCCCGACCGGGGGCATCTCCGAAGCAACTGCACCGGACTGGCTCGCCCTGAAGCCGGTGCTCTGCGTCGGTGGAAGCTGGGTCGTCCCGCCGGGCGCACCGGAGCCGGATCTCATCCGGCGCTCGGCCGAGGCGGCCCTGCGCCTGCGAGGCGCCTGACAATTTCTCGGCCGATTGACGCACTTTGCTGTAGCCGGAAAAAGGTTAGTCTTCTGCGATGAGGGCCTGAAATGCATGGTCCGGCCCGGAGTTTCATTCTCTGGCCGATGGCGCGACCTCAAGCCTCGCACGCCCAGTGCTGAACTGTGTCGGGTGAACCAGACGCTTAGTTCCCAGTGCGGAGCGCCATCAGGCGCGGCAGTTGGGTGGAAGCGATGCAGTTCAGGCTCACCACCTCCATCCTCAATGAAATGTTGCTCGAGATCGCTGTTGGGTAACTGAGCAACATCACGTGGCCTGACCCGCAGACCTCGAAGGAGATCTCCGGATACAGCGCCCTGATCAGTGATGTCTTCCTGCGCTTGATCAAGATGATCATTGCGCCGCTCGTCCTCTCGACGCTCATTGCGGGCATCGTACATAGGGGCGATACGGCTTCGGTGGGTCGCGTCGGGGGCAGGGCGATGTTCTGGTTCGTGGGGGCCTCGCTCTTCTCGCTGCTTCTCGGTTTGATGATGGTCAACATTCTCCGGCCCGGCGAGGGCCGCTCGGCCATCAACGTGCTGCGCAACAGCGTCGCGACCGTGGCGTTGGCCAAGTAAGAAGGGCAACTATCGTTTACCGACCAGCGTCTGGATCATTAAGTCAGTCCACTGCCGGAACCGGTCGCGTAGCAAGCGGTCGCAAGCGTCGCGGGGCGACGTCCGATGCACCGGTACGGCTTCGTGGCGAGGACTCACATGTCAGCACGTCGCACCGTTCGTGGGAGTCCTGGCCAGCGTCGGCTTGCTGGCCAGCGACGATCCATCCTAGGCGATCGACGTTCTCTCCGGCTCCCTAAAGACGATCGGCGGGACCGCCACCGTCCGCCTTCGCTAATCGAGAGAACGCCCTGACGTTCTCCTTCAGGGACCCGTCCGGCCAACCCGTCGGCTACGCCCCCGACCTCTGCCTGGAGGTCGTCGACGACATCGGGACGGAACTCGGGCGTAGGGATTTGAAGGTGCTGTATGAGCCGGTGACGTCGGAGACGCGGATCGCGGCGGTGACGTCCGGGCGGATCGACCTCGAGTGCGGCTCAACCACGGACAATGCCGAGCGGCGGAAGATGGCGGCCTTCTCGCCCATCACCTATGTCAGCGCGATCAAGCTTCTGGTGGAGCGCGGTGCTCCGGTCGGTTCATTCCGCGATCTGGCCTACCGGACGGTGGCGGTCACCGCCGGTACCACCTACGGAGTGTGGTGTGCGCGCTCTTCGCTCGTCTCGGCATCCCTGTCACCCTAAGGACTGGGCACGACCATGCCGAACCCTTCGCGATGGTCCGGGACAGGCATGCGGATGCCTCGGTCCCGACGATGTCCAGCTCTACGGCTTGATCGCCGCCGCGGGGCCGGGCGGCTCCGCCGACACGGTCGGGCCCGACAAGTTCTCGTTCGAGCCCTATGGGCTGATGTTCCGCAACTCGCCGGCTTCGTCACCGTAACCTTGCAGCGTCTTGCCGAATCCCGCGAGCTGCGCTGGATCTAAAAGCGCTGGTTCCTCGAGCGCCTGCCGACCGGCATCCGTCTCAATGTGCCGATGTCCGATGAGCTACGCACCAACTTTGAGGTGATCGGCTTGCAGGATTGATCGCTTGGTCGATCCCGGACGGACGCCACGGGCTTCTGTCGCCGCGCGACCCGATTCGGCGCCGGTTGTCGGGACGCGTCCGCCGCGAGGCCCAGCGGCAGATCCGTCCCAGGCGGCGATCCACAGCATGCCGGAGGGTCTGCCCTGCAGATTGGCCGGCTGGGTACGCTTCCGAGAAATAGTCCTGAACGCCAAGGTATCGGAATGTGTCAAAGATCACAGATTATTTCGTATTTTCGAGGACTTGGCGGTCTCCGCGTCCTTCGGAGCGAACTGTAGAACGGTGGCCGGAGCGCTGAAAACCTGCCCACAGAACAGTTACTTAGTCGCCTGCGGAACGTTGCAGCGCCGCAACAGCGCCTTGGAACCGCTTCGCCGATCACGATTCCGAGTTGCCGCGAGGAACCACCTCGCACAGAGTGATCCTGCACTGGGGGCAACGCCAGAGCAGCAAGTCAATTTCCAGCGGTCAACGCTCGGTCATTCAAGAATAAAGGGCCACGCGACACCGGGATCCATAGAGGTCTCGGGCGCAGTAAGCCTTCCCTCGGGTCTCGAAGCTTTTGGAGATATCAATGAAGCTCTTGAAGAGCTCGCTTCTCGCCTCCGCGGCAGGTTTTGCTGCGGTCGCAGGAGCACAGGCAGCCGACCTTCCGGTCAAGAAAGCTGTTCCGATCGAGTACGTCCGCGTCTGCTCCGCCTACGGCGCCGGCTTCTTCTACATCCCGGGCACCGATACCTGCATCCGTCTCTCGGGCCGCGCTCGCCTTGACGTCGGCTACCAGCCGACCGACAGCCGTTCAGGCACGAACGGTGATACCACCGGCTATATCGGCCTCGCCCGCATCAACGTCGATGCCCGCACCCAGACCGCCTACGGCACCCTGCGCGCCTTCGTGCGTCTCCAGTTCGCCTCGCGCACCGGCGCTACCGGCGGCCTCCGTTCGGGCACCCAGGAGCGTATCGGCAACGCGTTCGGTGCGACCGGCCAGGATCAGGCCGGCCGTGTCCAGCAGTTCGTGAACACCGATAAAGCCTTCATCCAGTTCGCCGGTCTCACCGCCGGTCGCGCTTCCTCGTTCTTCGACTTTTACGCACACGATTTCGAGTTCGCCGGCGCGACCGCCAACTCGGACCTGCAGTCCACCAACCTGCTCGCCTATACGAGCAAGCTCGGCGACAGCGGCCTCTCGGCGACGATCTCGCTGGAAGATCCGTCCTTCCGTCGCAACACGATCTATTCGCAGCAGTTCGGTGCGAATGCCAACTTCGCTCCGGCCGGCTCACAGTCTCAGAATGTCGCCTTCTCGGGTGCGACTTCGCCGGTGCTCATCGGCATCAACAACGTGACCGGCGTCGGCACTTACGGCAACGTGGACGTGGCCCAGCGTAACCGCATGCCTGACTTCGTCGGTGTGCTTCGTTATGATGCGGCCTGGGGCTCGATGCAGCTCTCTGCTGCCGTCAAGGAGCTGAACACCGGCAACGCCATCGCCGGCAATGCAACCAACTTCAACGGCGGCATCCTGACCGCGCCCTTCATCCCGGGCGTGACCGGCGCTGCGATCGTGAACCAGCGTCCGCCCAGCGAGTACGGCTGGGCCGTGCAGGCCGGTGCCAAGATCAACCTGCCCTTCATCGCCCCAGGCGACACATTGTACCTGCAGGGTGCCTATGGCGAGGGTGCGACCCTCTACACTGGCTACTCCTCGTACAACGGCAGCTACGCCTCGCGCGCCAGCACCATCAACGGCGCTGCGTTCGACCCCTACATGTCCGATGCGACGCTCAACCCGTTCACGGGCAAGATCGAGCTGTCCACCAGCTTCACGGTGGTCGGTTCGCTGCTGCACTACTGGTCGCCTGAGTGGCGTTCGGCCGTGTTCGCCAGCTACGGCGAGCTCAACTTTGCCAACGGTGCCCGCGCCGCCAACGCCGCCGTGTTCCAGACGCTGGGTTCGACTGGTCAGTTCACCGGTATTCCGGGTCAGGCGTCCTTCGCCGTCAGCCCCGTCCTGCGTGACAATTACCAGATTGTTGCTGGTGGAAGCATCATCTGGTCGCCGGTTAAGGACCTCGATATCGGTCTGGAAGGCTTCTACACCAAGGTTGGTGTTCAGGACGGTCGCGTCGTTGACCAGACCCGTTCCACCGGTAACGTCACCGCTGCTTCCATCGCCAGCGGAGCAGTGCGCACTGTGACTGCATCGGACACCTTCCAGATCCGCGGCCGCGTTCAGCGCGACTTCTAAGGCCGCAGAGCGGCTCAATCCGGGCTCCTTGCGAGCCCGGATCCTCACAGATCCGAATCTTCGAGACATGCGAACTGGCCCGGCTGAGAAGTCGGGCCTTTTTGCGTACCGAGTGTTGATCTGCATGGGCGAGACCTGACGAAATCTACGTAGCGGGATCATTCGGCACGGGCTTTGCCAGGGGCGGGGGCGTTGCCAGCTTGCACATCGCAAAAACAACGATTGCGGCGGCTCGTGCCGCTGCTACGTTGCCCAGGTCAATCCTGTCGATCGCCGAACCGTGATCGACCTTCCGGAGTCAGCCCGCAGATGCGTTCGTGTCACCAGAGATCCACCCTATCCGCCGTTGCCGTCAGCTTCGCGCTGTCGGTACTCGCGGTAGGGAGCGCCCAGGCGCAAGAGCTCACCGGAACCCTGAAGAAGATCAAGGAAACCAATACGATCACCATCGGCTACCGGGACGCGTCGGTTCCGTTCTCCTACCTCGACGGCGACCAGAAGCCGGTCGGCTACGCCCTTGAGATCTGTCAGAAGATCGCCGAGGCCGTGAAGACGAATTTGAAGCTTCCGAACCTTGAGGTGAAGCTGAATCCGGTCACCTCGGCCACCCGTATCCCGCTGATCGCCAACGGCACCATCGACCTCGAGTGCGGTTCGACGACGAACAACGCCGACCGTCAGAAGCAGGCTTCCTTCACCAACACCCACTTCCTGACGGCCACTCGCTTCGTCGCCAAGAAGTCGGCCAAGCTCGACAAGATCGACGATCTGAAGGGCAAGACCGTGGTTTCGACCTCGGGCACCACCAATATCCGCCAGATTAACGAGGCGAACACTGCACGCAATCTCGGCCTGACCATCCTGCCGGCCAAGGATCATGCCGAAGCCTTCCTGATGGTCGAGACTGGCCGCGCGGTCGCCTTCGTCATGGATGACGTACTGCTGGCCTCGCTGGCCGCCAGCTCGAAGGACCCGGGTGCCTACGCGATCTCCAGCGAGGCGCTCTCGAAACCCGAGCCCTACGGCATCATGCTGCGCAAGGATGACGCGCCCTTCAAGGCCGTCGCCGACGAAGCCACCGCCAAGCTCTACAAAAGCCCCGATGGCAAGGCGCTTTACGACAAGTGGTTCACGAAGCCGATTCCGCCGCGCGGCATCAACCTGAACCTGCCGATGAGCGAGGCCATGGCGAAAGCCTTCGTCTCGCCGAGCGATAGTGCCGACCCGGCCGCGTACTGAGCTGACACACCATCGTCGCGCGTTCGAACGCCTCGCCCCTCACGGGGCGGGGCGTTCCTCTGTGAGGGCGAGCATGTCCTCGCGGTCGGCTGGTTCGACCCGCGCCGCCAGGCGCTCGACGGTCTCGAACAGCATCGGCCACTCGATCGGCTTCGCGACATGTGCGTCCATACCGGCGGCGCGGCACCGCTCCATCTCCTCGGGCATGGCATTGGCGGTCAGTGCGATGATCAGGGTGGGAGAATGCCCTTCCTGCCGCTCCCGGGCGCGGATCGCGCGGGTCGCTGCGAGACCGTCCAGTCCCGGCATCTGCACGTCCATCAGGATCAGGTCCGGACGTTCATGGCCGAAGGCCGCCGTCGCCGCCTGCTCTCCGTCATCCACCACCGTGACGGTGTGACCCTTGTGGCGCAGCACCGTCCCGATGATCTCCTGGTTGATCGAATTGTCTTCCGCCAACAGGATGCGCCAGCGCTGCGGCGATGGTCGGCTGAGAGTGGCGAGCCGCGAGTGCTCGACATCGTTCTCCGCCTCGGCGAGCCGCAGCGGCACCTCGAACCAGAACGTAGAGCCCTCGCCGACCCGGCTCAGCGCACCGATCTCGCCGCCCATCAGGTGCACCAGGCGTTTGCAGATGGTGAGGCCGAGACCGGTTCCACCATAGCGTCGCGAGATCGATCCGTCCGCCTGCGCGAAACGCTCGAACAGGTGGGGCAGGACATCTTCCGGGATGCCGATCCCGGTATCCATGAGTTCGATCCGCAGGGCCGGTCGCCGCCTCGGACCGCCGTTCGATGCCGCTTTCCAGGCCACGCGCATGGTGACGGAGCCCTGGGGCGTGAACTTGATGGCGTTGGCGGTGAGATTGAGGATGACCTGGCGCAATCGGGTCGGATCGCCCAGGACCCAGTCCGGGACATCAGGTCCGATCTGCGTGGCAACGCGGATCTCGCGGCCCTGTGCGATCTCGACGCTGAGCTCCCGACAGCCCTCGATCAGCCCGGCCAGGCTGAAGGGGGTGACTCGATCACGAGGCGACCGGCCTCGATCTTCGAGACATCGAGGATGTCGTTCACGATGGTAAGGAGCGAGCGCCCCGCTTCCTGCGCGAGACCGACGAGGCGTGCCTGGTTTCGGTTGAGGCTGGCATCGCCCTGGAGAAGGTCGTGCACGCCGAGGATGCCCGCCAACGGTGTGCGCAACTCGTGGCTCATGGTGGCCAGGAATTCAGCTTTCGCACGCACGGCGGCCTCGGCTGCGATGCGAGCGCTGTGCAGGTCGGCCTCCTGTCTCTGTCGCTGCGTGACGTCGCGGATCGCCTGGATGACCTGGATCTCGCCCTGCTCCTCAATTCGCCGAAAGGCGGCCTCGACCCAGAGGTCATGCCCGGAACGGTGCCGCATCCGGTAGATCACCGATCCGGTCGGCTGCCCGAGCCCAAGAGCATGCAGAATTGCCGAGAGGTTTGCGATGTCCTCCCGATGGACGAGCGTCCGAAGACCCATGCGATTGGCCTCGTCCACGGTGTAGCCGAGCATGCTCGTCACCGCGGGCGAGATGTAGAGATGTCGGCCGCTGACATCGTCGAGGACGATGAGGTCCGAGGTGTAGTTGGCCAACAGGCGATAGCGCGCCTCGCTTTCCCGCACGCGCTCATCAGCGGGCCGCCGCTCCATCAGATCCGCTCGAACCGAGGCCGGGGGCGCCTCAGCCGGGCGGCGATCTGATCCGATTCGCTTCGAAGCCGATTCGGTGGGGGGGCGGTCGGGATCGGATTCGATGGGTCCCTGTCCTCGAAGAGCCGAAGACCCGGCCTCGCCGGTGTGCCGATCGGGCCCCGGCGGCCCAGAGTCCACCTGCCTCGAGGGTCCGAGGTCGTGTAGGCTGACCATGACCCGTCGGTCTGCCTGCGCACCTGTCACCCGAAGCGGGACGAAGGTCGCTTCGTACGCGTTCTGACCTTCGACACCCGCGGCCTCGCTCCGAATGCGAAGACTCGCACCGGTCGTGGCCGCCCGCTCGACGCCGGCGCGCAACAGCGCCGCCTGACTTGCAGGCAGCAGATCGGCAAATGCGCGACCCATGGCGTCGGCGCTGTCGTAAGGGTTTCGCGCCGCTGCGTTCCAGTCCTCGAGCCGAACTTCGTCGCCGGGTCGGAGCGCGACGATGAATTGCGGATCCGGAAAGGCCTCGAACGCGTCGCGCAGGACCTCGGCGTCGAGAAGCACCCGCTTTGGCGCATCACGCCTTCTGCGCTGGAGCATCCGTCCGATGACCTGAAGCCCTTGGAGTGCTCCCTTCACGTCGCACCTCCGAACTGCGCCGTCCGATGTCGCGAGTAGAGCCAGCCTATACCTTCCGCTAGGCGGGCGCCTGCGGCTCCCGCTATGGTCGTCGACTGAGCGTGTTTCGAGATCGTGCTCACCGCAAGGGGATCGGTGGCGATCGCCCTGCCGTCAATCGAGACCCGCGGGGCGGCTCTCGAAACGACGAGGAGAAACGAGAGCGCGCGGCGGAAGAGGAACAGGATGGTAGGCCCTTTCGTGCCGCCGCGTCCGCGACGACGTTTTCGAGGTTCATCGCCAAGTCAGTGCCTGCGACGGTCTGGAACGCGCGCCAGCGGGTCACGCTTTCCGTAGCATTCGGATGCGCCTCGTCCTCACCGCCCGCGAGGTTCGCCGCGATCATCGGGGGAGTTCCGCCGACAATCCGCAGACGTGGCGTCGTCCGCCAGTAAAAGACCACCGGGGCGGCGACGATGCGCAGCAGCACGGCCGGCGGGGACTGCAGATCAGGGGTATCCATCGAATCTTTCGGCGCTTCTGCCCGGACCGAGCGCCCCGACAGAGCTGTCGAGTCAGTCCGGCCGAGGTACTCCATCCGGCCGATCGCGCCCAGGCGGGGTAAGGTGAAGGATCGGCGGAAGGCATGCAACCGGAGCGCGTAAAGTCAGCGCCGCTTTCGGATCCAGAGCTTGTGCCGGTTGCAATGCGAGCTCTTCGAGCCGGCACGCCGCTGGACAGCGTCCGCCCGCGGAACCGGCGGTCGGAGATATTCTTCCAAATTCCACCCAGTGGAGTGCCGCTGTCGATACCCCCGGCATGTGCATGGCCGCCGGCGGGATTCGAGCTGGTCCGCGCGTGTGCGCATGTCTTCTGTGGTCTTCCTGCGCCACCCCCGCGACGGGGTCGCTCCACGAATAGAAACCGCACGTTCTGAAAGGCTTCGCGCCTTGACTTCGGGTGACGCGGGGTCGCATTGCACAATCATGTGGGATGGTGCTTCCGTCCCGCCGGGATGACATTCCTTTTAAAGCCTCTAAGGTCCCGGCCGGCCCTGGACGCAGGGTTGGGATCAGGGTCGCCCGGCGCAATCATGCTTGGAGTTTGACACTTGGCGAACACGGCAGCCGATCCCGACAGCTCCCACGGCGCGCCGGACGGCACGCGTCGCGATTTCATGTTCCTCGCGACGGGCGCGGGACTGGCCGTCGGGGCCGGTGCCTTGGCTTGGCCCTTCGTCGCCTCAATGGCGCCCGATGCCGAGACCATCGCGGCCGGCGCACCCCTCGAAGTCGACCTGACGCCAATTCAGGAAGGCCAGATCGTCAACGTGTTCTGGCGCGGCAAGCTCATTTTCGTGCGCAGTCGCTCCGAGAAAGAGATCAAGGAAGCTTCCGAGGTGAAGCTCACCGATCTGATCGATCCGCAGCCCGATTCGGCTCGCGTAAAGCAAGGCCACGCCAAGTGGCTCGTCGTCTACGGCAACTGCACGCATCTCGGCTGCGTGCCGATCGGCCATCAAGGACAGTACGAGGGCTGGTCCTGCCCCTGTCACGGCTCCCTCTACGACACGTCGGGCCGGGTACGCCGGGGTCCCGCCCCGACGAACCTACCGATCCCCCCCTACGTCTTCGAGTCGGACTCCAAGATCCGGATCGGCGAGGAGGGCGGCAAGGCCGTCGCCTGACACCCTGAAACAGGATTTGGAGCGGGTCGCCCCATGAGCGGACACGGCAATACCTACGTTCCCAAGAGCGCCTTGGCGAAGTGGTTCGAATCGCGCCTCCCCTTGATCGGGCTGGTGCATTCGTCCTTCGTCTCCTTCCCGGTGCCGCGGAACCTGAACTACTTCTGGACCTTCGGCGCGATCCTGATCGCCATGCTGGTGTCGCAGATCGTCACCGGCGTTTGGCTGGCGATGCACTACGACCCGTCGGCCGCTAATGCGTTCAACTCCGTCGAGCACATCATGCGCGACGTGAACTACGGCTGGCTGCTGCGCTACATGCACGCCAACGGCGCATCGATGTTTTTCGTGGCGGTCTACGTCCACATCTTCCGGGCGCTGTATTACGGGTCGTACAAGGCGCCGCGCGAGGTGCTCTACATCCTGGGCGTAATCATCTACCTCCTGATGATGGCGACCGCCTTTCTCGGCTACACCCTGCCGTGGGGCCAGATGAGCTTCTGGGGTGCCACCGTCATCACGAACATCCTGGCCGCGATCCCCGTGGTGGGTGACACGATCCAGAGCCTGCTCTGGGGCGGCTACTCCGTCGGCAATCCGACCCTGAATCGGTTCTTCTCGCTGCATTACCTCCTGCCGTTCATGATCACCGGCGTGGTGATCCTGCACATCTGGGCGCTGCATGTGACGGGGCAGAACAATCCGGCCGGAATTCCGATCAAGTCGGGCAAGGACGCGGTGGCCTTCACGCCCTACGCGACGATCAAGGATGTCTTCGCCTCGGTCGTGTTCTTCGCCTTCTTCGCCTACTGGATCTTCTACCAGCCGAACTATCTCGGTCACGCTGACAACTACGTGCCGGCCAACCCGGCGGTGACGCCCGCCCACATCGTTCCGGAATGGTACTTCCTGCCGTTCTACGCGATCCTGCGCGCCGTGCCGGACAAGCTCGGCGGCGTCATTCTGATGTTCAGCGCCGTGCTCATCCTGGCCCTGGCCCCTTGGCTCGATACGTCCCGGGTTCGCTCGTGTAATTACCGCCCGATCTACCGGCAGTTCTTCTGGCTGTTCGTGGTGGTCTGCGTGGTGCTCGGTTGGCTCGGCGCCAAGCCGCCGGAGGGTGGCTACGTCATCGCCGCCCGGATCTGCACGGCCTACTACTTCCTGCACTTCCTGCTCGTGATGCCGCTGGTCGGCCTGTTCGAGACGCCGAAGGCTCTTCCGGGCTCGATCCTCGAGACGGTGACGGGTCCCGGAAAGCAGGTGGGCGGGTCCGGCATGCCGGTCGGCGCCGCAGCCGCACCGTCCTCCAAGGGTTGAAGGCAGGGGACTTTTGAGAACCATGAAAACGACCCGCGTCCTCGCCGCAACCCTGATCGCGGCTGTCATGAGCATCACCGTCGCGTCGGCGGATGAGGGAACTCCCCATCCGCCCCGTGAGAAGTGGAGCTTCGCTGGCACCTTCGGCCGCTTCGACCAAGCTCAGCTTCAGCGCGGCTTTCAGGTCTACAAGGAAGTCTGCTCGAGCTGTCACAGCATGAGCCTGGTGCGCTTCCGCAACCTCTCGGAGGAGGGAGGGCCTGGCTTCACCACCGGGCAGGTCAAGGAACTCGCCGCCCAGTACAAGGTGAAGGAGCAGAACGATGCCGGCGAGGACGTCGACCGTCCCGCCCGCGCTGCCGACGCCTTCCCGTCGCCCTTCCCGAACGAGAAGGCGGCGGCCGCCGCCAATGGCGGCAAGGCGCCGCCGGACTTCTCCGTGCTGGCCAAAGCCCGCACCTACGAGCGCGGCTTCCCGTGGTTCGTCCTCGACGCGATGCCGTTCATCGGCTTCTCGGAGCAGGGCGTTGACTACATTCACGCGCTCCTGAACGGCTACGAGGATCCGCCGGCCGGCAAGGAGATTCCGGCTGGCACCTACTACAACAAGTACTATGCCGGTCACCTCATCGCGATGCCGAAGCCGATCAGCGATGGGCAGGTGACCTACGCCAAGAACGACAAGGGCGAGCCGGTGGTGCCGGAGACCACGGAGCAGTATTCCCGCGACGTTGCGGCGTTCATGGCCTGGGCGGCCGAGCCCCACATGATGGCGCGCAAGGCTCTCGGCTTACGGGTGATCCTGTTCCTGCTCGTGCTCTCCGGTCTACTCTACTACGTGAAGAAGAAGATCTGGGCGAAGGTCGGCGGCGAGGTCCACGGACTCCAGCCCGAACTGCACAAGACCTACTGATCCGGTTCGGGCAGTCCTTCTGGGCTGCCCGTCCTCCGTTGACACGACCCGCGCCGGCGTCCCAGGGAAGGGCGACCGGCGCTAACTTTTGGAGATCGGGATGACGGCAGCGGTGCTCGGCGTGATGGGCGGGTCCGGGGTCTATGACCTGCCCGGCCTGGAGGATGTCCGCGAGGAGCGGATCGAATCCCCCTGGGGCGCGCCTTCAGACGCGCTGCGTATCGGCCGCATCGGCGCGACGAAGGTGGTGTTCCTCGCCCGCCACGGCCGCGGGCACCGCTTCTCGCCATCGGGTATCAACTATCGCGCGAACATCGACGTGCTGAAGCGGGCTGGTGTCACCGACCTCGTCTCGCTCTCGGCCTGCGGCTCGTTCAAAGCCGAGCTGCATCCCGGTCTTTTCGTGCTCGTCGATCAGTTCGTTGACCGCACCCACGGCCGCGCCGGTTCGTTCTTCGGCGATGGCTGCGTTGCCCACGTCTCCCTGGCGCATCCCGTCGGACCGACGCTGCAGGCGCGCATCGCTGCGGCGGCACAGGCGGAGGATATCGCGGTCCATCGCGACGGGACCTATGTCTGCATGGAGGGTCCGCAATTCTCCACCTATGCCGAGTCGACCACTTACAAGGCGCTCGGCTACGACGTGATCGGCATGACCAACATGCCGGAGGCCAAGCTCGCCCGCGAAGCCGAAATCACCTATGCGACGATCGCGATGGTGACCGATTTCGACTGTTGGCACCCGACCCACGATGCCGTCGACGTCGCTGCCGTGGTGGCGGTGGCGCGAGCCAATGCCGACAAGGCCGCGCGCCTCGTCGCCCGTCTCGCCCGCGATTTCCCGGCCGAGCGCGAGCCCTGCCCCGTCGGTACGGAGCACGCCCTCGACGGCGCCATCATGACCGCTCCCGCGCAGCGCGACCCAGCCCTACTCGCCAAGCTCGACGCGGTGGCGGGCCGAGTCCTGCACCGCTGAGTAGCCGGGAGCGCCGGTGAAATCGGCTCCGTCCACCCTTTCCGCGACCCAGTCTTCCCTCTAGAAGGCGGGTTCTTCCCCAAACCGGAACCGAACCGTGACCCACGAGGCCAAGCGCGCCGCCCGCATCAGCCGCAAGACAGCGGAGACCGACGTGCAGGTCGCGCTCGACCTCGACGGGACGGGGCGGGCTCAAGTCTCGACGGGGGTCGGGTTCTTCGACCACATGCTCGAGCTCTTCGCGCGCCACGCGCTGTTCGACCTCGACGTGGCGGTCACGGGTGATCTCCATGTCGATCACCATCATACGGTGGAAGATGCGGGCATCGCCCTGGGACAGGCCTTCGCGCAGGCCCTCGCGGACAAGCGCGGCATCGGCCGCTATGCCGACATCCATTTGCCGATGGACGAGACCCTAACGCGGGTCTCCATCGATATCTCGGGCCGCCCGTTCCTCGTGTTCCGAACCCACTTTCGGGTCGAAAAAATCGGACAGTTCGATACGGAACTCGTCCGCGAGTGGTTCCAGGCCTTCGCCATGAACGCTGGCATTACGTTGCACGTCGAGACGCTCTACGGTGAGAATGCTCACCATATCGCGGAGAGCTGCTTCAAGGGCTTGGCCCGCGCCTTGCGGCACGCAGTGTCGATCGATCCCCGCGAGGGCGGCCGTGTTCCCTCGACCAAGGGATCGCTCTGATCCGCCCGTCGGGTCGGCAGGGAGGATGCTAGACGTGATGCGCACCTACACATTGCACCCCGCGAAGGGGGCCCTCGTCGGCGAGGCACACGGTCTCGAGCGGGCGCACCTCGTGCCGGATGGCTTCTCCTGGCCGGCTTTCGCTTTCGGGCCGCTCTGGTTCTTCTTTCACCGGCTCTGGCTCGCCGGCCTCGGTGTTCTGGCGCTGTTGGCCGTGGTGGCGTTCGGGGGGCGGTTCCTCGGGCTGACGCCGATCGCCGGTTTCGTCATCACGGTCCTCGTTTCGCTCCTGATCGGACTGGAGGCTTCGTCCCTCCGACGGTGGACCTACGCCCGGGCGGGGCGTCCGGTGCGCGACGCCGTGACGGCCGCGAATGCCGAGGAGGCCGAAATGAAGGCTGCTGCACGCTGGCTGGACGGTGTTCCCACAGGGCGCACCGGACCAGCGTCCCAAATCGGCATCTCGGTGCCGCCGAGTGACCTTGCCATCGGCATGTTCCCATTCAGCGAGGGTCGGCGGTGAGTGCAGAGACCGTCGCGATCATCGATTACGGCTCGGGCAACCTGCATTCCGCCGCAAAGGCGTTCGAGCGGGCGGCTCGGGAGGCCGGCCTCGACGCGACGCGCATCGTCCTGACGAGCGAGGCCGAGGCGGTCGCCAAGGCCGACCGGGTGGTTCTGCCCGGTGTCGGCGCCTACGCCGATTGTCGCCGCGGCCTCGACGCCCTATCCGGCATGGTCGAGGCGATGACCCATGCGGCGCACGAGCGGGGTCGCCCGTTCCTCGGCATCTGCGTCGGCATGCAGCTCCTGGCGACGCGGGGCCTGGAATACGACACGACCGCGGGCCTCGGCTGGATTCCCGGCGATGTCGGTCCGATCCAGCCGAACGATCCCGGCCTCAAGGTACCCCACATGGGCTGGAACACCCTCGAGATCGACCGGCCACACGCTTTGCTGTCGGAGATCCCGACGGGCGCGGGCGGACTGCACGCCTACTTCGTACACAGTTACGCGCTGTCGCCTGAGCGGATGGAAGATCGCGTCGCCCACAGCAATTACGGCGGTTCGGTCACCGCGATGGTGGCGCGCGACAACGTCGCCGGCACCCAATTCCACCCGGAAAAGAGCCAACGGCTCGGCCTCGCACTGCTCGCCAACTTCCTCCGCTGGCGTCCCTGAGGCGCAGACCCCACCTGTGACCCGTTCCACCCGAAAGCGAACCGACGCGTGATCCTGTTTCCGGCCATCGATCTCAAGGAAGGGCGCTGTGTCCGCCTCGTTCAGGGCGACATGGCCCAGGCCATCGTGTTCAGCGACGATCCTGCGGCCCAGGCGGCGGTCTTCGAGGAGCAGGGTTTCTCCTGGCTTCACGTCGTCGACCTCGACGGCGCCTTCGCGGGCGCACCGATGAACGCGGATGCCGTCGATGCGATCCTGGCGCGGACCACGCTTCCGGTGCAACTCGGCGGCGGCATCCGCGAGATGCGGACCCTGGAGGCTTGGCTCGCTAAAGGCGTCAGCCGCGTCATCATCGGCACTGCCGCCGTGCGCGATCCCGCCTTCGTGCGCGAGGCCGCCCGCCTCTATCCGGGCAAGATCGCGGTCGGCATCGACGCCAAGGACGGCCGCGTCGCGGTCGAGGGCTGGGCCACCACCTCCAGCATGACGGCGGAGGAACTCGGGCGTCGCTTCGAGGACGCGGGCGTTGCCGCCATCATCTACACCGACATCGCCCGCGACGGCATCCTGAAGGGCCTCAATATCGAGATGACCCTCGGCCTTGCTCGCGCGGTGACCATCCCGGTGATCGCCTCCGGTGGCCTTGCCTCGATCGAGGACGTCCACCGCATCCTGGAACCGGACTGCGCGCTCCTCGCCGGCGCCATCACAGGCCGTGCCCTCTACGACGGGCGGATCGACCCGCGCGAGGCCCTGGCGGCCATCCGGCGCGCGACCGGTGCGCCCGATGAGGCTCCGGCGGCCTGACGCATCCGAGGTTATTCGTGCTCAAAACTCGCATCATCCCGTGCCTCGACGTCAAGGACGGCCGTGTCGTAAAAGGCGTCCAGTTCCTGGAACTGCGCGATGCCGGCGATCCCGTTGAGGCGGCTAAGGCCTACGACGCGGCTGGTGCCGACGAGCTCTGCTTCCTCGACATCACGGCGAGCCATGAGGATCGCGGGACGCTCCTCGACGTCGTCAGCCGAACGGCGGAAGCCTGCTTCATGCCGCTCACCGTCGGTGGTGGCATCCGTACGGTGGCGGATATCCGCACTCTTCTGTTGGCCGGGGCCGACAAGGTTTCCATCAACACGGCAGCCGTGAACGATCCCGATTTCGTCGCCCGCGGTGCGGAAAAGTTCGGTAGCCAGTGCATCGTCGTGGCGATCGATGCCAAGCGGACCTCCGGTCCCGGCGAGGCGCCGGAATGGCAGATCTTCACCCATGGCGGACGCAAGCCCACCGGCATCGACGCCATCGCCTTCGCCCGCACCGTCACGGCCCGCGGCGCCGGTGAATTGCTCGTGACCTCGATGGATCGCGACGGGATGCGCTCCGGGTACGATATCGGCCTGACGCGGGCCATTTCCGATGCCGTCACGGTGCCGGTCATCGCCTCGGGCGGTGTGGGCGGCCTAGACGACCTGGTGGCGGGAGTCCGCGAAGGCGGTGCCAGTGCGGTTCTGGCGGCCTCGATCTTCCATTTCGGGCAGCACACGGTATCCGAGGCCAAGGTCCACATGGCCGCGGCCGGTCTCTCCATGCGCCTCGATCTCTGAGGCGGACCTTCGCAGCCCTTGCGTCATGATCCATCGTGCCGCACGCTTGGTTGCACGGCACGATAGGCCCGGTTCGCCGGGACCAGGATTGTATGACCCAGTTCACTCTCAGCGATCTCGAAGCCCTCGTCGCGGATCGTGCGGCAGCGTCTCCCGAGACTTCCTACACCGCAAAGCTCCTAGCCGGCGGCCCGGCCAAACCGGCCAAGAAGCTCGGCGAGGAGGCGGTCGAGGCGGCGATCGCCGCCGTACAGGGTGACCGATCCGGCCTCATCAACGAGGCCGCGGACGTGCTGTACCATCTCCTAGTCCTGCTGCGGGTCGGTGGCGTGACTTTGAACGAGGTGCTGGCCGAGCTCGAGCGGCGCACGGTTCAGAGCGGGATCGCGGAGAAGGCCTCCCGGAGCCCCGCGTGAACGCCGAATCGCTTTTCACGATGCCGCCTGCCGTGATCGAACGCCCGACCGCCCGGGGCCAGGACCCAGTCACCGGCCAGGGCTCGGAGCGGCTGTCGCCTTACCGCTTGTTCACCCGAGAAGAATGGGCTCAGCTGCGTGCCGACACCCCCCTGACTCTGGCGGCGGAGGAGGTGGCGCGCCTGCAATCCCTCAACGATCCGATATCGGTCGAGGAGGTGGAGGCGATCTACCTGCCGCTTTCACGGCTGCTTTCACTCTACGTGGCAGCGACGCAAGGCCTGTTCAAGGCGACCCAGCGCTTCCTTCTCGCCGAGCACGAGACGAAGGTACCGTACATCATCGGCCTCGCCGGATCTGTGGCCGTGGGCAAGTCGACCTCCGCCCGCGTCCTCGCCGCCCTGCTCGCGCGCTGGCCCAACACCCCCAAGGTCGACCTCATCACCACCGACGGCTTTCTGCTGCCCAATGCCGAGCTGAAGCGGATGGGCGCGATGGAGCGGAAGGGCTTCCCCGAAAGCTACGACACGGCCGCGCTGTTGCGCTTCCTCACCGACATCAAGGCCGGCAAGAAGCGTGTCGCGGCGCCGCTCTACTCTCACCTCGTCTACGACGTGGTGCAGGGCGAGGAGCGGATCATCGAATCGCCCGACATCCTCATCGTCGAGGGCTTGAACGTCCTGCAGCCGGCGCGCCTGCCCCGCGACGGCACCGCGATCCCGTTCGTCTCGGACTTCTTCGACTTCTCGATCTACCTCGACGGCCACGAGGACGACCTGCACCGCTGGTACGTCAATCGCTTCCTGCGCCTGCGCCAGACCGCTTTCCGCGATCCGCTCTCCTATTTCCGAAAGTACGCCGAGGTAACGGAATCCGAGGCGATCGAGATCGCCGATACGCTCTGGACGACCATCAACCTGCCGAACCTGCGTGACAACATCCTGCCGACCCGGCAGCGGGCCAGCCTGATCCTCGCCAAGGGGGCCAGCCACCGCATCGAGTCGGTGGCACTGCGCCGCCTCTGACGTCTCCGCGCGCCCGTTCCCTATCCGAATGGGTAGGCTGCCTCGACCACGTAGGGACCGCCGCCCTTCGATTCCCGCGCCGAGAACAGCGTCACACGCTCCGCCGTGAAGGTGAGGGGCGTGAACAGGCCGCGCTCGCCCAGATAGGCCGCGACATCCTCCGCGCCGGCCTCGCGTCGGAGGCGTGCGAGCGTGACGTGCGGCGTGAACTTGCGCCGTTCCGGCTCGGCCCCGGCTTGGCGTGCCAGGCGCTCCTGTTCGGCCTGAAGGTCGAGAAGCTCCGGGGTTGGCAGCACCGTGGCGAGGATCGCGCGCGGCCTGTCGCCGCCGAAGCTCGCCATACCGTCGAGGGTCACGGGGAAGGGGGACCGGGGTCGCGCCTCGATCAGGCGCTCGTGCAGCGCCTCCGCGAGGTCGATCTCGACATCGCCGAGGAAGCGCAGGGTGATGTGATAATCCGAGGGCTCGATCCAGCGGCTTCCGCGCAGAGCGCCGCGCTTCAGGGCGAGCGCCTGCGCGAGGTCGGGGGGAACTTCAAGGCCGGTGAACAGGCGGGGCACGGGCTCAGCGCGCCTGCGGATGGAGACGGTCGAGGAAGGTCTCGACCGTCGGCAACATGCCGGCCACGATCGTTTCGACGCCCCTGGCGTTCGGATGCAGGCCATCGTCCAGGTGGGCCTGCCGGTCGCCGACGATGCCGTCGAGGAAGAACGGGTACAGGACGAGGTCGTAGCGCTTGGCGAGGTCCGGGTAGATCGCGTCGAAGCGCGCGGCGTAGTCCGGCCCGAGGTTGGGGGAGGCCTTCATCCCCGCAAGCAGCACGGGAATGCCGCGTGCCTTGAGCCGCTCGATCATCGCATCGAGGGCCTTGCGGGTCACCGCCGGGTCGGTGCCGCGCAGCATGTCGTTGGCGCCGAGTTCGAGGATGACGCCGTTGGTGTCGTCGGGGACCGACCAGTCGAGGCGATCAAGGCCTCCGGTCGTGGTGTCGCCCGAGACACCCGCATTCGCCACCGTGACGACGCGTCCGCGTGCCTTCAGGGCCCGCTCCAGCACCACCGGAAAGGCCGCGTTCGCGGGCAGGCGATACCCGGCGGTCAGGCTGTCGCCGAAGGCCACCAGCTTCACCGGCGGCACGTCGGGCGTGGCGTGCGATGGCATCGTGCCGAGCCCGAGTGCGGCAAAGAGCGTCATCAGAGCGGCGAGGCCGAGCCCGGCATGGCGCGCCGCCCGTGAGCGGACCATATCGGCGAGGCGTGAGACTCCACACAGACCCATTCGATCACAACCCCGAACCTTGAATCCACCTTGCCCGCCGTCACGATGACGACAGCTGCACACAGATCGGTCGCCCGTTGAAGTCCGACAACCCCATTGCGCCGACGGCGCAGACCATCGCCCTCTCCGACATCGACCTCAGCCTCGGCCGTGGGGCGGCGCGCGTCCATGTCCTGCGCGGCATCTCCCTCGACGTGGCGCCGGGCGAGGCGGTCGGTCTCGTGGGTCCCTCCGGCTCCGGCAAATCGACTCTGCTGATGGTCATGGCGGGCCTGGAACGACCGGATTCGGGCCGCATCCTGGTTGAGGGCACCGATCTCGGAAGCCTCGACGAGGATGCCCTGGCGCGCTTTCGCGGGCGCCGCATCGGCATCGTGTTCCAGGCCTTCCACCTCGTCCCGACGATGACCGCCCTGGAGAATGTGGCGCTGCCCCTGGAACTCGCCGACCAGCCCGACGCGCACCGCCGGGCACAGGTCGAGCTGGAGGCGGTCGGGCTCGGCCACCGTCTGCACCACTATCCGGCCCAGCTCTCGGGTGGCGAGCAGCAGCGGGTCGCCATCGCGCGGGCCATCGCGCCCGACCCCGCGATCCTCGTGGCCGACGAGCCGACCGGCAACCTCGACGAGGCGACCGGTCGCCAGATCGTCGACCTGCTCTTCGCCCTGAAGCGCGACCGCGGCGCGACCCTCGTCCTCGTCACCCACGACCCCGGCCTCGCGCGTCTCTGTGACCGCACCGTCCGCCTCCGCTCTGGCCGGGTGGAAGCACTGGTGCCGGTCCAGGCCTGACCCGATGCATGGCACCCTTCCCAACCCGAGCGGACGTTCCTCAGGGGGGCACGTTCCACTCACCCTGCGCCTCGCGCTGCGCGAATTGCGCGGCGGGCTGTCGGGCTTCACCGTGTTCCTCGCCTGCATCGCCCTCGGCGTCGCCGCCATCGCCGGCGTCGCCTCGATCTCGCGCTCGCTCACCGATGGTCTTGGCCGCGAGGGTGCGCGTATCCTCGGCGGCGATCTCACCTACAGCCTGATCAACCGGGAGGCGACGCCCGAGGAGCGGGCCGCCCTGGACGCCCAGGGGCGCGTTTCCGTGGTGACCACCCTGCGCGCCATGGCCGTGGCCGGTGAGACCGGTGCGGCCCTGGTCGAGCTGAAGGCGGTGGGCGCCGACTACCCAACCACCGGCGAACTCGTCACCGATCCGGCCGAACCCCTCGCCGATCTCCTGGCCGACCGCGACGGCGCTGCCGGCGCGGTGGCGGACCCCGCCCTGCTCACCCGCCTCGACCTGAAGGTCGGTGACCGGATCACCATTGCGGGCCGGCCGTTCGCGATCCGCGCCACCCTCGTGTCGGAGCCCGATCGCATCGCCAACGGCATCGGTTTCGGCCCCCGGGTGCTGATCACGCATGAGGCTCTGACCGCCTCGGGCCTGATCCGGCCGGGCAGCTTGAACCGCTGGAGCTACCGCCTGCAGATCCCGGGCGTCGGGGACGCCGATCTCGAATCGCGCGCCGCAGCCATAACCCAGGCCGCGCCGGATGCGGGCTGGGAGATGCGGGCGCGCACCAACGCCGATCCGCGCTTTGCCAAGAGCATCGAACGCTTCACCCAGTTCCTCACCCTGGTCGGCCTGACCGCGCTCATCGTCGGCGGCGTCGGCGTCGCCAATGCGGTCGCGGCCTTCGTCGAGCGAAAGCGCGGCTCCATCGCCACCCTGAAGAGTGTCGGTGCGCCGGGCGGACAGGTGGTGGTTCTCTACCTGACCCAGGTCCTCCTGATCGCCGCCCTCGGGATCGCGACCGGCCTCGCGGTGGGCGCGCTCCTGCCCTTCGGCCTCGACGCCCTGTTCCACGATGCCCTGCCGCTGCCGCTGAATCCGACCCTCGCACCCGGCGAGCTCGCTCTTGCGGCGGCCTATGGGTTCCTGACGGCGGTCGCCTTCGCCATCCTGCCCCTGGGGCGCGCCCACGACATCCCCGTTTCGGGGCTGTTCCGGGACGTGGTCGATCCGGGTTCTGCCCGCACCCGCCTGCGCTATCGCCTGATCCTGGCGGCCGCCCTCGTGGGGCTGATCGGGCTGGCATTGTTTACCGCCTTTGACCGGCGCCTGGCGCTCGTCTTCATCGTTGCCGCCGGGCTCGCCTTCGGGCTGCTGCGCCTCGTCGCCCTCGGGCTGATGGCGGTGGCGCGACGGCTCCCGCGCCCGCGTCTCGCCGCCCCCCGCATGGCCCTGGCGAACCTACATCGGCCGGGAGCGCTCACGCCCGCCATCGTGCTCTCCCTTGGCCTCGGCGTGACCCTTCTCGTCACCCTGAGCCTGATCGACGCCAACGTTCGGCGGACGCTGACGAATTCCCTGCCGGCCAAGGCGCCGAACCTGTTCTTCCTCGACATCCCGTCGAGCGATGCGGACGCCTTCCACGCCTTCCTCGGCGGCCTTTCGCCGGGGGCGAAGATCGAACGCGTTCCGATGATGCGCGGTCGGATCACCGCCCTGAACGGCGTTCCGGCCGGCGAGATCAAGGCGCCCGAGGATGCCGCCTGGGTGCTCGACGGGGACCGCGGCATCACCTACGCCGACGACCTTCCCGAGGGCTCGTCTCTGGTCGGCGGTCACTGGTGGACCGCCGAGGAGGCTCGGACGCCGCTCGTGTCCTTCGATGCCGAACTGGCGGGCAAGCTCAACCTCGCCGTCGGCAGCAACGTGACGGTCAACGTCCTGGGGCGGACGCTGACGGTCAGGGTCGCCAACCTGCGCAAGGTCGAGTGGCGCTCGCTCGGGATCAACTTCGTCATGGTGTTCTCGCCGGGGACGTTCCGGGGCGCGCCGCACTCCGATCTGGCGACCCTCACCCTGCCGAACGGACCCGACGCCAAGGCAGAGGCGGAAATTCTGCGTGACGTGGCAAAGGCTTACCCCTCCGTCACCAGCGTGCGGGTGAAGGAGGCCCTGGAGGCCGTGAGCGACATCGTCGCCAAGCTGGTCCTGGCCATTCGCGGCGCCAGCGGCGTCGCCGTGGTGGCGAGCCTGTTCGTTCTGGCCGGCGCGCTCGCGGCCGGGCACCGCGCCCGGCTCTACGACGCGGTCGTGCTCAAGACCCTGGGCGCCACGCGGGGCCGGCTGCTGGCGGCCTACACCCTCGAATACGGCGCCCTCGGCCTCGCCACGGCGATCTTCGGCCTCGCCGCCGGCACCCTGGCGGGCTGGGTCATCGTCACCCGGGTGATGAAGCTCGAGTTCACCCTCGACCTATCGGGGGCGATCCTCGCGGCGGCCCTCGCGGTCGCCTTCGCAATTCTCCTTGGTCTCGCAGGGACTTGGCGGATCCTCGGCCAGAAGCCGGCTCCGTATCTGCGCCAGTTCTGACGGCGGTCGTCACAGAACCTCGATGCCGGCGGTTCCGCCCTCGGCATAGCGGGCGCCGGCGGCGGCGCCGGGCGGGAACAACCCGTCGAGCTCGGCGATCTCGCCGGGGGTGAGCGCGAGGTCCATGGCGGCGGCGTTCTCGGCGAGGCGGGCCACGCGCCGGGTACCGGGGATCGGCACCACGCCCGGTGCCCGGTCGACGAGCCAGGCGAGGGCGATCTGGCCGGAGCTGGCGTTCCGGCGGGCTGCGACGGCCGCGAGCCCGTCGAGCAGACGCTGATTCCGGGCCAGGGCGTCGGCCTGGAAGCGCGGATTTCCCCGGCGGAAATCGTCCGCGGCGAGCCGCGCCGGATCGAGGGTGCCGGTGAGGAACCCGCGTCCAAGCGGTGCGTATGCCACGAAGGTGACGTCGAGGTCACGGCAGGTCTGCAGCATCTCGTCCTCGGCTCCCCGGCTCCACAGCGAATACTCGCTCTGGACCGCCGCGATCGGATGAATCGCGTGGGCGGCCCGCAGGGTTTCGGGCGAGACCTCGGACAGACCGAGTCCGCGCACCTTGCCCTGCTCGACCAAGCGCGCCATCGCGCCGATCATCTCGGCTAGCGGGGTCTCCGGGTTGCGACGGTGGCAGTAGTAGAGATCGATGGTCTCGACGCCGAGCCGGGTCAGCGACGCCTCGCAGGCCGCGGTGAGATAGGCCGGCGTGTTGTCGATCCGCCGCTTCGCGCTGTCGTCGGGGCTGTGGTAGGGGCGGACGATGCCGAACTTCGTGGCGAGCACGACCCGGTCGCGGCGGCCCTTCAGGAAGCGGCCCAATAGGGTCTCGTTATGGCCGAGCCCGTAGGTGTCGGCGGTGTCGAGGAAGTCGTAGCCGAGGTTGAGGGCCGCCGCGAGGGCGTCGAGGCACTCCGTCTCGTCGGCCGGCCCGTAGAATTTGGACATGCCCATGCAGCCGAGGCCGGGGACGGAGATGGTGAGGCCGGTCTGGCCGAGGGGGTGCTGTCGCATCGCGGTGCCTGGATTCGGAATTCGCCGCATCGGTGTGCCATGGGGCCGGATCAGCGATAAGATCGACACTCCTGGACGAACCGTTGAGCGAGGCTCATCAATGCAGCGGGCCGACCTCGCGGACCTCGCGGCGTTCGCGGCCATCGCCCGGCACGGCAGCTTCCGGCGGGCCGCCCTCGAACTCGGGGTGTCCCCCTCCGCGCTGAGCCACGCCCTGCGGGGCCTGGAGACCCGGATGGGGGTGCGTCTGCTTCACCGGACCACCCGCAGCGTCGCGCCGACCGAGGCGGGGGCGGCCCTGCTCGCGGGGATCGGGCCGGCCCTGGCCGAGATCGCCGCGGCGGTCGGAGCCGCCGGCGCGTTCCGCGCCACGCTCGGTGGCGCCCTGCGCATCAACGCGCCGCGCTCGGCCTGCCGGCTCGTCCTGATGCCGCTGGTGGCGCGGTACCTCGCGCTCTATCCCGGCGTCCGCGTCGAGGTCGTGGGGGACGATGCGCTGACCGATGTGGTGGCCGGCGGGTTCGATGCCGGCGTCCGGTTCGGCGAGCACCTGGCCGGCGACATGATCGCGGTGCCCCTCGGAGGGCCCCAGCGCTTCGCCCTAGTGGGCGCCCCCGCCTATCTGGCCGGACGGCCGACGCCCGAGAGCCCGGCCGATCTCGTGGCGCACCGCTGCATCCGGCAGCGCTTTCCCGGCGGTGCGGTGTATCGCTGGGAACTGGAGAAGGACGGGCGGGCGCTGGCGGTCTCCGTCGACGGTCCCCTCGTCGTCAACGATCAGGAGATGATCGTGCAGGCGGCCCTGGCGGGGCTCGGCCTCGGCCTGGTCTTCGAGGACAGCGTCGCCGACCTCCTGGCGTCCGGTCGGCTCGTCCGCCTGATGCCCGACTGGTGTCCGAGCTTCCCCGGGCTGTTCCTGTACTATGCCGGCCGGCGCCAGATCCCCCCGCCGCTGCAGGCCTTCATCGACCTCGTGCGGCGGCCGGAGGCGGGGCTCACGGCCACACCTTGATCGCGAGGTTGCGCCGGAGAAGGTCGCGATCGGAGGTGATGGTGCAGCCTTCGGTGCGCAGGGTCACGTAGGTGAGGAAGGCCGTGTCGCCGGTGTCGTCGAAGTTGCGCCCCTGCGCGTCGGGATCGAGCAGCGACGGGTAGGCGATGAGTCCGCCGGGCGCCCGGCAGGGATCGTCGTACAGGGTGGCGCCGGCCAGGAGCAGGCGCGGCGTGTCCCAGTCCAGCAGGTCGCGGGAGGTGGTCCAGTAGAAGCCAGATTGCGGAAAGCCCGGCCCGGCCTTGGCCATGAAGACCGCGATCCAGGCGCCGCTGCCCCGGTGGCGCACGACGGCCCCGACCGGTGTCGGGAACGGCGCGACCGGCGCACAGGTCGCCGCCGCCTTGGCGGGCTTCGCGTAGGGGTCGGGGAAGGCCGCCGTGTAGCCGGTGCCGGTCCAGGCGCGCCACTGCGTCGGGTCGGCGGGATCGCGGGTGCGGAACAGGCAGACCCCCGCGGACTGGTCGCTGCCGGGCCGTGTCCAGCCCGTGGTGGAGGCGAGGAAGTAGCGCCAGATCCCGTCCGAGAAGACATTCGACGGATTGAAGAAGCCGCGATGGCTGCCCTGCCCGACCTCCTGGCGGAAGGGGGCGCCGGCCACGACCACCGGTGGGGTCGCGCGGGTGAAGCTGCGTCCGCCATCGGTCGAGGCGGCCGCCACCACGCTGTTGTACCAGCACGCCATGTACTCCTTGGCGCGGCAGCGGCCCGGATGCTCGTTGGCCCGGTACTCGTGGTGGACCAGGGCGGCGACGGCGCGGCCGTCCTCGGTCCAGGTGGCGGTGATCCACGAGGCGTCGTCGTAGGCGGCCGGATCGGCCTTGCCGCCGGATTCGAGCACCACCGCGCAGTCCAGTTTCAGGGCGTCGAGGCGGGGACCGCGGAAGGCGCGGTTCCGGTAGTGCATGCCGAACAGGGCGACGGCGCCTGAGGCCTCGCGGAAGGCGCGGGCCGAGGCGTCGGGCACGTCGACCCCGTCGCAGGCGTCGCGCCCGGCTTTGAACATCACCACCGGGGGGCCGACCAGGGTCAGGGCGGAGAGCGGCGGCTCCGCGGCGGCGCGCGCCGGGCCGCCGAGGCAGACCAGCGCGAGCAGGAGCTGGGCCGCGAGGGGAAGGGGGCGCGTCATCGGGGGTCCCTGGACATCGGCCGCAGATTGGGTTTTGAACCGTTACAGTTCGATTGTGCGCACGCGTCCGATTCCGGCCCTGTCCACAGATCCCCGACGCCCTCCCGCGAAGGCCTTCCATGCTCCTCCTCATCCTCGGGCTCGTGCTCTTCCTCGGCACGCATGCCTTCTCCATGGCACGGGCACGGCGGGCGCGGGTGATCGATCAGGTCGGCGAGGGCCGCTACAAGCTCGCCTACACCCTGGCCTCCCTCCTGGGCCTCGTGCTGATCGCCTACGGTTTCCACCGCTATCGCCAGTCCGGCTACATCGCCGTGTGGGACCCGCCGGTCTGGACCCGCCACCTCGCCCTGCTCCTGACCGCCCTGGCCTTCGTCGCCCTGGCCTCGGCCTACCTGCCGGGGCACATCCGCGCCCGGGCCAAGCACCCGATGCTGCTGGCCGTGAAGATCTGGGCCACCGCGCACCTGCTGGCCAATGGCGACCTCGGCTCGATCCTGCTGTTCGGCAGCTTCCTCGCCTGGGCGGTGATGGCCCGGATCAGCGCCAAGCGGCGGGCCCTCGCCCCCGGCGCCGTGGCCGCGCAGCATGGCGGCCCCGCCGCCGCACCGGCGGGCTGGCGCAACGACGCCCTGGCGGTGGTGATCGGGCTGGCGGTCTGGTTCGCGTTCGCGCGCTACCTGCATCCGCTCCTGATCGGCGTCGCCGCCTGGCCGGGCCAGGCCTGAGACGCGTCCGGACCGAAGGGCCTCGCGTCGAAGCCGGTCGCCAACCGCCTGCGCCTGTGATAGGCGCAAGCCTTCATCTTCATGCAGCGGCCGCTCGGTTCCCGATCGGCGTGAGACGACATGGCCGAAAACAACGAGTTCATCCGCGAGGTCAACGAGGACTATCGCCGGGATCAGGTCGCCGAGATCTGGCGCCGCTACAGCGGCGTGATCATCGCCCTGGCGGTCCTCGTGGTGGTCGCTGTCGGCGGCTGGCGCTACTGGCAGCACGACCAGCGCGTGCGCGCCGAGGCGGCCTCCGAGCGCTTCGAGGTCGCCAACCGCCTCGCCCGTGAGGGCAAGGCCGCGGAAGCCGACAAGGCCTTCGAGGCGATCGAGAGCGATGCACCGTCCGGCTACGCCCTCCTGGCGCGCTTCCGGTCCGCCACGGAGACCGCCAAGCGAGACCCGAAGGCCGGGGCCGCCGAGTACGACGCGCTGGCCAACGACACCCGCGTGAGCACGGGCCTGCGTGACCTCGCCCGCCTGCGCTCGGCCCTGCTGCGCCTCGACGGCACGGAGCCCGACGCCGCCCTGGCGACGCTCCAGGGCCTCGCCGCGCCGAACGGCCCCTTCCGCCACACCGCCCGCGAGATGCTGGGCCTCGTCGCCCTGAAGCGCGGCGACTACGACGGCGCCGGGCGCTGGTTCGACCAGATCAACGCCGACCCGCAGACGCCGCAGAACCTGCGCCAGCGCATCGAGGTCTACGCGGCCCTGGTGGCCGGCGGACCCGTCACCGTGACCGCTGCGGCCCCCGCCGCCCCGGCCGCTCCCCCACCCGTCACGCGCTGAGCCCTCGACCCGCTTCTCACGGACGCCTGATCGAAACGAGCACACCATGGATATGCCGACCGTCGCGATCGTCGGACGGCCGAACGTCGGCAAGTCGACCCTGTTCAACCGCCTCGTGGGCAAGAAGCTCGCCCTGGTGGACGACCGCCCCGGCGTGACCCGCGACCGGCGCGAGGGCGACGTCAATTTCGGTGGTCTCGTCTTCCGCATCATCGACACCGCCGGCCTCGAAGAGGCCGATCCCGGCTCGCTGATCGGCCGCATGCGCGCTCAGACCGAGGCCGCGATCCTCGAGGCCGACGTGGTGCTGTTCGTGATCGACGCCCGCGCGGGCGTGCTCCCGGCGGACCAGCCCTTCGCCGAGATGGTGCGGCGGGCCGGCTGCCCGGTGATTCTCATCGCCAACAAGGCGGAAGGGGGCGCGGGCCTGTCGGGCGCCTACGAGGCGTTCTCCCTGGGCCTCGGCGACCCGATCCCGTTCTCGGCCGAGCACGGCGAGGGCATCGGCGAGTTGCACGACGCGCTGATCGAGTCCCTGCCGAAGCCCGACGACGACGACGAGGAATACGACGACGATCCGTCGAACCGCTCCCTCAAGGTCGCCATCGTCGGCCGCCCCAATGCGGGCAAGTCGACCTTAATTAACCGGATGCTCGGCGAGGAGCGCCTGCTCGTCGGTCCGGAGGCGGGCATCACCCGCGATTCGATCTCCCTCGACTGGGAATGGCGCGGCCGCCGGATCAAGCTCCACGACACCGCCGGCATGCGCCGCAAGGCGCGCATCGACGACAAGCTCGAGAAGCTCGCGGTCTCTGACGGCCTGCGCGCCGTGCGCTTCGCCGAGGTGGTGGTGGTGCTCCTCGACGCCACGATTCCGTTCGAGAAGCAGGACCTGACTATCGTCGACCTGATCGAGAGCGAGGGCCGCGCCCTCGTCATCGGCCTGAACAAGTGGGACCTCGTGGCCGACCAGAACGGCCTCCTGAAGAAGCTGCGCGAGGATTGCACCCGCCTGCTGCCGCAGGTCCGCGGCGTCTCCGTGGTGCCGCTCTCCGGCCTCGCCGGCGAAGGCATCGACAAGCTGATGCAGGCCGTGACCAACGCCGAGGAGATCTGGAGCACCCGCGTCTCCACCTCGCGGATCAACGACTGGCTCAGCGCCGCCACCCAGCGCAACCCGCCCCCGGCGGTGTCGGGCCGCCGGATCAAGATCCGCTACGCCACCCAGGTGAAGGCGCGGCCGCCGCACTTCGCCCTGTTCGGCAACCAGCTCGACGGCCTGCCGAAATCCTACACCCGCTACCTCGTCAACGCCCTGCGTGAGGCGTTCGAACTGCCCGGTACGCCGATCCGGCTGTCCCTGCGCACCTCGAAGAATCCCTTCGACCGGGAAAACAAGGGCTGAGCCTCGGGCTCAGGCCGCTCCGCAGGTCGTCTGCGCCAGCCAATCCACGACGGCATCGAGGGCCTGGCGGTTCGAGGTGTCGCCGTCGCGGGCCCCCTCGAAGGTGGCCGCCTGGCGCTCGGCGCTGGTGCCGTCCGCGAGGATACGGCGGGCCTGCGCCACCTCCGCTTCGCAGCCGAGGGCGGCGGCGTCCTCGGCGATGAGCACGAGGAGATCGTCCAGGGCCCGGGCGAAGGGCAGGGCCTCCTCGCTCGCCTCGTCGATCAGCTCGGCCTCGGTGCCGCTGCGCTGGGCCCGCCACAGGTTCTCCTGGGCGAGCGCCCGGGAGACGCCGTCGAGGTCGGCGTTGAGCTCCGGCCGGCGCACCATCAGACGGACGAGGCAGCGGTAGAGCGCCGCGATGGTCAGCGCGTCCTCCAGTCGGGTGCAGGAATCGGCGATCCGCAATTCGAGGGTCGGGAACTTGATCGAGGGGCGCAGCGACCACCACAGGAAGCTCGCATCCTGGATCGAGCCGGCCCGGGTCATGATCCGCACGTAGCGGTCGTAGGCGGCCGTGTCGGCGAAGAGATCGGGCAGGCCGGTGCGGGGCAACTCGCCGAAGGCGCTGAGGCGATAGGCGCTGAGGCCCGTCGGCTTGCCCTGCCAGAACGGCGACGAGGCCGAGAGGGCGAGGAGCAACGGCTGGTAGGGCAGGAGCCGGTTCATCAGGTCGACGCGGGCGTCGGGATCGGGCACCTCCACGTGGACGTGCATGCCGCAGATCAGGCTGCGGCGCCCGGCGAGGCCGACGTCGCGCAGGATGCCCCGGTAGCGGTCGCCCTTGGTGGGAAGCTGGCGCGCCCAGTCCGCCACCGGATGCGTGCCCGCCGCGAACACGAGGAGGCCGTGCTCGCGCCCGAGCTTGCCCAGGGCCGAGCGCTGGCGCGACAGGACGTCCCGCGCCTGCGCGAAGTCCGTGGAGGGCGGGGTGCAGACCTCGATCTGGCACTGGAGCAGTTCGCGCCCGATCTCGGGCAATTCCTCGCCGGCCTGGACGTGGAAGGGCTTCACCGAGCGACGGGGGGTGCCGCGTGTCTCGGCATCCGCCAGGAAGTACTCTTCCTCGATGCCGAAGCGGTAAGGGGCTGAGGTCATCGGGAGCCTTGTGGAAGGGTGGCTCCCCTCAACCCGTCAGGCGCCGGTTTGTGCCCGCGCGGGGCCGCCCACGAGCCAGGCGGGGTCGAACCAGCGGTCGGCCTCGCCGTCGTAGGGCAGGCGGGTGATGTCCCAGTGCTGGATATACTTGGCGTAGACGTTCCAGACCGCGATGCCGCCGCCCACGAAGATGCGCCGCCCGGGATAGCGCGCCAGCACGGCCTGCGGGTCCTCGTGGCTGCGGATGACGTCGATGGTCCGGTCCCGGAAGGCGAATTCGGGCACCGACGCGATGGTCTTCGGCCCGGCGATCAGGACGTGGCCCATGGTGACGGCGAAGAACCGCGTCACGTCCTCGACGAAGAGCGGATCGGTGTTGCCCTCCCAGGGCAGGTGCCCGTTGAGGCCCAGCTGTCCGCGAAGGCCGATGGCGCAGATGCAGCGAACGTCGATCATGGCGGTCTCGAAGAACGGAGGAGGAGGGACGACGTCCGGCGTCAGCACGCCATCTGCGGCGTCAGGATCCGATCGCTCGGGAAGTCGTAGATCTTGCCGGACTCCGAAAAATCCGGGCTGGCCAGGCGCACGAAGTGCGGCGCGAGATCCTCCGGGGTCTTCAGGGTCGTCTCGTCCTCGCCCGGCATCGCGGCCTTGCGCATCGCGGTCCGCAAGGGGCCGGGATTCAGCAGCATGGCCCGTACGGGCGTCGTCGCGGTCTCGGCCGCGTAGGTGCGCACGAGGGCGTCGAGGGCGGCCTTCGAGACGGAGTAGGGCCCCCAATAGGCCCGGCACTTCTGGGCGGCGCCGGAGGTCACGAAGATGGCCCGGCCCGCATCGGAGGCCCGCAGCAGCGGATCGAACGAGCGGATCAGGCGGTAATTCGCCGTGACGTTGATCTCCATCACCTGCGCCCAGGTCTTCGGCGTCACGTGCCCGATCGGCGTGAGGTTGCCGAGGATGCCGGCATTGCCCACCAGGATGTCGAGGCGCTGCCAGCGCTCGTGGATGCCCGCACCGAGGCGGTCGATGGCGTCGTAGTCCGTCAGGTCGAGGGGCACGAGGGTGGCGCTGCCGCCGATGCCCCGGATGGCGTCGTCGAGCTCTTCGAGGCCCCCTTGCGTCCGAGCGACGGCGACGATGTGGGCGCCGGCCTGGGCCAGGGCGAGGGCGGCGGCGCGGCCGATGCCGCGCGAGGCGCCGGTGACGACGGCGAGGCGGCCGGCGAGCGGCTGGGTCGGGTCGCTCATCGGACGCTCAATCGGCTTCGGCGAGCATGGCGAGGCGCCGCGGTCCCGCGATGGCGAGATCTGTCAGGCCCGTCGGGTAGTCGCCGGTGAAGCAATGGTCGGTGTATTGCGGGCAGGCCTCGTCGCGCCGCGCCTCGCCCATGGCCTTGTAGAGGCCGTCGATGGATAGGAAGGCCAGCGAATCGGCGCCGATGTAGCGGCGCATGCCCTCGAGATCGTGGGTGGCGGCGAGCAGCTTCTCCCGCTCCGGCGTGTCGATGCCGTAGAAGTCCGGGTAGGTGATCGGCGGCGAGGCGATCCGGAAATGCACCTCGCGGGCGCCGGCCTCGCGCATCATGCGCACGATCTTCACCGAGGTGGTGCCGCGCACGAGGCTGTCGTCAACCAGCACGATGCGCTTGCCTTCGACCACCGCGCGGTTGGCCGAGTGCTTCATGCGGACGCCGAGCTCGCGCACCGACTGGGTCGGCTGGATGAAGGTGCGCCCGACATAGTGGTTGCGGATGATGCCCATCTCGAAGGGCAGGCCGGTCTCCTGGGCGAAGCCCAGCGCCGCCGGCACGCCCGAATCCGGCACCGGGATGACCACATCGGCCTCCGTCGCCGATTCCCGGGCCAGTTCGTGGCCGATGTTCTTGCGTACGGCGTAGACGCTCTTGCCGTTCACCACCGAATCCGGCCGGGCGAAGTAGATGTACTCGAAGATGCACGGCCGCATCGGCTGGGCCGGGGCGAAGCGAAGCGATTCGATGCCCTCTTCCGAGATCACCACGATCTCGCCGTTCTCGATGTCGCGGATGAACTTGGCGCCGATGATGTCGAGGGCGCAGGTCTCGGAGGCCAGGATGTAGCGGCCGTCGAGCTCGCCGAGCACCAGGGGGCGGATGCCCATGGGATCGCGGGCGCCGATGAGCTTCTTGTTGGTGAGCGCCACGATGGCGTAGGCGCCCTCGATCTGGCGCAGGGCCTCGGTGAAGCGCTCGACGATGCGCGGCGCCCGGGAGCGGGCGGCCAGGTGCAGGATCACCTCCGTGTCGGAGGTGGACTGGGTGATGGCGCCGTCGCGCACGAGGTCGCGGCGGATCGAGAGGGCGTTGGTGAGGTTGCCGTTGTGGGCCACGGCGAGGCCGCCGCTGGCGAGTTCGGCGAAGAGCGGCTGCACGTTGCGCAGGATGGTGCCGCCGGTGGTGGAGTAGCGGACGTGGCCGATGGCGGCCGGCCCTTCGAGATGCTCGATGGTCGAGCGATCCGAGAACGAATCGCCGACGAGGCCGGGCCGGCGCTCGGAATGGAAGACCGCCCCGTCGAAGGAGACGATGCCGGCCGCCTCCTGGCCGCGATGCTGCAGGGCGTGCAGGCCGAGGGCGACGATGGCGGAGGCATCGGGATGGCCGAAGATGCCGAACACGCCGCACTCCTCGCGCAGCGTGTCGCCGTCGCGGTCGAGCCCGTCCACGACCTCGACAGGGGGGCGGGCGCTCGACTTGGCTACAGACATGATGATGTCGTTCCCTGCTTGGCCCCGCGCGAATCCCGGGCGGGCACCGTCAAGAAGGCGTCATGTAGTCGGCCTTCGCGCTGCAACCAAGCGCGCAGGGACGCAGATCAGCGTCGCGGGGCAGGCGTGGCTGGCGCTTCGGTGCGGCGCTGGGCCGGGACTTCCCCTTCCGGCGGCTCGACGGGATCGGCCGGCGTCTCGGTCTTGGGCTTCTTGAACTGCTTCAGCAAGCCTTCCGGATTCTCGGGCAGCTGGGCCACCAGGGCCTCGCCGGATTTCTCCAGCATCGGGCGGCTGCGGGCCTCGGACGCCCAGGGTGGCATCTTGCCCTGCACGAGCCAGGCCAGGAACACCCACCCGATGACGCAGATCAGGAAGCCGCGGCCGGCGCCGAACAGGAAGCCCAGCGAACGGTCGATCGCGCCGATGCGCGAATCGAGGATCATGTCCGACACCTTCACGGTGATGATCGACACGACGATCAGCGTCACCAGGAAGATCGCCGCGATCGAGGCCACCAGGGCGACGGTGGCATTCGTCACGTGCTGGCTGACGGTGGGCAGCAGGAGCGGATGGAATTTCCAGGCGATGGCGGCGGCGGCGACCCAGGCGATGATGGCGAGCACTTCGCGGGTCGCGCCGCGCACGGCGGCCAACAGCGCCGAGACCACGACGATACCCAGCACGACGAGATCGAGAACGGAGAACGGCATCTCTGACGATTGTCACTTCAAGGGGCGGAGCGGCGACGATGACCGGATCGTGCGGCTTCCCCCGGCCGCGGCCCTGTATATCGTGCGGAAACTCGGCCGTCACCCTGGCGTGGAGGCCCATTCCCGTCCGGTGCTCGTGCGGGTCCGGCGTGACGCCCGGTTCCATGACGACGTCCTCCGGCCGTTTCCGACGGCAAGAAAGCCGGCCGAGCGCCGCGTTGTTCGGCGGCGTGCCGGCCGTTTTCTGGTTTTGCCCCGAAACACATCGCCGGGATCGCGGGCCTGACCTTCCGCCCGGCCGGAATCGTCTGTCGGCCCTCCGCTCGGGCCGGCGCTAGACCTGATCCGAGGTCTCGAGCGAGGCCGGCTCACCGGGCCGCCCGTTCGGCCGAGGGCCTAATCGTCGTCGCCGTAATCGGGCGGGTTGTGGCCGCGGCGCTGCGCGACCCGGCGCGGACCGTTGCTGGCGATGCCCGCCACCATGTCGGCGATGTGGCGCAGGGCCTCCGTCGAGAGGGCGCCGTCGCCGCCCTCGCCGCGCCCCTGCGGCATCACCGCCTTGGCGAAGCCGAGCTTCAGCGCCTCCTTGAGCCGCGCCGGGGCCTGGGCCACCGGGCGGACCGCACCGGAGAGCCCGATCTCGCCGAAATACACCGTCTCGGGCGGCAGCGTGGCCCCGGACAGGGACGAGACCAGGGCGGCGGCCACCGCGAGATCGGCGGCGGGCTCCGAGATGCGCAGGCCGCCCGCCACGTTGAGGTAGACGTCGTGCGTTCCCAGGCGGATGCCGCCATGGGCCTCCAGCACCGCCAGCACCATCGAAAGGCGGTTCGGGTCCCAGCCGACCACCGCCCGACGGGGCATCCCGAGGGAGGAGGGCGCCACGAGGGCCTGGATCTCGACGAGGAGCGGGCGCGTGCCCTCCATGCCGGCGAAGACCGCGGTGCCGGGGGCCGCGTGGTCGCGGCCGGCGAGGAACAGCGCGGACGGATTCGGAACCTCGGCCAGTCCCATGTCGGTCATCTCGAACACGCCGATCTCGTCGGTGGGCCCGAAGCGGTTCTTCACCGCGCGCAGGATGCGGAAGTGATGACCCTGGTCGCCCTCGAAGGAGGCGACGGCATCGACCATGTGCTCGACGACGCGGGGGCCGGCGATCTGGCCGTCCTTGGTCACGTGCCCGACGAGGATCACCGCCGTGCCGCTGGTCTTGGCGAAGCGGATCAAAGTCTGGGCCGAGCCGCGCACCTGCGTGACGGTGCCGGGGGCGGATTCCACGGTCTCGGTCCACATGGTCTGGATCGAATCGATGATGGCGAGCGCCGGCGGGCGCCCCTGCGACAGGGTCTCGACGATGTCCTCGACATTGGTCTCGGCCGCCAGTTCGACCGCCGCCGAGGTCAGGCCCAGGCGCTCGGCCCGCAGGCGCACCTGCGCCACCGCCTCCTCGCCCGAGATGTAGACGACGCGCTCGCCCGTGCGGGCCATGGCGGCGGAGGCCTGCATCAGCAGGGTCGACTTGCCGATGCCGGGATCGCCGCCCAGGAGGATCACCGAACCGCGCACGAAGCCGCCCCCGGTGACGCGGTCGAGCTCGTTGATCCCCGACGGGATGCGCGGCGCCTCCTTTACCGCGCCGGTCAGGCCCTCCAGGGCGAAGACGCGGCCGCGGGCCCGGCTCGGCCGCGTCTTGACCGGCCCGGACTGAGGACCGGTGGCCCCGGTCTCCTCCACGATGGTGTTCCAGCCGTTGCAGGCCTCGCAGCGCCCGCGCCAGCGGTTGTAGACCGCCCCGCAGGACTGGCAGACGAAGCTCTGTTGGATCTTGGCCATCGCGATTCCGCTGGAGGAGCCGGAGGACTCGCCCGGATCAGGCGGAGGTCAGCCCCCGGTTCCTGTCACATAATGGCGAACATAGCGAGAACCCAGACCCGTCAGGATCTCGTAGCCGATGGTGCCGGCGGCGCGTCCGACCGTGTCGACGTCGAGGGCGTCGCCGATCAGGGTCGCGGTCGTGCCGCGCCGGGTCTCGGGGGCGTCGGTGACGTCGAGGATGACGAGGTCCATCGAGATCAGCCCGAGGATGGGGCAGCGGACGCCGTCGACCAGGGCGATGCCGCGTCCGCTCGCGGCGCGCGGATAGCCGTCCGCGTAGCCCATCGAGAGGGTCGCCAGCCGCCGCGGCTCGGTGGCCCGCCAGCGGCCGTTATAGCCGCAGGTCTCTCCCGGCGAGACGTCGCGGATCTGCGCGACCTGCGCGTCCAACCGCACCACCGGCCGCATCGGGTTGGGCTTCCACGGGGTCGGGTTGCCGCCGAACAGGGCGTAGCCGGGCCGCAGCAGGTCGTGATGCGCCGCCGCCCCCAGGAAAATTCCGGAGGAGTTGGCGAAGGAGCCTGGCAGTCCGGGATGCGCCGCCCGGACCCGCGCAAAATCCGCCCTCTGGCGCCCGTTGACCGGGTCGCTCGCCAGTTCGGCGCTGACGAGGTGGGTCATCAGCAGCGCGATGCCGGCGCGCGCGATCAGCGGATCGCCCGAGAGTGCCAGGGCCTCGGGCACCGAGAGGCCGAGACGGTTCATGCCGGTGTCCACGTGCAGGGCCGCCGGAAGGGGGGCGGCGGCGGCCTCCGCCAGGGTGGCCCATTCGGCGAGTTCCTCCCGACTGCCGAGGACCGGCCGCAGCCCATGCGCCGCCAGCGTCGGGCCGAGGCCGGGCAGGAGGCCGTTCAGCACGTAGATCGTCGCCTCGCGCAGGACGGCCCGGGCCGCGATCCCCTCGCTCAGGTGCGCGACGAAGAACGTCCGGCACCCGGCCGCCCACAGAGCGGGCGCGACCCGGGCGAGGCCGCAGCCATAGGCATCCGCCTTGACCACGGCGGCGCACGCCACCCCCGGCGCCTGGGCGCCGAGCCGGCGCCAGTTCTCCGCGATGGCCGCGAGGTCGATGGTGAGGCGGGCGCCGTGGGTGCCTTCGAGCATCGGGCGCCGTTCCAAATCATTCAGGGCTCGGATGAGATGCCCGCCTTCTCGTTGGCGGCCTGGGGCCAGGGCATGTCACGGTTCAGCACCGCGTCGGCGGAATAGGGACAGGTCTCGGGAAAGGTGGCCTCTGGGAGATTCGTCTCGGCCGCCGCCTCGATCCGTGCGCGTCGATAGGCACGGGCCAGGAGGTCCTCCATCTGCGCTCCGAGGCTCGGACTGTCCTCCATCCGCTCCAGCGCGGCGAGGCGCTGGACGCGGATGGAGGTCGTCCAGCTCCGACTTCGCATGTCCGGCTGATGGTCCCATTTCAGAAGGTGCAGCAGGATGATCCGAAGTGCGCTCGTCAGGGCGTTCCGTTCCGCGCGCGCCACCGATTCCACCTCGTCGATCAGATGGGGGATGTCGAGCTTCGCCCAGGCGCGCTGACGCAGATATCCGGCCTGTTCAAGGGACCAGGCGGCCAGATCGCCGTCATAGGAGGCGCCGAGGCGCGGTTCGGCCTCGACGCGCTTGGGATGTGCCACGGTCGCTCCTTCTCGCGTCCGAGTGCGACGGTTCACGAATGCGGGCGATCTTACAGGATTCCTGGATCGTCCGCGAGGCGCGTCGGCGCACAGGCGGCCCCGGCCAGAAGCCGCCCGCCTACATCTGCTCCGGCAGGCGGTCGGACTGCGCAAGGTCCGAGAAGCGCGTGATGTTGGCGTCGAACTGCAGCTCGACGGTGCCGGTGGGGCCGTGACGCTGCTTGCCCAGGATCACCTCGGCCTTGCCGTGCACGCGGTTCATCTCGGCCTCCCAGGCGAAGAACTCCTCCGTGCCTTCGCGGGGCTTCTTGTTGTTGACGTAGTATTCCTCGCGGAAGACGAACATCACCACGTCGGCGTCCTGCTCGATCGAGCCCGATTCGCGCAGGTCGGCGAGCTGCGGGCGCTTGTCCTCGCGGTTCTCGACCTGACGGGAGAGCTGGGACAGGGCGATGATCGGCACCGCCAGCTCCTTGGCCAGCGCCTTCATGCCGGTGGTGATCTCGGTCATCTCCTGCACGCGGTTGTCGCTGCGCTTGCCCGAGCCGGAGAGCAGCTGCAGGTAGTCGACGATGAGGAGATCGAGGCCCTTCTGGCGCTTGAGGCGCCGGGCGCGGGCGGCGAGCTGCGCGATGGAGATGCCGCCGGTCTGGTCGATGTAGAACGGGATCGTCTGCATGTCCCGGGCGGCATCGGTGATCTTGTAGAATTCCGCCGGCTGGATGTCGCCGCGGCGGATCTTGTAGGACGGCACGCCCGACTGCTCGGCGATGATACGGGTCGCCAATTGCTCGGCCGACATTTCGAGGGAGAAGAAGCCGACGATGCCGCCGTTCTTCGTCTCGGTCCGGCCGTCCGGCAGCTTCTCCGACTGGTAGGCCTTGGCGACGTTGAAGGCGATGTTGGTGACGAGCGAGGTCTTGCCCATGGCCGGGCGCCCCGCGAGGATGATCAGATCCGAGCGCTGCAGGCCGCCCATCTTGGCGTCGAGGTCCGACAGGCCGGTGGCGACGCCCGAGAGCTTGCCCTCGCGCTGGTAGGCCTTGGCCGCCATGTCCACCGCGGCCGTGAGGGCGTCGGAGAACTTCTGGAAGCCGCCATCGTACTTGCCCGATTCGGCGAGCTCGTAGAGACGCCGCTCGGTGCCCTCGATCTGGTCGCGGGGCGAGGATTCCACCGGCGCCTCGTAGGCGCCGTTCACCAGGTCCTCGCCGATGGTGATGAGGCGGCGGCGGATGGCGAGGTCGTAGATGGTGCGGCCGTAATCGCCGGCATTGATGACGGTGGTGGCCTCGGCGGCGAGGCGCGCCAGGTACTGCATCACCGTCTGGCCGCCGAGGTCGGCGTCGCCCAGGTAGGTCTTCAGGGTGATGGGGGTCGCGAGCTTGCCCGCCTTGATGAGCTGCGAGGCCACCTCGAAGATCTTGCGGTGGACGTCCTCCATGAAGTGCTCGGGCAGGAGGAAGTCCGAGATCCGGTAATAGGCGTCGTTGTTCACCAGGATCGCGCCGAGCAGGGCCTGCTCCGCATCGATGTTGTGCGGCGCGACGCGGAATTCCTGCGCGACGGGCTGAAGGTTGGCCGTCAGGGCGTTGGGCAGGGCCATGGGCTGATTCGAGGCTCCGACTCGTCGATTCATCGTCCGCGCGGTGGTCCGCCGCCGCACGTCGCTATCGCCCGACCATGGCGCCGGCATGGTTAGCCGAACCTTAGCCGATTCGCGCTTTGCGGCTTCCCGTTCCGTCGCGGCCGCATTCTTTGGACGCGCGGACGGGGAGGGCGGTCGCAGAAACGCCCGCCATCCTCGCGGATGACGGGCGTCCATGCTGGAACAAATGCGGAACTAGTCAACCGTTAAGGCCGGTCGTCCCCATTCTTCACCGTCCTGTGGCGCGATTACTCGCGGTCGTCGCCGGCCTCGGCGAGGGCGGCACCGACCTCGAGACCGAGGTCGTCGAGGTTGAAGGCCTCGCGCTCGGTGGTGGACTCGCCGCGGGCCTGACGCTCGGCCTCTTCGGGCGAGCGGGCGACGTTCACCGTGATCGAGACCTCCACCTCGGGGTGCAGCACGACCGGGACGGTGTGCAGGCCCAGGGTCTTGATCGGCTGGTTGAGGGCGAACTGGTCGCGGCCCACGGTGAATCCGTCGGCGGTGACGACGTCGGCCAGGTCGCGGGTCGAGACCGAGCCGTAGAGCACGCCGGTCTCGCCCGACTGACGGATGAGCACGAAGCTCTTGCCCTCGAGGGTCTCGGCGACGGACTGCGCCTCGGACTTGCGCTCGAGGTTGCGGGCCTCGAGCTGGGCGCGCTGGGTCTCGAAATGCTTCTTGTTGCCGTCGGTGGCGCGCAGGGCCTTGCCGCGGGCGAGGAGGAAGTTGCGGGCGTAGCCCGGCTTCACGTTCACGGTCTCGCCCATCTGGCCGAGCTTGGCGACGCGCTCGAGGAGGATGACTTCCATGGTGTTGGTCCTTCGGTTGGGGGGGAGGATCAGAGTCGTCCGGCCGCGTCGCGGGGACGGCGGCGGTCGAGGGCGGTATCGGCGATGCCGAACAGGGTCAGGGCGACGAGAGCGACGCCCTGGGTGAAGAAGAGGATCAGGTAGAGGCCGAGCAGGAGGGCGAGGCGCCCGGGCCGGCCGCGGCTGCGGTCGTGGAAGGCGGCGAGGCCCTGGATGGCGAAGGCGGCGCTGAGCGCCCCCGCCACGGCGACGCCGAGCACGCCCGGATAGCCCGGCACGAGGGCGAGCAGCACCGCACCTCCGAGCACGGCCAGCACCCGGCGCGGCATCATCGTCGCGGCGAGGTCCGGCCAGGGGCGGAGCAGGCGCCCGGAGATGCGCACGATGCGGGCGGCGGCCCAGAGATAGAAGGTCAGCAGGACCGTGAGGCCGTGGGTGGCGAGCCCGGGCGCGATGGCCGCGAGGGCGTTGGCGACCTCGGTCCGGGTCGCCTCGGCGGGATCCTGCGGACCCGGCTCGGCCGGGGCCTCGGCCGGAGGCTTGGCGTCTGCCTCGGGGGCGTCCGGCTTCGGAGCGGGGGGCGCCGGATTGGCGGCGCGGTCAGCCCGGACCTGGATCAGCGTCCGGGTCATGCCCCGCAGCTGGGACTGGAAAGTCTCGTAGTTCGGGGCGGCGATGACCGCGATGGCCACGAAGGCGAGGCCGGCCGTCCCGGCGGTCCAGGCGAGCAGGCGCCCGGTCGGATACCATTCCATCGTGCCGTCGGCGCCCGGCCGTCCGAGCAGCGCCAGATAGGCGAGCCACCAGGCGGGCAGGGCGAGATAGGCGAAGAAGCCGAGGCCGAGGAAGGGCTGGACCACGAGGGCGAGGGCCAGGGCGCCGGTGACGGCGGCCACGAGAGCGGCCCGGTGGCTCCAGCCGAGGCCCACGATCAGGATCGGGAGCGGGGCGAGCAGGTAGAGCAGGATCGCGAGCGCCGTCGCCTTCAGCAGGACGCCGAAGAGGAGGGCGGAGACGAGGCCCGCGCCGATACCGATGCCGAGAAACTGTGTCATCAATCCCGCTGTCCCACTGTCCCGGTCCGGGCAGGGTTAGAGGCACGTCCGGCCCCAACGATTCCCGGCCCACCTGTCGGATCGGCCGGTACGAACCTGTGTGCCGCGCGAGCGGCGTGAGGCCCCGGCCCGTGGTGACGGGCCGGGGCGAGCGCCGAGGCGCTTACTTGATCACGTAGGGCAGGAAGCCGAGGAAGCGGGCACGCTTGATCGCCTGGGCGAGCTCACGCTGCTTCTTGGCCGACACCGCCGTGATGCGCGACGGCACGATCTTGCCGCGCTCGGAGACGTAGCGCGACAGGAGCTTGACGTCCTTGTAGTCGATCTTGGGCGCGTTCGCGCCCGAGAAGGGGCAGGTCTTCCGACGACGGAAGAAGGGACGGCGTCCGCCGCCCGCACCACCACCAGCCCCGCCAGCGGCGGGTGCACCGGGTCCAGCACCAAATGCCATGACTTAAGCCTCCCCGCCGAAGCTGCGCTCGGGGCGGTCGCCCCGGTCGCCGCGATCACCCCGGTCGCCGCGATCGCGGTCGCCGCCGAATCCACCACCGCCGAAACCTTCGTCGTCCCGACGACGGCCGCGCTCACGATCCTTGCGGTCGTCGCGGTCGCGCTTCTGCATCATCGCCGACGGCTCGGACTCGAGCTCTTCGACGCGGACGGTCATGAAGCGGAGGACGTCCTCGGAGATCTGCATCTGGCGCTCCATCTCGGCCAGAGCGGCCGGGGGGGCGTCGACGTTGAGGAGCGTGAAATGCGCCTTGCGGTTCTTCTTGATGCGGTAGGCGAGGGACTTCACGCCCCACATCTCGATCTTCTCGACCTTGCCGCCATTGGCTTCGATGACGCCCTTGTAGGTCTCGACCATGGTCTCGACCTGCTGGGCCGTCACGTCCTGGCGCGCCAGGAAGACGTGTTCGTAGAGAGGCATTAACGGGCCCTTCATATTCAAAGGGACCCGACGGCACGAAAAACGTGCGGGGAAGGAAGCGTCGGGCCGGTTCATCCGCAATCGCCCGGCGCCAAGCCCTTCGAGCCGTTTGAAGGCCCGAGCGGTTGATCGAAGGCGGAGACACGGGACGACGGGATCGGCCCTTCACGAGGCTTCACCCTGTGCCGAACGAATCGGCACCGTCCGTTCAGCCCCCAGCCGGAGCGAACGCGAGGGGTGGCGGATAAACGAGTCGGTCGGGATTGGCAAGCCGGCTCGGACGCGGGGGGCTGTCCGAGCCGCCGGCCGGAGCCTGATCCGCTTCGAACGGATCGTCACCCGGGCCGGCGGGTCGACCCCGCAACGCGGGCGGGCCGCGATGAGTCCGCGACGCGGCGGGCCGGGTCGGAAGGCCGATCGCGGCGTTCGCGACCGATCGACCGATCGGGACTGGCTTACTTGTCCGGCTTCTCCGAGAGGATCGCGCCGGTCTTCGGGTCGGCGTGGAACTGCATCTTGACGCCGTTCTTCACGCCCTCGCCCTCCCAGTGGCCGTCATCGGCCTCGAATTCGGTGATGCTGGTGTAGCCCGCGGCCATCAGCTTCTGCTTGACCTGATCGGCCGGCATCCAGTCGGCGCCCGGCGTGTCGGCCAGGGCGAGGCTCGCCGGGCCGGTGCTGAGGGCGAGGGCGAGGAGGAGCGTCGAGAAGCGGTTCATTGCGGATCACCCGTCGGGTTGGCGTTCGCCGATCCAACAGGTCGCGCCAGGTCCGGTTCCGGACCGGTCAAGGCGCCTCGCCCGCGAAGATCGCGGCGATCTCCGCCGGGCCGAGGACGCGGTATTCGCCTGGCGCGAGGTCGTCCGGCAGGCCGAGGCCTCCGACGCGGTCGCGGTGAAGGGCGGTGACGTGGTTGCCCAGAGCGGCGAACATGCGCCGGACCTGATGGTAGCGCCCCTCGTGCAGGGTCACCACGGCGCCGGTCTCGCCCTCGGCCTCGAATCCGACCGGCAGGAGCGGCTTCTCCTCGCCTTCCAGCATCAGCGTGCCGGAGGCGAGGACCGTGCCCTCGTCGCCCTTCAGCCGACGATCCAGGGCGACGCGGTAGCGCTTGGCCACGTTGGCCTTCGGCGCGATGATCCGATGCAGGAGGGCGCCGTCATCGGTGAGGAGCAGGAGGCCGGAGGTCTCCTTGTCCAGGCGGCCGACCGTGGAGAGGGCGGGGTCGCGCCGGCGCCAGCGATCGGGCAGGAGACCGTAGACGAGAGGGCCCGCCTCCTTGTGCGAGCAGGTCACGCCGAGGGGCTTGTGCAGCATCAGGGTCAGGCCCGGCGGCGGGTCGAGGGGGGCGCCGTCGACGGTCATTCGCTGGGCGAGGTCCGGCGTCACCGGGATGCGCTGATCCGCGTCGCGCAGGGGCGAGCCGTCGAGGACCACGAGGCCGGCGCGGGTGAGGAGCGCGATCTCCCGCCGCGAGCCGTAGCCCATATTGGCGAGCAGGCGGTCGAGCCGCAGCTGCGCGATCTTGGCCGGCCGCGTCATCGGCGCGCCTCGTAGATCTTGTAGCCGCCGGCCGAGGCCTTCAGCGTCACGCTCTTGAAGGCCGCCTTCAGGGGCGCCTCGTAGGGCAGGTGGGTGTTGGCGGTGAGCCAGAGGCTGCCCCCCGGGCGCAGGGCTTCCGCCGCCCGGGCGATGAAGGCCTGGCCGAGGGCCTGGTCCTCGGCGCCGCCGTCGTGGAAGGGCGGGTTCATCACCACGAAGTCCAGCCGCGACAGGCCGAGGCCGCCGGCGCGGATATCGGCCCAGCGCAGGGTGGCGCGCGGATCGCCGACGTTGCGCGTCGCCATCTCGATGGCGCGCCGGTCGAGGTCGATCAGCGTCAGGGCCGTCACCTTCGGCGAATGGAGGACGGCCCGGGCCAGGATGCCGAGGCCGCAGCCGAAATCGGCGCCGGCGCCGGCGAGGGGCGGCAGGTGGGCGAGGAGCAGGGCCGTGCCGGGATCGAGGCGGTCGTAGGAGAAGATCCCGGCCTGCGTGCAGAGGGCGAGGTTGTCGATGTGGCGCGGACCGCCCTCGTGGAGGGCGTCCTCGAGACCGCTGATCGCTTCCGGGCGCGTGCCGACGCAGATCCGGTGGTGGCGCCGCGCCTCCTCCTGAACCGCGCAGCCGAACCCGGCGAGTTCCTTGGCGAGGCGGCTGCCGCCGCGATCCTTGGGGGCCAGCGCCGTCAGACGCCCGCCGGGCCGCAGGGCCTTCAGGCCGAGGGCCAGCACGTAGCGCCGCTCGATCGTCCCGGCCGGCGCCAGGATGTCGAGCCGCTCCAGGCGCCCGGGCTCCAGATCCTCGAGGCGGGCCGCGCCGGGGCTCAGCGGCGAGAGCTGGACCGCGTGCAGGGGCACCTTCACCAGTTCCAGGGGCGGCGCGCCGTAGACGGCTTCCGAGACAGGCATGGTGGACATCGTGACGGGATCCGGCGCGACGGCGCGCGCGCCTCGACGGCTCAGGGCGTGACAGGAAATCGGGAGGCTCGGCCAGCGCGCGATAAGAATCGCCGCGGCGTCGATCTCCCGTTCTCATAGCCCATGCTCAGCCGCGCGGGAACTCCAGACCCATCTCCCGATAGCGCGCCGGATCGTCCGCCCAGTTCTCGCGCACCTTCACGTGCAGGAAAAGGTGCACCGTCTGCTCGGCCGCTTCCGCGATCTCGTGGCGGGCCGCCTGGCCGATGGCCTTGATGGTCTGGCCGCCCTTGCCGAGCACGATGGAGCGCTGGCTCTCGCGCTCCACGAAGATGGTCTGCTCGATGCGGACCGATCCATCGGGACGCACCTGCCACTGGTCCGTCTCGACGGTGGAGCGGTAGGGTAGTTCCTCGTGCAGGCGGTCGTACAGCTTCTCGCGCGTGATCTCGGCGGCCAGCATCCGGATCGGCGCGTCCGAGACCTGGTCCTCAGGGTAGAGCCAAGGGCTCTTCGGCATCATGCCGGCCAACGTCGTCTTCAGCGTTTCGATGCCGTCGCCGTTCAGGGCCGAGACCATGAAGGTGTGCAGGAACGGAATCCGCTCGTTCAGGGAGGCCGCGAGGGCCAGCAGGCGGTCACGCGGGATCAGGTCGATCTTGTTCAAGATCAGCACCTTGGGGCGCTTCACGTCCGGCAGCTTGGCCAGGATCGCGTCGACCTCCTCGCTCACGCCCTTACGGGCGTCGATCAGCAGGCAGACCGCATCGGCATCCGAGGCGCCGCTCCAGGCCGAATGCACCATCGCGCGGTCGAGGCGGCGCTTGGGGGCGAAGATACCCGGCGTGTCGACGAGGATGATCTGCGCGGTGTCGTGCATGACGATGCCGCGCACCAGGGCGCGGGTGGTCTGCACCTTGCGGGAGACGATCGAAACCTTGGTGCCCACGAGGCTGTTCAGCAGCGTCGACTTGCCGGCATTGGGGATGCCGATCAGCGCGACGAACCCTGCGGTGGTGTTCTCCGGCATCGTCACCGCGGGAAGCGGCTGCAGCGGCGGCGGGGCGAAGTCGTCGTCGCCGTCGAAATCGTCGTCGGGCACATCGGCGTCAGGCATCGGGGGCATGTCCTTCAGCGACGTCCGCCGACGTCTCCTGGGTTCGGGAGGGAGCGGGGCCGGTGATCTCGCGCTCCAGCACGAGGCGGGCGGCCTCCTGCTCGGCGAGGCGCTTCGAGGGGCCGATGCCGATGCCGGCCTCCAGTCCCTCGACGCGGACGGCGATCTGGAACACCGGCGCGTGGTCGGGGCCCGAGCGTTCGACCACTTCGTAGAACGGGATCGGCAGGGCCCGGGCCATGGCCCATTCCTGCAGGGCCGATTTGGCGTCGCGGCCGCGGGGGGCCGCCGTGTCGGTGTCGGGGGTGAAGGCCGCGTTGACGATGCCCTTGGCGACCTCGTAGCCGGCATCGAGGAACACCGCCCCGAGGATCGACTCGCACACGTCCGCCAGGATGGTCTGGTTGCGCCGTCCGCCGCTCTGGACCTCGCCGGGGCCGAGGGCGAGATGCGGGCCGACGTCCCAGGTGGTCGCGACGGCGGCGCAGGTCTCGCGCCGGACGAGCCCGGCGAGACGCCGCGACAGCTCGCCCTCGTCGGCCTGCGGAAACGCCTCGTAGAGGAGGTCGCCGATGGCGAGGCCGAGGACGCGATCGCCCAGGAATTCCAGGCGCTGGTAGCTGCCGAGCCGCCCGTTCCCGCCGGCCTTGCTCACGTGGGTGAGGGCCTGGACCAGCAGCTTCGGGTCGGCGAAGACGTGGCCGACCCGCGCCTCGAGCACCGCGAGGTCGGGCTTCGGACGGGGCGCGCGCCGCGCCCGGCTGGAGGGACGCGCCTCTTCGGTCACGATGGATAACGTCCTAGTGGATGGTCGTGAACAGCCGGTTCCAGCGCACCTTCGCCGGCCAGTTCCAGATCTGCCATGCCGGCGTGCCTTCGTCGATGGAGAAGAAGATCATCTCCGCGCGGCCGACGAAGTTCTCGAACGGCACGAAGCCGACATTGGCGAGATCGCGCGAATCCGTCGAGTTGTCGCGGTTGTCGCCCATCATGAAGAACCGGCCTTGCGGTACGGTGTAGGGCTCGGTGTTGTCCCAGTAGCCGTTGTCGCCGTCGCGCTCGATCACCCGGTGGGTGACGCCGTTGGGCAGAGTCTCGAGGTACTGCTCGGCCTTGGCCTGCTCGCCGTACGGCCCGGTGGTCTCGAAGGGCGCGATCTTCTCGCGCTTCACCGGCACGTCGTTGATGTAGAGCAGCCCGGCCTTCATCTGGATCTTGTCGCCGGGCAGGCCGATGACGCGCTTGATGTAGTCGGTGGCGTTGTCCTTGGGCAGCTTGAACACGGCGATGTCGCCGCGCTTGGGCTCGGCGCCCCAGATCCTGCCATCGGCCGTGAAGGGCAGGTACTCGCTCAAGGGCAGGGAGTACTTCGAATAGCCATACGAATATTTCGAGACAAACAAGTAATCGCCGATCAGGAGCGTGGGAACGAGGGAGCCCGAGGGGATGTTGAACGGCTGGAACAGGAGCGTGCGCACCACCAGCGCGATCAGCAGCGCCTGGCCGCCGACCTTCAGCGTCTCCTTGATGCTCGCCCAGGTGCCGGTGTCAGCAGCCTTCAGGTCACGCTTCGTCTGCTGGTCCACGCGGGCACGTTCCATCTGGCTGCCATCTCCGGTCCGACGCTCGCGCCCGGATTCCGGGCGGCTTCCGTCGTTGACGGTCGACCGGCGGCATAGACCATGCGGAAAGGCGCCGCAACGCAGGGGGCTATCGGCTAAGTCCCGGGCGTGCTGTCCGGCACCGCCTCGATGATCACGAAGGCCTGAGCCATAGGCGGGTCGTCCGTGAGGGTGATGTGCAGCTTCGGCACGTGGCCGGCCGGGACCATCGCGGCGAGGTGCTCTGCGGCCGCCCCGGTGAGGCGGAGGGTCGGCCGGCCGCCGGGCAGGTTCACCACCTCCATGTCGCGCCAGAAGACGCCCCGGGCGATGCCGGTGCCCAGCGCCTTGGCGCAGGCCTCCTTGGCGGCGAAGCGACGGGCATAGGAGGGGGCCCGCGCCGCGCGGGCATCGCATTTGGCGCGCTCGCCATCGGTGAAGACCCGATGGGTGAAGCGCTCGCCGTAACGGTCCAGCGATTTCTCGATCCGGCGGATGTCGCAGAGGTCGGAGCCGATGCCGAGAATCATGCCCGGGCCGCGTCCATAGCAGCGCGCAGGTCGCGGATCGCCTGGGGCAGGCCGACGAAGATCGCCTCGCCGATGAGCGCGTGGCCGATGTTCAGCTCGGCGATCTCCGGCAGGGCCGCCACCGGACCGACGCTGTCGAGGGCCAGGCCGTGACCGGCATGGACCTCCAGGCCGAGTCCCGCCCCGTAGGTGGCCGCCCGGGCGATGCGGTCGAGCTCGTGCGCCGTGCGCGTGGCGTCGCCCTCGGCCACCGCCTCGCAGTAGCTGCCGGTATGGAGCTCGACCACCGGCGCCCCGAGCCGGCGGGCCGCCTCCATCACCGCCTCGTCCGGCTCGACGAAGAGCGAGACCCGGATGCCGACCTCGGACAGGCGGGCGATGCGGGGTTGCAGGGCGTCGTGGCCGCTGATGATGTCGAGGCCGCCCTCGGTGGTGCGCTCCGCCCGCTTCTCCGGCACCAGACAGGCGGCATGCGGCCTCAGCCGGATCGCCATCTCGACCATCTCGTCGGTGGCCGCCATCTCGAAATTGAGCGGCACCGTCAGGATGCGCGCCAGCGTTTCCATGTCGGCGTCGCGGATGTGCCGCCGGTCCTCGCGCAGATGCGCCGTGATCCCATCCGCTCCCGCCGCGACCGCCTCGCGGGCCGCGCGAATCGGATCGGGCGACGTGCCGCCGCGGGCGTTCCGCACGGTCGCGACGTGGTCGATGTTGACGCCGAGCCGGAGGCGGCTCGGCCGAGAGGTAGGAAAGGACATGGAGGCGGACTCCGGGCACGGACGTGGCGCCCTGACGGAACGGCGGACGCGCCCCTACATAGGTGCGGCGAGGCTTCAGGGGGATACGGCGCGCGATGGGTTTTCTCGATGGACTGCTCGGCCACGGCAGCGATCTCTCGCCGGCGGAGGTCAACCAGCAGATGGCCGGCATCCTCACCGAGGGCGAGCCGGTGCAGGTCGCCTTCCGGATCCTGCGCGACCTCATCGTGTTCACGGACCGGCGCCTGATCCTGGTGGACAAGCAGGGCCTCACCGGCCGGAAGGTCTCGTACCTGACCGTGCCCTACCGGGCGATCACGTCGTTCTCGGTGAAGACGGCGGGCAGCTTCGACCTCGATTCCGAACTCGCGATCTGGGTGTCGGGCCGGGGCGAGCCGATCCGTAAGACCCTGAAGCGCGGCGCCAACATCCTGGCGATCCAGCAGGCGATCGCGGCGTCGATCCGGTGAGATCGACCGCGCCGGCGAACCTTGCCTCGGCGGCCGGGCTCTGTTAAGGCCCCGCCCATTCCACACGCGGAGCCGGCCTCATGCCTGAATGAGGCGTTTCCGGTGGTCGTCGTCCCTCGGGCGCGATCGCTTCCTCCGCGGCGGTACCAACCGGAGAGTACAAAAGACATGGCCGTCGATTTCACCATGCGTCAGCTTCTCGAGGCCGGCGCCCACTTCGGACACCAGGCCCACCGCTGGAACCCGAAGATGCAGTCCTACATCTTCGGGACGCGCAACAACATCCACATCATCGATCTCGCCCAGACCGTGCCGGCCCTCCACCAGGCCCTTCAGGCGGTGAGCGACACCGTCGCCAAGGGCGGCCGCGTGCTGTTCGTCGGCACCAAGCGCCAGGCGGCCGACACCATCGCCGAGGCGGCCAAGCGCTCGGCCCAGTACTACGTCAACTCCCGCTGGCTCGGCGGCATGCTGACCAACTGGAAGACCATCTCGGGCTCGATCCAGCGCCTGCGCAAGGTCGACGAGACCCTCGACGGCGGGGCCCAGGGCCTCACCAAGAAGGAGCGCCTGATGCTGGCCCGGGAGAAGGACAAGCTCGAGAAGGCGCTGGGCGGCATCAAGGACATGGGCGGCGTGCCGGACCTGCTGTTCGTGATCGACACCAACAAGGAGCAGCTGGCGATCAAGGAGGCCCAGCGCCTCGGGATCCCGGTGGCGGCCATCGTCGACACCAACTGCAACCCGGACGGCATCACCTACGTCGTTCCCGCCAACGATGACGCCGGCCGCGCCATCGCCCTGTACTGCGACCTGATCGCCCGCGCCGCCATCGACGGCATCTCGCGCGGCCAGGGCTCGATGGGCATCGATCTCGGCGCCTCCGAGGAGCCGGTCGCCGAGGAGCTGCCGGCCAACGACGACGCGGCAACCTCCGTCGAGTCGGGCTCGGTCAACCAGGCCGACGTCGCCGCCCTCGTCGAGTCCACCGAGCACTTTGAGCTGCTCTCGGCCCCCCGCGGCGCGCCCGACGACCTGTCGAAGCTCCACGGCGCCGGCCCGCAGATCGTGCAGAAGCTCAACGAGGCCGGCATCTACCACTACTGGCAGCTGGCCTCCATGAGCGCCGACGACATCGCCAAGGTCGATGCCGACCTGAAGCTGAATGGCCGCATCGGTCGCGACGGCTGGGTCGACCAGGCCCGCGGCTTCGTCGAGGCTGCCGCTGCCGCCTGATCCCGCTGCGGCGGCCCGTCATCGGGCCGCCATCGCCAGATCGGACACTGCTTCCTGAAGCCCGGTGCTTTCCAAGAGCGCCGGGCTCAGTCGCTTCAAAAGACTCAGCTTCGCTGAACCCGTTCGCTTCAGAAGTCTTCCCGCGGGAAGGTTTCGCATCCGACAAGACACGGAAAGGACCCGCCATGGCCAACATCACCGCCGCACTGGTGAAAGAGCTCCGCGAGAAGACCGGCGCGGGCATGATGGACTGCAAGGGCGCGCTCAACGAGACCGATGGTGACATCGAAGCCGCCGTCGACTGGCTGCGCAAGAAGGGCCTCGCCAAGGCCGCCAAGAAGGCCGGCCGCGTGGCCGCCGAGGGTCTGGTCGCCGTCGAGTCCGCCGGCCACCACGCCGCGATCGTCGAGGTGAACTCCGAGACGGACTTCGTCGCCCGCAACGACAGCTTCCAGGCCTTCGCCCGCGAGGCTGCCAAGCTCGCGCTCAACACCGACGGCACGCTGGACGGCCTCGAAGCCGCCACGTTCCCCGGCGCCGCGACCACGGTCAAGGAGAGCCTCGCCAACCTCATCGCCACCATCGGCGAGAACATGACACTGCGCCGCGTCGCCAAGCTCGACGTGACCAAGGGCGTGATCGCCTCCTACGTCCACGGCCAGGTGGTCGAGGGCCTCGGCAAGATCGGCGTGCTCGTCGCGCTTGAGTCCGAGGGCGACGTCGAGGTGCTCTCCACCCTTGGCCGTCAGATCGCCATGCACGTCGCCGCCACCAACCCGGTGGCACTCGATGCCGCCGGCGTCGATCAGGCGACCCTCGACCGCGAGATCAACATCCTGCGCGAGAAGAATGCCGGCAAGCCCGAGAACGTGCTCGCCAAGATCGTCGAGAGCGGCCTGAAGAGCTACTACAAGGAGGTCACCCTCCTGGAGCAGCCCTTCGTGCATGATGGTTCCAAGACCATCTCCCAGGTGCTGAAGGAGGCCGAGGGCAAGGCCGGCGCGCCGGTCAAGCTCGCCGCCTTCGTGCGCTACGCCCTCGGCGAGGGTATCGAGAAGGAGGAGGCGCCCGATTTCGCTTCCGAGGTGGCCGCCGCCGCCCGCGGCTGAGCCGGACCGTCCCGGGTAAGGCCCCGCGGAAACCAGGGAATCGTCCAAGGGGCGGCGGCAGGAATGCCGCCGCCCCTCGACGTTCCGGCCTCCCTTGGGCTAGACACCCCTCCGCTTCCGATTGGCTCCCCGACCTGATCCAGGCCGGGTTAGAGGGGACTGGCTCGATGCCGGAGACCACACCGTTTCGCCGCGTCCTCGTGAAACTCTCCGGCGAGGCGCTGGCCGCACCCGATGGGTACTGGCTGCATCCCCCGACCCTGGCGGGCATCGCCGACGACATCGCCCGCACCCGCGAGGCCGGCGTGCAGATCGCCCTGGTGGTCGGCGGGGGCAACATGATCCGCGGCGCCCGCATCTCGGCGGCCGGCTGGATCGACCGGGCCACCGGCGATTCCCTCGGGATGATGGCGACCGTGATGAACTCCCTGGCTCTGGAAACGGCCCTGAACGCCGCCGGCGTCCCGGCGCGCACGATGTCGGCGGTCTCGATGCCGACCATCTGCGAGACCTATGCGCGCCAGCCGGCCCTGCACCACCTCGACAAGGGCCAGGTCGTCGTCCTCGCCGGCGGCACCGGAAACCCGTTCTTCACCACCGACACCGCCGCCGTCCTGCGGGCGGCCGAGCTGCGCTGCGATGCGGTGTTGAAGGCCACGCAGGTCGACGGCGTCTATTCAGCCGATCCGAACCGCGACCCCACCGCCACGCGCTACGACCGGCTGACCCATGACGAGGCCATCGCCCGCGACCTCAAGGTGATGGACACCGCCGCCTTCGCGCTCGCCCGCGAGAGCCGCCTGTCGATCGTCGTCGGGTCCGTCCACGCGCCGAGCTCGATCCTGGCGATCCTCACGGGTGGTGCCCCGGCGACCCAGGTCGTCCCCTAGGCATCACTGCGGCCGCGGCCTTTCGGTGGGCGACGCCTGCGGACGTCGCCGATGTCCTTCCGGCTGTGGCGCCCGATCTTGATCAGGGGTTCGCGAGCCTGTCGCCAGGTCGGGCGGCCGGCGATCTCTTGAAGCCCCGGAGGAGCTCCGGTCGCCGGCGCGGCGCAAGCGTCTTGCGGCGCATCGCCGCCACGGGGGTCGGGCGCCGATCGAGCCGTGCGACGTCCCCGGGCGTAGGGTCGGGGATGCCGGTCGCGCCGCACGCCCGTGAGACTCTCCATCCGCTGCGGCGATTCGATCCGATCCCGCCGTCCGCGGCCCGCGTCTGCCCGCCTGCGCGCCCGCGCCGATGTCGGGGGAAGCCAGGGCGTGCCGCGCTCCGGACCGGCTGCAGTGGAGGCCGGGAAGGCTCGGGCCCGCAGCGCGCCCGCCCGGCCCGGGCGTTTCCTGCCCCAACGACACGAACGCCATTTGCGACCCACTGGATTTTGGTTCATTGAGGCCCACGAACGGGCCCCGGCGGCCCGACCCATTCCCTCAAGTTCGCGTCGGGATAGTCCAGCATGGCAGCCATTCCAGAATTCGACCTGAATGACCTCAAGCGTCGCATGCAGGGCGCCGTGACGTCGCTGAAGGGGGATCTCGGATCGCTCCGGACCGGCCGCGCGACCCCGAGCATCCTCGATCCGATCCAGGTCGATGCCTACGGGGCGATGATGCCCATGGCGCAGGTGGCGACGGTGAGCGTGCCCGAGCCCCGTCTTCTCAGCATCTCGGTCTGGGACCGCGGCATGATCGCCGCCGTCGAGAAGGCGATCCGGGAATCCGACCTCGGCATGAACCCGCAGACCGAGGGCCAGACCATCCGCCTGCGCGTGCCCGAGATGAACGAGCAGCGCCGCAAGGAGATGGTCAAGGTCGCGCACAAGTACACCGAGGAAGCGCGCGTCGCCGTCCGCCACGTCCGCCGGGACGGTCTGGACCATCTCAAGAGGCTGGAGAAGGACGGCGCGATCAGCGAGGATGACGAGAAGCGTCAGGCCGGCGAGGTCCAGAAGGCCACCGACCAGTTCATCGCCGAGATCGACGGCGTGCTCGCCGCCAAGGAGAAGGAGATCATGCAGGTCTAGGATCCCAGATCGGGATCGGAGCCACGTGTGATCGGCACGAGAGACGGTTGGGGGAGAAGCGCGTTGGGTCGCTCAGAAGGCGCGCGTCAGATCGAGACGGCGCGGGTGCACGGCACGGACGTCGCGCTGGGCGCGGCGGAGACCGCTGCGGCGGTGTATCCGGGTGCGCCCCTGCCTACCCTGGCGGCGCCCCCGACGCACGTCGCCATCATCATGGACGGGAACGGCCGCTGGGCCGCCGATCGCGGCCTGCCACGGGTCGAGGGGCATCGGCGTGGCGTCGAGGCGGTCCGGCGCGCCGTGCGCTCCGCCATCGAACTCGGCGTGCGCTACCTGACGATCTACAGCTTCTCCTCCGAGAACTGGCGGCGGCCGCCTGCCGAGGTCGCGGACCTCATGGGTCTGATGAAGCTCTTCGTCCGCCGCGACCTGGCGGATCTCCACGGCAACAACGTGCGCATCCGCATCATTGGCGAGCGCGAAGGCCTGCCGGCGGACATCGCCGGATTGCTCGACGAGGCCGAGCAACGCACCCGGGCCAATACGGGCCTGACCCTCATCGTAGCGTTCAACTACGGCGGCCGGCAGGAAATCCTGCGGGCGGTCCGCAGCCTGGCCCGGGACGTGGCGGCGGGACGGCTCGCACCCGATGCCATCGATCTCGACGTACTCACGGGCGCCCTCGACACCACCGGCATCCCGGACCCGGATCTCGTGATCCGCACCTCCGGCGAGCAGCGCCTGTCGAACTTCCTGACCTGGCAGACGGCCTACGCGGAATACGTGATCGTGCCGGAGTTCTGGCCGGATTTCGACCATGCCGCCTTCCGCGCAGCCGTCGACGAGTATCACCGCCGCGACCGTCGCTTCGGCGGCCTCAGCGGCAAGGCCGGCTGATCATGGCACCCGGAGAGGCGGCACCCGCCTCGCAGCGCGGCCTCCTCGCCAGCCGCGAGTTCCACACCCGCCTGGTGTCGGCCGTCCTGCTCGGCGCGATCGTGCTCTCCGCCCTCGTCCTCGGCGGCTGGCCCTTCGCGGTGATCTGGCTCGCCGCCGGGATCGTCTTCGCGGCCGAGTGGATCGGCATGAGCGCGGTCGTGCCCCGGCGCCTCGTCCTGGCGCTGACTGCCGCGACGCTGTTCGGCCTCGTCCTCTGCCTGCACGGCGACGCCCCGCTCGGGATCGCCCTCGGGGTCGGCGCCGTCGGGGCGGTCCTCGTGGCGGCCGTGGCCCGCGGCGGGGCGGGACGGGGGCGGGCCCTCGCGGGCCTGGCCAGCTCGGCGGTGATCGCCCTGGTTCCCACCGCCCTGCGCGACGATCCTTCCATCGGCCTCCTGGGACCGGCCTGGATGTTCGCCGTGGTCTGGTCCACCGACATCATCGCCTACTTCACCGGCCGGACCTTCGGCGGCCCGAAACTGATGCCGAAGGTCAGCCCGAAGAAGACCTGGTCCGGGGCGCTCGGCGGCCTCGCGGCGGGCACGTTGGCCGGTGTCGCCCTGGTGATGGTCGCGCGCGACCATGGCAGGAGCGACCTCGCGACCACCTCGCTCGCCCTCGTCGCCCTCGTCAGCGCCACCGCCTCCATCCTGAGCCAGGGCGGGGATCTCGTGGAATCCGCCCTCAAGCGCCGCTACGGCGTGAAGGATTCGGGCCGTTCCATTCCCGGCCATGGCGGCGTCATGGATCGCCTCGACGGCTTCTTCGCCGTGGCCGTCCTGGTCGGCCTCTATCTCATCGCCCGCCGCCTCGCGGCGGCCTGAAGGACCCTTCCGTTGCTGACCGTCACCATTCTCGGCGCCACCGGCTCCATCGGCCAATCGACCGTCGACCTGCTGCTTCAGCATCCCGACCGCTTCCGCATCGGCGGTCTCGTGGCGGGGCGCGACGTCGAGGCCATCGCCCGGCTCGCCGGCAACCTGCAGCCCGATTTCGTGGCCCTGGCCGACGCGTCCGCCGGTCCGGCCCTGCGCGACGCCCTGGCCCATACCGGCATCCCGAACGGGGCCGGTGAGGGCGCCGTCCTCGAGGCGGTCGCCCGGGATGCCGACATCGTGGTGGCGGCCGTGAGCGGGGCCGCCGGTCTGCGCCCGACGCACGCGGCGCTGAAGCTTGGGCGTACCGTCGCCCTCGCCAACAAGGAGAGCCTGGTCTGCGCCGGCGACGCCTTCATGCGCGACGCCAAGCGCTACGGCGCCACCCTGCTGCCGGTCGATTCCGAGCACAACGCCCTCGCGCAGGCCCTGGGCGACGGCCGCCTCGATGACGTGGCGAAGATGACCATCACCGCTTCGGGCGGTCCGTTCCGGACCTGGACGCGCGAGCGCATCGCCGCCGCGTCGCCCACGGAAGCGGCGGCCCACCCGACCTGGTCGATGGGCATGAAGATCAACATCGATTCGGCCTCCCTGATGAACAAGGGGCTGGAGCTGATCGAGGCGCACCACCTGTTCGCCCTCGAACCCGAGCGCCTCGATGTCATCGTCCATCCGCAATCGATCGTGCACGGCCTCGTCTACTGGCGCGACGGCGCGGTGACCGCGGGCCTCGCCATGCCGGACATGCGGGTGCCGATCGCCCATTGCCTCGGTCTCGGCGAGCGCCTGACGATCGCCCGCGGCCGCCATCTCGATCTCGCCGCCGCCGGCAGTCTGACCTTCGAGGCCGCCGACGAGGCGCGCTTCCCCTGCTTGGCGATCGCCCGCGCGGCGCTCGCCGCCGGGGGTGCCGCGCCCACCGTGATGAACGCGGCCAACGAGATCGCGGTCGCGGCCTTCATCAAGGGCGCGATCGGCTTCTACGGCATCGCCGACCTGGTCGAGCGCGCCTGCGCGCACTTCGCCGGGCAGTACCGGACCGCGCCCGAGGATGTCGACGAGGCCCTGGCCATCGATGCCGAGGTGCGCCGCTGGAGCAGCCAGGCCGTCGCGGCGGCCTGAGCCCGGGCTCAGGCCTCGGGGCTGTAGCCCGCCAGGAAGACGCGCACGGCCTCGCTGACGTTGTGCTCGATCTCCGCCTCGGAGACGCCGTCGCCGGCGTTGAAGAGGAGGCGCGTCAGGAGACCGGCCTGGCAGATCTGCAGGAACTGGCGCGCGGCGAGATTCGTACCGGCCGGGCGCAGGCGCCCCGCCGCGACCTGCGCATCGAGATAGGCGGCCAAGCGCGTCGTGCCCTGCACCGGCCCGGCCTCGAAATAGGCCTGGCCCAGGCGCGGGAACTTCTCGCAGGCGCCGATGACCATCCGAATCACCGTGACGTGCTCCGGCCGGATCATCTCGGCAAGGTAGCTGCGGCCGAGACGGGTGAGGACGCCCCGCACGTCGGGATCGTCCGCATCGAGCCGGAACAGCACCTCCGCGAGACCCCGCTTCTCGGCGAGCGCCAGATCCTCGAACAGCGCCTCCTTGCTGTCGAAGTAGACGTAGAGGGTCCCCTTCGAGACGCCCGCCGCCTTGGCGATCTCGCCCATGCTCGCCCCGTCGAAGCCCGATGCCATGAAGACCGCGCGCGCCCCGTCGAGGATCTGGCGACGCTTGTCGGTCTCCCCTGATGTGCGCTCCCGCGCATCGCGCGGGGCCTCTGCGGTCCCCATGGCCCTGACCCTCATTGACCGAACGGTTCAGTCACAATATCCCAAGCACTCGGGTCGCGCCAGCGTTCGCAGCCCCGAAAATGACCGAACGGTTCGGTCAATTCTCTCGAAGAACCGGATCGAAGCCATGAGATCGATGCCATGAGCTTGCGCCAGGACGACGGGTTTCGGGCCGTGCCGGCCCAAGGCGACGCTATCCGAGCCGACGCCGTCGAGACGCGGACCGTCTCGGCGTCACCGGCCGCCGCGCCGGCCCAGCCGATGACGCCGGCGGTCATCGCGCCGTCGACGGGCGAAGCCCGCGTCAAGCCCCGGCGGACGCGCACCGTCGTTCTGGCAACGCTGCTTCTCGCCGCCCTCGGCGGGGGGGCCTACAAGGCGCAGGCCTGGTGGACCGTCGGACGGTTCTTCGTCAGCACCGACGACGCCTATGTCCAGGCCGACATCTCGGTCCTGGCCGCCAAGATCCCGGGTTATCTCGCGGCGGTTCCGGTCGTGAACGGGCAGATGATGCACAGGGGCGACGTCATCGCCCGGATCGACGACGGCGATTACCGCCTCGCCGCGCAGGCCGCCCACGACAAGCTCGTCACCCAGCAGGCGGCCATCGCCCGGATCGCCCGGCAGGTCGAGGCGGCGCAGGCGCAGATGCTGCAGGCCTCGGCCCAGATCGATGCCAACCGGGCCGATGCGGTCCGCGCCACGGCCGATTACGCCCGCCAGCAGCAGCTCGAGAAGGTCGACTTCGTCGCCAAGGCGCGGATCGAGCAGGCGCGGGCCGACCGCGACCGGACGGACGCCGCCGTGAAGGGGGCCGAGGCCGCCCTCGTGGCCATGCGCGCCAATGTCGAGGTGCTGCGCGCGCAGGGCAAGGAGGCGGAGGGCCTCGCCGCCGAATTGCGCACCGCCGAGGCACGGGCCGCGCGCGATCTGGACTTCACGACGATCCGGGCGCCCTTCGACGGCGTGATCGGCAACAAGGCCGCGGAGGCCGGCGCCTATGTCTCCCCGGGCTCGCGCATCGCCGCCCTGGTTCCCCTGGAGAGCGTCCGCATCGACGCGAACTTCAAGGAGACCCAGGTCGAGCGCATGCATCCGGGCCAGCGCGTGCACATCGCGGTGGATGCCTATCCGGATCGCGATATCGTCGGCGAGGTCGAGTCACTCTCCCCCGCCTCCGGCTCGGTCTTCAGCCTGCTGCCCCCCGACAACGCCACCGGCAACTTCACCAAGATCGTCCAGCGCCTGCCGGTGCGGGTCCACGTACCGGCGGACGTTGCCCGAGCGGGCCTCCTGCGGCCCGGCCTTTCCGTGACCGTCCGGGTGGACACCCGCGAGAACGCCGAGACCGCGGCCGGAGACGACCGCCTCCGCACGGCCGCCCGGCACTAGGCGCCAGCGATGGCCGCGACCGCCACCCTGGGACCGGCCGCACCGGCCGCCGAGCCGCCGCTCGACCGCCGCCGGATGGTGGCGTTCGTCTGCATGGTGTTCGGGATGTTCATGGCGATCCTGGACATCCAGATCGTCTCGGCGTCGCTCGCCGAGATCCAGGCGGGTCTGTCGGCCTCGGGCGACGAGATCCCCTGGGTCCAGACCAGCTACCTCATCGCCGAGGTGATCTCGATCCCGCTCTCCGGCTTCCTGTCGCGGGTCGTCTCGACGCGCTGGATGTTCGTGATCTCGGCCGGCGGCTTCACGCTGATGAGCCTGATGTGCGCCACCTCCACCTCGATCGACGAGATGATCGTCTGGCGGGCCGCGCAGGGCTTCATCGGCGGCGGTATGATCCCCACGGTCTTCGCCTCCGCCTTCACGATCTTCCCGCCCTCGAAGCGCTCCATCGTCTCGCCGATGATCGGCCTCGTGGCGACGCTCGCGCCCACCATCGGGCCGACCGTCGGCGGTTACCTCACCGACCTGTTCGACTGGCACTGGCTGTTCCTCGTCAACGTCGTGCCGGGGATCTTCGTGACGGTGTCGACCTACCTGCTGGTCGATTTCGACGAGCCGAACCTGGCCCTGTTCAAGCGCTTCGACTGGTTCGGCCTCGTGTTCATGGCGCTGATGCTCGGCTGCCTCGAATACGTGCTGGAAGAAGGTCCGAACCACGACTGGCTCGCCGACGAGGCGGTCTTCGCCTGCGCGGTGGTGTGCCTGACCGCCGGACCCGCCTTCTTTTGGCGGGCCTTCACGGCCGCCGAGCCCATCGTCGACCTGCGCGCCTTCTCCGACCGCAACTTCACGGCCGGCTGCCTCTTCAGCTTCGTCCTGGGCATCGGCCTCTACGGCCTGACCTACCTCTACCCGGTCTATCTCGGGCGCGTGCGCGGTTACTCGGCGCTCCAGATCGGCGAGACGATGTTCGTCTCGGGCCTCTGCATGTTCGCCACCGCGCCGATCGCCGGGCGCTTCTCGGGCAAGGTCGACCCGCGCCTGATGATGGCGCTCGGCTTCCTCGGGTTCGCCACCGGCACCTGGATGGTCACGGGCCTGACCAAGGACTGGGACTTCTGGGAACTCCTGGTGCCGCAGATCCTGCGGGGCTGTTCGCTGATGCTGTGCATGATCCCGATCAACAACATCGCCCTCGGCACCCTGCCGCCGGCGCGCATGAAGAATGCCTCGGGCCTCTACAACCTCACCCGCAACCTCGGCGGGGCCGTCGGGCTCGCGCTGATCAACACCATCCTGAACGACCGCTGGGACCTTCACCTCGCCCGCCTGCACGAGCGCTTCACCTGGACCAACACCGCCGTGCTGGAGCGCCTGGACATGACCCGCCGGCAGTTCGAGATGCTCGGCGGCGATGCCGACGCGATGGCGCTGAAGGCCATGATGAACACCGTGCGGGTCCAAGGTCTGGTGATGGGATTCACCGACGTCTTCCTGGTTCTGACCGTCCTGTTCGTGGCCATGGCCTGCGCCGTGCCCTTCATCCGGCGGCCCCGTGCGGCGGCCGGCGGCGGCGGGCACTGAGGACGTCGAGCGCGCAGTCGAAGCCGGCGCGGTTCTTTACCCTGACCCCGGGAATGCGGGGACAGCGCCGCGCGATGCGCCCCTGCGACCGCAAACCCCGGCCAAAAGGTTTGCGTTCGCGTTCGACGCATCCGATCTGCTACAGCGGAGCGACGGCCCCGGGGGAGGCCGAGAGGATCGACCAATGGACTTTCTGAACGCCATGGGCGGCACGGCGAGCGGCTTCTTCGGCGCCGTGATCCCCTTCCTGATCGTGCTGAGCATCGTCGTGTTCGTGCACGAGATGGGACATTTCCTGGTGGGGCGTTGGTGCGGGGTCGGCGTTCACGCCTTCTCCCTCGGCTTCGGACCGGAACTATTCGGCTTCAACGACCGGCATGGGACGCGCTGGAAGCTCTCGGCGATCCCCCTCGGCGGCTACGTGAAGTTCCACGGCGACGCCAACGGTGCCAGCGTTCCGGATCCCGAGGCCCTGGCCCGCATGTCCCCACAGGAGCGGGCCACCAGCTTCCCGACGCAGCCCCTGCCGAAGCGCGCCGCCATCGTGGCCGCGGGACCGATCGCCAACTTCATCCTCGCCATCGCGCTGTTCTCCGGCGCCATCTATTTCGGAGGGCGTTACGAGACGCCGGCCCGCGTCGAGGCCGTGATGCCCGACAGTGCCGCCGCCCGGGCCGGCTTCGAGCCCGGCGACGTGATCCGCGCCATCGGCGGATCGCGGGTCAACAGCTTCACCGACATGCAGCGGACGGTTTCGGGGGCGGCCGGCTCCAGCCTGACCTTCACGGTCGAGCGCGGCGGCGAGACCCGCGAGCTCGTGGCCGTGCCCGAGCGCAAGGAGGATGTGACGCCGTTCGGTCGTCACCGCTTCGGCCGGCTCGGGATCCAGGGTCCGAAGGCGAGCGAGGCGAAGCTCGTGCATTACGGCCCGGTCCAGTCCCTCGGCCTCGGGACCTACGAGACCTACTTCGTGGTCGACCGGACGATCGACTACATCGGCAAGCTGGTCACCGGCCGGGAATCCCCCGATCAGCTCTCCGGACCGATCGGGATCGCCCGCGTGTCGGGTGCCGTGGCCCAGAGCGGCGGCCTCGGGGGCCTGATCGGGCTGATCGCGCTGCTCTCGGTCTCGATCGGCCTCCTCAACCTCTTCCCCGTGCCCCTGCTCGATGGGGGCCACCTGCTGTTCTACGCCTTCGAGGCCGTCCGCGGCCGGCCGCTGAGCGAGCGGGCCCAGGAGATCGGTTTCCGCATCGGCCTCGCCCTCGTGCTGTTCCTAATGCTGTTCGCCGCCTGGAACGACATTCTCAACCTCGGCGCGTCCTGGGGCGCACGCGGAACCTGAACACGCCTGGGCGCGACCGTTCGGCGTTCGCGCTCCGGTCCCGCTACGGGACACGCAACCGCCTCGATCTTAACCACAATCCGTCGCGCGCGCGGAACCTCCGGGTTTCGCGCGCAACCGTTTGTTGACCCTGTTCGACGATCGGGCCGGGGCGTTAAGTGACCGGAAGGCCACGTCTCCCCAAAATCCCCGGTGTGCAGGACCCCCCGGCGTTTGCTTAACGCCGGAATCCCGATAGAAGCTGAGCTTGGGACCAGATGTCAGGACGCCCGGAAAACGGACGCCTGATTGCGGGTGCAAACTCGCGCTGAAGATATAAAGAGACGGGCGATTACATGATGTCGATGACGGGGAAGCGCCGGCGTAAGTCGGCGGAACAGACCATCGTCCTAGTCGCCGCGGCGGCCGCTGGCCTTGTTCTCGGTGGAACCGCTCAGGCGCAGCAGATCGTCGTCCAGGGTAACAAGCGTGTCGATGCCGACACCATCCGGTCCTACGTGACCGGCACCGCCTCCGGCTCGCCCGAGGAAGCCCGCCGCAACCTGCTGGCGAGCGGCATGTTCTCCGACGTGAAGGTCTCCCGCAGCGGCGCCAGCACCGTCGTCAGCGTCCGCGAGAACAACCTGATCAACCGGGTGGTGTTCGAGGGCAACAAGAAGATCGAGAAGGCCACCCTCGAGGGCGAGGTCGAGGCCAAGGCGCGCGGCGCCTTCAGCGAGGCCGTGGTCCAGGCCGACATCCAGCGCATCAAGGAAGTCTACCGCCGCGCGGGCCGCGGGACGGCGAAGGTGACCTACCGGACGGTGGACCTGCCGAACGGCCGCCTCGACGTGATCTACGTGATCGAGGAAGGCGACAAGACCGGCATCAAGGCGATCAACTTCGTGGGCAACAGCGCCTACTCGTCGTCCAAGCTGCGCGAGCTGATGTCCTCTTCGGAGATGAACTTCCTCAGCTTCATCAAGACGTCCGACGTCTACGACCCGGATCGCATCACCAACGACCTCGACATCGTCCGGCGCTACTACCTGAAGAACGGCTACGCCGACTTCCGCGTCGTCAACGCCGATGCCCGCTACGTCGAGGGCGAGGGCGATGCCGGCTGGGTCGTCACCGTCACCGTCGATGAGGGCGAGCAGTACCGCGTCGGCGCGGTGGCGATCGATTCCCGCCTGCCGGGCCTCGACACCCAGACCCTCGACGGCGAGATCCGCGCCCAGGTTGGCGACGTCTACAACGCCGAGGACGTGGAGCGGACCCTTAACGGCGTGACCAACCAGGTCGGGCGCCAGGGATACCCCTTCGCTCAGGTACGTCCCACCGGCCAGCGCGACCGCGCCACCCACACCGTGGCCCTGGGCTTCGTGGTCGAGGACGGTCCGCGCGTCTACGTCGAGCGCATCAACATCCGCGGCAACACCCGCACCCGCGACTACGTCATCCGGCGCGAGCTCGATATCACCGAGGGCGATGCCTACAACCGGGTGCTGACCGACCGGGCCGAGCGGCGCCTGAACGGCCTCGGCTTCTTCAAGAAGGTGCGCTTCTCCAACGAGCCGGGCTCCTCGGCCGACCGCGTGATCATCAACATCGACGTCGAGGATCAGCCCACGGGCTCGTTCTCGGTGGCGGGCGGCTACTCCACCCAGGACGGCATCATCGGCGAGGTCTCGATCTCGGAGTCGAACTTCCTCGGACGCGGCCAGTACGTCCGCGTGGCCGGTACCGGTGGCCAGTACTCGCGCGGCTTCGACTTCTCGTTCACCGAGCCGTACTTCCTCGGCTACCGCCTCGCCGCCGGCTTCGACGCCTTCTACAAGTACAGCGACCAGACCCGCTACTCGCGCTACGAGACCACGGTCTATGGTGGCCAGCTCCGCGTCGGCCTGCCGATCACCGAAGAGTTCGGCATCACGCTGCGCTACTCGCTCTACAACACCGAGCTGAAGGTCCCGAACACGGTCAAGCGGCCGTACAACGACTGTTCGAACCCGATCTCCGGCTACACTGCGACCTACGCCGCGAACACGACGCTTCCGGGTCTGAACCCGGGTGACCCGGTGCGAAACGTCGGTGGTCAGGCGATCTACCCGAACTGTGCCCTTGACGGCGAGGCCTCGATCGCGCTCAAGGGTTCGCAGGGCAGCACGCTGACCTCGCTCGCCGGCCTGACGCTGGCCTACTCGACCCTCGACAACCTGGGCTCGCCCCGGAACGGTCTCTATGCCGAGCTGAAGCCCGACGTCGCGGGCCTGGGCGGCGACTCGAAGTTCTTCCGCGTGACCGGCGACGCCCGGTACTACAAGGAACTCTACGAGGACGTGGTCGGCTTCGTCCGCTTCCAGGGCGGCCACATCACGGCGCTGAACGACCAGCCCCTTCGCATCACCGACCAGTTCTTCCTCGGACCGTCGCTGGTCCGCGGCTTCGCGCCCAACGGCATCGGCCCGCGCGACGTCGGCATCAGCGACAGCCGCTCGAACGCCATCGGCGGCTCGACCTACTTCGGCGGTACGGTCGAAGTTCAGTTCCCGCTTCCCGGCGTGCCGCGCGATCTCGGCCTGAAGGGCGCGGTGTTCGCCGATGCCGGTACGCTGTTCGGCTATAACGGCCGGACGCAGTTCAACGTGAACGGCGATGCCTTCATCAACGGTATCGCTCCGGGCGGCGCCTGTAACTTCAACCAGAACACCATCGGCGTCGAACCCGAATGCGTGAACGTGCGCGACAAGATGACGATCCGCTCCTCGGTCGGCGCATCGATCCTCTGGAACTCGCCGCTGGGTCCGATCCGCTTCGACTACGCCTACGCCCTCTCGAAGGATGAAGGTGTGAAGGCCTACGATGCGACCGGCAACTACCTCGGCCGCGTCGGCAAGGATCAGCTCCAGGCCTTCCGGTTCTCCGGCGGCTCGCGGTTCTGACCCGGAGCGCTGCCTCCTTTCGGGGAGGCAGCGCGTTGTGACGGCATGTCAGATCCGATCTTCTTCTCCGCGACCACCACCCTCAGCCTCGGCGCCATCGCCGAGGCTGCTGGCGTTTCGCTTCCCGAGGGGGCGAACCCCGAGGGCGTGATCACCGGCGCCGCGCCGCTGGAATCCGCCACGCCGGCCGACGTCGCCTACATGGACAACGCCCGCTACGGCGACGCCCTCGCGGCGACCCGGGCGGGGCTCTGCCTCGTGTCGCCCCGGTTCGCCCCGCGCGTCCCGGCCGAGACCGTGGCCCTCGTCCTGCGGGATCCCTACCGGATCTATGCCGGCCTGCTGGCCCGGCTTCATCCGGAGGCGATGCGGCCCGCCTCGCTCTTCGGCTCCACCGGCGTCGCCCCGGGCGCGCACATCCATCCCGAGGCCCGCCTCGAACCCGGCGTGCGGGTCGATCCGGGGGCCGTCGTCGGCCCTGGTGCCGAGATCGGCTCCGGCACCGTCATCGGGCCGAATGCCAGCATCGGCCCCCGCGTCCGGATCGGGCGCGACTGCGCGATCGGGGCCGGGGCCACCCTGACCCACGCCCTCCTGGGCAACCGGGTCATCATCCATCCGGGCGCCCGCCTCGGGCAGGACGGTTTCGGTTTCGCCATGGGCCCCGGCGGGCACCTGAAGGTGCCCCAGATCGGCCGGGTCATCGTTCAGGACGATGTCGAGATCGGCGCCAACACCACGATCGATCGTGGCGCCAGCCGCGACACCATCATCGGTGAGGGCACCAAGATCGATAACCTCGTGCAGATCGCCCACAACGTCGTCGTCGGACGCCACTGCGTGATCGTTTCGGGAGTCGGGATCTCCGGCTCCACCACCCTCGAGGACTACGTCGTCCTGGGTGGTCAGGTCGGCGTCGTCGGCCACCTGCGGATCGGCATGGGCTCCCAGATCGCGGGGTCGTCGAACGTGAACCGCGACGTCCCCCCCGGCAGCCGATGGGGCGGGACCCCGGCCAAGCCCGTGAGGGCCTGGTTCCGCGAATTGACCACGCTGGCGCGCCTGGCCGAGCGGTCCACCGGCGGAGACGACCCGAAGGCGTGAGGCGCGGCCGCGTCCATCCGGGAGCGGGAACGGCATGTTGCCGCCGCATTCGTCGCCGAGGGCTTGCATCCGCCGGGCTTCTGCCGAATGAAGGCGCATCCTCCAGGTCTGGCGACACACGGGAAAAAGGCGGGCGGCGGAGGCGCCGACGCGCAGCAGGGTATTGCAATCGATGAGCGACATGCCGCGTGAACTCGGCTCGGCTGACATCCAGACGGTTCTGGAACTCCTGCCGCACCGCTATCCCTTCCTGATGATCGACCGGATCGTCGAGATCGACGGCGACCGGAGCTGCGTCGGGATCAAGAACGTCACGATCAACGAGCCGCAATTCACCGGGCATTTCCCCGGCCTGCCGGTGTTTCCCGGCGTCCTGCTGATCGAGGGCATGGCCCAGACCGCGGGCGCCATCTGCTGCCGCCACATCATGAGCGACGAGCTGCGCACCAAGCAGGTGTTCTTCATGACCATCGACAAGTGCAAGTTCCGCAAGCCCGTCGTGCCTGGCGACACCGTGCGCTACCACATGACCAAGACGAACCACCGGCGGACCATGTGGTGGTTCCGGGGCGAGGCGCGGGTCGACGGCGTCCTCGTCGCCGAGGCCGAGATCGGCGCGATGCTGGTGACGGAGTGAGCGCCGCCGCGGAGATCCACCCGAGCGCGGTGGTCGAGGACGGCGCGACCCTGGGCGAGGGCGTCCGGATCGGTCCGTTCTGCCATGTCGGCCCGGCCGTGACCCTCGGGGCGGGCTGCGAGCTGGTCAGCCACGTCGTGGTGGCCGGCCAGACCACGATCGGCCCCCGGACCCGGCTCTATCCCTTCGCCTCCATCGGCCATCCGCCGCAGGACCTGAAGTTCAAGGGCGAGGCCTCGACCCTCACGATCGGCGCCGATTGCCTGATCCGCGAGGGCGTGACCATGAATCCCGGCACGGCCGGGGGTGGGCTCGAGACCACGGTCGGCGATCACTGCACCTTCCTCGCCAATTCGCATGTCGGGCACGATTGCCGGGTCGGCGACGGCGTCGTGTTCTCGAACAACGTCATGCTCGCCGGCCATTGCAGCGTCGGCGACTACGCCATCCTCGGCGGCGGTGCCGCCGTGATCCAGTTCGCGCGCGTCGGGGCGCACGCCTTCGTCGGCGGCCTGTCGGGACTGGAGAACGACTGCATCCCCTACGGGATGGCCCTGGGCAACCGGGCCTACTTATCGGGCCTCAACATCATCGGCCTTCAGCGGCGTGGCTTCGCCCGGGAGGACATCCACACCCTGCGGCGTGCCTATCGGCTGCTCTTCGCCAACGAGGGCACGCTGATGGAGCGGCTCGAGGACGTCGCCGCCGAGTTCGAGACCCACCGCGCCGTGGCCGAGATCGTCGCCTTCATCCGCGCCGGCGGCAAGCGTTCGCTCTGCACCCCGCGCGAGACGCCGGGCGCCGCTTGAGCGCGAACCCGGTGCCGGTGGTGCGCATCGCTCCCGCACCGGCGGCGCTAGTCCTGGTGGCGGGCGCCGGCCGCCTGCCGGAACTCGTGGCCACCTCCCTCGACCGGGCCGGACGGCCGTTCCGCGTCCTGGCCATCCGGGGCTTCGCCGAGCGGGCGATGCGCGCCCGTGCGGACGCCACCGTCGACCTCCTTGACATCGCCGGCATCCTGGCGATCCTCAAGGCCTGGGGGCCGGTCACCGTGGTGCCGGCCGGCGGCGTGTCCAGGCCGAACCCGGCCGCGATCCTCAACGCCGCCGCGGCCCTGCGCAACCGCGACGCCCTCAAGGCCATCTCCGGCGGGGGCGACGACCGCCTCCTGCGCGGCGCCCTGGCGCTCCTGGAAGAGCACGGCCACGGGGTGGTCGGCGTCCACGAGGTCGCCCCGGATCTTCTCACGCCCGAGGGCCTGCTCGGCCGGCACGCGCCCGATGCCGCGGCGCGGGAGTCCATCGTCACCGGCCGCGCCCTACTGGCGGCCCTGTCGGATTTCGATGTCGGCCAGGCCTCCGTCGTCGTCGGGCAGCGGGCCCTGGCCGTCGAGGGTCCGGAGGGGACCGACCGGATGCTGGCCCGGGCCCGGATGCTCGGACGCCGCCCCTTCGGCTACGGCAGCGCGCAGCCCGGCACCGTGCTGGTGAAATGCGCCAAGATCGGTCAGGACCTGCGCGTCGACCTGCCGGCGATCGGCCCCCGCACGGTGGCGAACGCGGCGGCGGCGGGCTGCGCCGGCCTCGCCATCCAGGCGGCCTTCACCCTGATCATCGACCGTCCGGCCACGATCGCGGCCGCGGACCGGGCGGGCCTCTTTCTCCTCGGCCTCGGCGCCGACGCGGGCGGCCCGGAGGCCGGAACGGGATCGGGATCATGAACGCACCGCACAGCGAGCGGACGATCTGGCTGGTGGCCGGCGAGGATTCCGGGGATCAGCTCGGGGCCAAGCTGATGCGCGGCCTGCGCGAGCTGTCCGACCGGCCGATCCGCTTCGGCGGCGTCGGCGGCGAGGCCATGGTGGCGGAGGGCTTCGCCTCGCTGTTTCCCATCGATGACGTGGCGGTGATGGGCTACCTGCCGGTGGCCGCCCGGCTGCGCACCCTGCTGCGCCGTATCCGCCAGACCGTGCGCGACGTCGTCGAGGCCCGGCCGGACGTCCTCGTCATCATCGACAGCCCCGGCTTCACCCACGCGGTCGCTTCGCGGGTACGCAAGCGGATTCCGGACCTGCCCATCGTCGACTACGTCTCTCCGAGCGTCTGGGCCTGGCGTCCGTGGCGGGCGGCGAAGATGCGCCCTTTCATCGACCACGTCCTGGCCCTCCTGCCGTTCGAGCCGGAGGCGCACCGGCGCCTTCACGGCCCCGCCTGCACCTATGTCGGCCACCCGCTGATCGAGCGGCTCGGGGAGCTGCGGCCGGACCCCGTCGAGGCCGAGGCCCGGATGACGGGGCAGCCGGTCCTGGCGATCCTGCCGGGCTCGCGCCGCTCGGAGATCGAGCGGCTGATGCCGGTCTTCGGCGCCACCCTGGCGCGGCTCACGGCGCGCTTCGGCCCGATCGAGGCGGTGCTGCCGGCGGTGACCCGGCACAGGGCCCTGATCGAGCGCCTCGCGCTGTCGTGGGACAGCCCGGTCACCCTCGTGCACGGCGAGGCGGCCAAGCACGCCACCTTCCGCCGGGCCCGGGCGGCCCTGGCGGCCTCGGGCACCGTCACCCTGGAACTGGCCTTGGCCGGCGTGCCGATGGTGGTCGCCTACAAGGTCTCGCGGATCGAGGAGGCGGTGGCCCGCCGCCTCATCCAGGTGCCCACGATCGTGCTGCCGAACCTGATCCTCGGGCGGAATGCCATGCCGGAATTCATCCAGGCCGAGTGCACGGCCCCGCGCCTCGCCGAGGCGGTGGCGCCGCTCCTCGCGGGTGAGCCGGCGCGGGAGGCGCAGGTGGAAGCCCTCGCGCGCATCGACAGCCTGATGCGGCTGCCGGACGACGAGCCCCCGAGCCGGAGCGCCGCCCGCATTGTCCTGGCCGCCCGGCGCGCGGCCTGACCCGCTCAACGCGCTGCGGGGACCGGACCGTACCGGTTGGTCCCGGGGCTCCCCGCCCGGAACACCGTCTCGACGAAGAACCAGACGAAGACGCCGAGCATCGCCGACACGAGGGCGATGACGGGGAGGGGATGGGTGTCGACGGCCCGCTCCAGGGGCAGGACGCCGACGGTTTCCGCCAGGACATACAGGCCGAGCCAGCCGCCGCTGCGGTTCCGGTCGTGCAGGCGCCGGACCGTCTGGATCGCCGTCGCCCCCATCACCGGCAGGATCCCGGCAACCGCGAGGAACCCGACCCAGCGCAGGCCGAGGCTCGCGAGCCAGATGCCGAGGCAGAGCAGCCCGGAGCCGAGGAGCAGCGCGCGGATCAGCAGGTACCGGTAGGCTGAGACCGCGAGCCGCCCGCGCGGATCGTAGAGGGCGAGGGGGGAGTGGAGGCGTTCGCTCACGTGCCCCTCGGCTTCACCCGCCGGGTCGGCGGCTCGGCAATCGGGTCCTCGGGCCAGGGATGGCGGGGATAGCGCCCGCGCATCTCCGAGCGCACCGCGCTCCACGACCCGCGCCAGAAACCCGGCAGGTCGCGGGTGATCTGGATCGGCCGCGAGGCCGGCGAGAGCAGGTGCAGCACCAGGGGGATGCGTCCCCCGGCGATGCTCGGATGGCGTTCGAGCCCGAACAGCTCCTGCACCCGGACGGCGAGCACCGGCCCGCCCTCGGCCTCGTAATCGAGGGCGATGCGCGAGCCGGTGGGTACCTCGACGTGTGTCGGGGCTTCCGCATCGAGCCGGGCGCGCAGGGACCAGGGCAGGAGCGCCTGGAGGGCGCGGGCCAGGTCGTCGGCACCGATCGCATCGAGGCTGGTGCGCCCGACGATCTCGGGCGCCAGCCAGGCCTCGATCGTGGACACGAGGTGGGCGTCGGACAGGTCGGGCCAGGTCTCGGGATCGGCCGTGCGCAGGAACTGCAGGCGGGCGCGCCACTGCGTCAGCGCGGGCGTCCACGGCAGGGCCTGGAGACCGATCTCGCCGACGCCCCGCGCTAGGATCTCCGCCGAGGCGAGGTCGGCCGGGACGGGCAGGGTGCGCTCCCCCAGGGTAAGCGCTCCGAGGCGCCGCAGGGAGCGGGCCCGCAGGGCGCGGGCGCTCCGATCGAAGGCGATCTGCGTCGCTGCCTCGATCACCGGTCCGAACAACGCCTCGATCGCCTCCAGGGTGATCGGGGCCGCCGACAGGATGCGCCCCTGGGCGGCGCTGCCGGTGAGCTCGGCGACGACGAGGAACGGCGCCCGGGCCAGGGCCGAGGCCGCATCGACGCGTCCGGCCCGGCCATTGGCCATCACGAACTCGCCGTCGCGGCCCCGGGCGCGGGCGACGCGGTCGGGATAGGCCAGTGCGAGGAGCGGCCCGGCTTCGCCCATGTCGAGCCCGGCCGGTGCGCCGACGGCTTTGCCGGCGAAGCCCTCCGCCTGCCGGGCCCAGCCCTGGGCGAGGCGGCGCATGTCGCCGGCCCGCTGGCCGCGATCGCGGGCGAAGCGCTCGGCCCGATGGGTCACGTCGGTGTCGTCCCCGCCGAGGCCGCGCTCGACCAGTACCGCCGCGAGATCCGCCGCCGCGCGGGCTGTGCCGTATCCGGCCGCGCCGACAACCATGCGGGCGAGGCGCGGCGGCAGGGGCAGGGCACGCAGGGCCCGGCCGGTCTCCGTGAGCCGCCCTTCGCCCTTGATCGCTCCGAGGTCGCGCAGCATCGCCCGCGCCTCGGTCAGGGCGGGCGCGGGCGGTGGGTCGAGGAAGGCGAGGGTCGCGGGATCGGAAACGCCCCAGGCGGCGCAGTCGAGCACCAGGCCCGAGAGGTCGGCGGCGAGGATCTCCGGGCGGGTGAAGGGCTCGAGGGCGTTGGTGGCGGCCTCCGCCCAGAGGCGGTGGCAGATGCCCGGTTCGGTGCGCCCGGCGCGTCCCCGGCGCTGGTCCACGGAGGCCCGCGAGGCCCGCGCGGTGACGAGGCGGGTCAGCCCGAGGCCGGGCTCGTAGACGGGCACGCGCGACAGTCCGGAATCGACGACGATGCGCACGCCCTGGATGGTCAGCGAGGTCTCGGCGATGCTGGTCGCGAGCACCACCTTGCGCCGGCCCGGCGGCGCAAGCGCCACGGCGCGGTCCTGCTCGGCGGGCGTCAGCGCCCCGTAGAGCGGCGCGATCTCGGTGACGGCGTCGACCTTGTCGGCCAGCAGCGTCGCGACCCGGCGGATCTCGCCCTGGCCCGGCAGGAAGGCCAGGACCGAGCCCGGATCGGCGCGCAGGGCCCGCAGGATGGCCTCGGCCATGACCTCCTCGATGCGCCGGTTCGGGTCGCGGTCCCAGTAGCGCGTCTCCACCGGGTAGGCGCGCCCCTCCGATTCGATCACCGGCGCCGTGCCGAGTAGGCCGGCGACCCGTGCGCCGTCGAGGGTCGCCGACATGACGAGGATCCGCAGGTCCTCGCGCAGTGCTCCTTGCGTATCGAGGGCCAGGGCGAGGCCGAGATCCGCGTCGAGGGAGCGCTCGTGGAACTCGTCGAACAGGACGGCGCCCACGCCGGTGAGTTCCGGGTCGTCGAGGATCATGCGGGTGAAGACGCCCTCGGTGACGACCTCGATCCGGGTACGGCCGGAGATCTTCGAGCCGAGCCGGACCCGCAGGCCGACCGTGTCGCCGACGCGCTCGCCCAGCGTAGCGGCCATGCGCTCGGCGGCCCCGCGGGCGGCGAGGCGGCGCGGCTCCAGCAGGATGATCTTGTCGGTGGGCCGCAACCAGGGCGCGTCGAGGAGGGCCAGCGGCACCCGGGTGGTCTTGCCCGCGCCGGGCGGTGCCACTAGCACCGCGGCCGGCCCTCCGACGAGGGCGTCGCGCAAGGCCGGGAGGGCGTCCTCGATCGGCAGGTCCGAAACGGCGTCGGGGGAGCGGGTTTGGGCCATCCCGGTGCTGGTGACGCGATCCGGTGCGATCCGCAAGCCGGGGCATCGCCCCGCGACCGTCGAGGGCCGCCATGCGGGAGCCGCCGTCGTCCCGGGGCCGACGATCCGCTATGGGAATGCCGCGACGAGCGGCGATGCGCGCGGCCGGCCATTCGGGCGGCCCCGAGGGACAGCGACATGACGGTATCGAGCGACGACGACTTGGCGGCGCTGAAGCGGATCGGGCGCATCGTTGCCCAGACGCTGGACGCGATGGGGAAGGCCATCGAGCCCGGGATGACGACGGCTGAGCTGGACCGGATCGGACGCCGGCTCCTGGAGGCGGCCGGCGCCCAGCCGGCGCCGGAATTGGCCTACGGCTTTCCCGGGGCCACCTGCATCAGCGTCAACGAAGAGGTCGCCCACGGCATCCCGGGGGACCGCCGGATCGCTCCGGGCGACCTCGTCAACATCGACGTCTCCGCGGCGAAGGACGGCTACTTCGCCGATACCGGCGCCTCGTTCCCCGTGCCGCCCGTGACCCGCGCGGTGGAGCGGCTGTGCAAGGATGGCCGCCGGGCGATGTGGACCGGCCTGCGCCAGGTCGGCACCGGCAAGCCGATCGCCGCCATCGGCCAGGCGGTCGGCGCCTTCGCGCGCCGGAACGGCTACACGCTGGTGCGCAACCTGGCGAGCCACGGGGTCGGCCACTCCCTCCACGAGGAGCCCACCGAGATCGCCACCTGGCCCGACGCCTCCGAGCGCCGGGTCGCGACGGAGGGCCTGGTCTTCACCGTCGAACCATTCCTCTCCCTCGGGGCCGAATTCGCCGAGGACGGGGACGATCCCTGGACCCTCTACAGCCGGCCGCAGGCGCCCACGGTCCAGTACGAGCACACGGTCGTCGCAACCCGCAACGGCCCGCTCGTCGTCACCATGGCGAGCTAGGGAGGCGCATCACCGGCGCAGGAGCGGAGCCCATGCCGGGCGGCCCGTCGCGGCAGGATCCGCGGCGCAGGGTCCACCGTCTTCGCGACCCGCCCCGTTCGAGGCGATCCCGTCAGGGCGTGGGCGTCGAACCCATGGTCGAGGCCTTCAGCTCGGGATTCTTGAGCTGGGCATAGGTCACGCTGGCGAAGCTGCCGATCACCGCATGCCATCCGGCCTTGTCGTAGCGCGTGTCGTTCCGTCCGGCCTTGCAGAAGGCTGTCGTCAGCCCGTTGACGATGTCGTCGCCCTTGGCGTCCGGGACGGCGGCCTTGATCTTCGGTAAGAGCGCGTTGAGGATCGGGATGAAGTTCTCGGGGGCGAGGCCCGCGAGGCTCTGGGCGGCCCCCGACTCGGCCACCGCCTTGGCGATCTCCGGCTGGGCGATCTCCGCGCAGGGCGCGGTGCCGGCCAGCATCGTCTCGGTCACCTTGCGCGCCGTGGCGACGACGCCGCGCTCGCTGATCACCGGGGCGGCATTGCCCCAGGCATTGCGGACGTAGTCGGTGACGTCGGCCACCTCCTGGTCGGTCATGCCCGCGCCGATGGCGGGCATCGGCGCGTAGCCGTTCTGGGCCGAGAGGCCGCCGAGGATGACGCGGATCACCGTCTCGGGGCCTTGCGCCTGCACCGAGGTGTTGCCGGCGAGCGCCGGGATCGCCCCCTCGACGCCCTTCCCGTCCGGCTTGTGGCAGGAGGAGCAGTAGCTGAGATAGGTCGCCGCACCGGGGGCGTCGGCTTGGTTGAAGGCCTGGATGTCCTTGACCTTGTAGCTCTCCTTGGCCTTCTGCGTGCGCAGGTAGGCCACCATCGCCTTCAGGTCCGCATCGGTCATCTTCGACAGGGATTCCTGGATGGTCTGGCGCATCGGGCCCGCCGCGACGCCTGGCTGGTTCCCCGGGGCGGCGCCGGTCTTCAGGTAGGTCACGACCTGGTCGTCGCTCCAGCCACCGATGCCGGTATGGTCGTCGGGGGTGATGTTGGGGGCGTACCAGCCGTCGATGACGCCGCCGCCGAGCTTGCCGGCCAGGCCGCTGTTCCCGACGATCTTGTTGGCGTTGTGACACATGCCGCAATGCCCGAGCCCTTCGACGAGGTAGCCGCCGCGGTTGACCTCGGCGCTCGCCTGCGGGTCCGGCTGGAATTCGCCGGCCGTGAAGAAGGCGGTGCGCCAGGTGATGAGTGCCGTGCGGATGTTGAAGGGGAAGGGAATCTCGGAGGGCTTGCGCGGCTCGTGCACCGCCGGCAGCGACTTCAGATAGGCGAAGATCGCATCGGAATCGGCGCGGGTGACCTTCGTGTACCAGGCGAAGGGAAAGGCCGGGTAGAGGTAGGAGCCGTCCTTGGTGATGCCCTCGTGGAAGGCGCGGTAGAAGTCGTCCGCGCTCCACCGGCCGAGGCCGGTCTCCGGGTCCGGGGTCAGGTTCGGCGTGCGGATCTTCCCGATCGGCGTGTTGAGCACGTAGTTGCCGGCGAAGGGCTTCCCGTCCGGTGCCGTGTGGCAGGCGACGCAGTCTCCGGCGGTCGCCAGGTACTCGCCGCGCTTGATCAGCTCGGCATCCTGGGCCGAGGCGCCATGGATCGAGACGCCCGGGGCGGCCAATCCCACGACGAGGCCGGTCCCCAGACGGAGAGCGGTGCGGCGGTAGTCCATGGCGTCTCTCCGGAACTGTGGGGTCTGGGGGGTGGTCAGATGGGCGTGTCGTGGGGATCGCGAAGGCGGACGGGCGGGGCGAGGAGGCCGAGGCGCAGCGCCATCTCGGTGAGGTGCGCCAGCCCGGCCCCGGCGAGGCATCCGGCGATCACGGGCCAGCCGGCACCGGTCAGGGCGCCGCGCAGCGCCAGCATCAGGGCCGCGCCGGCGGTCAGATTGCACAGGAGCGCGAGCGGCCAGACGCCCTGCGCCCGACGGCTCCACAGGATCAGTCCCAACGCCTCGATGGCCACGAGGAGCAGGATGGCGTCCACGAGGTGACCGCTGGCAAGAAAGGCCTCCATCGCTCACGCGCTCCGAAACGGACCGTTGAGGCGGACGATCGCCCGGTTCAGGCAGGCGGCGATCCCGACCCAGAGGAGGTAGGGCAGCAGGAGAAGGGCAGCCATCCCGTGCACGCGCCCTGTGACGATGATCAGCACCGCGATCGACAGCCACAGGAACAGCACCTCGACGAAGGCCCAGTCCGGCCGGCGCAGGCGGAAGAACAGGCCGCTCCAGGCGATGTTCAGCACGGCGTTGACAGCGTAGGCGGCCACCAGGGCCGCCCGGGCCGCCGGGCTCGCATCGGCGTTCCAGGCGAGCACCGCCGAGATCGCCGTCAGCGTGAAGATCGTGGTCCAGACCGGGCCGAAGGCCCAGTCCGGCGGCTTCCACGCGGGGCGCCTGAGGGCCTGGTACCAGGGCCCGGTCGTGGTCAGGAGGCCACCCGCCAGCGCCACCAGGATCGCCGTGATGGCGGCGATTCCGGCCGGCGCCCAGCCGCTCGCCCCGTCGAGAGCCATGGTGGGATTCACGGCGAGACCCAGCGGAACAGGTGCGCGAGATCCTTGAAGAAGATTCGCGCATGGGCCGCGGGCTTGGCCCGGACCAGCTCCTTGTTCATGTAGGAATCCCAGGTCAGCTGCTGCACGTCGCGATCCCGGCAGATCGACACGAAGCGCTCGCGCAGGCCGTCGTTGCGATACCAGACCGCCTGCATGATCCGCAGGATCAGGAAGACGCGTCCGTGCAGCCGCATGAAGTTGCGGCGCGCGCCCGCGAGGGCCCGGGCCTGCCCCGTGGCGAGGAAGGCTTGGCCCGCCTCGGCGGCGAGGCGTCCGCCGAGCATGGCGTAGTAGATGCCCTCGCCGGAGGCCGGCGCGACGATGCCGGCGGCGTCCCCGGTGAGGAGGACGTCGCGGCCGTTGTCCCAGCGGCGCAGGGGCTTCAGGGGCAGGGGGGCGCCCTCGCGGCGGACGGTCTCGCCCGCCTCGAGGCCGGTGGAGGCGCGCAGGGCCCGGATGGCGCCCCGCAGGGAGAAGCCCTTGCGGGCACTCCCGGTGCCGATGCTCACCGTGTCGCCGTGCGGGAACACCCAGGCGTAGAAGTCCGGCGAGAGCTTACCCTGGTAATAGACGTCGCAGCGCGTGGCCTCGACGTCGTGCGCATCCCCCTCGGGCAGGCGGACGATCTCGTGATAGGCGAAGACCTGCCGCATGGCGGCGTGGCCGGGGATCTCGGCGCGGCCCACCGCCGAACTCGCCCCGTCGGCCCCGATGACGAGGCGCGTCCGGGCGGCGCGGGGAAAGCCGTCCTGGAGATAGTGCACGGCGACTCCCTCCGCGTCGCGCTCGATGTGTCGGAAGGTGGCGGGCCGGAGCACCGCGCCCGCGGCGGCGGCCCGCTCCCGCAGCCAGGGATCGAAGTCGGCCCGGTCGACCATGCCGACGAAGCCGTCGCCGATCGGCATGTCCACGCGCTTGTCCCGGGGCGAGACCATCCGGGCCGAGCGGATTCGCGCGACAAGGAGATGGTCGGGGATGGCGAAATCGCGGATCAGGCGCGGCGGGATGGCGCCGCCACAGGGCTTGATCCGTCCGGGCTTGTCGAGGAGCAGCACGCGCCGCCCGCTGCGCGCGAGGTCGGTCGCCGCGGTGGCCCCCGCCGGGCCACCGCCCACAACCACCACATCGTAGGTTTCGAGGTCGGTGTCCCGGTCGGCCGCCATGATCTCACCTCGTGGATAGCGATGTCTCGAACGACAGCTGCTGACGCCGGCCCCGCGGCACCTGGGTTGCTGGGGCTTGGGTCATGGGAGCATGGGCGATGCGCAGAGCCAGGGCGGCGGCGAACAGGAAGAGCAGCGCCTCGGCGGCGAACACGCTGGCATAGGCGTCGACCACGCGCGGCGTGACGAGGCGGGCCAGGTCCACCGCGACGGTGCCGAGGAATCCGCCGGCTCCGAAGGCCACGCCCTGGGCCGCGCCCCAGACGCCCATCCGCGTGCCGCGCTCGGCCTCGCCGCCGGCCCCGGCCAGCGCCATCATCGAGCCGATGGCCGCTACGGCGAAGATGCCGTTGAACAGGCCGAGGGCGAAGACCGGCACCCGCAAGGGGAAGTCGGCGCCCGCCAGGCCACCCGCCGCGATGGCCAGAAGGGCGAGGGCCGAGCCGAGGCAGCCCAGCGTGGTCCAGACCTTCAGGGACCCGAGCACCGGACCGCCGAGGCCCATGGTGAGGCCCGCCACGGTCAGCATGCCGGCGAGCACGCCGCCGTGCTGCAGGCCCGCGAGCTTGGTGGTCACCCCGGGCGTCATCGCGAAGACGAGGCCGGCGAAGGGTTCGAGGATGAGTTCCTGCGCGCTGTAGGCCAGCATCGCCATGAAGATGAAGATCGTGAAGCGCCGGGATTCCGGCTCGGCCCAGACCCGCGCCAGCACCTCGCGGAACGGACGCTTCTCCGCCGCCTCGGTGCCGCCGGACGACCCTTTTGCCGGCTCGACGCCGCGCAGCGCCAGGACCGCCATCGCGAAGGCGAGGAGCGAGACCGTGCCGGACACGGCGATCAAGCGGTCGCCCGAGAAGGGATCGAGGAAGTGCCCGGCCAGCGGCGCCGTGATGGCGAAGCCCGCGATCATCATGACCCAGACGACGGTGGCGGCGGCTCCGCGCCGGCGGGCGTCGACGCCGGTGGCGAGGAGCACGAGGAGCGAGGTCCCGGCGGCCCCCGCGCCCATCCCGACCGTGAGGAAGGACACCACCGCCAGGGCGAGGCCCGCGGCCTGGTGCGTCTCGGCGAGGGCGGTGGCGACGGCCGCGCCGAACCCGCCGAGGGTCAGGGCCGCCATGCCGCCCACGATCCAGGGCGTGCGCCGGCCGGTGCGATCCGAGCCGTAGCCCCAGCGCGGGCGCAGGACCTGGACGGCGTAGTGCAGGGCGATGAGGCCGCCCGGCACGATGGCCGGCAGGGCGAGTTCCACCACCATCACGCGGTTGATGGTCGAGGTCATCAGGACCACGACGGCGCCGAGGGCCGTCTGCACGAGGCCGAGCCGGACGATGGCGAGCCAGCCGAAGGTCGGGTTCGGCATCATGGACCTCCCTGGACCAGGGGCCGGAGGGCGAAGGCCGCCACCAGCATACCGAGCACGTAGAGGGTGGTGCCGGTGCCGTTGTACCAGGCGGCCCGCTCGCGGGGTGCGGCCAGGAGGCGGCGCATCAGGATGAACTGACCGAGCAGCAGGAGGCCGATGACCGTTCCGTGCCAGGGCCGGTCCCAAGCGAACAGGCCGAGGATGACGGCCACCTGGGGGACGGCCATGACGAGGCAGGCGAGACGGGCGGCCCCGAGCGTTCCGAGCTGCACGGGCAGGGAGCGGATGCCGGTCCGGCCGTCGCCCTCCACCGACTTGAAGTCGTTGAGGGTCATGATGCCGTGGGCACCGACCGAGTACAGCAGGGCGACCAGCAGGACCCGGTGGTCCGGCACCGACGCGGCCATCACCGCCGCTCCGGTGAACCAGGGTAACCCTTCGTAGCAGATCGCCACCGCCGAATTGCCCCACCAGCCGTTGCGCTTCAGGCGCAGGGGCGGGGCGCTGTAGATCCAGGCCAGCACGAGGCCGAACAGGGCGGCGCCGAGAATCCAGGGACCGAGGGCGGCGGCCACGACGAGGGACAGGACGGTCCAGCCCGCGGCGACGTAGAGACCCCAGCGCCCGGGCATCCGACCCGAGGGGATCGGCCGCTGCGGCTCGTTGATGGCGTCGACGTGGCGATCGTACCAGTCGTTCACCGCCTGTGAAGTGGCGCAGACGAGGGGGCCGGCCAGGATCACCCCCGCGGCGATCACCGGCCATTGCCCGGTGGGCGAGGCGCCGGAGGAGACCACTCCGCAGGTGAAGGCCCACATCGGCGCGAACCATGTGATCGGCTTCAGAAGCTCGATGAGGGCGCTGGGTGCAGGCGTTGCCATACCGACGACGCTAGAGTTTTACATACCTGAGTGTCAAGTTTGATTTACAACATTGTCGTGAGGCTGCGCCCCGGCGACGCCACATCCGGTCGCCCGGTCAGACGTTCGTGACGACCGGTTCTCCGCCGCAGGTCAGGCTTCGTCGGGGGCGTCGCGGCCTTCGAGATCGCCGATGCCGTAGCGGTGCATCTTGGCGTAGAGGCCCTGGCGGCTCAGACCCAGCATCTCGGCGGCCGAGGCCCGGTTGTCGCGGGTGATGCGCAGAGCGGCCTCGATGCACAGGCGCTCGATCAGATCGGTCGATTCGCGCACGAGGTTCTTCATCGAGACGCGCCCGACGAGCTCCGTCATCTGCTCGACGGAGCGGGGCAGCTCGCGCCCGCCGGCCACGGCCGCGGCGCGCCGGGGCGTCGCACGGAGGGTGAAGCCGATGCAGGGCTGGCTGCCGCCGGGGACCGAGACGGCGGCGATCTCGACATCCTCGACGCTGCCGTAAGCCCCGCGGACCTGCGTGGGGAAGTGGCGGACGGAGCCATGCTGCGACAGCGTCGCGAACAGGGCGGCGGCCTCGGATTCCTCCCGCCCGATCCAGCTGTCGAGGGGCTGACCGCGAACCTGCTCCTCCGTGGCGAGCTGCACCAGGTCCAGGAAGGCGGGATTCGCGGTGAGCACCCGGCGGGCGGGGTCGGTGACCACGAAGCCTTCGGGCAGATTGCGCAGGACGTCGAGGGCGCCGGCGCCCGTACGGGCCGCGCTCGTCTCCAGGGGTTCGGGCGAGGCCAGCCGCAGCAGGATGCTGGTGGCGTTCTCCTGGCGGAACAGCGAGGCGGCGACGCGCACGGCGCCGCGTCCATGCCCGAGCCTCGCCTCCAGGTCGGCCGCCTGCCCGGTCATTCGCAGGCCGGCGAAGAGCGATTCGAGGTCGCGGACACAGGAGCCGTCGAACAGGTCGACCGCATCCTGGCCGACGATGCGCTTCTCGGCCCGCCCGATCAGCCGGGAGGCGGCGGGATTCACCTCGGTCACCCGGCGGGTCGCTGCATCGACCACGAGGACGGGCTCGGAGCCGAGCTGGAACAGCAGGCGGTACCGGGTCTCGGCGCCGCGCATGCGCAGGTAGTCGCGCTCCAGCGCCTGCTGCGTCTCGGCCAGGGTCCGCTGCAGCGAGGCCATGGCGCGCAGGTTCCGCCCGAGGACGAGGATCTGGCCGTCCTTGGCCAACCGCATGGCGGCGTAGCGCACGGGCAGGTCGGTGCCGGTGGGCGAGACATGGTTCACCTGGCGCCAGCGCGTGACGGCGCCGGGCGCGGCATCCTTGAGGAGCGCGGCGATCTTCGGGCGACTCTCCACCGTGACCGTGTCGACCCACGGCCGACCCAGCCAGGCTTCGCAGCCCTCGTCCGCGAGATCGGCGCTGCCGAACGTCGCTTCCCGGACGACGCCGTCACCGTCGATGACCAGGGACAGGTCCGTCGCGGCAGCCACCAGCAATCCCGCTGCCTGCGCGTCGAGAGGGCCGAGTGACTTTTGAAGCGCCGCGAGCGCATGGCTCGCGGCAGGAAGCGCCAGGCTGGTCACGGATCACCACGTCGGGATGTGGTCGGGCAGGTCGGATCAGGGAGGGAGGCTGTGTCGATCGAAACTGTCTTTCAGCAGGGTCTGACCGGCAGATCAAGCAAGCATTCGGCAACGGACAGGGCCGTGCGGGCGTCGCCGGCGCTCGCGTCGGCCCCGACGCGCCGGAAGCTGTCCGGATTGGCGGCGAAGGCCGGGCCCCCAACGAGGACCCGCAGCGCTTCGTTCCGAGAATTCCGGCGCAAGGCCGCCACGGTCTCGGTCATCGTCGGAAGCAGGGTCTCGGAGGCGAGGGACAGTCCCACGACGTCGAACCACTCCTCCTGGATGCAGCGGAGGCTGTCCGTCTCCGGCTGCGTGATCGTCGAGGTCACCGACCAGCCGGCTTCCCGAAAGAACTGCTCCACCAGGGTGAGGCCAAACCTGTGGGAATCTCCCGGACAGGGCAGCAGCAGGATCTTCCGGTTCACGGCGGGGGCCACGGGCTCGCTGCGAAAGCGGCTCGTGATCTCGCGCATGATTCGCTGCAGCCGCCCCATGGCGCGGGTCACCTCGACGAAGTCGCAGAGGTCCTCCTCCCACAGGGTGCCGAGGTGGCGGGCCGTCGGTGCGAGGAGGTCGAGGAGGAGGCTGTCGGTCCCAAGGCCGGTCGCCAGGAGTTCCGCGAGCCTGCCCTCCACGTCGTCGCCCGCCGGGTCGAGCATGAGGGCCGTGAAGGCCGCGATCTGCTCCTCGCTCGGCAGCACGTCCGTCGGCTCCGGGGCCGGCTCGATCCGGTGCGCCAGCATCAGGCGGGGAATGATCTCGGATTCGACGACGCGCGCCAGATCCCGTTGCAGCCGGATCGCCTGTCCGAAGACTGCGAGCTGGGCGCTGATGCGGGATTCGCACAGGTCAGCGACATCCCGGCTGGAAGGTTCGTAGCGCAAGCGATCACCGAACTGACTCACATCATCCATTGGTCCCTCCCAATGTGGCTGACGGCTTTACTGTCGGTTCGATCTTGCGCGTCGAATTCCGGGACGTCTGAGCACGCGCCTCAGTACCCCGGCGCCGGGGAGGGCCAGCTTGGCCGGCCTCTGCAATGAAGTCGCACGATACGCCCGAAACTGACTTTATCAATACGCACTCTGTAACTATTTTGCATTCAATCTGTCATTTCGTTTTGACGTAAAGCTGGCTTGACACATCGGGACCGCCTTCCTAACCTCCCCTTCAACGAGGCCCGGCGACTTGGTCGCAAGGGGTCTCCACAGGGGGGCGGACAGCATGATCCGGAGTGCGGACAGGCCCAGACGACCTCTCTACGACGCCGATCAGCGCGCCCGTCGCGACGCCACCCGCTGGACCCTGGTTCAGGGGGTTCTGGCCCCCCTTCAATTCCTCGTGTTCGCCGTGAGTCTGGGCCTCGTGCTGCGCACCCTGTGGACAGGTGAAGGCGCGACCGCCGCCAACGCGTCCGTGGTGGTGAAGACCCTGGTGCTCTACGCGATCATGGTCACGGGCTCGATCTGGGAGAAGGCCGTCTTCGGCCGGTACCTCTTCGCCCCGGCCTTCTACTGGGAGGACATGGTCAGCATGCTCGTGCTGGCCCTGCACACCGCCTACCTCGTAGCGCTGGCCGCCGGCGCCCTCGACACCGCCGGCCTGATGGGCCTCGCCCTGGCCGCCTACGCCTCCTACGCCGTCAACGCTGCGCAATTCGTGCTGAAGCTGCGCGCCGCCCGGCTCCACACGCGGCCGTCCCGCCTCGTCGCGGAGGCCGCGCAATGAACGCCCATGCGCCGCTTCCCGCCCTGGAGACGGGCTGCGACATCCGCCAGGAGCGCGGCCAGCGCGCGGTGTTCTGCGGATTGACCGGCATCGTCTGGCTGCACCGCAAGATCCAGGACGCCTTCTTCCTCGTGGTCGGCTCGCGCACCTGCGCCCACCTCATCCAGTCCGCCGCTGGGGTGATGATCTTCGCCGAGCCGCGCTTCGCCACCGCGATCCTCGACGAGCGCGACCTCGCCGGCCTCGTCGACGCCAACGATGAGCTCGACCGGGTGGTCGCCCGCCTGATCGAGCGCCGCCCCGACATCCGCCTGCTGTTCCTCGTGGGCTCGTGCCCCTCGGAGGTGATCAAGCTCGACCTGTCGCGAGCGGCCCAGCGCCTGTCCCGCAGCTTCCACCCCGACGTGCGGGTGCTGAGCTACTCGGGCAGCGGCATCGAGACCACCTTCACGCAAGGGGAGGATGCCTGCCTCGCCGCCCTCGTCCCCGAGATGCCCCGCGCCGCGGAGACCGGGGCGCCCGCGCTCCTGGTGGTCGGCGCCCTGGCCGACGTGGTCGAGGACCAGTTCGCCCGCCTCTTCGCGGATCTCGGCCTCGCCGACGTGGCCTTCCTGCCGGCGCGCCGCGCCGGGGCGCTGCCGGCGGTCGGGCCCAACACCCGCTTCCTCCTCGCCCAGCCCTTCCTGGCCGAGACCGCCCGCGCCCTCGAGGCCCGGGGTGCGAAGCGGATCCCGGCGCCGTTCCCCCTCGGGGCGGAGGGCACGACAGGCTGGCTCGCTGCCGCCGCGGAGACCTTCGACGTCCCGGCCGAGCGATTCGCCCGCGTCACCGCCCCGGGTCGAGCCCGCGCCGCCGTCGCCCTCGACCTCTACCGGGAGCGCCTCGCCGGAAAGCGGGTGTTCTTCTTTCCCGATTCGCAGCTCGAACTGCCGCTCGCCCGCTTCCTGTCGCGCGAGATGGGGGCGGCGCTGATCGAGGTCGGGATGCCCTACCTCCATCGCCAGCACCATGCGCCGGAACTGGCGCTGCTGCCGGCCGGCACGAAGGTGGTGGAGGGCCAGAACCTCGACGCGCAGATGGATCGCTGCCGGTCGGAAAAGCCCGACCTCACGGTCTGCGGCCTCGGCCTCGCCAACCCGCTGGAGGCGGAAGGGCTGGCGACCAAGTGGTCGATCGAGCTGCTGTTCACCCCGATCCAGGGCTACGACCAGGCCGGAGACCTCGCCGAACTGTTTGCGCGCCCGCTGAAGCGCCGCGCCCGGCTGGAGGTCTGAGGCGATGCAGCTCACGCTCTGGACCTACGAGGGACCGCCGCATATCGGCGCCATGCGGATCGCCACCGCCATGCAGGGCCTGCACTACGTGCTGCACGCGCCGCAGGGCGACACCTATGCCGACCTGCTCTTCACCATGATCGAGCGGCGCGACGCCCGCCCGCCGGTGACCTACACGACCTTCCAGGCCCGCGATCTCGGCGCCGACACCGCCGCGATCTTCCAGAACGCCGTGGGAGAGGCCTACGCGCGCTTTCAGCCGCAGGCGATGATCGTCGGGGCCTCCTGCACCGCCGAGCTGATCCAGGACGACCCGGGCGGCCTCGCCCGCGCCCTCGACCTGCCGATCCCGGTCATCCCCCTGGAGCTTCCGGCCTACCAGAAGAAGGAGAACTGGGGCGCCTCGGAGACCCTCTACCGCCTCGTCCGGGCGCTGGCCGGCGGCACGCCGAGCGCGCGCGACGGGCGCCGCCCCCTCTGCAACATCCTCGGCCCCACGGCACTGGGCTTCCGCCATCGCGACGACTTCGTCGAGGTCACCAAGATCCTCGCCGCCCTCGGCATCGACGTGAACGTGGTGGCGCCGCTCGGTGCGACGCCCGCCGATCTCGGGCGCCTCGGGGCGGCGGATTTCAACGTCGTGCTCTATCCCGAGATCGCCCGTGCCGCCGGCCTTCACCTTCAGAAGACCTTCGGCCAGCCGATGGTCGAGATCGTCCCGATCGGCGTCCAGGCCACCATCCGCTTCGTCGAGGCGGTGGCCGCCGCCGCGGGCGTCGATCCCGCCCCCGTCCTCGCCGGCGCCCCCTCGCGCCTGCCCTGGTATTCGCGCTCGGTCGATTCGACCTACCTCACCGACAAGCGGGTCTTCATCTTCGGCGACGCCACCCACGCGCTGGCCGCCGCCCGCGTCGCCGCCACGGAACTCGGCTTCAAGGTGGTGGGCCTGGGCACCTACACCCGCGAATTGGCCCGCGAGGTCCGGGCCGAGGCGGCGCTCCACGGCATCGAGGCCACGATCACCGACGATTACCTCGACGTCGAGGCCGCGATCCAGGCCGCGGGACCGGAGCTCGTGCTCGGCACCCAGATGGAGCGGCACATCGCCAAGCGCCTCGGGTTGCCCTGCGCGGTGATCTCGGCGCCGATCCACGTCCAGGATTTCCCCGCGCGCCACTCGCCGCAGATGGGGTTCGAAGGCGCCAACGTCCTGTTCGACACCTGGGTCCACCCGCTGATGATGGGCCTGGAGGAACACCTGCTCGGCATGTTCCGCGAGGATGCCGAGTTCCACGGTGCCGCCGCGCCCTCGCACCTGCCCCGGCACGGCGTCGCTGCGCCGCAGCCGGTCGCCCCGGCACCTTCTGTGGCCGCAGAACCGATTCTCCTGACCTGGGCGACCGATGCCGAGAAGGAACTGAAGAAGATCCCGTTCTTCGTGCGGGGCAAGGCCCGCGCGAACACCGAGCGCTTCGCACGGGAACGTGCCCTGCCGCTCATCACCGTCGAGACATTGTACGATGCCAAAGCGCATTTCGGACGCTGAGCGCCCGGCGCTCCGGGTCGTCCTCGTGACGATGGACAACCACGTGGCGAGCGCGCTGGAGCGCGCCCGCCAACGGCTCGCCCGCGACCTGCCGGGCCTCACCCTGGACTTCCACGCGGCCGCCGCCTGGGACACCGACGCCACCGCCCTGGAGGCCTGCAAGGCCGACATCGCCCGCGCCGACATCGTCCTCTCCACCATGCTGTTCATGGACGAGCACGTCCGGGCGATCCTGCCGTCCCTGCTGGCCCGGCGCCCGCATTGCGACGCCATGATCGGCTGCCTGTCGGCGAGCGAGGTGGTGAAGACCACCCGCCTCAACCGCTTCGACATGGACAGCACCAAGCGCGGCGCCCTCGATTTCCTGAAGAAGCTGCGCGGCAAGCCCGGCGCCCAGGGCAACGGCGCCCGCCAGATGGCGATGATCCGCAAGCTGCCCAAGATCCTGCGGTTCATTCCCGGTTCGGCCCAGGACGTCCGGGCCTATTTCCTCACCCTGCAATACTGGCTCTCGGGCTCGGACGAGAACATCGCCAACCTCGTGCGCTTCCTGGTCGGCCGCTACGCCGCCGGCCCGCGCGAGGGCTGGCGCCGAATCGCCGCCGCGCCGGCGCCGCTCAGCTACCCTGAGACCGGGCTGTATCATCCGCGCATGGCCGGCCGGATCGGCGAGGATGGGGCGAAGGTGCCCGCACCCGCCGGCGCCCTGAAGGGCCGCATCGGCCTCCTCGTCATGCGCTCCTACGTGCTGGCCGGGAACACGGCGCATTACGACGGCGTCATCGCCGCCCTGGAGGCGCGGGGGCTCAGCGTCGTGCCAGCCTTCGCCAGCGGTCTCGACAACCGCCCGGCCATCGATGCGTTCTTCCGGCGCGACGGCCGCCCGACCATCGACGCGCTGGTCTCGCTCACCGGCTTCTCCCTGGTGGGCGGCCCGGCCTACAACGACGCCGCCGGGGCCCAGGCGCTCCTCGCCGACCTCGACGTGCCCTACCTCGCGGCCCACGCCCTCGAGTTCCAGACCCTGGAGCAGTGGGAGGCCTCCGACCGGGGCCTGTCGCCGGTGGAAGCCACCATGATGGTGGCGATCCCCGAGCTCGACGGCGCGACCAGTCCGATGGTGTTCGGCGGACGCTCCAGCCGCTCCCTCGGCGCCAGCGCCCGCGACATGGTCGTGCATCCCGAGCGCGCCGACATGCTCGCCGCCCGCGTCGAGCGCCTCGTGGTCCTGCGCCGCAAGGCGCGGGCCGAGCGCCGGGTCGCCGTGGTGCTGTTCGGCTTCCCGCCCAACGCCGGCAGCATCGGCACCGCCGCCTTCCTGTCGGTCTACCACTCCCTCCACAACACCCTCGCGGCCCTGAAGGCCGAGGGTTACGCAGTCGATCTGCCCGAGAGCGTGGAAGCCCTGCGCGGGGCGGTACTCGGCGGCAACGCCACCCGGTTCGGCACGCCCGCCAACGTCCACCACCGCATCCCGGCCGACGACCATGTCCGCCGCGAGCGCCACCTCGCCGAGATCGAGGCGCAGTGGGGGCCGGCCCCCGGCCGTCAGAACAGCAACGGCTCGCAGATCTTCGTGCTCGGCGCGCAGTTCGGCAACGTCTTCGTCGGCGTCCAGCCGGGCTTCGGCTACGAGGGCGACCCGATGCGGCTGCTGTTCGAGCGCGGCTTCGCCCCGACCCACGCCTTCTCGGCCTTCTACCGCTACCTGCGCGAGGATTTCCGCGCCGACGCGGTCCTGCATTTCGGCACCCACGGGGCGCTGGAATTCATGCCCGGCAAGCAGACCGGCCTGTCCGGCGCCTGCTGGCCCGAGCGGCTGATCGGCGCGCTGCCCCACATCTATCTCTACGCCGCCAACAACCCGTCCGAGGGCCTGCTGGCCAAGCGCCGCTCGGCCGCGACCCTGGTGAGCTACCTGACCCCGAGCCTGGCCCAGGCCGGACTCTATCGCGGCCTGATCGACCTCAAGGCCTCGATCGAACGCTGGCGCGGCCTGGAGCCGGAGGCGGTGGGCGAGCGCCGCGATCTCGCCGAGCTGATCCAGGCCCAGGGCGCCGGCCTCGACCTCGTCGCCGCCGAGCCCGCCTGGACCGCCGATCTCGCCGGCCACGTCCACGGCCTCGGCACGGCACTCCATGAACTGGAGCACACCCTGATCCCGCACGGCCTCCACGTGGTCGGGCAGGCGACGCCGCCGGAGGAGCGGACCGACATCCTCCTCGCCCTGGCGGAGGCCAGCCACGGCCTCGTGCCCACCCGTGCCGGCCTCCAGGCCCTTGTGGCCGGCGCGGCCATAGACGCCGCCCTGGCGCAGGGCGGTCTCGGCCCCTCCGATGCGAACCGCGCCGCCTTCGCGTCCCTGCGCGAGACCGATCTCCTGTTGTCACGGGATCACGAGATCCGGGGCCTCCTCGCCGCCCTCGACGGCCGCTTCATCGCCCCCGTGGCCGGCGGGGACCTCCTGCGCAACCCGGACATCCTGCCCACGGGCCGCAACCTGCACGGCTTCGACCCCTACCGCCTGCCCTCGGCCTTCGCCCTCGCGGACGGCGCGCGGCAGGCCGCGCGTCTCCTGGCCCGCTACCGCGACGAGGGCGCGGCGCTGCCCGAGAGCATCGCCCTCGTGCTCTGGGGCACCGACAACCTGAAGAGCGAGGGCGGTCCCATCGCCCAGGCCCTGGCGCTGATCGGCGCGGCCCCGCGCTTCGACGGCTACGGCCGCCTCTGCGGCGCCATTCTGATCCCCCTCGAAACCCTGGGTCGCCCGCGCATCGACGTGGTCGTGACCCTGTCGGGCATCTTCCGCGATCTGCTGCCGCTCCAGACCAAGCTCCTGGCCGAAGCCTCCTATCTCGCCGCCACCGCCGACGAGCCGTCCGACCGGAACTTCGTGCGCAAGCACGCCCTGACGCTCCAGGCCGAGCACGGGATCGACCTCGAGACCGCGGCCCTGCGGGTGTTCTCCAACGCGGAAGGCACCTACGGCGCCAACGTCAACCAGCTCGTCGAATCCGGCCGTTGGGAAGAGGCCGACGAGATCTCCGAGACCTTCGCGCGGCGCAAATCCTTCGCCTACGGCCGCACCGGCGTGCCCACCGCCCAGCGCGCCCTGATGGGGGCCGTGCTCGCCACCGTCGATCTCGCCTACCAGAACCTCGATTCGGTCGAGGTCGGCGTCACCTCGGTGGACCACTACTTCGACGGTCTCGGCGGCATGGGCCGCGCCGTCGCCGAAGCCCGCGGCGCGGCGGTGCCGATCTTCATCAGCGACCAGACCCGCGGCGAAGGCGTGGTCCGGACCCTGACGGAGCAGGTCTCCCTGGAGACCCGCACCCGGATGCTCAACCCGAAATGGACCGAGGGCATGCTCGGCCACGGCTACGAGGGCGTGCGCCAGATCGAGGCGCACCTCACCAACACCCTGGGCTGGTCGGCCACCACCAACGGCGTCGCCCCCTGGGTCTACCAGCGCATCACCGAGACCTACGTCCTCGACCCCGCCATGCGCGCGCGCATGGCGGCCCTCAACCCGACCGCTTCGGCCAAGGTGGCTCACCGGCTGATCGAGGCGCACCAGCGCGGCTTCTGGACCCCCGACGCGGAGACGCGCGACGCGCTCGACCGCGCCGAGGAGGAACTCGAGGACCGCGTCGAAGGCATCACCGCAGGGGTCGCCGCATGAACATCGCCATCCGCAATCCCGTCACCGCGCGCCAGCCCGAGGGCAGCGTCCAGGTCGAGCTCGACCCGAACCTCAAGATCGGCACCGCCAAGGTGTTCGCGGTCTACGGCAAGGGCGGCATCGGCAAGTCGACCACTTCGTCGAACCTGTCGGTGGCGTTCTCCAAGCTCGGCAAACGCGTGCTGCAGATCGGCTGCGACCCCAAGCACGATTCGACCTTCACGCTGACGAAGCGCCTGGCCCCGACCGTGATCGATGCCCTGGAGGCCGTGCAGTTCCACTCCGAGGAGCTGCGCATCGAGGACTTCGTGGCCGAGGGCTACAACGGCGTCATGTGCGTCGAGGCCGGCGGCCCGCCGGCGGGCACCGGCTGCGGCGGCTACGTGGTCGGCCAGACGGTGAAGCTCCTCAAGGAGCACCACCTCCTCGAGGACACCGACGTGGTGATCTTCGACGTGCTCGGCGACGTGGTCTGCGGCGGCTTCGCCTCGCCGCTCCAGCACGCCGACCAGGCCCTCATCGTCACCGCCAACGACTTCGACTCGATCTTCGCCATGAACCGGATCGTGGCCGCGATCCACGCCAAGGCGAAGAACTATCCGGTGCGCCTCGGCGGGGTCATCGCCAACCGCTCGGCCAAGACCGACGAGATCGACCGCTTCAATGCCGCCGTGGGCCTCGAGCGCATCGCGCACTTCCCCGACCTCGACGTGGTCCGGCGCTCGCGCCTCAAGAAGTCGACCCTGTTCGAGATGGAGCCGACGCCGGAACTCGAAGCCGTCACCACCGAGTACATGCGTCTCGCGGCGCATCTCTGGGCCGGCGGCAAGCCGCTCAACGCGATCCCCATGAAGGACCGCGACCTGTTCGAATTCCTCGGCTTCGATTGAGCGGGCGCCGGACCATGACCTCGCACAGCTACGCCGCCCGCCGCTCCCAGCTCACCACCTACTTCGACCGCACCGCGGTCGAGGCCTGGGCCCGGCTGACCTCGGACGCGCCGGTCTCGAAGATCCGCGCCACGGTGCGGGCCGGCCGCGACGCCATGCGGGCCAACCTCCTGTCCTGGCTGCCCGACGACCTCACGGGCCGGCGCCTCCTCGATGCCGGCTGCGGCACCGGGGCCCTGAGCCTGGAGGCGGCGCGCCGCGGCGCCGAGGTCGTCGCCATCGACGTGTCGCCGACGCTGATCGGCCTCGCCCGGGAGCGCACCACCCTGTCGGCCCCGGGGCGGATCGACTTCCGGGTCGGCGACATGCTCGACCCCGCGCTGGGCCGATTCGACCACGTCGTGGCGATGGATTCCCTGATCCACTACGCCACGCCCGACATCGTGCAGGCGCTCGCGGCCCTGGCGGCCCGGACCGAGGCCGGCATCCTCTTCACCGTCGCGCCGCGCACGCCCCTTCTCACGCTGATGCACATGGCCGGCCGCGCCTTCCCGCGCGGCGACCGGGCGCCCGCCATCGTGCCCGTCGGCGCGGCGGACCTGCGCCGTCGCCTGGCGGCGGAGCCGGCCCTGGCCGGTGTCCGGGTCGCGCGCGCGCACCGGGTGAACAGCGGGTTCTACCTGTCCCAGGCCTTCGAACTCCAGCGGCTGCCATGACCCGCCTTGGCGCCTCCATGGCCCGCGCCCTGCAACGCGTCGGTCCCGGCTTCCTGCCCTTCGCCGACGCGGCGACAGCGGAGCTGCCCATGGGGCGCCTGCTGCGGCTCGCCCTGTTCCAGGTCACGGTCGGCATGGCCGCGGTGCTGCTCATCGGAACCCTCAACCGGGTGATGATCGTCGAACTCGCGGTGCCGGCCTGGATCGTCGCCGTGATGCTGTCCCTGCCGCTGATCTTCGCGCCGTTCCGGGCGCTCGTCGGGTTCCGCTCGGACACCCACCGCTCGGTCCTGGGCTGGCGCCGGGTGCCCTACATCTGGTTCGGCACGTTGCTGCAGTTCGGCGGGCTGGCCATCATGCCCTTCGCCCTGCTGATCCTGTCGGGCGACACCACCGGCCCGGCCTGGCCCGGCCACGTGGCCGCCGCGCTCGCCTTCGTCATGGTCGGCGCCGGCCTCCACACCACCCAGACCGTGGGCCTGGCGCTGGCCACCGACCTCGCCCCGGCCCATGCGCGACCGCGCGTGGTGGCGCTCCTCTGCGTCATGCTGCTGGCCGGCATGGTGGTGAGCGCCATCGCCTTCGGGCTGCTGCTGGCGGATTTCTCGGCCCTGCGCCTCATCAAGGTGATCCAGGGGGCTGCGCTCCTCACCGTCGTGCTCAACGGCATCGCCCTCTGGAAGCAGGAGCCCCGGTCGCCCACCCGCACGGCGCGCGACCTGCCCCGGCCGACCTTCTCGGACTCCTGGGCCCTCTATGCCGGCAAGGGCCGGGCGCGCCGCCGCCTCGTCGCCACCGGGCTCGGCACCGCTGCCTTCTCGATGCAGGACATCCTGCTCGAGCCCTATGGTGGCCAGATCCTGCACCTGCCGGTGGCCGCCACCACGGCCCTGACCGCGCTGCTGGCCGCCGGCGGCGGCCTCGGGCTCCTGATCGCGGCGCGCTGGCTCGACCGGGGCGGCGACGCCTTCCGGGTCGCGGCCTCCGGGGCGGTCGTGGGTATCGCGGCCTTCTCCGCGGTGGTCTTCGCCGCGCCCCTGGATTCCGCCCGGCTCTTCGCCGTGGGCGTCGCCCTGATCGGCCTCGGCGGCGGCCTCTTCGCTCACGGGACACTGACGGCCTCCATGGCCAAGGCCGGCCCGGAGGATACGGGCCTCGCCCTCGGCGCCTGGGGCGCGGTCCAGGCCAGCGCGGCTGGCCTCGCCATCGCGGCGAGCGGCATCCTGCGCGATCTCGGCGCGCATCTGGCCGAGACCGGCCGGCTCGGCGAGGCGCTGAACCTGCCCTCCACCGGGTACCTCATCGTCTACCATCTGGAGATCGCGCTGCTGTTCGCGACGCTGCTGGCCATCGGCCCGCTCGTCCGGCCCGAGAGCCGCACGCCTCTTCCTCGATCCCTGCCTCGCTCAGCCTGAAGGAGACCGGCCATGCCGAGAGGTGAAATCACGGGCTACGTCGACGTCGCGCAGCTGGTCCTCTACGCGTTCTGGATCTTCTTCGCCGGCCTCGTCTTCTACCTGCGCCGCGAGGATCGCCGCGAGGGCTACCCGCTCGAATCCGAGGCCGCCCGCGGCCGGGCGATGCCCCCGGACCCGTTCCTGATCCCGTCGCCGAAGGCCTTCTTCCTCTCCAACGGCCACGTGAAGCACGCGCCCCAGACCGGCGAGCGCACCCCCTGGACCTATCGCGGCCACAAGCACGAGGTCTGGCCGGGCGCGCCGCTGGAGCCCGATACGGATGGACTGCACGACGCCATCGGTCCCGGCTCCTACGCCGACCGCGAGGACAGCCACGACGAGACCTGGGATCGCGAGAAGCGCATCGTGCCCCTGCGGGTCGCGGAGCACTTCGTGGTCCATGAACTCGGCCCGAACCCCATCGGCATGTCGGTGTTCGGCGCCGACCGGCAGGTGGCCGGCACCGTAAGCGATCTCTGGGTCGATCGCGGGGAATCCATGGTGCGCTACTACGAGGTCGAGCTCGGCGCCGGCGGCCGGCGGGTGCTGATGCCCGCCACCTTCTGCCGGACCGGCCGGTTCTCCCAGCGCGTGACCTGCGAAGCCCTGCTGGCGCACCAGTTCGCCGACGTCCCCACCACCAAGGATCCGGATTCGGTCACCCTCAACGAAGAGGAGCGGATCATGGCGTTCTACGGCGGCGGCACCCTCTACGCGACCCCCACCCGGCAGGAGGCCATCCTGTGAACCGGTCCATCAGGCGGCCCGTGCCGCACCTGCCCGCCAACGCCTTCGACGCGCCGCCCGGCCTGCCGGCGCCGCTGCCCGCCGGCGAGCACATCCTCTGGCAGGGACGCCCCTGCGGCTTCGGCATCGCCTTCCGGGCGCTGCATCTGCGCCTCGTCGGCCTCTGGTTCGTCGGGCTGGCCCTGTGGGCGGCGCTCCCGGCGGCCCTCGCCGGACAGGTTCGGGAGGCTACGTCGCTCGCCCTGCCCACCCTGGGGATCGGCACCGGTGCGGTCCTGCTCCTGGGCCTCCTCGGCTGGCTCTCGGCCCGCACCACCACCTACACCATCACCAACCGCCGGGTGGTCATGCGGATCGGCATCGCCCTGCCGATGACCCTGAACCTGCCCTTCGCCCTGGTGGAGGGGGCCGGCTGCCACCTCTATGGCGACGGCAGCGCTGATCTTCCCCTGCGCCTTCGCCCGGGCAACCGCGTCGCCTACCTCCACCTCTGGCCCCATGCCCGGCCCTGGCACGTGAACCGGCCCGAGCCGATGCTGCGCACGGTGGCGCAGGGCGGCGAGGTGGCCGCGATCCTGGCCCGCGCGCTGGCGGCCCATCGCGCGGCGCCGGAGGAGACGGCCGGCCCGGTCATCCTGCGGCCGCGCGTGGCGCCCGGCCCGCGCCTCGCCACTGCGAGCTGATCCGATGACCCGATCCAACCCGCATCCCCTCGCACGTACCGCCGGCCGCACCTCCCGGGGACTCGTGGCCGGCGTCGGCCTCCTCCTCGGCTTCGTCGTGGTGGCCGTGACCGTCGGCCGGGTCGAGAGCATCGGCCTGACCCGGATGGAGCCGGCGCGCCCCGTCCAGAGCCTCGCCCTCCGGGTCGACGACGCGGCGGACGGCTCGATCACCCTGCGGGATGCCGAGCACGGCGACCTCGTCGCCACGGTCCGCCCGGGCGCGGACAACTTCATCCGTGCCACCCTGCGGGGCTTCGCACAGGGGCGGCTCCGGGCCGGCCTGCCGCGCGACGTCCCCTTCCGCCTGACGCGCTTCGACGACGGCTCCCTCCGGCTCGACGACGCGCTCACCGGCCGCAGCGTCGATTTCGGCGCCTTCGGTCCCTCGAACTTCGCCGCCTTCGCCCGCCTGATGCCGAACGACGGAGCCGCACGATGATGGCCTGGCTGAACGGACGCCGCACCGTCGACGTCCCCTGCACCGTCGAGATCGAACAGACGCCCGAGAGCCTGCACGCCCACGTGGTCCTCGACGCCAGCTTCGAGATCGAGCCCGGCGACGCCGTGCAGGTGCACGACGCGCCCACCTCGGTGCCCTACGGCGAACGCCTCGTGGTGCGCCGGACCGCCACCGTGACCCGCGCCGGACGCCTGGAGCGGCTCTGGACCAAGCTCGCGGGCCACCTCGAGCTCACCGAACTCTACGAAGTCAGCTTTTCCGAGAGGAGGCGCCTGTGACCGCAGCCATTCAGCAGTCCGTTCCCAAGGCTCCCGCGCCCAAACTGCCCCTCAACGAGGCCACCAAGGCCGCGCAGGAGACGACGTTCCTGTCGCCGCGCTTCTACACGACCAACTTCGAGGAACTCGACCGCACCGACGTCGAGCCCGTCCGGGCCGAGTGGAACAAACTCATCGCCGAGCTGCGCGCCGATCCGAACAAGCGCCACTTCACCCGCAATTCGGAGTTCGACTGCGACATGTCCGGGCTCGACCCGGCCCTGCGCAAGGAGTTCATGGACTTCCTGGTCTCGTCGATCACCGCCGAGTTCTCGGGCTGCGTGCTCTATGCCGAGATGCGCAAGCGCGCCAAGAACCCCGACATCCGCGAGCTGTTCGGCTTCATGAGCCGGGACGAGGCGCGGCACGCCGGGTTCATCAACGACGTGCTGAAGGATTTCGGCATCGGCGTCGATCTGGGCTTCCTGACCAAATCGAAGAAGTACACCTTCTTCCGGCCGAAGTTCATCTTCTACGCCACCTATCTCTCCGAGAAGATCGGTTACGCCCGCTACATCACCATCTTCCGCGAGCTGGAGCGCAGGCCCGAGCGCCGCTTCCACCCGATCTTCAAGTGGTTCGAGAAGTGGTGCAACGACGAGTTCCGCCACGGCGAGGCCTTCGCCCTGCTGATGCGGGCCAACCCGAAGCTGACCTCCGGCGTCAACCGCTACTGGATCAAGTTCTTCCTCCTGGCGGTCTTCGCGACCATGTATGTCCGCGACCATTGCCGGCCGGCCTTCCATGAGGCCCTCGGGGTCGATCCGACCGATTACGACTTCCAGGTTTTCCGGATCACCTCGGAGATCTCGAAGCAGACGTTCCCCCTGACGCTGGACCTCGACAATCCGCGCTTCAAGCAGGCCCTCGACCGGCTACTCGCCTGCTCGGTGGGGATCGCCGATGCCAAAGCGCAAGGCGGCTTCCTCGGCAAGCTCAAGCAGGGCGCCTGGGTCGCCGCCTCGGCGGTGAACTTCGCCAGGCTCTACGCCCTGCCGACCCGCGACAACCCGATGCCGGCGGAGATCCGCCTCGAGCCGGTCTGGTAGGATGGCCGCCTACGCGCTTCCCGCCCTCTATGCGGTGCTGGTCTGGTGGTTCTCCACCGGCCTGATCCTGCTCCTCGACCACCGCCCGCGCGCGACGCACGGGGTCAGCATGGCGGCGGGCACGGGCGTGCTCGCCTTGGCGCTGTGGGCCATCGGCGCCTCGGCCGGCGATGCCAGCGCGGGCGGCGCGTATGTCGCCTTCACGGCGGCCCTGGTGGTCTGGGGCTGGCAGGAGATGAGCTACTACATGGGCTACGTCTCCGGCCCCCGGGCGGAGGGCTGCCCGCCCGACGCACGGGGCTTCCGGCGCTTTCGCGCGGCGGCGGCCACCAGCCTGTGGCACGAGGCGGCCATCGTCGCCGGCGGCCTCGCGATCCTGGTCCTGATCTGGCGCCAGCCGAACCTCTTCGCCCTGTGGACCTACCTCGTCCTGTGGGGGATGAATCTCTCCGCCCGGCTGAACCTCTTCCTCGGGGTGCGCAACCTCAACGCCGAATTCCTGCCCGAGCACCTCGCCTATCTCGGCAGCTACCTGCGGGTGCGCGCCATGAACCCGCTGTTCCCGGTCTCGGTGACGGCGGCCGGCCTCGCCACCGCCGCCCTGGTGCTGGCGGCCCTGGCCGAGGGCATCACCGCCCACGAAGTCGCCGGCCTCAGCATCCTGGCGACCCTGATGGCGCTGGCCACCCTGGAACACGGCTTCCTCATGCTGCCGCTGCCCTCGGCCGCTCTGTGGCAGTGGAGCCTGCCGAAACCGGACCGGGGCGGCCCGGTGTCCTCACCCGTCCCGGCCGCGCGCGGGGAAAGCCCTCGCGTCGGCGAGCCCCGCCACGCCGAGGCCGAGGGACGCTGAAACAGGTTTCCGGTCCGCCCCGGCGGACCGGCGCGATCGACGCCGCCGCGGCGGCAGGATGGGCGAGCGGGCCGAAACCCGCCGTGCAACGACGGAAGGGGACGGGCATGAACTACGAAGAGGTCTTCGGCTCCGCTTTGGCCGGTCTGCATCGCGAGGGTCGCTACCGCGTCTTCACCGACCTCGAACGGCAGGCGGGCCGCTTCCCGCACGCCACCCACCACACGCCGGCCGGCACGCGGCCCGTCACCGTCTGGTGCTCCAACGACTATCTCGGCATGGGCCAGAACCCGGCCGTGCTCGACGCCATGCACGAGGCCCTGGATCGCTGCGGCGCCGGTGCCGGGGGCACCCGCAACATCTCGGGCACCAACCATTACCACGTCCTCCTCGAGCACGAGCTCGCCGACCTCCACGCCAAGGAGGCCGCGCTGCTCTTCACCTCCGGCTACGTCTCGAACTGGGCGGCGTTGGGCACCCTCGGGAGCCAGCTCCCCGGCTGCGCGATCTTCTCGGATGCCGGCAACCACGCCTCGATGATCGAGGGGATCAAGGCGAGCCGCGCCGAGCGCCACATCTTCCGCCACAACGACCCCGAGGATCTCGACCGCAAGCTGCGCCTCGTCGATCCGGGCCGCCCGAAGATCGTGGCCTTCGAGTCCGTGTATTCCATGGACGGCGACATCGCCCCGATCGCCGAGATCTGCGACGTGGCCGAGGCGCACGGCGCGCTCACCTACCTCGACGAGGTGCACGCCGTCGGCCTCTACGGCGCGCGCGGCGGCGGCATCTCGGAGCGCGACGGCCTCGCCCACCGCCTCGACGTGATCGAGGGCACGCTCGGCAAGGCCTTCGCGGTCCATGGCGGCTACATCACCGGCTCGGCCAGGCTCTGCGACTTCGTGCGCAGCTTCGCCTCCGGCTTCATCTTCACCACCTCGCTGCCGCCCGCCGTGGCGGCGGGGGCCGCGGCGAGCATCCGCCACCTCAAGGCGAGCGGAGCCGAGCGGGCCCGGCACCAGGAGCGGGTCGCCGCGGTGCGCGCCCGCCTCGACGCCGCCGGCATCCCCTATCTGCCGAACGACAGCCACATCGTGCCGGTGATGGTCTGCGATCCCGTGCTGTGCAAGGCGATCAGCGACACCCTGCTCGACGAGTTCGGCATCTACGTCCAACCGATCAACTACCCCACCGTGCCCCGCGGCACCGAGCGCCTCCGGATCACGCCCTCGCCCCTGCATTCCGACGGCGACATCGACCACCTCGTCGGCGCGCTGAGCACGATCTGGGGCCGGATGGGCGTCCAGCGCGCGGCGGCCGAGTAGGACGCCCGCGAACCCTGCACCCCGCATGGTGGCAGGGGACCCCGCACACGGTCTCGCGCAAGGAAGATCACGCCCATGATCGTGAATGGATCGATCCGAGCGATGTCCCTCAAACCGGTCTCCGCGACGCCTTCGAGCGAGACGCCGCCGATCCTCCGGGCCGCGGGTCCGGTCAAGGCGCCGCGGGCCCAAACGGCCTCGGCCACGCCGACCTTCCCCTTCACGGCCATCGTCGGGCAGGACGAGATGCGCCGGGCGCTGCTCATCGCGGCCGTCGACCCGTCGGTGGGCGGCGTGCTGGTGTTCGGCGACCGCGGCACCGGCAAGTCGACGGCGATCCGCGGCCTCGCCGCGCTGCTGCCGCCGATGGCGGCGGTAGTCGGCTGCCCCTATGCCTGCGATCCCGGCCGGCCGGCCGAGCACTGCCACCGCTGCCGCGAGCAGGTGGAGCTGCGCGCCGAATCTGTTCCTGTCCCGGTGGTGGACCTGCCGCTGGGCGCCACCGAGGACCGGGTGGTCGGTGCCCTCGACCTGGAGCGCGCCCTGACCCGCGGCGAGAAGGCCTTCGAGCCGGGCCTGCTCGCCCGGGCCAATCGCGGCTTCCTCTACATCGACGAGGTCAACCTGCTTGAGGACCACCTCGTCGACCTCCTCCTCGACGTGGCGGCATCGGGCGTGAACACCGTGGAGCGCGAGGGCCTGAGCATCCGCCATCCCGCCCGCTTCGTCCTCGTCGGCAGCGGCAACCCGGAGGAGGGCGAGCTGCGGCCCCAGCTCCTCGACCGCTTCGGCCTCGCCGTCGAGGTTTCGACGCCCACGGACCTGCCGACCCGCATCGACGTTGTCCGCCGCCGCGACGCCTACGAGCGCGATCCGGCGGCCTTCTGCGCCGGCTACGCCAAGGCCGACCGCGCCATCCGCAAGGCGCTCACCGCCGCCCGCGCCCGGCTTCCCGCCCTCGCCGTGCCCGACGCCACCCTGGAGGCCGCCGCCCGCCTCTGCCTGGCGCTCGGCACCGACGGCCTGCGCGGCGAACTCACGCTGATGCGCACCGCACGGGCGCTCGCGGCCTTCGAGGGCGCCGAGACGGTGGGCCTCGACCACTTGGCCCGGATCGCCCCCTCGGCCCTGCGCCACCGCCTGCGCCGCAACCCCCTCGACGAATCGGGTTCCACCGCGCGGGTCGCCCGCGCCGTGGAGGACATCCTGGGCCAATGAGCCCCGCCTGGGCCGTCGCCCTGCGCGTGGCGCACCTCGTCGCCCGCGACCCACATGCCTGCGGCGGCGTCCTCGTCCGGGCCGGGGCCGGCCCGGTGCGGGACCTCTGGCTCGACCGTCTCGCAGGCGAACTCGCACCCGCCCGGCCCGTCCGCCGGATGCCGGCGGGCATCGCCGACGACCGCCTCCTCGGGGGACTCGACCTCGCCGCAACCCTGGCGGCGGGGCGGCCCGTCGCCCAGTCCGGCCTTCTGGCCGATGCCGATGGCGGGCTCGTGGTGGTGCCGATGGCCGAGCGCCTCTCGCCCGGCACCGCCGCTCGCCTCGCCGCCGCGCTGGATGCCGGCGAGGTGCGGGCCGAGCGCGACGGACTGGCGGCGCGGACCCGCACGCGGATCGGCCTCATCCTCCTCGACGAGGGGGAGGGCGACGACGCCGCGGTTCCCGAGGCCCTGGCCGATCGCCTGGCCTTCCGCCTCGACCTGACCGGTCTCGCCTGGGGCGACACGCAAGGGGCGGCGACCGAAGGCGAGCCGGAACCGGACGACCCGGACCTCGAACCCGACGCCGCGGTCGCGGATCTCTGCGCGGTCGCGGCCGCGCTCGGCATCGCCTCCCTCCGGGCGCCCCTGCTGGCCCTGCGGATCGCCCGCCTGCTGGCGGGGCACAAGGCGCTTCGCGCGCGAGACGTTCGCGAGGCCGCCTGCCTCGTCCTCGCCCCGCGCGCGACGCGCCTGCCGTCGAGCCCGGAGGACGCGGAGGCGGCGCCGGCGGATCGGCCCGAGTCGCCCGCATCGGACGGGACCGAGTCGTCCGATCAAGGTCTCGAACCGGGCGCCGAGAGCCTCGTCGAGGCCGCCCGCGCGGCAATTCCGCCGGATCTCCTCGCCCGCCTGGGCGCAGCCGGCGCGGCGCCGTCCTCCCCGAAGGCCGGGCGCGTCGGCGCGGTGATGCAGGCCCCGCGCAGCGGACGTCCGGCAGGCACCCGGCCCGGCTCGCCGCGCACGGGCCGCCTCTCCCTCCTGCCGACCCTGCGGGCCGCCGCGCCCTGGCAGCGCCTGCGCTCCGGTGCGGAGGGAGCCCCGCGCCTGATCCAGGTGCGCAGCGACGATTTTCGCATCACGCGGTTCCGCCAGCGCAGCGAGACCACCACCATCTTCGCCGTGGATGCCTCCGGTTCGGCCGCCCTGGAGCGCCTGGCCGAGGCGAAGGGCGCCGTCGAGCTGCTCCTGGCCGAGGCCTATGTCAGGCGCGACAAGGTCGCCCTCGTCGCGTTCCGGGGGACGGGCGCCGAGATCGTCCTGGCCCCGACCCGCGCCCTGGCGCGGGCCCGGCGCGGCCTCTCGGCCCTGCCGGGGGGCGGGGGCACCCCCCTGGCCTCGGGCCTCGACGCCGCCGGCACCCTCGCCCGCGCCGTCCGGCGCGGCGGCGGCACCCCCGTGGTGGTGGTGCTCACCGACGGGCGCGCCAACGTCGCCCGCTCCGGGGCGCCCGGCCGGGTCGCGGCCGGCGCCGAAGCCCTGATTGCCGCCGGCCTCCTGCGGGCCGACGCCATCCGGACGATCCTCATCGACACCGCGGCGCGGCCGCAGGAGACCGCGCGGCGCCTCGCCGAAGCGATGGGCGCGCGCTATGTCCCGCTTCCTTATGCCGATGCCGCGGCCATGAGCACCGCGATCCGCTCGGCCCGCTGAAGGATCTGCGATGCCTGCGCCGAGCGACCGGCCCCAGTGGGAGCGCGACGGCGCGGATTGGCCCAACCGCGCCGCGAGCCGGTTCGTCCGCGCCGGCGACCTGACCTGGCACGTGCAGGAGTTCGGGGCGCCGGAGGCCCCCGTCGTCCTGCTCTTGCACGGCACCGGCGCGGCCACCCATTCCTGGGCCGGCCTCGCGCCGCTGCTCGCCGAACACTTCCGGGTCGTGGCCCCGGACCTGCCTGGCCACGGCTTCACGGATCCGCTGCCGCCCGGGCGCCTGTCCCTGCCCGGCATGGCCGAAGCGATCCGCGACCTCCTGCGGACCCTCGACCTGTCGCCGGACCTCGTGGTCGGGCATTCCGCCGGCGCGGCGATCCTGGTGCGGCTCTGCCTCGACGGGCTCGCGCCCCGGCTGCTGGTGGCCCTGAACGGCGCCCTGACGCCGTTTCCCGGCCTCGCCTCGGTGCTGTTCCCGGGGCTCGCCCGGATGCTGTTCCTGAACCCCGTCACCCCGAGGATCTTCGCCTGGACCGCCGACCGTCCGGCGGTGGAGCGCCTGATCCGCGGCACCGGCTCGCGCCTTGACGCGCGCGGCCTCGATCTCTACCGGCGCCTCTTCCGCTGCCCGGGCCACGTGGCCGGCGCCCTCGGCATGATGGCGAACTGGAACCTCGCCGCTCTCGACCGGGAGATCGGCCGGCTCGCGGTGCCGACGCTGCTGCTCGTCGGCGGCGACGACAAGGCGATCGCCCCCGAGACCGCCTTCGCCCTGAAGGACCGGCTGCCCGACGCCCGGGTCCGCCTCATCCGCAACCTCGGGCACCTCGCCCACGAGGAGGCGCCGGCGCGCGTCGCCGACGAGATCGTCGCGGCCTACCGGGAGCAGGTCGCCGTCCAACCGTCCGCCGGGACTTGACGCGGACGCAGCCCGGCCGCACCGACGGGCGCGAGGACGCCCGATTGGGGATGGTCCGATCTTGGATGTCCGAAGGCGGTGCCGGCCCGGCCCCCGTCCGGGAGGTTTCTGCCCATGGCCCTGACGCCCGTCACCCTCACCGGCCGGCACGTCGAACTCGTGCCGCTGGCGCACGACCACGCCGCGGCCCTGGCCGAGGCGGTGCAGGACGGCGAGCTCTGGCGCCTCTGGTACACGGCGATCCCCGCCCCGGAGACGATGGCGGCCGAGATCGAGCGCCGGCTCGGCCTGCGGGACCTCGGCACGATGCTGCCCTTCACCGTCCTCGACGGGCCCGGCGGGCGCCCCGTCGGGATGACCACCTATATGAACATCGACGCCGCCGGGCCGCGGGTGGAGATCGGCTCGACCTGGTACGCCGCGCGGGTCCAGCGCACCCATCTCAACACCGAGGCGAAGCGCCTGCTTCTGGGCCACGCCTTCGAGGCCCTCGGCTGCCTCGCCGTCGAGTTCCGCACCCATGTCCTGAACCAGGCGAGCCGGCGCGCCATCGAGCGCCTCGGGGCGCGCCTCGACGGCATCCTGCGCCACCACCAGCGCCTCGCGGACGGCTCCCTGCGGGACACCTGCGTCTACAGCATCGTCGCGCCGGACTGGCCCACCGTGCGGACCCACCTGACCTGGCAACTCGCGAAGCCGCGCTAGCGTGGCCGCCACGAGCAGCGTGACCGCGACGACGAGTTCCTCGAACATGCGGGCTTGACGGAGCCCCGGTTCGGACGAGCGCCGAGATCGAGGTGGCTTCGCGCGCCGATGGTCCGCAAGACGGGTCCGCGCCGAAAGCGTCTCCGCCCGGTCCGAGGGAAATGGCTGGGGTTGGTCGGCTGTGTCCCGTAGCCATCGCGCCCCCGATGTCCGATGACGGGGGACCGGCGCGGATCGTGCGCCGGCCGCTCCAGCCGTCCGGGCTCGCCCGCCCCCAGGCTTCTCACGGAAGGGGACCTGACGATGTCCGGAACCACGAGCCTCCTCGCGTTCGCGGCGGTCGCCCTCGGCATGGCGCTGACGCCCGGGCCGAACATGGTCTACCTGATCTCGCGCTCGATCTGCCAGGGCCCGCGGGCGGGCCTGATTTCGCTCGGCGGCGTCGCCCTCGGGTTCGTGGTCTACATGCTGTGCGCCGCCTTCGGTCTCACCGCCCTGGTCCTGGCGGTGCCGTTTGCCTACGACGCGATCCGCATCGTCGGCGCCCTCTACCTGCTCTGGCTCGCCTGGCAGGCCGTGCGGCCCGGGGGACGCTCCCCCTTTGAAGTGAAGGCCCTGCCGCAGGACGGTCCCCGGAAGCTGTTCCTGATGGGCTTCCTGACGAACCTGCTCAACCCGAAGATCGCCGTGATGTACCTGTCGCTCCTGCCGCAGTTCATCGACCCGGCCTGGGGCAGCGTCTTCGCCCAGGCCCTCGGCCTCGGGGCGATCCAGATCGTCCTCAGCGTCGCGGTCAACGCCGCGATCGCGGTCTCGGCCGGGTTGATCGCCCTGTTCCTGACGCGCCGGCCCTCCTTCGCCGTGGTCCAGCGCTGGATCATGGGAACGGTCCTGGCCGGCCTCGCCGTCCGGATGATGACCGAGGCGCGGCGCTGACCCTTCGCCGGCTCCGGTGAGTTGCCGGACGGGTCGGGGCGGCGTGCCGGCGAGGCCGGCGCAGAATCGCCCTTGCGCCGGACGCCCTCCCGCGAATAGTGTCAGGTTATGTTGACACTCGCCGACTCGTCGAGCCTCGCGACGACCCGGTCTCCCCGCCCGCACGCGGTGGTGATCGGCAGCGGCTTCGGCGGGCTGGCGGCGGCGGTGCGCCTCGGCGCGCGCGGCTACCGGGTGACGGTGCTGGAGCGGCTGGACCAGCCCGGCGGCCGGGCCCGGGTCCACCGCCAGGACGGTTTCACGTTCGATGCCGGGCCGACCATCGTCACGGCGCCGTTCCTGTTCGAGGAACTCTGGACCCTGTGCGGGCGGCGCATGGCCGACGACGTCACCCTGGCGCCGATGCTGCCCTTCTACCGCATCCGCTTCCCGGACGGCGCCACCTTCGACTACAGCGGCGACCCGGAGGCGATGCGGGCGGAGGTGGCGCGGTTCTCGCCCGAGGACGTTCCCGGCTACGAGCGCTTCATGGAGCGCAGCGCCGCGATCTGCCGGGTCGGGTTCGAGGAGCTCGGGCACGTCGCCTTCTCCTCGGTCCGCGACATGCTGCGGATCACGCCGTCGCTGCTGCGCCTGGGCGGTCACCGCTCGGTCTACGACCTCGTGGCGCGCCACATCCGCGACGAGCGCCTGCGCACGATCTTCAGCTTCCATCCCCTGCTGATCGGCGGCTCGCCCTTCCGGGCCAGCGCCATCTACTGCCTGATCGCCCATCTGGAGCGCCGCTGGGGCGTGCATTTCGCCATGGGCGGCACCGGCCGCCTGGTCGACGGACTCGTCAAGCTGATCGAGGGGCAGGGCGGCACCCTGCGCTGCCGGGCCGACGTGGCCCGCATCGACGTCGCGGCCGGGGCGGCCACCGGCGTCACCCTCGCCGACGGCACCCGCATCGCCGCCGACATCGTCGTGTCGAACGCCGATTCCGCCGAGACCTACCTGTCGCTGCTCGGCGGGGAGGGCCGGTCCTGGCACCGGGCGAAGCTGAAGGCCTCGTCCTCCTCCATGGGCCTCTTCGTCTGGTACTTCGGCACGAATCGGCAGTTCCCCGACCTCGCCCACCACACCATCCTGATGGGGCCGCGCTATCGCGAACTGATCGAGGACATCTTCGTCCGGAAGGTGCTGGCGCCGGATTTCAGCCTGTACCTGCACCGCCCCACCGCCACCGACCCGCTCCTGGCGCCGCCGGGCTGCGACGCGTTCTACGTGCTGGCGCCGGTGCCGAACCTCGCCGGCGGGCAGGACTGGTCGGTGCTCGCGGAGCCCTACCGCAAGGCCATCGCCGACAGCCTGGAGCGTTCGGTGATGCCGGGCCTCGCGAGTTCGATCGTGACCTCCCGCGTGAGCACCCCCGCGGATTTCGCCGGCGACTTCCTGAGCTTTCGCGGCTCCGGCTTCGGCCTGGAACCCGTGCTGACGCAGTCGGCCTGGTTCCGGCCGCACAACGCCTCGTCGGCGTTCCGCAATCTCTACCTCGTCGGCGCGGGCACCCATCCGGGTGCCGGGCTTCCCGGCGTCCTGTCCTCGGCCAAGGTTCTCGACACGGTGGTGCCGGATGCGCGTCTCTTCGCCTGAAATCGTTCGGCCCGCCCGCCCGTTCTTCGACGCCGTCCGGCGCGAACCGGAGCGGCCGCCGCTCTGGGCGATTCCCCATGCGGATGCCGCCGACCATGCCGCCTGCCGGGCCGCGATCCGGGACGGCTCGCGCAGCTTCTTTGCCGCCTCCGCCCTGCTGCCGGCCCGGGTCCGGCGGCCGGCCTACGGGCTCTACGCCTTCTGCCGCCTGTCCGACGACGCGGTGGACCATGCCCCGGCCCGCGACCGTCCGGCGGCCCTGGCGCGCCTCGCCACCCGCCTTGCTCGCATCTACGACGACGCCCCTTCCGATTCCCCCGCCGACCGGGCCATGGCCGACCTCGTGGCCGGCCACACGCTGCCCCAGGCCCTGCCCGCCGCCCTCATCGAGGGGCTGGCCTGGGACGCGCAGGGGCGGCGCTACGAGACCCTGTCCGACCTCACCGCCTATGCGGCCCGGGTCGCCGGCAGCGTCGGCGCGATGATGACCGTGCTGATGGGCATGCGCGACGCCGCCGTGCTCGCCCGGGCCTGCGACCTCGGCGTCGCCATGCAGTTCACCAACATCGCCCGCGACGTCGGCGAGGATGCCCGGGCCGGGCGCCTCTACCTGCCGCTCGCCTGGATGCGGGAGGCCGGCCTCGACCCGGACGCCTTCCTCGCCGATCCGGTCGCCGGCCCGGAACTGCGGGCGATCGTCGGTCGTCTGCTCGCCGTCGCCGACTCGCTCTACGCTCGGGCCGAGGCGGGCATCCCCGGGCTGCCCCTCGATTGCCGGCCCGCCATCCGCGCCGCCCGCCTGATCTACGCCGAGATCGGCCGCGACCTCGAGCGTGGCGGCCTCGACCCGGTCGCCACCCGCGCCCGCGTTCCCGGCCGGCGAAAGGCCGCCCTGATGGCCCGGGCCCTCCTGCCCCTGGCCGCCGCGCCGGGCCTGATCGAGCGAGACCTTGCCGAGCCGGCTTTGGCCGAGACCGCCTTCCTGGTGGAGGCCGTGGCCGCCCAGCCCGTGCCGGTGCCGACGGCCTGGTGGAACGTCCCCGCCCAGGCGGCCCGGGTCCTCGACCTCGTCGAGACCCTGCGGGCGCGCGAGGCCGCGCTGCCGGCCGGCCCGTGACCGACCCGCTCTTCGCCGCCTTCGACATCGGTCTCGTCTTCGCCCTCGCCCTCGGGCTGGCGATCTGGCAGCTCGTCGTCCTGAAGCGCGGCATCCGGCGCGACCGGGCGGCGGCCCAGCGCGCGGTGGCCGAGCGGGCGAAGGACCCGCCGGCCTGATCCGTTTCAGCGCGTCCGGCGCGGCATCCGGAACGGCAACATCAGCCGGACCAGCGGGTGACGGAAACGCGCGAGCGACAGGCTCTCGTGGACCGGCCTCACCGCCTCGCCGCGCAGGGTCGAGCGTAACCACGAGCGCGCGTAGAACGGCGTGTCCTCGAAGGTCCGCGCGACCTCGGCACGCGCATCGTCGCTGCGCGTCTCGCGCGGCATGCGCCAGAACCGCGTCGGCGGCAGCGCGACACGCCGCGGCGGATCGATGTCCCGGGGCGTTCCGTCGGCGGCAAAGCACAGGGTGAGTTCCTGCCGGGTGCCGTCCGTCCGGTTCACGTCGTACAGGATCGCGGCCCCGTCGCGCAGGTCGGCACGGCACCAGGTCCAATCGCGAAATGCGGCCTCGAGAGACGTGTCGCCGTGGTTGGTGTCGAAGTAGGCGGTTCCGCGCCAGGCGATCCCGGGCTCCTCCAGCGCCACCTCCACCGGCGAGGAGGGCGCCATCGGCCACCAGCGGTGCTGGCCCCGCGCGTCGAGGGTGCGGGGGCCCGGCGTGAAGCCGCCCGGGCGCAGGCGCACCGTCCCCCGAACCCGCGAGGGGATCGGCGCCGTCACCTCGTCGAGGCGGATCGTCAGGGTTGTGCCGTCCCAGGACAGGCCGCTCGGACCGATCCGTATGTGGTCCGCATCCCGGTGGAGGCTCGCACGGCCCCGCTCGGTCATGCAGAAGCGGTTGGCCCGCTCCCCGTAGAGCACGACGTTGACGGCGCAGTGATCGAAGGGGTCGCGGGCGGGGTCCCAGGCGTAATAGGGCGAGAACACGCTGCCGATGAAGGCGATGATGGTCAGGCCCTGGCGGCCGTCCTCGCTCAGGGCATCGACGTACCACCAGACGTAGCCGTCGCGATCCACCCGCGTATCGAAGCGCGGGCGCCGCTCCGGTCCCGCAGCAGGCTGTCCGCCGCGATCCGCCCGGACTGCGCCGCCATCGGCACCCCCGGACCCGGATGGACGCTCCCCCCCGCGAGGTAGAGGCCCGGAATCCGCGTGCGGGCCCCCGGGCGCTTGAACGAGGCCATCCAGCCGTGGGACGCCCGTCCGTAGAGGGCGCCCGCCGATCCCGGGAACAGGCGCGCGAACTCCGCCGGGCCCGTCGTCACCGAATCCGCCGTCTCCGAGAGGGTCAATCCGCTCGCGCTCAGGCGCCGCCGCATCGTGGTCACGCATGTCTCGATCTCCGAGGGGCTGAAGGTCCGGGCCGGGGCATTGACGAGGCAGAGCAGGCGCTCGGGCCGACCCGACGGCGCGTTCGCGTCGGTGCGATCCTGCGCGCAGACGTAGACCGTGGGATCGTCCGGCAGATGCCCGGCACGGATGCGCGCGAACTCCGCGGCGGAGTCGCCCGAGAAGAACACCGTGTGCCGCGAGAGCGGAAAGCCTTCGGCGCGGGCCTGCGCGCAGAGCGTGACCGCGGAGAGCGACCGCTCGGAGGCCGGGACGGTCTCGGCTGCCCGGGCGGCGTCGCGTCCGAGCAGGCCTTCGGCCAGGGCCGCCACATCGGCATTGCAGACGACGGCATCCGCGGTCAGCCGCTCGCCGTCGTCGAGATCGACGCCGACGACGCGGCCGCCCTGAACGGCGATGCCCCGCGCGGCCGTCCCGTAGCGGAATCCGGCGCCGCGCTCCGCCGCCAGATCGGCGACCGCGGCGGCAAGGCGGCTGAGGCCGCCGGCCACGTGCCAGACGCCCTGGCTCTCCACATGGGCCACCAGCATCAGGGTCGCGGGGGCCGCGAAGGGCGACGAGCCGCAATAGGTCGCGTAGCGGCCGAAGAGCTGGCGCAGGCGCGGGTCTTCGAAGTAGTCGCCCAGCGCGCGCCACAGGGTCGTGAAGGGCTGGATTCGCCAGAGGTCGCCCAGTCCCGAGAGGCCGGCCCGGCGGGTCAGATCGATCGGGCTCGCGCGCTCGCCACGAATGAAGGGCCCCTCCAGGGTGGCGTAGACCTCGGCCGCCCGGGCGCGGAACCGGCGGTATCCGTCGCGCTCGCGCGCCCCGGCAAAGTCCGCGATGGCCGTCTCGGAGGCGTCCGGATCGGCGTGGAGGTCGAGCTGTTCGCCCGGTCCCCAGGCGTGGCGGGCCAGGATCGCGGCCGGCTCCAGCCCGACATGGGCGGCGAGATCCGCGCCGCATTCGGCGAAGATCTCCTCGAAGACCCAGCGCATCGTGAAGACGGTCGGACCGGCATCGACCGCCGCCTCGCCCACCGGCACGCGTCGCATCTTGCCGCCCGGCCGCTGCGCCCGCTCCAGCACCGTCACGTCGAGGCCCGCATGGGCGAGTCGCAGGGCCGCCACCAGACCTCCGATCCCCGCGCCGATGATGACGATCTTCACGTGGTTCCCTCCCGTCAAGTAAATCTGACTTGACGAATGTCAATTAATACTGACACTTTCGATGTCCGAGAACAAGCGGCATGGGAGTTACGGCCAATGGACGCCAACCGTCGCATCGAGCAGGCCCTCGACGCCGCCGTTTCCCACCTGGAAGCACCCGGAGCGCCGCCACGACTCGCGGAGTCGATCCGCTACGCCGTCTTCCCCGGCGGTCACCGGATCCGCCCCCGCCTGTGCCTGTCGGTGGCGCGCGCCTGCGGTGACGACGATCCGGCAGCCTCGGACGCAGCGGCGGCAGCCATCGAACTTCTGCACTGTGCCTCCCTGGTCCACGACGATCTGCCGTGCTTCGACGACGCGCCCCTTCGGCGCGGCCAGCCGTCCGTCCATGCGGCCTTCGGCGAGCCCCTGGCAGTGCTGACGGGCGACGCCCTCATCGTGTCCGCCTTCGAGACGCTGGCGCGCGGCGCGGCCCGGAATCCGAAGCGGCTCGCCGCCCTGGTCGGCCTCGTTGCCCGGGCGGCCGGTTCGCCCTCCGGGATCGCCGCCGGCCAGGCCTGGGAGTCCGAGCCGACCGTGGCGTTGACCGAGTATCAACAGGCCAAGACCGGGGCCCTGTTCGCCGCCGCGACGGTCACGGGGGCCGCCGCGGCGGGCGTACCGTCGCTCCCGTGGCGTCTCCTCGGCGAATGCCTGGGCGAGGCCTACCAGGTGGCCGACGATCTGCGCGACGTCGCCTGCCGTCAGGAGGAGGTCGGCAAGCCCGTCGGCCGCGACTCGACCCTCGGTCGCCCGAACGCCGCCGCCCTCCTCGGGATGAGCGGGGCGCTCACGCGCCTGAAGCGCCTGGTGCGCGAGGCCGTCGACGTCATTCCGGATTGTCCGGGAGCCGAGACGCTCCGCGCCGAGATCGAGGCGCAGACGCGGCTCTTCCTGCCGGCGAGCCTGGCACGGGAGTTGGCGTAAGGTGGCGCGCGGCGCCACCCTCGATCCACCGGCCCGGGCCGGCGCCGGTGGCCTTCGGGCGCGCTGGTACGCGTTACGGGCCCGCCTCGTCGCCGATCCGCGATTCCAGCGCTGGGCGGCCGGCTTTCCCCTGACGCGGCGGATCGCCCAGGCGCGGACGCGCGCCCTGTTCGATCTCTGCGCGGGCTTCACCTATTCGCAGACCCTGTTCGCCTGCGTTCGGCTCGATCTCTTCGGCATGCTGTCGGAGGGGCCGGTGCCGGAAGCGGCGCTCGCCCACCGGATGGGGCTCGCGCCCGAGGCCGGGACGCGTCTCCTCAAGGCCGCGGCCTCCCTCGGGTTGATCCGCCGGCTGCCGGACGGCCACTGCCTCCTGGCCGATCTCGGCGCCGCCCTGGTGGGGAACCCCGCGATCGGCCGGATGATCGAGCACCACGCGCTGCTCTACGAGGACCTGCGCGACCCCGTGGCCCTCCTGCGGGGCGAGGCGGGACCGACCCGTCTCGCCGGGTACTGGCCCTATGCGTCCGGAGACGGGCCCGATCTGCAGGGCGACGCGGTTGCGTCCTACAGCGGGCTGATGTCGGCCTCCCAGGCGCTGATCGCGGAGGATCTCCTCGAGGCCTACCCGATGCGGCGCCACCGCTGCCTCATGGATGTCGGCGGCGGCGAGGGCGCCTTCCTGACGGCGGCCGGCCGCGTCGCGCCGGACCTTCAGCTCAGGCTCTTCGACCTGCCGGCGGTGGCCGATCGCGCCGAGGAGCGCATGATGCGCGCCGGGCTCGCGGGCCGCTTCGAGGCCTTCGGCGGCAGCTTCCGGACGGACCCGCTCCCGCCCGGCGCCGACGCGATCACTTTGGTGCGCGTGGTCCACGATCACGACGATGCGACCGTCCGCATCCTGCTCGCGGTGGTACGCGAAGCGCTTCCCCCCGGCGGGCGTCTCATCCTCGCCGAGCCCATGAGTGGCACGCCCGGCGGCGAGCCCATCACGGACGCCTATTTCGGCCTCTACCTTCTCGCGATGGGCAGCGGGCGGTGCCGCTCCGCGCAGGAACTCAGAGCGCTTCTCTCCGAAGCAGGCTTCCGGCGCACCGTCGAGGTCGCAACGCGCCGTCCTCTGCTGACGCGCCTGTTGGTGTCAACGCGATAAGGCAACTCCGCTGTAAGTTTGTCTTGACGTTCCAAAGTGTCTATCTAGGATGACATTAAGGTTCGGGGTTTAACGGACCGAGTCGTTGGATGGGGGGAGGGCAGGCGCGATGCAGACAGATGCGGTCGTCCTCCGCGATCCCGGTCGGATCAGCCTGGAATGCCTGGCTCTCGATGCTCCCACGGCGGCCGATGCCGTCGTGGCGATCCGCTGGAGCGGCATCAGCACAGGAACCGAGCGCCTGCTCTGGTCGGGCCGGATGCCGTCGTTTCCCGGCATGGGCTACCCGCTGGTGCCCGGCTACGAGTCCGTGGGCGAGGTCGTCGAGGCCGGGGTCGCGAGCGGCGTCCGGGTCGGGCAGACGGTGTTCGTCCCCGGCGCGCGATGCTTCGGTCCGGTCCGCGGATTGTTCGGCGGGGCCGCGTCCCACCTCGTCAGCGCCGGCGAGCGCCTCGTGCCCATCGACGGCGCGTGGGGCGAGCGCGGAACCCTGATCGCCCTGGCCGCTACCGCGCGGCACGCCCTGGCGGGGATCGACCTGCGCCAGCCGCTCCTCGTCATCGGCCACGGTGTCCTCGGCCGCCTCGTCGCGCGGATCGCCCAGGCCCTCGGGGGGACGCCGCAGGTTTGGGAGACCAACCCGGTGCGGCGCGCGAGCGAGGGTCCCTATCCCGTCCTCGCTCCGGACGACGATGCGCGGCGCGACTACGCCACGATCCTCGATGTCAGCGGCGATTCCACGATCCTCGATACGGGGATCGCGCGCCTCGCGCCCGGTGGCGAGGTCGTTCTCGCCGGGTTCTACGAAGACCGCCTCGGCTTCGCCTTCGCGCCGGCCTTTCTCCGGGAAGCCCGGATCCGCGTCGCCGCCCAGTGGCGGCCGGAGGATCTCGCCGCGACCCTCGCGCTCATCGCCGAGGAGCGCCTCTGCCTCGACGACCTCGTCACCCATCGGCGCCCGGCCGCGGACGCACCGGACGCCTATCGCACGGCCTTCGGCGACGCCGGATGCCTGAAGATGATCCTGGATTGGAGAGCCGCATGAACATCCAGCTGAAGGCCACGCAGCTGAACGGCGGCGCCCTGACGGCTTCCGAGACCCTTCGCGCCGAGGCCGGCATCGAGCCGGATCCCGTGCCGGTGGCCGCCTCCAAGGAGACGCAGATCATCGCGATCTACGGCAAGGGCGGCATCGGCAAGTCGTTCACCCTCGCCAATCTCAGCTACATGATGGCCCAGCAGGGCAAGAAGGTCCTGCTGATCGGCTGCGACCCGAAGAGCGACACGACCTCGCTGCTGTTCGGCGGACGCGCCTGCCCGACGATCATTGAGACGTCGACCAAGAAGAAGCTCGCCGGCGAGCAGGTCGCGATCGGCGACGTCTGCTTCAAGCGCGACGGCGTCTACGCCATGGAGCTCGGCGGCCCCGAGGTCGGGCGAGGCTGCGGCGGGCGCGGCATCATCCACGGCTTCGAATTGCTGGAAAAGCTCGGCTTCCACGAATGGGGCTTCGACTACGTCCTGCTCGACTTTCTCGGAGACGTGGTCTGCGGCGGCTTCGGCCTGCCGATCGCCCGCGACATGTGCCAGAAGGTCATCGTCGTCGGCTCGAACGATCTCCAGTCGCTCTACGTCGCCAACAACGTCTGCTCGGCAGTGGAATACTTCCGCAAGCTCGGCGGCAACGTCGGTGTCGGAGGCCTCGTCATCAACAAGGACGACGGCACCGGCGAGGCGCAGGCCTTCGCGGCCGCCGTCGGCATCCCGGTCCTGGCCTCGATCCCGGCCGACGACGACATCCGCAGGAAGAGCGCGAACTACGAGATCATCGGACGGCCCGAGAGCCCCTGGGGCTCCCTGTTCTCCGATCTCGCCCGGAACGTCCACGACGCGGCGCCGAACCATCCGACGCCCCTCAGCCAGGATGGGCTCCTCGGCCTGTTCAAGGGCGAGGCCGTCGGCCGGGGCGTCACCCTGGTGCCCGCCACCTTCGCGGACATGTGCGGCACGACGCAGGTCGTGAAGCCGTCCCTCGAAGTCGTCTACGACGAGGTCTGACGCATCATGGCCGTCACCCTCGACATCGCCGACCTCCGCGCCCGCCAGACCCTTCGCGCCGGCCATGAGCGCCCGGCTTCGACCCTGGCCCCCGTCGCGGCCCCGGCCGAGGTGGTGAACCTCGCCGCCGCGAAGGCGGACGGCCTGGGCTGCCACTCGGGCAGAGCGACGATGCGGGCGGCGGCCGAGGCCGCCGGCATGTCCGAGACGCTCGAGCAGCTTCGGACGGATTACCCCGCCGGCCCGCACGACCAGCCCCAGAGCATGTGCCCCGCTTTCGGCTCGCTCCGGGTCGGCCTGCGGATGCGCCGCACGGCGACGATCCTCTCGGGCTCGGCCTGCTGCGTCTACGGCCTGACCTTCACGTCGCATTTCTACGGCGCCAGGCGGAGCGTGGGCTACGTGCCCTTCAACTCCGAGACCCTGGTCACCGGCAAGCTGTTCGAGGACATCCGCGAGGCGGTGTTCCAGGTGGCCAAACCCGCCGACTACGACGCCGTCGTCGTCATCAATCTCTGCGTTCCCACCGCCTCGGGCGTGCCCCTGCGCCTCCTGCCGAAGGCGATCGACGGGGTCCGCATCATCGGCATCGACGTGCCGGGCTTCGGGGTGCCGACCCATGCCGAAGCCAAGGACGTGCTCGCCGGGGCGATGCTGAAGTTCGCCCGCTCGGAGGCCGAGCAGGGTCCCGTCCAGGCGCCCCGCACGGGGCGGGCCGAGCGCCCGACCGTGGCCCTCCTCGGCGAGATGTTTCCGGCCGACCCGGTCGTCATCGGCGGCCTGCTGGAGCCCCTCGGACTCAGCGCCGGACCGGTGGTGCCGACGCGGGAATGGCGCGAACTCTACGCGGCCCTCGACTGCACGGCGGTCGCGGCGATCCACCCGTTCTACACCGCTTCCATCCGGGAATTCGCCGCCGCCGGCCGCCCCGTCGTGGGTTCGGCCCCGGTCGGCCATGACGGCACCGCCGACTGGCTCGACCGGATCGGCGAAGCCTGCGCGGTGCCCCGTGCCACCGTCGAGGCCGCCAAGAACCGGCTCCTGCCGATGATCCGGGGCGCGCTCGCCGCCAACCCGATCCGGGGCCGGATTACGCTGTCGGGGTACGAGGGGTCCGAACTGCTGGTCGGGCGCCTCCTCGTCGAGAGCGGCGCGGACCTGGCCTATGTGGGCACCGCCTGTCCGCGCACGCCCTATTCGGAGGCCGACCAGGCCTGGCTCGAGGCGCGCGGCGTCACGGTGCGCTACCGCGCCTCCCTGGAGGACGACCTCGGCGCCATGCGGGACGCGCGGCCGGACCTCGCCATCGGCACCACGCCGGTGGTGCAGAAGGCCAAGGCCCTCGGCATCCCGGCCCTCTACTTCACCAACCTGATCTCGGCCCGCCCGCTGATGGGCGTCGCCGGCGCCGGGTCGCTGGCCAAGGTCATCAACGCGGCGCTCGGCAACCGCGGCCGCTTCGATGCCATGCGGGCGTTCTTCGACGGGGTCGGCGAGGGTCATGCCGCGGGCATCTGGGAGGATGTGCCCAAGCTCCGCCGGAACGTCGCCTCGGCCGTGCGGGCCAAGCCCGCGCCGGGACAGTTCGAACACGCGCCGATCGGGGAGATGGCCTGATGCTCGTCCTCGATCACGACCGAGCGGGCGGCTACTGGGGCGCCGTCTACGTCTTCACCGCCATCAAGGGTCTGCAGGTCGTCATCGACGGCCCGGTGGGCTGCGAGAACCTGCCGGTGACCTCGGTGCTGCACTACACCGACGCCCTGCCGCCGCACGAACTGCCCATCGTGGTGACGGGCCTGGCCGAGGAGGAACTCGGCCGCCACGGCACCGAGGCCGCGATGAAGCGGGCCCACGCCACCCTCGATCCCGCCCAGCCGAGCGTCGTCGTCACCGGCTCCATCGCCGAGATGATCGGCGGCGGCGTCACGCCGGAGGGCACCAACCTCCAGCGCTTCCTGCCGCGCACCATCGACGAGGATCAGTGGCAGGCCGCCGACCGGGCCATGGCCTGGCTCTGGAACGAGTACGGCGCCAAGCGCTTCGCCAAGAAGGGCATCCCGGCTCGGCCCGCCCGCAGCGAGGGCGTGAAACCGCGGGTGAACCTGATCGGGCCGGCCTACGGCACCTTCAACATGCCCTCGGACCTCGCCGAGATCCGGCGCCTCGTCGAGGGCATCGGCGCCGAGGTGAACCTCGTCTTTCCCCTCGGCTCGCACCTCGCCGACGTGCCCGCTCTGGTGAACGCGGATGCCAATATCTGCCTCTACCGCGAGTTCGGCCGCCTGCTCTGCGAGGCCCTGGAGCGCCCCTACTTCCAGGCGCCCATCGGCATCCATTCGACCACGCGGTTCCTGCGCGCGCTCGGCGAGGCCCTCGGCCTGGACCCCGAGCCGTTCATCGCCCGCGAGAAGCACACCACGATCAAGCCGGTCTGGGACCTGTGGCGCTCGGTGACGCAGGATTTCTTCGGCACGGCGAGCTTCGGGATCGTGGCCTCCGAGACCTACGCGCGCGGCGTCCGGCACTTTCTCGAGGACGAGATGGGGCTGCCCTGCCACTTCGCCGTGGCTCGCAAGGCGGGTGCGAAGACCGACAACGCCGAGATCCGCGACCTCATCGCGAAGACCCCGCCTCTGGTGCTGTTCGGCTCCTTCAACGAGCGGATGTACGCGGCCGAGGCCGGTGCCCGGGCGGTGTTCGTGCCGGCCTCGTTCCCCGGCGCGATCATCCGGCGCCACACCGGCACGCCCTTCATGGGGTTCGCCGGCGCGACCTACCTCGTCCAGGAGGTCTGCAACGCCCTGTTCGACATGCTCTTCCACATCCTGCCGCTGGCCCGCGACATGGACAGGGTCGAGGCGACCCCGGCGCGGCTCCACCGGGAGCTGCCCTGGGACGAGGCGGCCCGGGCCCGTCTCGACGAACTCGTCGAGGCCCATCCCGTGCTGGTGCGGATCTCGGCGGCCAAGCGCCTGCGTGATGCCGCCGAGCGCGTCGCGCGCGGCGAGGGCGGAGGCCGGGTGATCGCCGATCACGTCGAGCGCGCCCGCGCCGAGGCCAGCCTGGGAGCCGCCGCATGAGCGCGCGTCCCGGCCTCGGCGCCCATTCCCTTTCCGATTGGAACGGCGCGGCGCCGTCCAAGCGGTCGATGCCGACCCTGCGCGTCCCGACCCGGACGCGTCCCGCCGCGGAACGCCGAGAGGAGACCCATCCCATGCAACGTTCGCTCAATCCGGTGTCGCGCCTGCATCAGGACGAGGTCCAGTTCCGGATCATCCTGGCCAGCACCTATCCGTTCTTCCTCATCGCGGCGCTGGTGCAGCGCGTGATCCCGCAGGCCCGGACGCCGCTGCCGCAGCGGCGGCGCTCGGTCTTCGCCGAGGCCCGGGCGATGGCCGTCTCGGCCATTCCCTTCGTGTTCATGGGCTGACTTCGCCCTCGGGTCGAGGCGTTCCGCCCGCCCCCGATCGACCTCCCGTCCGAACAGGCGGGAAGGACCGCCGAGGCCGCTCCGCGCGGTCCGGTGACACCCACCGTACCCGGATGTGCGGGCGCGGCTAGCCAAAGCGGAGGTTTGACCCAATGGCCAATGGCATTGTCGAGAAACCGAGCAGCCTGTCCGGGCTGACGGAACCGGAAGCCAAGGAGTTCCACGCGATCTTCTTGACCAGCTTCATCATCTTCACGGCGATCGCCGTGGTCGCCCACATCCTCGTGTGGCTGTGGCGCCCCTGGCTGCCCGGACCGAAGGGCTACGCCGCCCTCGAGACGGCCGCCCAGGGCGTCGCTTCCCTGCTCTCCTGAGAAGGACCCTCATCATGCACAAGGTCTGGCTTCTCTTCGATCCGCGCCGCACCCTGGTGGCGCTCTTCACCTTCCTCTTCATTCTGGCGCTGCTGATCCACTTCATCTTGCTCAGCACCGACCGGTTCAATTGGCTGGAAGGTCCCAAGGCGCCGCGCGCCGCCAACGCGCAGACGCTGGTTCTGCCCACGATGCCCGCCTGACCGGCGCGCACCGCAAGCACGGATGATCGGCGGGCGGCCCCCAAAAGCCCCCCGTCGGCCATCGCCGACAGACGTGGTCGAGAGACGTGGTGTAGCGGGGAGGTCGCGATGGCGATGCTGAGTTTCGAGCGAAAATACCGCATCCGCGGCGGCACCCTGGTCGGCGGCGACCTGTTCGATTTCTGGGTCGGGCCATTCTACGTCGGCTTCTTCGGCGTCACGACGCTGTTCTTCTCGGTGCTTGGAACGGCGCTGATCATCTACGGTGCGGCGCTCGGACCGACCTGGAACATCTGGCAGATCAACATCGCGCCGCCCGATCTGAAGTACGGGCTCGCCCTGGCGCCGCTCCAGGAGGGCGGCCTCTGGCAGATCATCACCTTCTGCGCCGTCGGCGCCTTCTCGTCCTGGGCCCTGCGCGAGGTCGAGATCTGCCGCAAGCTCGGCATCGGCTACCACGTGCCCTTCGCCTTCGCGGTGGCGATCTTCGCCTATGTGACCCTGGTCGTGATCAGGCCGCTCCTGATGGGCGCCTGGGGGCACGGGTTCCCCTACGGCATCCTCAGCCACCTCGATTGGGTCTCGAACACCGGCTACCAGTACCTGCACTTCCACTACAATCCCGCGCACATGCTGGCGGTGACGTTCTTCTTCACCACGACGCTCGCGCTCTCGCTGCACGGCTCGCTGATCCTGTCCTCGACCAATCCGGGCAAGGGCGAGGTGGTGAAGACTCCCGAGCACGAGGACACGTTCTTCCGCGACACCATCGGCTACTCGATCGGCACGCTCGGCATCCACCGGCTCGGCCTGTTCCTGGCGCTGTCGGCCGGCTTCTGGAGCGCCGTCTGCATCGTCATCAGCGGCCCGTTCTGGACCCGCGGCTGGCCCGAATGGTGGGGCTGGTGGCTCAATCTCCCCGTCTGGCGCTGATCTCGGAATAGGGAGGCTCGCGACACCATGGCCTACTACCAGAACATCTTCTCCGAAGTGCAGGTCCGCCCGGTCCAGCCGGACCTCGGCATCCCGGTCGACTCCAACAAGCGCTGGGGCACGCCGTTCAACTCCTACCTGTTCGGCCTCATCGGCAATGCGCAGGTCGGCCCGATCTACATCGGCTATCTCGGGGCGCTCTCCTTCGCTTGCGGGTTGATCGCCTTCGAGATCATCGGCCTCAACATGTGGGCGAGCGTGAACTGGGATCCGATCCAGTTCGTGCGGCAATTGCCCTGGCTCGCCCTCGAGCCGCCGCGACCGCAATACGGCCTGAAAGTCCTGCCGCCACTGGCCGAGGGCGGCTGGTGGCTGATCGCCGGCTTCTTCCTGACTGCCTCGATCCTGCTCTGGTGGCTGCGGCTGTTCCGGCGCGCCAAGGCGCTGGGCCTGGGCTACCACGTGCCCTGGGCCTTCGCCTCCGCGATCTGGCTGTTCCTCGTGCTCGGCTTCATCCGGCCGGTGCTGATGGGATCCTGGAGCGAAGCCGTCCCGTTCGGCATCTTCCCCCACCTCGACTGGACCGCCGCGTTCTCGCTGCGCTACGGCAACCTGTTCTACAACCCCTTCCACATGCTCTCGATCGTCTTCCTCTACGGGTCGACGCTGCTCTTCGCGATGCATGGCGGCACCATCCTGGCCGTGAGCCGCTTCGGCGGCGAGCGCGAGATCGACCAGATCGTCGACCGCGGCACCGCCACCGAGCGCGCCGCCCTGTTCTGGCGCTGGACCATGGGCTTCAACGCCACCATGGAATCGGTCCACCGCTGGGCCTGGTGGTTCGCGGTCCTGACGACGCTCACCGGCGGCATCGGAATCCTGCTCACCGGGACGGTCGTCGACAACTGGTACCTCTGGGCCGTCAAGCACGGCGTCGCCCCGTCCTACCCGCAGGTCTATCCGCCGGTCGTCGATCCGCTGAGTGTGTCGCCCACAACCCTGCCAGGGGGAGCTCCATGAAGACCTTCTTCGCCGTCCTCGGAGCTTCCATCGCCTTCTTCCTCACCGTGGCGATGGTCGGTCTGACCGACTGGGACCGACCGCCGCTGGCGGTTCAACAGAATGGCTTTCGCGGGACCGCGATGGCGCAGGTCCACACCCGCGAAGCCGTCGAGGACACCTGGGACGCCAACCTGGCGCCGGCGCCCGCCGATCCCGCCGAGCCCGGCGAGGAGCTCGCCGGTACGACCTACGAGAACGTCCAAGTCCTCAAGAACGTCAGCGTCAACGAGTTCAATCGCCTGATGGCGTCGATGACCGAGTGGGTCAGCCCCGAACAAGGCTGCACCTACTGCCACAATACCGAGAACATGGCCGACGACAGCCTCTATCAGAAGAAGGTCGCCCGCCGGATGCTGCAGATGACGCAGCACATCAACAGTTCCTGGAAGGAGAACCACGTCGGCGGTGCGGGCGTCACCTGCTACACCTGCCACCGGGGACAGCCGGTGCCGGCCAATATCTGGTTCACCCAGCCGGGTCCCAATCGCCCGGGCGGCTTCATCGCCCGCAACAACGGGCAGAACATGGCCGCGCCGTCGGTCGGCCTGGCCTCGCTCCCCTACGACACCCTCACCGAATACCTCGCCGACAAGACCATCGACAACAACGCGATCCGGGTGAACGCGACGACGGCGCTGCCGACGACCAAGGGCAAACCGATCCAGGATGCGGAGAAGACCTACGGGTTGATGATCCACATGTCGGAGGGACTGGGGGTCAACTGTACCTTCTGTCACAACACCCGGGCGATCTCGAACTGGTCGCAGAGCACGCCGCAACGGACCACCGCCTGGCACGGCATCCGGATGGTGCGGGACATCAACGGCAATTACCTCGAGCCGCTGCTCTCGACGTTCCCCCCGAACCGCCTCGGCGCTCTGGGTGACGTGCCGAAGGTCAATTGCACCACCTGCCACAACGGGGTCAGCAAGCCCCTGAACGGTGCGAACGTCATCGACGCCTATCCCGAGCTCGCCAAGTCGACCGAGACGGCGAGCGCCGCCGATCCCAATCCGCCGGTCACCCCATCGCCCGTTCCGGATCAGCCCGCGATGCCCGTTCCGACGCCGCAATAGGCCGGCCGTCTCCCGATCGGACACGAAACGCCGCTGGACAGGTCTCCAGCGGCGTTTCGACGTTCGGAGACGGTCCGCGACGAGTGACGCGTCTCGTCGCGCGGGACTACTTCTTGGAGGCCAGGTAGGCGATCACATCGTCGATCTTCTTGTCGTCGGGATAGCCGGCGAACACCATCTTGGTTCCCGGGACCTTCGCCTTCGGGTTCTTCAGCCACTCGTGCAGGTTGGCCTCGTCCCAGGTGATCCCCGAGCCTTTGAGCGCGGCGGAATAGGTGTAGCCTTCCTCCGAGGCGGCCTTGCGGCCGACGACGCCGGTCAGGTTCGGTCCAACCCCATTCTTGCCGAAGGCGTGACAGGCCTTGCAGGGTGCGAACGCCTTCTCCCCCGCCGCGGCATCCCCCTCGGCATGCGCGGCCATCGGGAGCAGGGCGGCAAATAGAGCACCGTAGATCGTGTGTCGCATGGGGTTTCCTCGCAGAACGTCTTGGTGGTGAAACCTAGCTAAAGCGCCGCTATCAAAAGTAATGCGAACCGCAACGATTATCACGGCAACGTGATCGTCCGGGAGGGATTAAGGGCGGCGACCGTCTGGTTTGGCTGATTGGGGGGCCTACCCTTAGGCCCCTGCGCGAAATCCATCGCCCCAGGTGGAGCCATGCCGGTCCAACCCGCCGACGTCTGCCAGTTCCTCCATCGCACCGGCTGGAGCCAGGCGCGCCTCGCCTGGGAACTCGGGATCAACCAGCCGCGGATCTCGCGTTTCATCAACGGCATGAAGAAACCGAACCCGGACCTCGTGCGTGTCCTGGACGCCTACTTCGCGGCGGAGGCGCAGGCCCGCGTCGCGGCGCGGACAGGCGGCGGGCATCGGCACGGCCCTCCGCGCGGGTAGACTGCCGCTCTCCCGACACCGGCGCTGCCGGCATCGGATCTAGCCCGTCGTCGCGTCGGACGCTCGCCCGAAGCGCACCGTCGCCTTCACCCGGCGAACGCTCGCCGGAGGTCCCGCAAGGCTCGTTCGCGAATGACCGATGTCCCCCGCGGCGAAGGCCGGATGGTCCGCGCCGAGGAAGAAACGCCAAGGGTGCCGGTCCGGTCACGACCGCGGCGCCTCCTCGGCACGATGGCGTCGATCGCCGCCGTCATCGCCCGGGTGACCGCGGGCTGAACGCCCGCGCGCCCTCGTCCCGTCAGGTCCGGGCGAAGGCGGCCGCATCCGCCACCTGCGCGGAGGACGGCGTCACGCCGGTGTAGCGGATGAACTGTTCGAGGCCCTGCAGGACCAGGACCTCGTGCCCGGTGATGCACGGCTTCCCGAGGCGTTCCGCCGCCGCGAGGAACGGCGTCCGGGAGGGCAGGGCGACCACATCGAAGGCGACGGCGCAGGCGGCGATGGCCGCCTCCGGAAAGGCCAGGGCCCCGGCATCCGGCCCTTCCATGCCGAGGGGCGTGACGTTGACGAGGAGCGGCGCCGTGCGGTCGCCGAGCGCGGTCGCATGGGCGAAGCCGGACCGCTCCGCCAGGGCCGCACCCGCCGCCGCGTTGCGCGCGACGATCGTCCCATGCCGAAAGCCCGAATCGCGCAGGGCCGCCACCACCGCCTTGGCCATTCCGCCGGACCCACGCAGCACGAAACGCGTCGTCGGATCGATCCCGTGGCGGTCCAGCAGGGCGCGCACGGCGAGATAGTCCGTGTTCGCGCCGGTCAGCCTGCCGCCGTCGTTGACGATGGTGTTGACGCTGTCGATCGCCCGCGCGGACGGATCGAGGGTGTCGAGGAGGGGGATCACCGCCTCCTTGAAGGGCATCGAGACCGCGCAGCCGCGGATGCCGAGGGCGCGGATGCCGCCGATCGCCCCGGGCAGGTCGGTGGTCGAGAACGCCTTGTAGACGTAGTCGAGACCGAGCAGCGCGTAGAGCCGGTTGTGGAACCGCGACCCGAAATGCCCCGGCCGGGCCGACAGGGACATGCACAGGGTCGTGTCCCGTCCGATGAGGGGACGCGCGGGCAGACCCGCCTCCGCGTTCTCCGCCGTCCCACCTACCGTCAGGGCTGCGATCCCGCGAAGAGCTTCGGGTTCAGGGCGGCGAGCGCGAGGAGGGGCGGGGGCATGATGACGCCGGCGACACGCATGGCGCGCGCGGCCGCGCGGCAGGCGGTCTGGTCGTTCGCTCCGGCGGCGGCCTCGAGCTGCGCCACGACGGCGGGATCCGGCTTCGGGCTCGGCGCCGGCGCACCGGGGGGCGGCGGAGACTTTGCGGCGGCATTGGCCTGCGCCAGGACGGTCTTGCCGTCGCTGACGGGGGCCCGCGTGTCGCTGGTGGGCGCCTTGGTGTCGGTGTTCGTGGGCCCGCTCAGCCCCGACTTCTGCTGCGGGTCACCGCCGGCCGTGGAGGGCTGCCCGTCGCTCTTGCCGGAGGCATTGGAGACGGCGGTGGCCTGCTTGGGCGGCGTGGCGGCCTCCTGCTTCTTCTCCTCCGGCTTCTGCACGAACGCGATCAGTTCCTGGCACAGGTTCGCCGGTCCCTTCGCGGGCGCCGCCGCCGGGGCGGGCGCCGCATCCTGCGCGAAGGCTGCGGGCGCCGCGAGGCAGCCCGACAGGAGCAGTGCGGCGAAGGGCAGGCGTCGGATCATCTTCGGTCCCCTGTGGTCCGGGCGCTTCGTTCGTATCGGCGATCGCAGGATGGATCAGGACCGCTTCGGATGGGAGGGCTCGCCGGTGGCCTTGCCGTGAGCCGATTCCCCGGTGTCGTTCGTCTGCGGATCCCCGTTCCACTTCTCCCCGACGAGATTGGTGCCCGGCTCCGACACGCGGGCGCCCGACGTCGCGAAGGCCTGATAGGCGAACGTCTGATTGCTCGTGAGGGCGTACATCGCCACGACGCCGAGCCCGATGGCCGCGATGATGGCGAGGATGAAGGCTTTCATGGTCGGGGTCCTCGCCGCGCGGGCGTGCAGGGTGTTCGGTTACTCGGCGGGGGCGGGGTGGCGACCGGAGAGCTGCGGGCCGCTCACCGTCTTCGCCTGCTCCTGCTCCACCCAGAGATCGTGGTGGGCGCGCGCCCAGGCCAGGTCGACCTTGCCGCTGCCCATGGCGTCGTAGGCGCCCTTCATGCCGAGCGTGCCGATGTAGATATGGGCGAGGATGCCGGCGATGAAGGCGATGCCGATCAGCGAGTGGATCACCTGCATGACCTGCATGCCGTTTATGTCCAGTAGCGCGAACGGGAACAGCATCATCAGGCCGGTCATGCTCATGGCGGCGCCGAAGCCGGCGACCATCCAGAACACGCCCTTCTGGCCGGCGTTGAAGCGGGCCGCGTGCGGGTGCTTCTTGCCGATGAACCCGCCGCCGGCCTTGATCCAGTCCCAGTCGAGGCGGTTCGGGATGTTGTCCTTGATCCAGACCACGAACATCATCACCACGCCGAACATGAACGGCCAGGCGAGATAGACGTGGCTGTACTTGGCCCACTGCGCCAGGGCGCCGAAGGCCTCGGGGCCGATCAGCGGCATCAGCAGGCGCTTGCCGAAGATGTAGTTCAGGCCGGAGAGCGACAGGATGATGAAGCACACGGCCGTCATCCAGTGGGTGAAGCGCTCGAAGGTGTTGAAGCGCAGGATCTTCCGGCCCGATTCCTGGCTGTGCTCCGTGAGGATGCGCCCGCGCCAGAGAAAGAACGCCCCCAGCGCGCCGATCATGCCGAGAATGAGGGCGGCCCCGATCCACGGGAGGTAGTGCTCGCGGAACGACTGGTACTCGCGACCCTGCGGCTGGATCAGGTTCGCGGCCTTCCGATCGGGGATGCTGATCCGGCCGGTGATCTTGTCCGCGTTCTTGAAGAGAAACTCTTCGTTCACCGAATCCGCCGTGGGCTTGGCGCCCATGGGGTTCTGCCCATCCTGCGTGATCGGATTCTGGGCGCGTGCCGGTTCGAACGCGCCCGGCGCGGCCAGGAGCGTCGTCGCGACGACGAGGGTGCTGAGGAGCGTGACTGCCCGCCGCATCGGCGTTCCTTTCGATGGCGTGTCGTCTCGGAGCCGCCGGATGGCCGCCGGCTCCAGGGGCGAGGGGGCGATCAGATCGCCACGGTCTCGCGGTAGGCCGTCTTCCAGCCCCAGGCGCCGGAGCCGTAGCCGCGCTTGATCACGCGCTGCTTGTAGATCTCGGCGATCATCTCGCCGTCGCCGGCGAGCAGGGCCTTGGTCGAGCACATCTCCGCGCAGAGGGGGAGTTTGCCCTCGGCGAGGCGGTTCGAGCCGTATTTCTCGTACTCGGCCACCGACAGGTCCGGCTCCGGGCCGCCCGAGCAGTAGGTGCACTTGTCCATCTTGCCGCGCGAGCCGAAGTTTCCGACGCGCGGATACTGGGGCGCGCCGAAGGGGCAGGCGTAGAAGCAGTAGCCGCAGCCGATGCAGATGTCCTTGGAGTGCAGCACCACCGCGTCGGCCGTGGTGTAGAAGCAGTTCACCGGGCACACGGCCGCGCAGGGCGCGTCCGTGCAGTGCATGCACGCCATCGAGACCGAGCGCTCGCCGGGCTTGCCGTCGTTGAGCGTCACGACGCGACGGCGGTTGATGCCCCAGGGCACCTCGTGCTCGTTCTTGCAGGCGGTGACGCAGGCGTTGCACTCGATGCAACGGTCGGCGTCACAGAGGAACTTCATACGGGCCATGGTCGATGCGCTCCTCTCACGCGGCCTTGATCTGGCATAGGGTACACTTCGTCTCCTGCATGCCCGTCACAGGATCGAAGCCGTAGGTGGTGACCGAGTTGACGCTCTCGCCGAGCACCACCGGGTCGGTGCCCTTCGGGTAGTAGTCGCGCATGTCCTTGCCCTCGTACCAACCCGAGAAGTGGAAGGGCATGAACGCGACGCCCTTGCCGACACGGTCGGTGACGAGCGCCTTGACCTTGGCCTTCGAGCTGTTCTCGGCGCCGGTAACCCAGACCCAGGACCCGTCCTTGATGCCGCGCTCGACGGCGTCGCCGGTGTTGATCTCGACGAACATGTCCTGCTGCAACTCGGCCAGCCACGGGTTCGACCGGGTCTCCTCGCCGCCGCCCTCGTATTCCACGAGGCGGCCCGAGGTGAGGATGATGGGGAAATCGCGCGCCACGTTGCGCTCGACGGCCGCCTTCTGCACCGAGAAGCCGATGTTCGGCATGCGGAACTGCCGCTCGTCGGGGCGGGTCGGGTACTTCGCCACGAGGTCGGGGCGCGGCGAGTAGACCGGCTCGCGGTGCACCGGCACCGGGTCGGGCAGGTTCCAGGCGTTCGCCCGGGCCTTGCCGTTGCCGAACGGGATCACGCCGTGATCGAGGCAGACCCGCTGGATGCCGCCCGACAGGTCGGTGGCCCAGCTCACGGTGTCGGCCTTGTCGCCGCCGATCTTGAGGATCGTGGCGAGTTCGTCCGCCGTCAGGTCCTTGTCCCAGCCGAGCTTCTTGAACACCCCGAAGGTGAATTCCGGGTAGCCGTCGGTGAGGTCGGAATCCTTGGTGAAGCTGTCTTCGGCCAGCAGTGTCTGGCCGTTGCGCTCGGTGCCGAACCGGGCCCGGAAGGTGCTGCCACCGTCCTTCACGTGGAGGGAGGTGTTGTAGAGGATGGCCGAACCCGGATGGCGCAGCTCGGGCTTGCCCCAGCACGGCCAGGGCAGGCCGTAATAGTCGCCGCCCACCTCCGGGTCGTCCTTGGGCGCCCGCAGGGTGATGAGATCGAACTTGTGCTGGTTGCGCATGTGCGCCTTCAGCCGCTCGGGGCTCTGGCCGCAATAGCCGGTCGACCAGCCGCCGCGGTTGATCTCCCGCAGCAGATCCTCGGCCGAAGGGACGTTGTTCTCGACCTTGATGTTTTTGAACAGCGTCTCGGCGAAGCCGAGCTTCTTGGCGAGGAGGTAGAGCACCTCGTAGTCGTTCTTCGACTCGAAGGCCGGCTTGACGATCTGCTCGCCCCACTGGAGCGAGCGGTTCGAGGCCGTGCGCGAGCCCTCCATCTCCAGCGAGGTGCAGATCGGCAGCAGGTAGGTGTTGTCCTGGCGGGCATCGAGGGCCGCGAAGGTGGTCGGATGCGGGTCGGCGACTACCAGGAGCTCGAGCTTGTTCATGCCCTCGATGGCCTCGGGCAGGCGGGTCACGGTGTTGCCGCCGTGGCCGAACACCATGAACGCCTTGATCGGGCTGCGCTGGTCGATCTGCTCCGGCGGCAGGTTCACGGCGTCGAACCAGCGGGTCGAGGTGATGCCGGGCGCTTCCATGTTCTCCTTGCGCGAGCGGGCCTTGCGGCCGGCCGCGGCGGGAACCTCGTCGAAGCGGGACTGCAGCCACTCGTAGGGCACGTCCCAGACGCGGGCCCAGTGGCGCCAGCCGCCCTCGACGAGACCGTAGTAGAGCGGCAGCGAGGTGACATCGAGACCGAGATCGGTGGCGCCCTGCACATTGGTGTGGCCGCGGAAGATGTTCGCGCCGGTGCCGGGCTTGCCCACGTTGCCGGTGGCGAGACACAGGATGCAGAGGGCGCGCACGTTGGCGGTGCCCACCGTGTGCTGGGTCGCGCCCATGCACCAGATCAGGGTCGCGGGCTTCTCCTTGGCGAACTTCTCCGCCACCCGGCGCAGCTGCTCGCCGGGCACGCCGGAGACGCGCTCGACCTCCTCGGGGGTCCACTTGGCGACTTCCTTGCGGACGTCGTCCATGGCGTAGACGCGCTGGCTGATGAACTCCTTGTCCTCCCAGCCATTCTGGAAGACGTGCCAGAGGATGCCCCACACCACCGGAATGTCGGTGCCGGAGCGGATGCGCACGTACTCGGTGGCGTGGGCCGCCGTGCGGGTGAAGCGCGGATCGATGACGATCATGTTCGCGCGGTTGATCTCCTTGCCCGACAGCACGTGCTGCATGGAGATCGGGTGCGCCTCGGCGGGGTTGCCGCCCAGGATGATCATCGTCTTGGCGTTGCGGATGTCGTTGTAGGAATTGGTCTGGGCGCCGTAGCCCCAGGTGTTGGCGACGCCCGCCACCGTGGTCGAGTGGCAGATGCGTGCCTGGTGATCGACGGAGTTGGTGCCCCAGAAGGCGCCGAACTTGCGCATCAGGTAGGCGGCTTCGTTGGTGAACTTGGCCGAGCCGAGCCAGTAGACCGAGTCCGCGCCGTTCTTCTCGCGGATGGCGCCGAGCTTGTCGCCGATCTCCTCGATGGCCTGTTCCCAGGAGACGCGCTGCCACTGGCCGCCGACGAGCTTCATCGGGTACTTCAGGCGCCGGTCGGACGAGACCAGCTCGCGGATCGCCGCGCCCTTGGCGCAGTGCGTGCCGCGGTTGATCGGGCTCGCATAGGACGGCTCCTGGCCGACCCAGACCCCGTTCACCACCTCGGCCGTCACCGTGCAGCCCACCGAGCAGTGGGTGCAGACATTCTTCTTGATCTGGACGTCGGGGCCGACGGCCGACGAGCCGGCGGCGCGGGCCTGACGGACCGATCCGAGCTGGATCGTGCCGGCCGCCGCCAGGGCGCCGGCGGTCAGGCCCGACTTCTTTAGGAAGCCGCGACGGTCGAGCACGCCGGCCGCGAGGCCCGCGGCGACGGCCTGGTGCTTGGTGCGGCTCGCCTCGCCGCTCTTGCGCTTGGTCAGCATCGCAGGCTCACTTCTTTCCGGCGTTCGTGCTGTTCTGAAGGGTCTCGTAGCCGTTCGTCCGGTAGAACGCCTTCACCTCGTCCGTGAGGCGGTAGCGCGACCGGGTCTCGTCCGTGCCGGGGTCATAGGCCTGCGCCTCGGTGACCGAGAGCGGCGACGCCATGCCGGCCGCGGCCGCCACCGTGCCGCCGCCGAGCGCGCGGAAGAATTGGCGACGGCCGAGCTGGTCCTTCTGATCCTGTCCCATCGCCCACACACTCCCTCCGGCGCTCTCCGACACGGGGTCGAGCGCCATGATCCAAAGAGACGGATGCCTCAGGCATCCATCGCGAAAGCCGCCGCCTCGATCTCGAGGAAGGCCCGTCCCAGGGCCCCGACCGGGCGATAGAAGCGCGCCGCCTTGGCCCGCTCCAGATCCGTGAAGAAACGTTCGCCCCACGGCGCGATGTGCCGGAGGAAGAACGCGCGTGCGGCACCGGGCTCGGCCTCGAACCGCCCGGCCGTGAGCCCGGCCATCACGTCGAAGAGAATCGCGAGATGATCCTCAGGTTCGGTCGTCGCCGGGTCGCGCTCGATGCCCAGTCCCGAGAGATCCTCGCGAACCCGGGCGAGGGGCCGCTCGTTCAGGAACCCCGTCAGGTAGTAGGAGGCGTAGGGTAGAAGCTCTCCCCGCCCGACACCGACGAAGAGCGCGAAATATTCCCGCTCCACGGCATCCGCCGACGTCTCCCGGGCCAGGGCTGCGAGGGAAGCGACCTCGCGGCCCAGGACGCTGTCGCCGCCCGCGAGTCCCGCCAACGCACGAAGAAGATTCGCCGTGGGAGGACGGCCGAGGAGGACCGCAAGAAGGTCGTACTGCTGCGCGCGCAGGTGATCGACTTCGTCCAGGGCCAAGCTCACCGTCGTGGCCTCGTCCATCCGATCCATCACCCCGACGCCGACTTCCCCTGGCGGCTCTGAAAACGACGCACCGGAACGCATACCACTCCTCGACCCTTCCGGCCCCCGCCGCTCCACCTGAGGTGCCGTCTAGTTTGTATTGATAATAAAAAGGGTTTCACCGAACGGCAATCGCGTTTCTTCGCATTAGCTCGGCATCGCGCCGCCATGGCGTCGCAGGGGCGAAACAATCGGGGCCGATTGAAACGTGCGCTCGCCATTCTGCGATGGATGAAGGTCCTCCGCGCCGACGTGCGCGGTCGGCGTGTCCTGGATGGAGACCATCTGCGTTTCCGCGGCGGTTTCATCCGCGACCGGGACGGTCGACGGCGCGACCTCGACGTCACCCTCTTGGATACCGACCGGCTCCTGCGGCGGTTTCGGGGCGTGGCCGGTCATGATCCGCTCGACCATTGCCGTGATGTCGTCCGTGGGGAGCATGGGTCCGAGCCCGGGAACCCCACCGGGCGTATTCCAGTCGTAGGCATATTCCCGGGCCTCGCTGACGAAATCACGGATCGCCGGATCGACGGACCACATCCGCCGAAGGGCGGCTTTTCGCAGCGCCGCCGGAATCCCCGCCCTGAGAAACGGAACGAGCTCGGTCTCCGCGGTCAGATCCTCGATCTTCGGCAACCGGGCGATCGCGTCCGCCAGGCTCTCGTCGTCGAGCGCTGGTTCCGATGAAACCAGAGCTTCGTCAACGACTTGCGGTTCGGGCGGGACCGCGAGCGCCGACGGTTCCGTTACCGCCTGCGCGCGCTCGTGCTGACGAACCTCCTGCTTGCGTCGCGCCCAGCGTGAGAGAAGGCTCTCGCTCATTCGCCGCGTCCCTTGCCCTGACCGCCCCGCGCCAGCGCTTCCGGATCGGCCCGGTCGCGCTTCCGCTTCTCGAACTTCCGCTCGACATGGAACGCCTCGAAGAACGCGAGCAGGATGCCCTGGCATTCCGTCGGCATCGGGACCGCCTCCACGATCTCGCCGATGCCTTCCGCCATGGCCTCGCCCTCGTAGGGGTCCGCCGTCACAGTCGCGATCTCGTAAGAATCCTCACCGAGTTTACGCAACGAGACCCAGAGGGAAGGACGTCCGGACACGAGGTTGTCGCGATAATGCGAGGTCTCCGCGGGGTGGAGGAGAACCTCGTAGGATCCGGCGTAGAACGTTGATTCGTCTTCGTTTTCTGCAAGCGGGGTCCAGTTCGCGACGGGAGGCGCCGCCGGGAGTGCCGCGACCGGCAGCCAGGCATGGGTCGCCCAGGGGCCGCGCAGGCGCCGTCGGGCGACGAGGATACCGACCTCGAAATGATTCTGCGGCCTGGCGCGATCCTGCTCAGGGTCGTCCAGCGCTCGTCCGCCCGCATCTTCGTCGAGGATTGTCGGATCGTTCGGCATCAGCAAGGCGCCTGCGCTGTCTTGAGGGGAAGACCCGCGATCAGATTGTGCGGCTTCAGCGTCACGAGGTTCGCGCCCGTCGCCGCCAGCAGGAGGTAGACCGGACGGTCGCCGACCGAGTCTTCGAGGCGCGTCCGGTCGCTGAACGTCAGGCTGAAGAGCGCGATGACGCGTTCCTGGTCGGCGTTCGAGACCGGGTCTCCGCGCCAGAGAGCGTTGCCGATCCGCGTCGCTTCCGCATCAAGGCCGACGAACCAGCGCCAGTCGGAATCCTCGAGCTTGTCGAGAGGGTTGACCCGAACCTCGACGTTCAGGAGGTGCCCGACGAAGGCCTCGATCACCCGGGCGAGCGCCTCGCGGCTGCGCATGCTGGAGCCGAGGTTCAGCGCCATCGAGAATGCATCGGAGCGGCTCCAATAGCTCCAGGCATTGTCCTCGTTCAGGATGTCGAGTTCGTTCGCCACGTCCTTGCCCAGCATGCTCACCAGCGGCGACAGGGGGGCGCTCCCTTCCCGCGCCTCGATCACCTCGGCGTCGGCCAGGAGAACGGCGTTGTCGAGGCGACTGATCCGTTGAGGCCGGAACAACAGCTCCGCCGCGCGCAGCACGAACGGGTCGTCGCAGCCGTCGAGGGCGTTGCGCAGGATCAGGTGGACCAGCTGGTTCAGGAACAGCGAGGGAATGCCCTGCAGGCCCTCCCGGATCATTCCGAGATAGGCTGCCTCGATCGAGCGCGTCGCCAACAGGCGGTCGCGGAAGGCAAGCAGCACCTCCCAGTTTTCCCGAGCATCCGGATCCGCGATGGCCCTCACGGCCTCCATCGATACGACGCGGCGTGGATGGGCGAGCAGGTCGGCATACAGGGCACGCTCCGCGGCGCAGGCGTCGTCGGGCGGCAATACCTCCGGGCGGGCCAGATAGGCGAGGATCAGTTCGTCGGTGACGGCCAATCCGCCACCCTCGGTGCGCTGCGTTAGGTGGTGGCCGCTGGAGACCCAGAATTCGGTCATGGCAGGGTCTGTCCCGGTACGAGGGCTGGCATCGATCAGTTTCCCGAGGACGCCGAAGCGCGCGCGAGCCCGATGAGATCGGCGCGTTCCTCGGGTTCCTCCTCATCGGTCTCCACGAAGCGAAAGGCGCGGGCATGGGCATGCAGACGGTCGGCTCCCGGCGTTCCGGCATCGCGCTGGTGCAACGTCCGGAAGGCTTCGGTGATCTCGCCGTCCGTCTGGGTCCGGTGCATCGCTACGACGCTCCCGACGGGAACACCGCAGAGGGAGGCTGCGAAGTCGAGCTCTTCGCGGGCCGCCGCCCGTGCGGTCACCCGGTCCGGTGCACCGAGACGCTCGTGAAGATGTCGAGCCAAATCCTCGACCGCAGCATCGCGCTCGGTTTCGGACGCTTCGGTCACCACCACCAGGGTCGAGAAGCCGAGAGACGTCACTCCGACGAAACCGGACCGGAAGGCGGCGCGCGCTTTCCCCTCCAGGGCGGAAAGATCCTGGTCCCAGAAGAGAAATGACCCCGTCACCGCCCATTCACCCGGCTCGGCCGGATGCGCGAAGACGAAGGTATCAGAGGGGTCGAGCCGCAGTGTGCGCGGCAGCTTGAGCGCCCTCATAAACGGACCGTCCCGGTTTCCGGATCAAGCCATGCCGGTTCGCGCAGCAGCCGTGCCAGAGGCCAGCGCTCGGACTGTCCCAGAATGACGTCGCCGGCCCGATCGATATGGACCGGCACGCCCGGCGGTGTCGGCAGGTGCGCGAGGTAGCGGGCGGCGATCCCGTCGAAGCCATCTTCCGTCCAAAGGGAGAACGTCCGGATCAGATTGCGGGCAAAGCTCTCCACCAGCGGAAACCGGATGTCCGCCGGAAAGCCCTCCTCGTCGAGGGCCGTCGAACCAGGAGTGAGCCCCGGATCGCCGGTGGCTCCTTTCGAGAGAAGAAGCATGGCCGAGAAGACGAGCCAGTCCGGCGTCGATTCCTCCGGGCAGTGGGCGGGCCAGCCCAACCGTCCACCCCCGAGCCGGGCGCCGTCGAAGACGAGCACGTCGGGCCAGCCGAAGGTCAGCGGCATCTCCGGTGGACCATGCGCGCCGACAGCGTCGGCCAGGGCCGTCATGGCAGCCAGGAATGCGCGGCGCGCCGAGACCAGCGGCTCTTCCGGCGCCAGAACCACTGCAAGGTCGAGCACGCCCGCGCGTTCGGTGAGCACGAGGGTGCCCGCCGCATCAGCCCCCTGATGCTCGGCCAGCGACCGGGCTTCCGTGAAGGCATCGCAGGCACCTCCCACCAGGCGGCCGGTGAATGCCGGTGGCAGAGCGAGTGCTGTCGATCGGATTTCGAGGTCTGGGGTTGTCGTCACGGAGAAGGCAGGACTCGCGAGGAACCGGTTGCGGGAGAAGCGCTGCCACCGAGATGTCGTCCCGGCGACCGAGTCACAAGGCGCAAGATGCGCGCGGGACGTGTCGTCGCTGCGCTCCGGTGTCGGATCGCAGTTTTGAACCATTTGAGTATATGAGATACGAACGACGACGCGAAGAGGCCATCGCTGTGCCGGCCCGTCGTCTGCGTCAGCTTCCCCAGATCCATCCAGGGTTCGTCCGTGTCCGACCGTATCGTATTCGCCTGCACCTGCGAGAAGACGATGTCGCTCGATGCCGAGGCGATCGGGCGTGGGTGCGGCGGGACGCTCAGGGTGGCCGATCAGCTCTGCGGCCGCGAGCTCGACCGATTTCGGGGCGCCGTGCAGGCGGGCGGTGCGGTCACCGTATCCTGCACCCTGCAGTCGCCCCTCTTCGACGAGGTCGCCTCCGAGCTCGGCGCCGAGGACCGGGTGGTCTACGCCAAAATTCGCGAGACGGCAGGCTGGTCGTCCCAGGGTGACGCGGCTGGTCCGAAGATGGCAGCTTTGCTCGCCGCCAGCGCCGAGCCGGTCCCGGATGCAGCCACCGTCGCGATCGAGAGCCAGGGCATCGCACTTGTTTATGGTCGCGATGCGACCGCCATCGAGATCGGCCGCCGTCTCGCGGAGCACCTCGACGTGACGGTGCTTCTAAGTCGGCCGGAAACGGTCGAGCCGCCTAAGCGCAATGACTTTCCGATCGTGCAGGGGACGATCGCTGGCGCCAAGGGACGGCTCGGGGCCTTCGAGCTGCGCATCGACGACTATGCCCTGCCGGCTCCGTCGTCCCGATCGCATCTCCTGTTCGGAGCGAGCCGCAACGGCGCCACTTCGACCTGCGACATCGTCCTCGACGTCACCGGCGGCACCGCCCTGTTTCCGGCGCACGAGGTCCGGCTCGGCTATCTCCGCGCGGATCCGAGAGATCCGGCGGCGGTCGAGCGCCTGATCACGGAGGCGTCACACCTTGTCGGCACCTTCGACAAGACGCGCTTCGTGGATTTCCACGCCGAGCTTTGCGCTCATTCACGCTCCCGAATCACCGGTTGTACCCGCTGTCTCGAGGTTTGCCCGACGGGGGCGATCGCGCCAGCGGGCGATACGGTGGCGATCGATCCCTATATCTGCGCCGGGTGCGGAAACTGCGCATCGGTCTGCCCGACCGGGGCTGCCGCCTATGCCCTGCCGCCGGCCGATGCGCTGATGCGCCGGCTGCGGACCCTGATGGTCGCCTACCAGGCCGCTGGCGGTCGTGACGGCGTGATACTGTTTCACGATGGCGACCACGGCGAACCCCTGATCGACGCCCTCGCCCGTCATGGAGACGGCCTGCCGGCCCACGTGCTGCCCGTGCGGGTGAACGAGATCACGCAACTGGGCCCGGAGGCCTTCGCGGCACTCTTTGCGTACGGCGCCGCCGGGGTCCGCATTCTCGCCCGCGACCGACCCAAGCATGACCTCGACAGTCTGCGCCGGGCGGTGGCCCTCGGCGACACCCTGGCGCGCGGGCTCGGTTTTGGCAGCGGAACCTCAGAGCCGGTCGTCTCCCTGATCGAAACCGACGACCCGGATGTTCTGGGCGCCACCCTGACAGGACAGCGGGTCGGAAAAGCGGCCGGCGTTCCCTCTCGTTTCATGCCGATCGGCGGCAAGCGAGAGGTTCTACGCTTTGCCTTCAACGAGATGCATGCGGCAGCCCCCGAGCCGGTGGCGCGCATCGCGCTGGCCGGGGGGGCTCCATTCGGCGGCCTGGAGTTCCGCACCGAGGATTGCACGCTCTGCCTGGCCTGCGTCGGCGCCTGCCCGACCCATGCACTGTCGGACAGTGCCGACCGGCCGTTCCTCGCTTTCGAGGAGAGCCTCTGCGTGCAGTGCGGTCTCTGCGCGAATACCTGCCCGGAGAGTGTCATCACCCTGAAGCCGGGCGTCGATTTCGAGGCCTGGGCCGCGCCACGGCGGGTGTTGAAGGAGGAGGAGCCCTTCGCGTGCATCGCCTGCGCCAAGCCCTTCGGCACGCGCAGCACCATCGAGCGCGTAGTGGAGAAGCTGCGCGATCGGCACTGGATGTTCCGGGGCGAAGCCGGCGAAGCGCGCGTGCAGGCCCTCATGATGTGCGAAGATTGTCGTGTCGAGGTCGCGGTGAATCAGGGCTTTGATCCCCATGCCGGCCCCGAGCGCGACCGCCCGCGCACCACGGAGGATTATCTCCGCGAGCGCGCCGCCCGCGGCGAGGCGATCTAGCCGGATCGGCCGCTGCCATGGGCGATTGGACGTGGCGGAGCATGGAGGAACGGGATCTCGTACAGGTCGTCGCCCTGGCCGACCGGCTGTTCCCGGACCATCCGGAGGATGCCGCGCATTTCGGCGAACGGCTCGCGTTGGGAGCCCGCCTGTGTCTGGCTCTGAGCGACGCGCATGCAGGCGTCGCGGGGTATGCGGTTGCGTATCCCTGGCCGCTTGGACGAGTTCCGCCCTTGAACCGATCACTCGCGCCCGTGCCGTCGGCGGAGGGCGCTGCCTACCTGCATGACCTCGGCATCGACCCGGCGCTCGCCGGTGCAGGGCAGGCCAGAGCGGGTCTGGCGCTCCTGATCGGCCGGATGCGGGATGCCGGGCTGCACGACCTGGCCTTGGTGGCGGTCAACGGGACCGTGCGGTTCTGGGAGCGCCACGGCTTTCGAAGCTGCGCGCCGGGCGACGCGACGGCGAGGACGCTCGCCAGCTACGGCGGCGAGGCCCGTTACATGATCCGGACGCTGTGAGCCGGATTCAGCGCGTCGCCGTCGCGCTCTCCAAGAACTTCACGAGTGCCTCCCGGTCTTCCGCCCGGTTGATCGTCTGCTCCGGCATCCGCGTCCCCGGTGTGTAGCGGGTCGGGCCTATTTCGAAGAGCCGAGCGATGGTGCGCGCGTCCCAGACGATGTCCATGCCCCTCAAGGCGTCGGAATAGCGGTAGCCCGGCGCGGTGGCGATGCGCCGGCCGATGATGCCGGCGAGCGTGGGGCCGGCGCGGGGGCCGTCCTCCGGGGTGAGAGCGTGACACGCGACGCAGGCCTGGAACACCTCGGCGCCCCGGTCCCCGTGATACGCGGCCAGGGCATCCGACGGACGCGGCATCGCCAGGGGACCGATCGGTTCGCCGCTCATGGCATCCCAGCGCCGGATCAGCCGGTCGCTGCCGCCCGTGAGGAGTTCGCGTCCGTCCGGGCGCCACGCGATGGACCAGACTGGCAGGCCCGGCCCGACGAGGCGGTGCAGGATCGTACCCGATTCCCGGTCGATCACCGCGACCGCGCCGCCGGCGGTGGCGGCGGCGATCCGGCGGCCATCGGGGGAGGGCGCGAGCGCGATGACCGGGTTCGGCCCGACATCGACTGAGGCGCGGACCGATCCGTCCGGGTGCAACAGGCGTACGACCGCGTCCCCGCCCGCGACTGCGATTTCGCCGTCCGGCGTCACTGCCAGCGCGTTCAGGATGGTGGGCAGCGTGACCACGATGGGCACGCCCGCGGGGTCGTCGGCCCGCGGCCAGATCCGCACGGTGGCGTCGTAGCCGGCGGTGACCGGCCGCCGATCCGGCAGGAAGCCGACGGCGTTCACGTTGCCATGGTGCCCCGCGAGCACGCGGGCCGGGCCGCCGGCGATCGGGCGGATCCGGGCGGTTCCGTCCCAGGCGGCCGAGGCCAGCAGCGATCCGTCAGGCGAGACCGCCAGCGCCGCCACCGGCCCCGCATGTTCGGTGAAGACCCGCTCCGGCTCGGGTTGGCCGGCGCGCCAGAGCGCGATACGGCCATCTTCCGAGGCCGTGACGAAGCCGCCCTCGGACAAGGCGGCGACCGCGTTTACGGCCCCGTCATGGAAGCGCAGGACGGTGAGCGCGCTGCCGCTGTCGATCGCCCACAGGATCGCGGCCTGATCGAAGCCGCCCGAGATCGCGAGGGCACCCCCCGGCGCGACCGCCAGCGCCCGAACCGGGCCGCCGTGGCCGCGCAACTGGGCAGCCGCGGGTGATCCTGACAGGACGGAGGCGAGAACGCAGAGGGCGAGTGCCCGCCGGGACGGGACACGATCGACCAAGGCTTTGCCGAATACCTGCACTGCATCCCCCGCGAGGAAACGCCGGGATACCGGCCCGGCGCGCGAATTTAGACGATCCGCCAGAGAGATGTCGCTGCATGGAGACGGGACCCGGTGACGCGGGAGACCCGGGGGGCGCTTGATCATCGCTCGGCGATGGCGCATCGCTCGACGCATGATCGCATCCGACCGCAGCGCCCTCGAACCGGAGGCCGGCTCGCCCGCAGCGGCACCCGGTCCGCGCCGGACCGCATCCTCGGCCCTCATGCCACTGACGCAGGCCGTTCGTCTCTTGACGGAGCACCTTGTCCCGGTCGCACCGGAGGCGGTGCCTCTCGCCGAGGGCCTCGGCGGGACCGGCGCCGTCGACTGCCATGCGCCGCGGGCCATTCCGGAATTTGCGACGGCCCTGCGGGACGGTTGGGCCGTGCGCGGTGCGGACGTCGTCGGCGCCTCGCCTTTCGCACCGATTCTCGTCGTGCGCCGCCCGCCCTGGATCGAGGCCGGCGCGCGGTTGCCGGAGGATGCGGACACGATCCTGCCCCCCGAAGCCATCGAGGGATCGTCCATCGTGGCCGATGTCCCGATGGGGGAGGGCGTGCGTACGGCCGGTGCCGAAGCCTCGCCCGGCACCCTGCTCCTCGCCACCGGTCAGCGGGTGACGGCCCTGCACCGGCTGGCCCTTCAGGCGGCCGGCTTCGCGAGTCTCGCCCTACGCCGTCCCCGCCTGACCCTGATCGTCGCGGGAGCGCCCGAGGCCGACACGCTCTCCCCCCTCCTGGCGCATTGGATCACCGCGGCGGGCGCGCTGGTGCCCAGCATCGTGGCCGCCAACACACCGGACGCGATCGCGGATGTGCTCAGAACACAGGACGGCGACGCCGTTCTGACGATCGGCGGGACGGGGTTCGGACACAACGACCACGCCTCCGCCGGACTGGCCCTGGCTGGAACGGTGCGGGCGCATGGCATCGCCCTCCAGCCGGGGGACACCGCGGGCTTCGGCGAGGTGGGAGGACGGCCCGTCATTCTGCTGCCGGGGCGCCCCGACGCGGCGCTCGGCGCCTTCGTCGCCCTCGCGCGCCCGCTGATCGCGAGTCTGTCCGGAGCTCGGGCTCCGGCGGGAAGCGGCGCACCGCTTCTGGGCAAGATCGCCTCCACCATCGGCATGAGCGAGATCGTCTTCGCCCGCCGGATGCCTGACGGCCTTCTGCCGCTGGGCGGCAGCGATCTTGCGCTGGCCAGCTTGATCCACGCCGATGCGGCGATCCTCGTCGGACCGGAATCGGAAGGATATCCGGCCGGCCGCGTCGTCCCGGGGCTCGCGCTGTGAGCGACGCCGTGCCCACCGACACCGCCGCGGAAGACGCCTTCCTGGACCGGCTGGCGCAGGCCGCGCGCCAGGAGCAATTCCTCACGGTGGTCAGCCGGGAAGAGGCCCTCGCGCGCTTCCGCTCGGCGGTGCCGCACGCGGCCCTCGCGGCCGAGACCGTGTCCCTCGTCGACGCACTCGGGCGCGTCCTGGCCCACGACGTCGCCTCACCCATCGACGTGCCGCCCTTCGATCGCGCCCTCGTGGACGGATTCGCCCTGCGCGCTGCGGATACCGAGGGCGCGGACGAGGCGCGGCCGCGGCGCCTGATCCTGAACCGCGAGATCCTCGCCTGTGGGGTCGCGCCGGTCATGGCCGTGGCCACCGGCACCGCGACGCCGATCGCCACCGGCGGAGTCGTCCCGCGCGGCGCCGATGCCGTCGTGATGGTCGAACAGACCGAGTTCCGCCCCGACAGCCTCGCGATCGACCTCGTCCGTCCGGCCCGGCCGGGCCAGTTCATCGGCTATGCCGGGGCCGACATGGCCTCGGGCGAGACGGTCCTGCGCAAGGGAATGCCGATCACCGCGCGCGAGATCGGCATGCTGGCCGCCTGCGGCCTCGCCGCCATCGACGTCGTCCGCCGGCCCCGGGTCGCGATTCTCTCGACCGGCGACGAACTGGTGGCGCCGGGCCAGGCGATGAAGCCCGGGGCGATCTACGATTCCAACGGGCCGATCGTGGCCGCGACCGTCAGCGAGAATGGCGGCACCGTTTGGCCACTCGGTATCGTTCGCGACGACGAGGCCGCCCTGGATGCGGCCCTCCGCACCGCCATCGCCGACAGCGACATCGTCGTCCTGTCGGGGGGGACCTCGAAGGGGGCCGGCGACGTCTCGCACCGCATCCTTCAGCGCCTCGGCGAACCCGGCATCCTCGTGCACGGGGTCGCCCTGAAACCTGGGAAGCCCCTCTGCCTCGCGGTCGCGGGACAGACGCCCGTGGTCGTCCTGCCGGGCTTTCCGACGTCGGCGATGTTCACGTTCCACGACGTCGTGGTGCCGCTGGTGCGGGCGATGGCCGGCCTGGCGCCGCGGGAGGACACCTTTGTCCCGGCGATCCTGCCTCAGCGCGTGCCCTCCGAGCGCGGGCGCACGGAATTCGTGATGACCGCCCTGGCCGAGACGGAGGGCGGCCTGCGCGCCCTGCCGCTACCCAAGGGATCCGGCTCGGTGACGGCCTTCTCGCAGGCCGACGGCTTCTTCGCGGTTCCCGCCGCCCGGGCCGGCCTGGAGGTCGGGGAAACCGTGTCGGTCACCCGGCTCGGTGCCGGCGTCCGACCGCCGGATCTGACGATCATCGGCAGTCACTGCGTCGGACTCGACCGGGTGATCGGGCGACTCGCGGAGCACGGACTTCGTGCACGGCCCATCTGGGTCGGCTCGGCCGGGGGGCTCGCCGCCCTGGGCCGGGGGGAGTGCGACCTCGCCGCGATGCATCTCCTCGACACCGAGACGGGCATCTACAACCGGCCGTTCCTCGGGCCCGGACTGGAGTTGGCCGAAGGCTGGGGACGCCTGCAGGGCGTTGTCTTCAAGCCCGGCCATCCCCTGTTCGAGGGCTGCTTGCCGGACGAGGCTGTCGCCGCGGCCTTGGCCGAACCCGAGATCGTGATGGTCAACCGGAATACCGGCTCGGGCACCCGCGCCCTGGTCGACGGCCTCCTGAAGGGCGCCCGTCCGCCCGGGTTCTGGAACCAGCCGCGCTCGCACAACGCCGTGGCGGCGGCAGTGGCCCAGGGGCGGGCCGATTGGGGCGTCGCCATCGCCACCGTGGCGCGGGCCTACGGCCTCGGTTTTCTGCCGCTCGCCGATGAGCGCTACGATTTCGCCTACCGCGCCGAGCACCGCGAACGGCCGGCACTCGCCGCCTTCCTCGCCTGCCTGCGCGATCCCGAGACCCGCGCCCTCCTCAGCGAAGCCGGGTTCTCGCCCGCGGAGGCACCGTGAACCCCGCCCGGGTCATCGGCCTCGCGGGCTGGAGCGGCGCGGGCAAGACCACGCTCCTGTCCAGGCTGATCCCGCTGCTGACGGCGCGCGGCGTGAAGGTCGCAACGATCAAGCACGCGCACCACGCCTTCGACGTCGATCATCCCGGCAAGGATTCCTACGTCCATCGCGAGGCAGGGGCGTCCGAGGTCATCGTGTCGTCGTCGCGGCGCTGGGTCCAGATCCACGAGATCGGCGCCGAGCGGGAAGCGCGACTTGGCGAGCTCCTGCGCCGGCTCTCGCCCTGCGATCTCGTCATCGTCGAGGGCTTCAAGCGCGACGTGCATGCCAAGCTCGAGGTCCACCGCGCCGCCAACGGCAAGCCGCCGATCTACCCCGACGATCCCCGGATCGTGGCGGTCGCGAGCGACCAGCCCTTCACGGATGCTCCGGTGCCGATCGTCGATCTCGACGCCATCGCGCGAATCGCCGACCTCGTCCTCGCCCTGTCGGAACCGCTGGAGACGGCGCTGGCGCACCTGGAGGGGCCATGGCCCAGTTGACCGACGACTGCTTCGCGTTCGGCGGTGCGCTGATGCGCATCGAGGACGCCGTGGCGCTGATCGGCGAGCGCCTGCCGATCCTGGCCGGGACCGAGTGGCTGCCGCTCGGGCTGGCCGATGGACGCGTGGCGGCCGAGCCCGTCCTGGCGCTCCATGACGTGCCTCCATTCCCGAATTCCGCCGTCGACGGCTACGCGATCCGCCACGGTGACCTCAGCCTGGAGGGCGAGACGCGGCTCCTGGTCCGCGGTCGACTCCCCGCGGGGACGGCCGCGGAGGGAATCTCGGGCGCTGGCGGCGCGATCCGGATCTTCACCGGGGCTCCGATGCCGCCCGGGGCCGACACGGTGTTCATGCAGGAGGACGTGCGCCGCGAGGGCGACGTCGTCGCGCTGCCCCCCGGGCTGAAACGCGGCGCCAACGCTCGAGACGCCGGTGAGGACATCGCCCGCGGGGCCTGCGCGATCCCGGCTGGGCGGCGCCTGCGGCCACAGGATCTCGCCCTCGCGGCCGCTTCCGGCCATGACCGGATCGCCGTGCGCACGCGCCTGCGGGTCGCCCTGTTCTCCACCGGCGACGAACTTACAGAGCCGGGCGCGCCGCTTCCCTCCGGCGCGATCCACGATTCGAACCGCGTGATGCTCGCGACCCTGCTCGCCCGCCTCGGAGCCGAGGTCGCGGATCTCGGCATCCTGCGCGATGAACCCGATGCCCTCGCGGCGCGCCTGCGGCAAGCGGCCCGGGATCATGACCTGATCCTGACCTCGGGCGGTGTCTCCTCCGGTGAGGAGGACCACGTGAAGGCCGCCGTCGAGGCGGTCGGCGCGCTGATGTTCTGGCGCCTTGCGATCAAGCCCGGCCGTCCGGTCGCGATGGGCGTTGTCGACGGTACGCCGTTCGTCGGGCTGCCGGGCAATCCCGGTGCCGTCTACGTCACGCTCCTGTTCGTGGTGCGCCCACTCCTCGCGCGCCTGGGCGGCGCAAACGACGTTGCACCCCTCGGCCAGCCCGTCCGGGCCGCCTTCGCCTATCGCAAGAAGGCGGGCCGGCGCGAATTCGTCCGCGTCAGCGTCGCCCGCGGGCCCGATGCCGTCCTGGAGGCCGTGAAGTACCCCCGCGAAGGTGCCGGTGTGCTCTCGTCGCTGACGGAGAGCGACGGCCTCGTCGAACTCGACGAGGCGGTGACGGCCGTGGCCGCGGGCGACATCCTCACCTTCTATCCGCACGCCGTGCTCTGGTAGCCGAGGGTGACGGACGCCGCTCGTCCGGCGGCCTCCGTCAATTGCGTTAACAACGCCTCGTCAATGGTGGTGCGGGCGGCCAGGAAGTAAGTTTCCCAGCCCAGGGACTGGAAAGCGAGGCCGAAGCGCTCGGCGATCGCGGGTGTCCCCATGCCGACATCCGCGGTGCCGGTGGCGATGAGCGCGGCGACGGCCTGATGGGTGAATTCCTCGGTCTGCGACCCCCGGATCGCGCGGCTCTCCAGACCGGCCTCGGCGCAGAGACGTTCGAACCAGATGCGCGTCCCGGCACCCCGCTGGCGGTTCACGAAGCGCAGGTCCAGGCGGGCGATGTCGCGGACGCCGGTGACCCCGTGCGGGTTGCCAGGCGGAAGCATCAGGCCCTGCTGACGCCGGAACAACGGTCGGACGCGGAGGTCCGGATCGCGGAACACGGCACCGAAGGGATCCGGGGCCGGACCTTCGGAGCCGTAGTGGAAGCCCGCCGCATCCGCGCTCCCGGTACGAAGATGCGACAGGGCGTCGAGGCTTCCGGCGATCGCGAGCTCCACGTCCGCCCGGGCTTCGACGACACCCAGAAGCAGCGGATCGTGGCTCGCTGCGAGCCTCAGGGGGGGCAATTGACGGGCCTCCAGTCTGCGCAAGGCCTCCGTCATCCGGTCCGCCTCGGCGGCGAGAAGGGGGCCGAGCCGATCGTACATCCCAGACAGCGTCGCGTGGAGCGTACGGCCATACGGTGTGAGCACCGTGCCGTGCCCCTTGGTCTTGATCGCCACCGGCTGTCCGAGGGCGGCTTCAAGGTCCGAGACCCGGCTCCAGGCAGAACGATAGGAAATTCCGAGTCTTCGCGCGGCGACGAGCAGCGAGGTGGAGGTGGAAAGCGCGTGCAGCAGGGCGAAGGTCGGCCGCAGCGCGAGACCGTTCCAATTGCCATCAGCCTGCAGCGTGAGAGGCGTTGATACACGCATCGGCAAAGTCTTTCCTATTGATCTTTCCCGCTCCTCCGTATCATCCCGCGAGGTTCCGTGCAGCCCGGTGACGATGCTTCAGACCCTTCAGGAGACGATCTCACGTCTGGCGACCCTCGACCGCGATGTCCTCGTGATCGCGTGGCTTTCCCTGCGTGTCAGCCTCACCGCCGTGGGCATCGGGCTCGGCATCGGGATCCCGGTGGGGGCCCTTCTGGCGGTCGCCATGTTTCCGGGGCGATCGGTACTGGTCGGGCTGCTGAACGCCTTCATGGGGCTCCCCCCGGTGATCGTCGGGTTGGTGCTCTACCTCGTGCTGTCGCGCTCCGGCCCGCTGGGGTCGCTCGGTCTCCTGTTTACCCCGGGCGCGATGGTGGCTGCCCAGGCCGTACTGGCGACGCCCCTTGTCGCGGCGCTCACTCGGCAGGTGGTCGCCGATGCCGAGGCGCATCTCGGTGAGCAACTGCGTTCGCTCGGACTGTCGGCCCCGCGCCGGGCGCTCGCGCTGATCCACGATACGCGCTTCTCCCTCGTGACGACTGCCCTGGCCGCCTTCGGGCGCGCGATCTCGGAGATCGGCGCCGTCCTCGTGGTCGGGGGCAACATCGATGGTCACACCCGCACGATGACCACGGCGATCTCTCTGGAGACCCAGAAGGGCGACCTCAGTCTGGCCCTCGCGCTCGGGCTGGTGCTGATCGGGCTCGTCATCCTGATCAACGCGTTGGCGGCGACCCTGCGCGCCCACGCCGCGCGCGCCTACGGCTGAGCCGATGCCCGCGATCGAACTCAGCGACCTCGCGCTCGCCCGGAACGGCACCACTATCCTGGATGGCCTGAGCGCCGGGATTTCCGCCGCCGGCATCACGGCGCTGATCGGGCCGAACGGCGCCGGCAAGAGCGCCACGCTGCGCGTCATCGACGGCCTGCTCGCACCCGATGCCGGGTCGGTGCGGATCGTCGGCGCCGGCCCTGTGCGGCGCGCCTTCGTCTTCCAGCGCCCGGCTCTCCTGCGGGCCAGCGCGCTCGCCAATGTCGCCCTCGCGCTGACGCCCCTCGGCCTGTCGCGGATCGAGCGGACGCGGCGCGCCCACGCTGCCCTGGCGCGCGTCGGCCTCGGCGACCGGGCTTCGGCGCCGGCGACCCGCCTCTCCGGCGGCGAGCAGCAGCGCCTCGCCCTCGCGCGGGCCTGGGCGGTCGAACCCGATCTCCTCCTCGCCGACGAGCCGACCGCCAATCTCGATCCGGGCGCCACCGAACTCGTCGAGGGCCTGATCGCCGAAATCGCCCGGCAGGGCACGAAGGTGGTGCTCGTCTCCCACAATCTCGGACAGGTCACGCGGCTCGCCGCCGACGTCGTCGTGCTCGCCCGAGGGCGGGCCGTCGAGCAGGGTCCGACCCGCACGCTTCTCACCTCGCCCCGGGCCCCCGAAACGCGGGCCTACATCACCGGAGAACTTCCTTGGACATCCTTCGCCGCGGCCTCCTGACCTTCGGCCTCCTGTTCGCGCTCGGTGCCGCATCCGGCGTCCGAGCCGAACCGGCCTCCATCGTCGTTGCCTCCACCACGTCCACCGAGCAATCGGGCCTGTTCAAGCACCTGCTGCCGCTCTTCGAGGCGAAGTCCGGCATCGCCGTGAAGGTCGTGGCCCTCGGCACCGGACAGGCCCTCGACGCGGCCCGCCGGGGCGATGCCGACGTGGTTCTGGTGCATGATCGCCCGGCCGAGGAGAAGTTCCTGGCCGAGGGCTTCGCCACGAAGCGCTGGGACGTGATGTACAACGACTTCGTCCTGATCGGACCGAAATCCGACCCGGCCGGTGTCCGTGGGGGCGACGCGGTCGCGGCTTTCGGCAAGCTCGCGGTGGCCAAGGCTCCCTTCGTCTCGCGCGGCGACCGGTCCGGCACCCACAGTGCGGAGTTGCGGACCTGGAAGGAAGCCGGCGTCGATCTCGCGGACATCAAGGGCGACTGGTACCGCGACATCGGCCAGGGCATGGGACCGGCCCTCAACACCGCTTCGGCCCTGAACGCTTACCTCCTGGCCGACCGCGGGACCTGGCTCGCGTTCAAGAATCGCGGCGATCTCACCATTCTCGTCGAGGGCGACAAGCGCCTGTTCAATCCCTATGGGGTGATGCTGGTGAACCCGGCCAAGCATCCGAACGTGAAGGCGAAGGAGGGCCAAGCCTTCATCGACTGGCTGATCTCACAAGAGGGGCAGGCGGTGATCGCGAGCTACAAGATCGAGGGCAAGGAGCTGTTCTTCCCCAACGCGAGCAAGTAGGGCCGAAGCTTTCGTACGGGGAAGCCGGATCATCGGGGAAAGAGTCGGGTCGAGCTGCCCTCCGGGCGGGGCAATCGTTCATGGATCTTTTCTTCGAGACGGGTGACGCCGGCTCCCGCAAGCCTGCCGGCTGCGGCGATGCGCGACGAGAATGCGTCGCGCAGGGTGCGCGCCCTGACACCGATCGGGATGCGATGCGGGCATGCGGACGGCGCCACGTCGAGTGCCTTGCCGCCATCTCGCTCCAGGGCCTATCGGTGAATCATGACCGAGTTCATCGAGCACACCGACGGCGAGGAGATCCTGGAAGACGGTCACGGGGTCCGGTTCATCCTGCCGGCATGGCGGTTCGACCTCCCTGTCACCCGAGGGGCGTGCAGGGACGAGTTGTCTGATGGCCGAAGGGTGCGAACCTTCAGCATCCAGAAGGGTGACCTTTCCGCGAATGAAGCGCGTCATTACGCGGGCCGGCTGCGGGACGCGCCGGCCCGGGCGATGGCGGTCTTCGACGCAAGTCGACGCGATGTTCATCCACCCGGAAAAACGATGCGGGCCAGTTTCACGATCAACGTTCTCCCGGGCCTGCTGATGACGCACGATTGGTGCATCGTCAGCCAATACAACGCACGCCCGAGCCCGGGCGAGCGCTGGCGAAATCCGCCCTTCTCGATCGGGGTCAGGCCGCAGGCCCCTCACGCTCGAGAGGAAGTCCTCTACGTCGATCTCGCCACCTTCCCCACGGCCGGATCTCAGGAACAAGGCCGTCACGTCGATCTGGGACCGGAGGCCGTCGTCCCGTTGCAGCGGGATCGCTCCTATGCAGTCGCCATCGACTTCGCGGATGGGGCCGGCGGCGAGGGCCTGCTGAAGGTGAGAGTCGATGACAAGCTAATCGTCGATTACGCCGGCCCGACGGGCTACGCCAACTTCGCCGGGTGCTTCTTCGCCTACGGCCTCTACCGCTCGCCGTGGTGCCCCGGGTGTGAGGGCCTGAGCGCGCGCTTCGTGGACGTCGTGGAAGGCGTCGCTGAGTAGTCGCTGGACCCGCCGCTCGTACGAACGACGAGTCCTCCGGGCCGCACCTCGTCACGCCTGCGGTCCGAACGGTGCCGCAGGACGGTTTCCCGGATCGATCTGCCGGGCAATCCTGCGATTACCCGGCGCTCTCATCTAATCAGTGCCGATCGCGACGGACGACGGCGGCGCCGTGATCGGCCCTGGCACGATCTCGGTTCACGGCACTCCGACCGACAGCCGCAGTGTGATTGTCTCTGCGCAGACCTGCCCCGTCCTGGTTGATGGCCGCCTGATCCCGCGCGATGGCGGCTCGGTCTCCGCGCCGTTCGTCTCGGCGCAAGACTGCGCCATCATGATATTCCCTGGCCCGGTCCGTCCCGACGGACCTGCGATCATCGGCGCTTGATTGCTCAGCGCGGTTCAGATCGCGGCGCTCCGCAGCCGCTCGCCCGTTGTCGCGGCGCTGAATCGCTGCGTCAGACTGCGCAAGGGCCGGCAGCACCGCTGAGGCTGAGAGAAAAAGTGATAAGGTGACGAGGGTGAATTTGGATTGGGTCATGTGGTGAACCTCGTCCGATTTCTGAGCCCCTCGGGCCCGGCTGAATGGGCAGAGCATCTGCGTCGTGAGCTGTCGGTTCGATGAACGCCGTTGCCCTCTCGTGGAAACGGCGTTCACGAATTGCCGATCGGATCGACGGGCGTTGTGCTCTCAGCGGATGTTTCCCGATTGCCGGCGCCGGGCGACGTACCAGACTGCCAGCGCGACGACCGCGATGACGAGGCTCAGCCAGATCCAGTTGAAATCCGTCGCCGCCGCGTTGGCGGCGGCGGAATTCGAGCCGGCGGGTCCCGTCTCCGGGATCGGTGGGGCCGGATTGGTCTGCTGGGCGAGCGCACTTCCGAGCGTTGCCGTCCACAGGAAGGCACTCGTGGTGAGAGTTCGGGTCATCGTCATCGTGGTCTCCACGGCTACTTGTCGGCCTGGCGGGCCGCTCCGTACTGGAAGGCCGGCGCCGCGTTGAGCTGTGCCTTGGTCATGCGGATCTCGGCCTCGACGGGCACACCGCCGGCCAGCACTGTGGCGCGATCGGCGGGCGCCTTCCGGTTTTCGTCGACCGTGCCGGTGGTCGCCGTGACCTGATCGGTGTGCTTGTTCTGGACGGCGCCCAGGACCTCGCGCGTCGTGTCGGCCCCCGGCATGGTCTCGGGCTGCACGCGGGCTGCGGCCTCGGTGCTGGGCTTCGTCTCGGGTGTGACCACCGAGGTCGGCCCACGCGTGAGGGGAACGTCCTTCATGTTCCACGCGAGCGAGTGGTAGGGAATTGCCACCAGCTTCTCGCCGATTCCGAGGAAGCCGCCGACGCCGATCACCACCGCCTCGACCTTCCCGGCGTCGCCGATGAGAACGTCCTCGATCGATCCGACCCGCACATGGTCCATGCCCACCACCGGAAGGCCGATCATCTTGGATCCCCGCATCGCCCCCGGCTGCGGCTGGGCAAACCCGGCGCCGGTTCCGTCCGAGGCCGGTTGTGCATGGACCGGCCCCCCGGACGCCAGCGGCAGAGCGAGAACGGACAGGGCGAGGAGCAAGGTGCTCCGGCGGCGGACAGACATCGCAAACTCCACGAAAACAACTGGCTTCGCAGAACGCGAACGACCGGTGGACAACGCGCGGTTCACGTCCTGAGTTCAGGGCGATCCGCGCGCAACCCCTCCGGCGATTTGACTCTCCGCGCCGGGCAGGGCTGATCTCTGCCGGCTTCGCCATGCTATTCACACACCTCTCCGACGACCTGTTCAAGCCGCTCGCCTCGCCGAGCCGGGCCTTCAATGCGGCGCTCCTGCTGCACCTGCACGGTCGGGTCTTCGGGGACACCGCCGAACCCCTGCGCAAGAGCGAACTTCTGACGGCGATCGGTGACTTCGCCGCCGAATTCGTGGACCGGGAGATCGACGACGACGCCTCCGGCACGGTGGAACCGAGCGAGCGCCGCTCGGTCGTCTATCGTCGCCTTCTCGATGCCGGCTGGCTGGTGGAGCGGCGGGAGCGCTATGTTCCGGTGGTCGAGTTCGACCCCGAGGCCCGGATGGTCATCGAGGAACTGGCGCGGCTCGACAGGGGCGAGCGGCGCTCCTACGGCGGTGCCGTCCTCGACGTGCTGGGCAGCCTGGAAAGCGCGATCGCCAACCCCGCCGAGAGGTCCGAGGCCCTGGTCAACGCGGCCAAGTCGGCCCGTACCTTCCTCAGTCATCTGCGCAGCCTTGCTGGATCGATGCGCAAGAGCGAGGAGCGCATCCTGCGCGAGGCGGATCAGGGCGTCGCCCTGCGCCTCTACTTCGAGGAGTTCGTCGCGCGGCACCTCGTCAGCGACTACCGGACGCTGCACACCCGCTTCAATCCTTTCCGCTTCCGGTCGGGAATCGTGCGCGAGGCCGGCCGTGCCCTGCGCGATCCCCTCACCCTGCGCGCCCTGACCGATGCGGGTCTCCGGGAGGGGCGGGCGCCCGACCGGGAGACGGCCGAGCGCGCCGTCCGCGGCGATCTGGCCGAGATCCTGGCGATCTTCGAGGGTCTCGATCGCCACCTCGACGTGGTCGCCGACATCGTCGCCCGGCTCGAGCGCCGGATCGCCGCCACGCTGCGCTACCTGGACCATCGGGATTCCGACCGGATCGAGCGCACGGCCGCGGCCCTGCGCGCGGTGGCTGGTGGCGATGACGACCTCGCCGGCCTGCCCGATCCCCAGGTCTCGCTGTTCCGTCCCCCGATCGGCGAGCCGCATTGTTACGCACCGCGCCTGCGCCGGGCGGCGATCGAATCCGAGCCGTTGCCCGAGATCGAGATCGATCCCGTCATCGAAGCCTTCATCGCCGCCAAGGACGCGTTCCGGGAGCGCGTCGCGGTCACGCCCGAGCGGATCGTGGCCTTTATCGAGGCACGGCTCGGGCCGGAGCGCACCATCCGGGGCTCCCAGATCCGGATCGCCGACGTCGACGATTTCGTCGTGTTCCAGCGCCTGCGGGAGATCGACGTCCTGTTCGACGGGAGCCTGCGCGGCCGCTATCGGCTTTCGCGGATGGAGGGTCGGGTGTCGAATGGCTGGCTCGATTGCCCGGACTTCCTGCTGGAGCGGGCGCCGACGCTGCGCCGCTAGATCCGGGGCCGTCCGAGTCCGGTCGCGGCTATGCTGCCTTCACGGCCGAATTCTCTGCGCGACGGCGTTCGTCGCGAACGGTTGAATTGATGATCCCGGTTTAATCCCGGGCCTTGGCAAACTACTGTGACGGGTTCATGCTCCGCTGGACTTTATTCGCGCGATGCGACACGAAATTCGAGAAGACTGCGGGAGCGTTCGTCCATGACCAGCGCCAAATGCCTGATCAAGTCCGCCTGGATTGCCGCGGAAGTCGGCCGGGAGCGCTGTGAGCGGGTCCTGGTGGTCGAGACCTACATTGCGGTCAGCCCGCTGGAACCGAACTACGATCCGGCCCGCTACGAGGCGATCGTTTCCGAGGTCCAGCGCGTTCTCGCGGCGAATCCCTCGCTCGACCGCGCTTCGATCCTCAGCATGCACCGCGACACGGCCTGCCTCTCGCTCTTCCGTGCGACGCCGGCCGTCGCGGCCTGAGCGACATCGCGGAACTGGCGTCGCACTCTCGCGGACCCGCTCGCGGCCACGACCGTTGGCGCGCGTCGCCGCGAGGCGCTAGAGACACCGGCCGGCGCGGGCAGATCCCGCGACCGCGAGGCCAGCCATGCTCGAATCGTTTCGCGCCATCGTCGACGGTGAGGACTTGCCGCCGCCCGGAGCCCGCGCGCCTTCGGAAGAGGAGTTGACCCGGGCGCTTCAGGTCCTCCTGAAGAGCCAATGCGTCTATGCCGGAACACCGGGCATCGGGCGCTCCTATGAGCTCGCACGGCACTACGCGCCCTTCTTCCAAGCCTACTTCGCGTGCCTCGGCTACCAGTTCGACGTGATGCATCGCGATCAGATGGTGTGCCTGCGGGTTCCGCCCGAGGGCGTCCGTCACGATGCCCAGGCCGAGCGCCTGCGCAAGGACGAGACTCTGGTCTTGCTCGCCCTGCGTCTCGCCTACGAGGAAGGCCTGCGTGCCCACCGGGTGACCACCGAGGGTGTCGTGGAATGCACGACCGACGACATCGTCGAATCGATCCGCACCGCTACGCGTAGCGATCCGCCGGAAGAGGCTCGACTCACCGAGATCCTCCGTCTGTTCGCGCGCAAGGGGGCCCTGCGCCTCGGCGAACGCGACAAGGTCGAGAAGATCACACCCTTGATGGTGATGCCCGGGATCGCGGTGTTGTCGCCGGACGCCTGGATGGATCAGGTCCGAGCCTGGGGGGCTGCGCGCGGCGACGAGGAGGCGTGAGGTCTCAGGCGTCGATCCGCACGCGCTTGCCGAGGAAATCGAGGAGGCTGCGCATCCGCGGTGAGAGTCGATCGCCCACCGCGTCGAGGGCGTTCTTGTCCTCGCAATCCCCTGGCTTCCAGCCTTCGAGCATCGGTTCCGGTCGCCCGGCGGCGCGACCATCGCGGGATGCGCCCGGAACAGGCGCGATCAAGCGGTAACGACGATCCGCTCGGAGGACCCAACGGCGCCGGCCGATGTCATGGACGCCGGGTTCTTCCGGGTCCACCGCCCTCTCTCGCTGAGTCAGCGCAACATCGCCTTGGAGGAGATTGCCGCATTAATCGCCTCCCTCGCCAGTCCCAACTCCGCGGTCACCCACGACGCGACGCGGCGCGGGGAGCGTGGGATCGTCCCGACTCTCGCCCAGCGGTGCCGCGTCCCCAGGCCGGCGGCCCCGCCGGCTTGCATCCCGGGCGCTCAGCGTTCATGCGAGGGGTGTCTTCTCGAACTCGGGATCGTCAGCGCCGGCCGTGTACCGCCTTACCGATATTGTCCTCTCGAACTGGTACCTGATCCGCCGCGAGCAGATTCGGATCCGGGGCGCGGCTGCGCTGGTGGGACCTACGGGGGCCGGCAAGTCGACCATCTTCGATGCGGTCGGCACGGTGCTGGCGGGCAACAATGCCAGCCGCCTCGCCCTCAACGCTTCGGCCTCGGGACGCAGCGCCCGGACCGTGCGGGATTACTGCCTCGGCTGGATCAGCGATCCGGCCGAGGGCGGACGCCCTACCCGTGAAGCCTGCGAGACACTGATCGTCCTGGTCTTCGAGAACGAGACCACGGGGCGCGTCGTCTCCGCCGGGCTCGCCCTGGCGGCCCGGGCAGAAGACAGCCGCGAGACGACCCTGTCCCGCTTCGTCCATGTCGGCCACCGCTTCGAGGTCGCCGACTACGTCCGTGAGGCGCCGGGCGGAAGCTTCGTCGCGCCCTGGGCCGAGATCGCCAAGGACCTGCGCACCCGCGGGACTACCTTCGACGAGTACCGAGCGTCCGGCGAGCGCTTCACCGCCGAACTCCTCGGAAACCTTCGCGAGGGCGCGGCGGTGCCGGAGCCGCGCCACTTCCTGCGCACCTTCTCCAACGCCGTGGCGTTCAAGCCGATCTTCGATTCGTCCGCCTTCGTCCGGTCCTTCGTGCTCGAACCCGAACCCCTGGACGTTGCCCGCATCCGGCAATCGGTGGAGACCTGGCGGCGCCTCCTCGAGACCATCGAGGAGTTGGAACGGCGCCTCGCCCACCTCGCCCGGATCGTCGGGCGCTATGAGACCTGGGCCGAGGCGAGCCTCGCCTCGGTTCTCGGAGACCTGCGCGCCGCTGATGCGGACCTGCGTCGGCGCATCATCGACACTGTGACCGCCCGCCAGACCCTCAAGGACGTCGCCGAGCGCCTGCGCATCGCGCGCGAGAGCGTCGCCACCAGCCAGGGCTTCGTGCGTGAAATCGACGGCGAGATCGCGGGTAAGAAGGCGCTGCTCGCCGGAACCGCCGCCGAGGGGCGCCTCGCCGCCTCGAACGCCGGCCTCGCCATGCTGGCCCGCGACCGACGCGACCTGGCCGCCCGGGTCGCCGAACTGGTCGGAATCGTCCTCGATACCGGCAAGCTCGCGGTGATCCTCGGCGAAATCCGCAAGGTTTCGCCGGAGGCCGCCCGCCTGGTGGAGGCCTGCGCCCGATCGGGTCTGCGACGCGAGGCCAATCCGGAAGAAACCCTGCGGTCGGACGGTCCGCTCGCCGCGCTGATCGCCGGACTGGCTGGAATGCCCCCGATCGCCGCGCCCCTCGAGCGGGCGGCGGAGGACGCGGCCCTGCGGGCCCGCGCCCTCGAGAACGAGGCGCAGTCCCGCGCGCCGGCACCGAGCGCGGGGCGGGGGGCGGCGCCGCGTCTGTCCTCGGACGTGGCGGCGTTCCGCGAAGAGCTGTCCCGCCTCGGCATCGTGGCGACACCGATCTGCGAGCTGGCCGAGATCATCGATCCAAAATGGGGGCAGGCCCTCGAGGGCCTCCTTGGCGGCGCCCGCGAGGCGCTGGTCGTGCAACCGGACCGCCTCAACGAAGCGTTCGCGCATCTCGAAGCGCGCAAGAGCCAGTTCTACCGCTGTCTCCTCGTAAAGACGAGCGATACGGCCCGGCGGCGCGGCGGGCGCGACGACGAGGGTCCGCTCGCCCTGATCGAGACGGCCGATCCCCACGCGCAGGCCTTCCTCGGGGCGCGCCTCGGCGGCTACGATCTCGCCCCGAACGACGCGGCCCTCGCGCATATGAGCCGGGCCGTGGCCCCGAGCGGGCGCTCGACCTCGGGCATGGCTTATTCGGTGGTGCGCCCGGTCCAGCTCATGATGACCCGGGGCCACCGGGGTCCGACCGCAGAGAGCCGCCAGGATTGGGAGCAAGCGGTCTCCGAGGCGCGCCGAGCCCGGGCAGAGGCCGATGTCCTGCGGGAAGCGGCCCGGATCGGGGCCGCCCTCGCGCGCCGCCTGTCCGAAACGAACCTGGATCTCGCTGAATTGCGCGCCGAGGCGGACGCGATCGAGGGCCGACGCCGCAGCCTGACCACGGAGCGGGAGAGCGTCGAGCGGGCCGAGACCGGCGTCCTGGAGGCCGAGCTCGCGGAGCTCGCCAAGGAGCGTTCGGCCTATCTCACCGAGCTCGTCCAGGTGCTGGAGCCGAAGCGAGACCTGCTGCTGGGCGAGGAGGCCGGCCTGAAGGCCAAGGTTGCGGCGAGCCGCGAGGCCGCCCGTGCTGCGCTCCAGGCGCGCCGGACCGCGTATCAGCGCTGGGCAGGCGGCGACAGCATGCGCATCCGGCTCGTGCGTCCGGACGCCTTCGACCCGAAGGCGCTCGCGACGCTGCGTGCCGAGCGTGCGGATCTCGACGCCAAGGCGCTGGCGAGCCATGCCAATACCGGGCGTGCGCGAGCCCGTGAAGCGGCGGAGACGGCGCGAACGCAGGGCAGGGCGGCCGAGCGCGACCTCGCCGAGTACTGCGTGCAGTGGCGGGTGGAAAATCCGCTGGGGGCGGGCGACGTGCCGGCCTCCTTCGGCTACGGCTGGGCGAAGCGGGCCCATGACGAGGTGGCGAGCCACGAACTGCGGCGCTACCGGGACCAGGCGCGGCGGGCGGAGAGCGAGATGCGCCGCCTGATGATCGAAGACCTGTTGACCCGGCTCGCGGACAAGTTCGAGCGCGTACGCGCCCGGCTCGAGGCCCTTAACGAGCGCCTGTCGAGCCAGACCTTCACGGGGCAGACCTATGCCTTCGAGGCCGAGGTGGATCGGCGCTACGCCGCCGTCCATGCCCTGGCGACAGAGGTCGCCCGCTCGCCGGATGCGGCCCAGGCGATCCTGCCGGACGAGGGCGGCGCGATTCCCGATGGTCCGCTCGCGGCGGCGATCGACGAGATCACCGCCCTGATCGCCGGTGAGGAGAGCGCCGCGCGCCTCGCGGACTACCGGAACTACTTCGTCTACGAGATCGGTATGCGGGATCGGGCGGGAAACCGCACCACGATGTCGAACCGCGCGCTGCGAGGTTCGGGCGGCGAAGCGCAGGCGCCCTTCTACGTCGCCATCGCGGCGTCGCTCGCCTCGGCGTATTATCCGGGCGACCGACCCGGCGACGAGAACCCCGGCCTCGGCCTCTGCCTTCTCGACGAGGCGTTCTCCAAGCTCGACGTGCGCAACAGTCAGGCCCTGGTCGATCTCTATCAGGCGTGGGGGCTGCAACTGCTGATCGCGGCCCCGGAAGACAAGCGGACGACCTTGACCGAGGTGATGGACACCATCGTTACCGTCTACAAGAGCCCGGATCTCTCCTCCGTGCGAATCGAGGCCGAACACCCCCTGGAAGCTGCCAAGCGCGCCCTGGCGGCGATCAATCCCGAGCGCCAGGGCATCGAAGGCTTCCGGATCACCGACGCCGCCGAGTAGGGCGCGAGGCCGCCCTACCAGACCGGCTCGGGACCGTACCAGGTGAAGTGCTTCTTGACCGGTTCGATCACGTCCCAGGTGCCGGAGAAGCCCGCCGGCGTGACGAAGGCATCGCCGGCCCGGTAGGTCTTCGCGACGCCCTCCGCGTCCGTCACCGTCACCACGCCCGCGATCAGTTGGATGAACTCCGCCCGGCCGAAGTCGATGCGGAACTTGCCGGGCTGGCAGGTCCAGATGCCGGCGGCGAACAGGCCGTCGGGGCTTCTGTAGACGTAGGTCGCCGTCTGCTCCGGCTTGCCCGACAGGATGTGTGAGCGCTCAGGCCAATACGCGGATTCCCGCGGCTGAAGCGCCGGGAAGTCGTAGGTCCGCTCGACCGGTCCCTCCAGCACCGGGGGAGGTGCGGCGGGCCGCCGCCACGACGGCAGCGTGCCGACGAGGGCCATCACAGGACCCGCGAAGGTGTGAAGCAGGCGTGCAATTTCCATTCGAGATCCTCCGACCCTCTCCGACCGAAAGTCATGGGTCCGCATGCGAACCGCAATGCAATCATCGACTTTCGGCGATTGATTTGAACAGAAGACTGAATAGATCCTTAAGTACAGGATGCATAAACCAACATGTCGTTTTTCGTCGATACTGGCGGATGATTTGCCGGTGAGCGCCATGGCGCGGAGCGATGGCGGTCGCTGAATTTCCGGCCCACGGAACAGCCACGGTTGTGAATCTATCCTAAGTTGCATATCCGATGGCTGATCCATCACGTCAGTGCGACACCTTCACGTGTAATAGATTTTGGACAGATCTCTGCGTCTAACAAATGATTGTTTCGTATCGCACACACAGTTGACGCATGGAATCTTGCGGATCGAAATCGGCAACTGCACTTGCATCGATACTGCACTTGCATCGATAATGGATAAGGGGCTTACTTGTGTTCCGGGTCTGATGGGATCTGGCTCCGTCTCGAAAACAGGGTCGAGTGATGGAAGAAGCCGGAACATCACGGGGGCCGGTCGCCGAAAGCGACACGATTCTCCCCCTCGACTTGTACGAAATCCTCCGGAAGGCCGATTCTCGCGTTGCCGGCCCGCTGACGACGGCGGCGGCGACCGGGGCGCTTCGGAGGCGCCAACGCGTCGATCCGCCCGTCATCGAGCCACGGCGCCAGGATGGCGACCGCTCAAGGCCCTTTCGGTGTTTCCGCAGGCACAGTGTGACCTTCGTTCTGCCAACGACCTGCCATCGCGAGGATCCGATCACGCGGGGTTTCGGCGACGCGGCTTGGCTCGCGAAGCCCACGATCCCCTGGGACGTCGTGAGTGCCCACGACGAATTTGCGATCGGGAGTGTGTGACATGGGACAGGCCCTCAGCAGTCAAACGTCCGGCGATCGCGTCCTCGTCCCCATGATGGAGTCGCCCGCGTCTGCGCTGATACAGAAGCTCGAAGCGTTCCAGGACTTGTCGACGGAGGATCGGAATGCACTGTCACGTCTGGCGACGACCGCGCGGGACTACCCCGCTCATACCGACATCCTGCGCGAGGGAGAGCCCGCCGACGGCGTTCTGATCGTGGTGAAGGGGTTCGCCTGTCGCAACCAGTTCCGTCAGAACGGTGCACGGCAGATCACCGCCTTCCTGGTCCCCGGTGACCATTGCAATTTGGAAGCCGGCCTCATCAATCGGATGGATCACGCCGTGAGCACGCTCTCACCCTGCCGTGTGGCGCGCGTGAACGCGGATGCCCTGCAGGCGATCCTGCGGCAACACCCGGCCATCCGGCAGGCCCTCCGGATGAGCATCCTCGTCAACGAGGCCACGCTCCGCGAGTGGATCGTCAACATCGGATGCCGGACGGCCGTCGAGCGCATCGCGCATCTGTTCTGCGAACTGTACCTGCGCCTCAACGCGGTGGGGCTGACCCGGGGGATGACCTACGAACTACCGTTCACGCAGAGCGACATCGCCGTCACCGTCGGGTTGTCGAACGTGCACGTCAACCGTTCCCTGCAGGCCCTTCGCCGCCAGCGGCTCATCGCCTTGTCCGGCAAGCGGCTGACCATCCTAGACTGGGCCACCCTCAGCGAATTGGCCGAATTCAACCCGAGTTACCTGCAACTCGGTCGCCGGAGTCTGGATGGATGACTCGAACCGAGGCGTCGGTCTGCCTCGGTTCGAGGCTCGGGTGCCGAGCCGCCGGTTCTTAGCGCACCGGGTGATAGGCCCGGCTCAGGCTTTGACGGACGATTGAGGATCGATCGTACCGGTTTCGCTTTCCGGACGATCGTCGGAGGCCTCGTCGAACGCCTGCATCCAGGCGGCTCGGTCCTCGCTTCCCTCGGCATAGGGGCAACTTTCGCGCTGCCTGCCGTAGAGGCGGGCATTGCGGCCCTTGATGAAGGGGCTGTCGCTGGCGGTCGCACCGTCGCTCATTTTTCGTATCCTGATGGTTGAGCCGCACGCCGGGGGGGACGTCCCATGGCGTTCGTCGTTCGCACGGCTCTGTTGCGCGTCAACCCGGAGCCGGTCGCTCCGGTTCATTCGCGTCCGATCACGAGCGCGCTCTCACCCGTGGCGCTAATGACTCGCGGCATGCGCCACCGCGCGTCGGAGGTTCCGGAATAGATCCTCGACCGCGTAGGGGTTGCGAAGCAGCTCGAAGCCGTGTCCATCGCGGGTTCTGCCGCGTCACGCCTCCCTATCCCACGCCCGTCGGCGCGTCGCTCACGCGCTGTCGAGCATGACGGCGAAGGCGTCGGAACCATTGCGCGGACCATGGATTGCGATAGGCGCTGACGTTAGACCTGTGCCTGCAGTGTGTCGGCCCTGGCCGATGGATGACCCTGCACCGCCTTTTCGTTGTTCACTGGCCAGCGGCATCGCTGTCCGTTCCGGGAAACGATCGTTCGTGCCGAGTTTTGGACCGATGCAGACGTTCGATACGACCACGACCACCCTGACGACCCTGCGGCGCGGTTCGCAGCTGTACGAAACGGAGCGGCGACTCAACGCGGTCCTGAACAATGCCTCGGTGGCCATCTTCCTGATGGATGACCGCCAGCACTGCGTCTACATGAACCGTGCCGCCGAACTGCTCACCGGTTTCAGCTTGACCGAGGTGCTCGCGCGCGATTGCCCGCTGCACGACATCGTCCATCACACCTACCCGGATGGCCGCCCGTTCCCGCTCGCGGAATGCGCCATCGACCGCGCCTTTCCGGAGAACAACCAGGAGCGCGGCGAGGAGGTGTTCGTTCATAAGGACGGACATTTCTACCCGGTCGGATTCACCGCCAGTCCCATCCGCGACGACGAAACCCGCATCATCGGCACGATCATCGAGGTGCGTGACATCACCGAGGAGAAGGCGGCCGCCGAGCGTCAGCGCCTGCTCACCAACGAGCTCAACCACCGGGTCAAGAATACGCTGGCGACCGTTCAGTCGATCGCCGCCCAGACCTTCAGGGGCAATACCGACGTCGCCGTGCGCCAGACCTTCGATGCGCGGATGGTCGCTCTGTCGAACACGCACAACGTGCTCACGGCCGAGAACTGGGAGAGCGCGAGCCTGCGCAGCGTCGTCGAGGGCGCCCTGGCACCGCATGCTCTGGCCGAGGTCGATACGGCGCGCTTCGACCTCGTCGGCCCGGACACCCGTTTGCATCCGAAGGTCGCCGTAACCCTCGCGATGGCGCTGCACGAGCTCATGACGAACGCGGCCAAGTACGGCGCGCTGTCCGTCCCGGAAGGCCGGGTCGGCGTATCCTGGACCCTGGAGCCGGGGGAGTCGGGCGAGCGCCTCGAACTCGTCTGGACCGAGACGGGCGGGCCGCCGGTCGCGGAGCCCACGCGGAAGGGATTTGGCAGCCGGCTCATCGAGCGCCAACTGCCGATGGAATTCGACGGCAGCGCGGACCTGACCTTCGCGCCGACAGGCGTGACCTGCCGTCTCCGGATCCCGCTGACCGCCCTCGGGTGGCATGGGCAGGAACGGGTGACCGGACGGACCGCCCGATGAGCGGCCTTCAGGGACGGCGCGTTCTACTGGTGGAAGACGAGAGCCTTGTTGCCATGCTCGGCGAGGACATGCTCCTCGATCTGGGTTGTGAGGTCGAGGTCGCCATGCGCCTCGACAAGGCGATCGACTTGGCCCGCGGGGCGGACCTCGACATGGCGATCCTCGACGTGAATCTCGGGGAAACCTGCAGCTATCCCGTGGCCGACGCCCTGTTCGAACGGGGCATCCCCTTCATCTTCGCGACGGGCTACGGTCTCTCCGGCATCGAGCCCGCCTACCAGGCCATCCCGGTGATGCAGAAGCCCTATCAGGTGGCTCAGATGGAGCGGCTGCTCCGGCATCTGCTCACCTGCGAAACCCCGTCCTCCGCAGGGACCGCGCAGCCGCTGCCGTGCGGGTGCTCGTTCTGGGCGAAGATCGTCGGCCCGCTCCAGATCCGGGCTGACTGAGCACCGTCGCTGCGGCCTTCGGTCTCCGGGCCGAGGCGCTTGCCGCCGGACCTTTCCGAACGATGTCGCGTTCGCTCCTCGCGGTGACGGGACAACGAACACGACACGCATGCAGATTCATCTGGACGCCCTTGGCGGCGTCGCCGGCGACATGTTCGCCGCCGCCCTTCTCGATCTCTTTCCCGACCGGGAAGCCGGCGTGCTGGGGAGCATCCGAGCCGCCTTGCCGGGGGTCTCGTGCGAACTCGTCGGACACAACGACGGCATCCTCGCCGGGCGCCGCTTCGTCGTCGCGCGCAGTGCGGAGCATCGGGACGGCGTCGCTCCCGGTCACACGCATCGCCATCACGCGCACGAGCATGGCCACCGACACGATCCCGCCGGCGGAGCCGGTCACGGGCATCGCCACTGGTCGCAGATTCGCGCGGACCTGCAGGCCTGTCCGCTCGAGTCCACCGTCAGCGCCCACGCGATCGGTATCTTCACCCGTCTGGCCGAGGCCGAGGCGCGGGTGCATGGCATCGCCGTCGAGGCGGTGGCGTTCCACGAGGTCGGCGCCTGGGATTCGATCGCCGATATCGTGGCGGCCGCCCACCTGATCGCGGCCCTGGATGCGAAGGCCTGGAGCGTGTCGGCCCTGCCCCTCGGCTCGGGCCGGGTCCAGACCCAGCACGGGCCGCTGCCCGTGCCGGCCCCGGCCACGAGTCTCCTCGTCGAGGGCTTCGAAACCCTGGACGACGGTGTGCCGGGTGAGCGCGTCACCCCGACGGGGGCCGCGATCCTGTGCTACCTGCGGGACATCGCACCGCCGCTTCCAGCGGCGCCGCGGATCCTGAAGGGGTCGGGCATCGGCTTCGGCACGAAGGTGCTGCCGGGCCTGAGCAACTGCCTGCGCGCGGTGGCGTACGAGGCGGCGACGTCGAACGGGAGCGGCGAGCACCGCGACCTCGGCGTGATCGAGTTCGAGGTTGACGATCAATCGGCGGAGGACCTCGGCATGGGCCTCGATCGCCTGCGCAGGCACCCCGACATCTTCGACGTCGTCCAGATGCCGGTCGTCGGCAAGAAGGGACGGATGATGACCCATGTGCGGGCGCTCGCCCGAGCCAGCGCGCTGGAGGAGGCGATCGCGGCCTGCTTCCGCGAAACCACCACGATCGGCCTGCGACATCGCATCGTCTCCGGCGCAGCCCTGCCGCGGCGGATGCACACGGTCACGGTGGAGGGTCAGACCGTGCGGGTGAAGGTGGTCGACCGGCCGGGTGGACGCACCGCCAAGGCGGAGGCCGACGACGCAATCGCGCAGGAGACCCACGCCAACCGTGCCGGCCTGCGCCGCGCCGCCGAGGCCCTGGCGCTCCGGGCGGATGACGAGGCGGGAGGCGCGGCATGAGCCCCGAGGTCTTGCAACGTCTGAACGACCTCCTGCTCGCGATCGGACCCCTCGCAGTCGCGGTCAGCGGCGGTGTCGACAGCCTGACTCTTGCCGAGACCGCCCACCGCCTGCTCGGGGCCGACCGGGCGCTGATGGTCCACGCGGCTTCGCCGGCGGTGCCCGTCGAGGCGACGCAGCGGGTCCGGGACGAGGCGGCGCGGGCGGGCTGGTCCCTGCGCGTGGTCGAAGCCGGCGAGTTCGCCGACCCGAATTACCGGGCCAATCCGGTCAATCGCTGCTTCTTCTGCAAGACTAACCTCTACGGCAGGATTCGTCAGGTCACCGACCGGATCATGGTGTCGGGCGCCAACCTCGACGATCTCGGCGAGTACCGCCCGGGCCTCGACGCGGCGCGCGAGCACGGCGTCCGCCATCCCTACGTCGAGGCCGGCTTGGACAAGGCCACGGTGCGATCGCTCGCCCGAGCGCTCGGTCTCGGATCGGTGGCGGAGCTTCCGGCGGCACCCTGCCTGTCGAGCCGCGTCGAGACCGGGATCCGAATCGAGCCCGAGACCCTCGCCTTCATCCACGCCGTCGAGGGCCTGGTGAGTCGCAGCCTCGGGGCGGGGATCGGACCGCGCCGTGCCGTGCGCTGCCGCGTCCGGGCCGCCGGGATCGTGGTGGAGCTCGACCCCGTCAGCCTCGCTGCCCTGGACGGCACACGCCAGACCGCGCTGGCGGCGCAGATCCGCGCGGGTGCCCCGGCAAACCTGCCGGAGATTCCGGTGCGGTTCACGGTCTACCGCACCGGCAGTGCCTTCCTGACGGGAGCGGCACGATGAGCGTCTCCGACGAGTTCGTCCTCGATTTCGCCCGACCCGAGCGGATCGGCCTCGAGGAGGCGATCTACGCGGCCGGCAAGTCCCCGGTGCAGATCGACGCGATCCTGGACGCCGCCGCGGCGCGCGGCGCGCAGCTGCTGCTGACGCGCCTCGACGCCGACAAGCACGCGGCCCTTGCCGGGCATCACCGGGACCGGATCGATTACTGCGCGGTGTCGCGCACGGCGATCTTCGGGCGAGCTCGGCCGCTCACCGGGCCGGCCCGGATCGGCATCGTCGCCGCCGGGACCTCCGACGTTCCGGTCGCTCGGGAGGCCGTGCGGACCTTGGCCTATCAAGGGCATGCCACGACCCTTTTCGCCGATGTCGGGGTCGCCGGGCTCTGGCGCTTGACCACCCGGCTCGACGAAATTCGCGCTCATCCGATTCTCATCGTGGCCGCCGGCATGGACGCGGCCCTGCCGAGCGTCGTCGGCGGCCTCGTCGCCAGCGCCCTGATCGCGGTGCCGACCTCCGTCGGATACGGGGTAGCCGAGGGCGGCCGTACGGCCCTCGACGCCATCCTGGCGAGCTGCGCCCCCGGCATCACCGTCGTCAACATCGACAACGGCTACGGGGCCGCCTGCGCGGCGATGCGCCTGCTCCAGGCCGCCCGCACCCTCTCGGAAGCCAATCGCGTCGAGGGGACGGCGGCCTGACATGCCGCGCGCATCCCGCAACACCCCCCTTCACACCGGAGAGCAGACATGGAACGCCGCAGCTTTCTCCAGGGCGCCGCAGCCGGCGCCGGACTCGCCGCCACCAGCAGCGCCAGCGCGGCCGTGACCGCCCCCGGCCTGCCCAACACCCGGCCGAAGGACCCGGCCGACCTGCCTTTGCTCAGCGATCCCGGCGAGCGCCGGGGCGAGATGCTGTACCGGTCCTTTGGTCGCCACGACGAGAAGATCTCGGCGATCGGGATGGGCGGCTTCCACCTCGGCAAGAACGCGGTCTCCGACGACGAGGCGACCCGCCTCATCCATGCCGGCATCGAACGCGGCATCACATTCATGGACAATTGCTGGGACTACAACGGCGGCCGTTCGGAACTGCGCATGGGGGTCGCCCTCTCACAGGGCGGCTACCGCGACAAGGTCTTCCTGATGTCCAAGATGGACGGTCGCACGAAGCAGGAGGCGATGCGTCAGATCGACGAATCCCTCAAGCGCCTGCGCACCGATCGCATCGACCTCGTGCAGCACCATGAAATCCTGCGCTTCGACGATCCGGACCGGGTCTTCGCCGAGGGCGGCGCCATGGAGGCCTTCGTGGAGGCCAAGAAGGCCGGCAAGCTGCGCTACATCGGGTTCACCGGCCACAAGGACCCGCGCATCCACCTTCAGATGCTCGAAGTCGCCGAGGAGCGCGGATTCCAGTTCGATTCCGTGCAGATGCCGCTCAACGTGATGGACGCGCATTTCCGCTCGTTCGGGCATCTCGTGCTGCCCTACCTGGTCCAGCACGGAATTGCGGCCCTCGGCATGAAAACCTTCGGCGACGGCGTCATCCTGAAGAGCGACGCGCCGATCAAGCCGCTGGAATACCTGCACTTCTCCCTGAACCTGCCGACCACCGTGGTGATCACCGGCATTGAGAGCCAGCGCGACCTCGACCAGGCCTTCGAGGCGGTGAAGACCTTCAAGCCCATGGACAAGGCGACCGTCGCCGAGCTTTTGGAGCGCAGCAAGCCCTACGCGCTTCACGGCAAGTACGAGCTGTTCAAGACTTCCGCCACCTTCGACGGCACCGCCAAGAATGCGGCCTGGCTCGGCGAGGACGTGGAAAGCGTCAAGAAGCTCGCGCCCACGATGGAATGAGATCGGACGGCACCCGGGCGTTGTGGGACCGTCCCGGTCCGAGACTTCCAACCAGGTTGCCTGCAGCACCATGTCATCCCGGGTCCGCGCAGCGGAGCCCGGGATCCAGACACGCAGGAGGTGCAGACCTTCCACGCGTCGGCGGTTCTGGATTGCACGCCTCCGGCCGCGCCCCTTCGGGTCCGGGCGCGCCTGCGGCGCCCCGGAATGATGAAGCTGTCAGGCTCGCGATCGCCTGCCTTTCACGGATGGCCGTGTCGTCACGCCCCACGGGGATCCGCGATGGCTTGATGAAAGCCGAAGTACAGAACGATGCGTCGAGGCCGCTCACGCGCAGGCCGAGCGGCCTCGCTCCAATCAGCCTTCCTTGAAGCCGTAATCCGGGACCCCTTCCTCGTTGCCGTAGTACTTGTACGGTAGGAACTTGCCCGAGAGATTCATCTTGACCCGGTCGCCCTTGTTGTTGGGCTCACGTTCCATGGTCATGTTGAAATCGATGGCCGACATGATGCCGTCGCCGAACTCTTCCTGGATCAGTTCCTTCCAGGTGGTGCCGTAGACCATCACCAGCTCGTAGAAGCGGTAGATCAGCGGGTCCGTGGGCGGCATCTGCGCGATCGAGCCGCGGAACGGCGCCTCGTTCAGCATGCGCTCCTCTGACTGGCTGAGGCCGAACAAGGCAGCGGCCTTGGCGGCCTGGGCCTTGGGCAGCTTCATCTGGCCCATGCAGGCGGCGGTGATGAGGATCGGCGAGATGCCGCCGATCTCATCCTGGATGTACTTCCAGGTCCAGCCCTTCTCGCGCTTGATGTCGAGCAGCTTCTCGGTGAGGTCTTCGCGCTTCATGGCTTGGGTCTCCGTGGCGAGTGGGTGAGGGAAGGTCAGGCGCGCCAGGCGGGGGGCGCGTCCGCCGACAGGGCGGTGGCATCGGCCTCGCTGAGGCTCGGGCGGATCACGGGCGGGTGGCGCTGGTCGTAACCGGCAGGCATCGCGTCACGGAGCGTCTTCGAGCGGCTGACGAGGAAGTCCATCAGGTGGTTGCGCAGCGCGTAGTAGCCGGGCGCATGATGCAACTGCGTGCGGTCGCGGACCTTCGGCAGCGGATTCTCGACGATCTCCGCCACCTTGGCCTGGGGGCCGTTGGTCATCAGCACGATGCGGTCGGCCAAGTAGATCGACTCGTCGACGTCGTGGGTGATCATGAACACGGTCTGTCCGGTCTCGACGCAGATCCGCCGGACCTCGTCCTGCAACGTGCCCCGGGTGAGCGCGTCGAGGGCCGAGAAGGGCTCGTCCATGAGCAGGATCTTGGGCTCGATGGCCAAAGCGCGCGCGATGCCGACCCGCTGCTTCATCCCCCCCGACAGTTCCGACGGCCGCTTGTGCTCGGACCCGGCGAGCCCCACCGTCGAGATGGCCTTGCGGGCCCTGGCCTCGACCTCGGCCCGGGGCGCCTGGCGCCAGCGCGACGCGACCGCGTAGGCGACATTGCCCAGCACCGTACGCCAGGGCAGGAGCGCGTGGCCCTGGAAGATCACCGCCCGATCGAGGCTGGTCCCCTCGATGGCCTGCCCGTCGGCAATGACGACGCCCTCGCTCGGCGCCTCCAGCCCGGCCAGGATGTTCAGGACCGTGGTCTTGCCGCAGCCGGAATGGCCGATCATGCAGACGAACTCGCCCCGGCGCATGGGCAGCCACAGGTTCTCGAACACGGTGGTGTTCTTGCCCCCCGGCGCCGGATAGCGCCGGGCGATGCCCTCGATCGAGATGAATTTTTCCGAGGACGGCATGGTCTGGGACGACATGCGGGCGTCTCCGGTCTTGTCCGAGGATTTGGAGCGGAACGGGAGGAGGGCGGTCATGGCGCTCACTCCGGGAAGGTGACGAGGCGTTGTGCCTGCGCCAGCAACTGGTCGAGGATCATGCCAACGAGGCCGATCACCAGGATCGAGGTGATCACGTTGGTGATCGAGAGGTTGTTCCACTCGTTCCAGACGAAGTAGCCGATGCCGGTGCCGCCCACGAGCATCTCGGCCGCCACGATGACGAGCCAAGCAATGCCGACGGAAATGCGCATGCCGGTGAGGATGGTGGGGGCGGCTGCCGGGAGGATCACCGTGACCGCCCGGCGGAAGGGTCCGACCTCAAGGGTGCGGGCGACGTTCAGCCATTCCCGGCGGGTCCCGGCGACGCCGAAGGCGGTGTTGATCAGCATGGGCCAGAGCGAGCAGATGAAGATCACAAAGATCGCCGAGAGCCCGGAATCCTTGATCGTATAGAGGGCGAGCGGCATCCAGGCCAAAGGCGAAACCGGCTTCAGGAGCTGGATGAAGGGATCGAGGGCCCGGCCCATCAGGGGCGACATGCCGATGAGGAAGCCGATCGGGATCGCCACGATCACGGCGAGCCCGTAGCCCAGCGCTACACGGCCGATCGAGTAGGCGAGCTGGATGCCCAGCCCCTTGTCATTCGGCCCCCGGTCGTAGAATGGGTCCTTGAGGTGCTTCCACATCGTCGCCCCGACATCGAGGGGCCCCGGCATCGCCGACTTGCCGGTGGTGGCGCTGGCGCCCATCAGGGCGGCGTATTCCGGGTCCATCGCCTCGGTCTTGCCCGTGCCGCTGACCGCGATCTGCCATGTGAGCAGGAACGCCAGCAGCAGGCCCAGCGAGACGAGGCCGGCGCGGAGGGACAGGCTGGTGGCCATGGCTCAACCCGCCCGCTTGATCTTGAAGGACGCGAGATATTCCTTCGGCTTGGCCGGATCGAAGGTCTTGCCCATGACCGCGAAGGTCTTGCTGGTGGTCTCGGGCGGGGTAAGCCCGTTCTGCTTCATCAGCCGGGCGGCATCGGTGGCGAGATAGACCTTGGCGGCTACCGCCGCGTAGTCGACATCGCCCTTGATCTGACCCCAGCGCTGCATCTGCGTCAGGATCCAGACGGCGAAGGACTGCCACGGGAAGGCATCGAAATCGACGCGGTCGGGCACCTTGCGCACGTTGCCGAGGCCGTCCGCGAAGGTGCCGGTGAGAACCTGCTCCACCACCGTGACGGGCTGGTTCAGGTAATTCGCCGGGGCGATCTGGGCGGCGATCTCCTTCCGATTTTCCGGCTTGGAGGCGTAGGTAGTGGCCTCGATGATGGCCCGCAGCAGGGCTGCGTAGGTGTTGGGCGTCTGGGTGATGAAGTCCTGCGAGGCGGCGAAGGCGCAGCAGGGGTGCCGGTCCCAGATCTCCTTCGACAGGATGTGGATGAAGCCGACGCCGTCATAGACCGCGCGCTGGTTCACGGGATCCGGGGCCAGGAACCCGTCGATGTTGTCGGCCCGCAGGTTCGCGACCATGTCGGGCGGCGGCACGGCGCGGATCTGCACGTCCGCGTCGGGATCGATGCCGGCCTCCGCGAGGTAGTAGCGCAGCAGGTAGTTGTGCATCGAATAGTCGAACGGCACCGCGAGCTTGAAGCCCTTCCAGTCCTTCGGGTCGCGCCGGTCCTTGTGCTTCATGGCGAGCGTGATCGCCTGGCCGTTCACGTTCTCCACCGCCGGCATCGTGTAGGGTTGCGGGTTCGAACCGACGCCCAGCGAGATCGCGATCGGCATCGGCGCCAGCATGTGGGCGGCGTCGTATTCGCGGTTCAGGGTCTTGTCGCGGATCACCGCCCAGCCGGCCGTCTTCACCACGTCGACGTTCAGGCCCTGCTTCTCGTAGAAGCCCATGGGTTTCGCCATGATGATCGGCGTGGCGCAGGTGATCGGGATGAAGCCGATCTTCAGGTCGGTCTTTTCGGGCTTGGCGCCCTCGGCAAAAGCCTCGGCGATCAGGCGGGTGGGCAGAAACTGGCTGACGGCCGCCAAGGCTGTCGCGGCTCCGACGCTGCGCAGGAACGCCCGCCGCTCCGCATCGTGGGGAAACAGCGCCCGCATCACCGTCCCGTCGACCACCCGCTGCAGGGCCGCGTCGCCCGTCGGCTGGGCCGCATCGTGTTCACCCTGCGAACGGTGAGCGCCGCAGGAGCAGCCGCCTCGGCCAAGGCGTCGGGTGGCATCGAAGGGATTGTCGAACAGGGCCATGGTCGCCTCGCCACTGGAAACTGCACACTTATGAGCAACCCCCATGCCAGGATCGACAACGACTGTTTGTTGAGTGAAAGCAGATGCTTGACCTCGTAGGGCCTGAACACGAAATATCGTGGTTCACGAAAGATCGTGGTTGCGCAACGAGATCTCGTAATAACATAAGGGCAGATGACGATTCCGCCCGCTCCGCTCGATCTCGGCATCGCGTTTCGCGAAAGCCGCGAGGCGATGCTGGTCCTCGACCCGGATCGGGATTGCGTCGCGGATGCCAACCCGGCGGCCGCCGATCTGCTCGGATATCCCGACACCGTGCTGCGCGGCCTGCCGGCGAGCGTCCTGCATCCGGGCCAGCTCCCGACGCTGATCGTGTTCACGCAGGCGGTCCAGGCCAAGGGCCATTGGTGGACCGACGCCCTGACGCCGCGGCATGGTGCGGACAAGGCCCTGCGCCTTGAATATGCCGGTTCGCTCCTCCTCGGCCACCCACCGCTGATGCTGGTGACCCTGGCCGACCTCGACGCGCGCCGTAGGCGCCAGGTGGATGCGCAGGCCGATGCCCATATGCGGGCCGGCCTCTCCGAGTGGCAGCGGATGGAGCGGGTCTTCCGCAATCTCGAACGCGAGAACCAGCTCATCCTGCGGGCGGCCGGGGAGGGCATCTACGGCGTCAACGCGGAGGGGGTGACGACCTTCGTCAACCCAGCCGCCGAGCGCATGCTGGGCTGGACCGCCGCCGACCTCGTCGGGCGGGACATGCACGCCACGGTGCATCACACGCATCCGGACGGGGCGCACTATCACCATCACGATTGCCCGATCTACGCGGCGTTTCGCGACGGTGTCGTGCATCAGGTCGACACCGAGGTGTTCTGGCGGCGTGACGGACGCGCGTTCCCCGTGGAATACACATCGACGCCGATCCGCGACCAAGGCCAGCTCCTCGGCGCCGTCATCGTCTTCCGCGACGTCGGCCCCCGGCGCGAGGCCGACGAGCGGCTGCGTCAGGCGCTCGCCGAGGTCGATTCCCTGCGTGAGCGCCTGGAGCTCGAGAACGCCTACCTCAAGGAAGAAATCCGCTTCGAAAGCCATCACCAGGGCATCATCGGCCGCTCACCCGCCATCGAAGCGACCCTTCGCCAGATCGACGTGGTCGCGGGCACCGACGCGACCGTGCTGGTCACTGGTGAATCCGGCACCGGCAAGGAGCTGATCGCGCGAGCGATCCACGAGGCCAGCCGCCGCTCCGATCGCCCCCTGATCCGGGTGAACTGCGCCGCCGTGCCCCGAGAGCTGTTCGAAAGCGAGTTCTTCGGCCACGCGAAGGGCGCCTTCACCGGGGCCGTCCGCGACCGGGTCGGGCGCTTCGAACTCGCCGATGGCGGCACGCTGTTCCTCGACGAGGTCGGTGAAATTCCCCTGGACCTCCAGGGCAAGCTGCTGCGGGTGCTGCAGGAGCGCTCCTTCGAGCGGGTGGGAGAGGAGCGCACCCGCGCGGTCGACGTCCGGCTGATCGCGGCCACCAATCGCGACCTGCGGGAGGAGGTGCGGCGCGGTCGCTTCCGCGAGGACCTGTATTTTCGCCTCAACGTTTTTCCGATCGCCGCGAGTCCCTTGCGCGAGCGGCCCGAGGACATTCCGTTGATCGCCCAGCACTTCCTCAAGGGCGCGGCGCGGCGGCTCAACATCGCCGAGCCGCGGCTCACGGAAGGCGACGCGCGCCGCCTCAGCCGCTATCCGTGGCCGGGAAACGTCCGCGAACTGGAGAACGTGATCGAGCGGGGGGCGATCCTCGCGGTGCGTGGGCGGCTCCATCTCGACTTGCCGGAAGTCGATTTACCGCCGCGCGGCCGTGACGCCGTCGCCATGGCCTTGCCGATCCTGAACCCGTTGACGGAGCTTGAGCGGCGCGCCCGCGACCGCTCCGAGATCGAGGGAGCCCTGACCCTGGCCGGCGGCAAGGTTTTCGGCCCGGGGGGCGCCGCCGAACTGCTCGGCCTGCGGCCGACCACCCTGGCCTCGCGGATGAAGGCGCTGGAGGTCGATGCACGGACCTTCCGTGCGCGACGTTGACGCCGCCCTGCATCGCCCGCTGCTCCGGCCCGTGACGGATACGCCGTCCTTCGCCACCGGCCGTCGCAGGCACGATCCGTGCGCCAGTGGATATGTCGAAGTCCGGCACCGGGCCCTAGATGGTCCGGACGCTCGCCTCGCTGGAGTTCGTGCCCCGATGCATCCCAATCGACGCGCCGTCATCGCCGGCGCCGCTCTTCTGCCTCTGTCGGCAGGTCCGCTGAAGCGCAGGGCGATGGCCGAGAAGGCGCAATTCTCCGGATTACTCCGCCGCCCAATTCCTTCATCCGGCGAAACCCTGCCGGTGATCGGCATCGGTACGTCGCGTCGCTACGAGGTCGAACCGACGCCGGAGAAGATCGCGCCGTTGCGCGAGGCGGTCCAGCGGTTCGTTGCGCTCGGTGGAACGGTCATCGATACCGCGCCGAGCTACGGCACCGCCGAGGACGTGCTTGGACTGATCCTCAGCCAGGATGGCCTGCGCGAGAAGGTGTTCCTGTGCAGCAAGGTCGGGACGCCGGGCCGGGAGGCCGGCGCGGCGGAGATCGCGCGATCCTTCCAGCGCATGAAGACATCGGTGATCGACCTCATCGCGGTCCACAACCTCATCGATCCGGATGCAAATCTCGCGACCCTTCGCGATCTGAAGGCGCAGGGGAAGATCCGGTATCTCGGCGCAACGGTCTGGCGCGACAGTCAGCTTGCGGATCTCGAAGCGCTGATGACGCGCGAGACCCTGGACTTCATCCAGGTGAACTACGCCCTCGACGATCGCAGCGCTGCCGCGCGCATCCTGCCCCTGGCAAAGGAGCGCGGGACCGCCGTGATGGTCAACGTTCCCTTCGGGCGCGATCGCCTGTTCAAGGCCGTGCAAGGGCGCGCGCTGCCACCCTGGGCTGCGGAGTTCGACTGCGCGAGTTGGCCCCAATTCTTCCTGAAATACGTCCTCGCGCACCAAGCGGTGACTTGCCCGATCCCCGGCATGGCCAAGGTGGCCTATGTCGAGGACAACCTCGGCGCCGCACGGGGCCGTCTGCCCGATGCCGCGCAACGCACCCGCATGGAGGCCCTCGTCGATGCACTTTGAGTTCGTGAAACGCCGCTCGATCCTCGCGCACGTCTCCGGCGCTGCCGTCGCCTTCGCTCTAGTCGGCTCCGCCTGGGCGCAGACCGAATCGGAGCCGATGCGCATCGGGATCATCGGTGCCGGCAATATCGGCGGCACACTCGGCGGCCTGTGGGCTAGGGCCGGCCATCCGGTAATGCTGTCGTCCCGGCACCCAGAAGACCTGAAGGGCCTCGTCGACGGGCTGGGACCCAAGGCCCGCGCCGGGACTCCGGCCGAAGCGATCGCCTTCGGCGACGTCGTGCTGGTGGCGGTTCCCTATAAGGCGTATCCACAGATCGCGCAGGATCACGGTGCCGCCCTGAAGGGCAAGATCGTCATCGATGCCGGTAACGCCACCCAAGCCCGCGACGGCGAGGTCTACGGCGAGGTCCAGGCGAGCGGCATCGCAGCCGTTTCGGCCAAGTACCTGATTGGCGCCCACATCGTTCGTGCCTTCAACGCGGCGAATTACAAGGTGTTCGCCCAGAACGCTCACCGCGAAGGGGGCCGGATGGCGATCCCCCTCGCAGGTGACGACCCTCAGTCCGTCGCGGAAGTGTCGAAGCTCGTCACCGATGCGGGCTTCGCTCCGGTGGTCGTCGGACCTCTCAGGACGGCGGACAGCTTCGCCATGGGCTCGCCCGGCTTCGGGCTCGAACTTACCGCTCCGGACCTGCGCACGCGCCTGGGTGTCACACCTTGAGTGGTGAAACGTCCGCCGGCGCATCACCCAAAGTGCCGGCGGGTCAGCAGGCCGCTGCTTGGCTTGGGCGCCTCGTCGATATGCGGCCGGGCGAGGCACCGGCACTTGCCTGGTCGTGGGCGTACATCTTCTCGATCCTGGCGGCCTATTATGTGCTCCGTCCCATCCGCGACCAGATGGGCTTGGCGGGCGGCATCGAGAATCTGCCCTGGCTCTTCACGGGCACTTTGGTGGGGATGCTGGCTCTTAACCTGCCCTTCGCCTGGCTCGTGAAAACGCTGCCGCGGGCGCGGTTCGTACCGCTCACCTATCGGTTCTTCGCGGCCAACATTCTCGTCTTCGCCGCTACTCTGTACCTCGCGGGTCCGGAAGGGAATATCTGGATCGGCCGTGCGTTCTTCATATGGTTGTCGATCTTCAACCTGTTCGTCGTCTCGGTCTTTTGGGCTACCATCGTCGATGTCTTCTCGACGGAGCAGGGTAAGCGGCTGTTCGGTTTCATCGCAGCCGGGGCGACCCTCGGGGCCATCGCGGGCTCGGCGACCACCGCCATCCTCGCTCGCGACGTGCCGACCTGGGCCCTCCTGACCGGCGCGGCAGTCCTTCTCGAGGCGGCGGTCTTCAGCATGCGCGGACTCGCCCGTTTGTCGGACCGCCTGCGTCAGGCACCAACCGCCGGTGATGCACCGGCCGCCGAGGCCATCGGTGGCAGCGCCTTCGCGGGTATCACGCGGACGCTCCGGTCACCCTACCTTCTGAATATCAGTCTGTTCCTGTTGCTGTTCTCGACCACATCGACGTTCCTGTATTTCGAACAAGCCGGCATCGCGAAGCGCAGCTTTCCCGATCGAGGTGCGCAGACGGCCTTCTTCGCAAGCGTGGATCTGCTGGTGAACGCGCTCACTCTTGGCGTGCAATTCTTCCTGACCGGACGGATCGTGCGCCGGATCGGTGTGGGGCCGGCCCTGGCCGTCCTGCCAGCGGCCAGCATCCTGGGTTTCGCGGTCCTGGCCGTTTCGCCGACGATCACCGCCATTGTGCTCTTCCAGGTTCTGCGACGCGCCGGAAACTTCGCCATTGCACGGCCTATCCGTGAGGTGCTGTTCACGGTCGTACCGCGAGAGGATCGCTATAAGGCGAAGAACTTCATCGACACGGTGGTGTATCGCGTCGGTGATCAGGTCGGGGCCTGGTCATTCGCCGGGATCGCCGCTCTGGGGCTCGGTTCGACCGCTGTCGCCGTGACGGCGGTCCCGCTGTCCGTGGCATGGCTTCTGAACAGTCTCTGGCTCGGGCGTCGGCAAGGGGAGCGTCAGGCGCGTCAGGACAGCATCGTGCAGGATCAGACCGCAACCGGCCGGTAGCAAGCCCCGATGCCAAGGAGTTCTGGGCGTGGCGGCGTCACGCGACAAACCGGAAATCGCTGCGACTCCACATCGGATCGGGCAGTATGGACAACGCTCGACCTATCCACCGCGGCCCGATGGTTGTGCCGGCGGACGTGGCCGAGCACACAAGCAATAATCGCGAGTACGCTTCCGCATGCAGCGTCTCTGTTGTGGACATCTCTTATCTGTGATGCGCATGTCAGGCATGTTCATCGCCGAATTTGGCCTCGGGCGCTTGATAAATGTCTACGAATGGGCGATCTGCTGCCTTGGGGGCACAGGGAAAAGAAAATTACGCATGTCCGAAAGCACCGAAATTCAAACGACCGACTTCGTCGATCTCGCCGCCGACATCGTCGCGGCGTATGTATCGAACAATCCAGTCCGGACCACCGATCTACCGGATCTGATCCGCAATGTGCACGCCGCGCTCAACGGCCTCGTCACCGGTGCCGCCCAGACCGCCGAGGAGGTTGCGCCCGAAAAGCCGACGCCCGCCCAGATCCGCAAATCCGTGATGCCGGACGGCATCATCAGCTTTCTCGACGGCAAGAGCTACAAGACGCTGAAGCGTCACCTCAGCAGCCACGGCCTTGATCCCCACAGCTACCGGCAGCGTTACGGCCTCCCGGCCGATTACCCGATGGTCGCCCCGTCCTACGCCGCCATGCGTTCGGAACTCGCGAAGTCAATCGGCCTCGGTCAGGTTGCGAACCGCAACGAAGACGAAGAGGTCCCGCCGAAGACCAAGGGCCGCAAACAGGCTGCTTAAGTCACCGCCTCGCGCCTTGTCGAGGTTACGCTCCCCCTTGACGGCGCGTGACCTCGGCGGTCGTTGCATCAACCCCGTGGCTGGGTATTCGACGGGTTCTAGAGCCAACGTTCATCGAGGTCCGTAGCGTTCCGATCGGTGATCGGCTGGGTGTCGTCACCTTGCGCGAAGATTACGATATCGTTGGGACCGACGTCGCGCGTGGCGTAGAAGTCCCAGCGCCGGTGGGTGATCCGGGGACCGCCGAAGAGACGGTACGCGTTCCAATAGCGATCATCGCGAAACCCCACATAGTGAACGCTTCGAGCGGACTGCGCCGGTTCGTCAGCCATGGCTTTGTCTCGGGCGAGGGAGAAGCGGCTGAAGTGAGGTTTTGCGTGCATCCCTCGGCATCGACGATCCTATCGTCCGGCCAGAGACGCGGGTTGGCCGGGAAGCGATAGGCGATTGCCCGTATCGATCAGGGTATCGCCCGAGATGCGGTAGATGCCCAAGTTCCGGTCGACGTAATTACAGACATAAACGTAATCGCCGGAGGGACTGAATGCGACACCCTGCGTGACGGCGCCCGCTTCCGCCTGGGACGTCATCTGCACGCTCTGTGACGAGAGGGTCAGCAACGCGACAGCGCCAGTCGGCGTATAGCCCGGGCTTCCACGTGCTGCGCTCGACCCCCGGACGATCGAGACGGCGGCATGTCGGCCGTCCGGCGCGATCACCAGTGCTTCCGGCGTGTCGCCGATTCCCAGGTGATCGAGGACGACCGGGCGTCGACCATCGGCGCGAATGACACTGATGGTATCGGCGTGCCCGTCGCTTGGCTCCTGTCCGGTGTTCCCAGTGAGCGCGAGCGTTCCGTCGGGCGTCACATCGAGCCCGTAGACCCCTGCGCCAACTGGCATATCGTACTCCGGCTCATAGCGCACCGAAGTGCCATTGATCGACAGGACGCCAATACGCGCCGCTTTGTTCTTTGCGACGAAGGCGCGCCGTCCATTCGCAGCGAAGGCGACCGCCGCAGCTTCATCGCCCACATCGATCGTTGCGACCGGCCGAACCTTTGAGCCGAGGATTGAGAGCACGGTGACGCTGCGTCCCTCGCGATTGGCGATGAGCGCGAGATCGCCGGTCCTCGAAATGCTGATACCGGAGGGTTGCTGTCCAACCTCGACTGTCTCAATGAGGCGCGGTGGCGTCGCGGTCAGATCGATGACATGCAGGCGATTGTCCGCGTGAGCGTACCAAGCGGTACCGTCATGGTGCATCAGCACCGAACTTGCGACCAAACCGAGACGCCCGTCCGGCGTGACCCGCAGGTTCGTCGGCGGTCCGTACACCGAGTTGTCGAGAGTTAGGGTATGGACCAAGCGAGGATGTGCCTCATCACTGGCGTCGATGATCCCAACGGCATCACTCCCGTTCGGTCCGTTGCGGCTGCCATCCAGCGTGAAGAACGTTTTGCCATCGAGGCCGACAAGCAGGAAGGCCGGTGCGTCTCCCGAGGCCAAAGCGCGTATCGGGCTAAGGGCGATCAGGAGTGCCATCCCGAGCGTGCGGACGTGAATGCGTGTCATGTCCTGCACATAGGGCAGCCGGATCGGGAGTCCCGTTCGGTACATACCGGAGCGATCGGCTTACCGGGCCCGCCGGCCGGCACGTTATCGAAACAAACGGAGTCCTGCGCCGAGAAGACCAAGGCCTGCAATGAGCAGCGTACCGCCAGCCCATTCCAAGGCAATCCGACGCCGCGGCGAGGCCTGGGCAGCGGCGGCCAGAGCAATACCTGCCAGCAGGAAACTTGCACTTACCTTGAACATCAAGAACCGCCTTCCTTGGGTGTTTGAGCTATTGCGGTCCTCATCGAAAGGTTGCCTGATCCTTCCAACGCCGCAGACACCTCCTTGTCTTTGAAATGAATTCGGAATGGCATACCCCATTTGGCGGATCGGCGAGGCTTTCGCACACAATAAAAATCTTCGCGAAAGCCGGATTCCCCTCGAAATTCAAGTTCATAATTGCAAAGTGCTCTGCCAGTCTTTGAAAAACATCTTTTTACAAATTACGCGTTTGAACATCGTCCTATAAAAGCGCTCAGATTAATCAGTTTGATAGACTGACATCAGTTTCACCTTTCATTTTGGACTATGGGTTCGATGATAACTTAACTTACCTCCAGGCTGTTCAGTGAAGATTTGTTCGGTTGATCGTCTGTCGCGATGCTTCCGATTGGTGGGCCGTTTTAAAAATTTGGTGTCGGCAAGGAAAATGCTGGGCAAGCCACACGTTGTGTTCGGGGCAGATATTTCATGGGCGGACGAGGTGGTCCGTGGCAGCGAACTACCCTCTCGGTTCTCGTAATGCGAACGCCCGTCGCGCTTCTGATGGACGACCTCCACGGTCAGTCCCGAGCCTCACTCCGCCGGGTCGCGACCTACCGGTTCGTGCGCTCGCGTCCGAGGAACTTCGACGGTTCCTCCGACCTCAAGCGGGATGCAAAGTTAATCTGTCGCGTTACAGGCAAGTGAGCGCGTTGCGATCAGCGTGTGCCGGGTACGACGCGTGTGGCCGAGCCAGTAAATCGCGAGGCCGCGAGGTCGTCGCCTGGGCTTCGGGCCGAGAAGCGGGTGGCGACGCCGACTTGCGGCAAGACAATCGCGGTCGGCGCTCCGTCGAGCTTTGCCTTCGCGTTGGCAAGCCTCACCGGCGCCATCCGACTCGCGGGCTCGACATTCGCGGCAGCCGCCACGAAGAGAGCATTGAGCTGCGTTCGCGGATCGGCATTGGCTGGCACGAGGGCTGCACGGGGGGGTATCGACGGGGAGAGATTGGCCATGCCGGCATTGCCGAGGCCGGCAAGGTGTACGACGGGCCGTGGGGGCGGTAGAGGCATCGTCAGGGCGGCGGTCACCGCTGCAAATTCCGCCGGACGACGGGGCGGCAGCGGCAGGGCCACAGAAGCGACCGTATCCGAGGCTGACGTTGCAGTTGTGGGCGTTTCGCTGGTCAGGAGGCTCTGGGCGTCACTGCCGTCGCGACGAAGGAAATTGCTTTTGAGGGCCTCATCCGCGGCGGGTGCCGCGTAGGCGAGCGCCGTGCGCGCACCGACCGGGTCCTCGGGATCGGCGCTGGCGACCACCACGGCTGCCGTCCTCGCTCGGGCTCGCTCCGACGCTTTCGTCGCTGCCTGCACGGGCGGTGCGGTATCTTGCGCGCGGCCGCCGCCGAAGAGGCTGGCAAAGAACCCCTTGATGCTCGGCCCGTCGTCCTCGTCCATTTGCGCCACCTCGGTGACCCCAAGAACGGTTCCGCCGCGCGAGAGGATTTCGGAACGGGCCATTTCGTAGCCGGGCAGGGGGCGATTGTCCGAGGGCAGGTGAACGGTCTTTCCATCCGGAAATAAACGGGCCAACTGATCGTGCGTCATACGCGGCCATGAGCGGACCGAGCCAACGTCGAGGTGCACGAAGGGGGAGCCGGAGCGGGGATACCAACCGACGCCGCCCCTCTGCATTCGCATGCCGATGGCCCGGATTTGGTCGATCGACACATCCGGCAGGTAGAAATCCATCGCCTTGCCGAGCATGTGCTGACTGTACTCGGCGACCATCTTGGATCGCCGGCGCAGCATCGCGTTGGTGCCGGGCGAGCGATAGGCAGAGACGACGTTGATCGGTTCCTGCGAACCCACCGACCGGTAGGCTTCCCAGACCGTGTCGAACAGGCGAGGGTCCATTTTGATCGGCTCATCGGATCGCCAGTCGCGCAAGAGCCAATTCAATTGCTCCAGAGCCGCCCTGTCGTAACGTCCGTCGCGCTTGAAGGTGACCGTCAGGCTTTCCTTGGTATGGGTGTGATAAATCGAAAGAGTCCGCGTATCACCGTTGGCGACGGCGTCCTGGGTGCCGCGGGTTCCACCCGCCAGAGCCAGACCGAAACTGGCACCGAAGACGGTCAGACGTCCGGCCCGCTTCCAAGAGCCGGGGCGATGGGTCGTCCGGCCGTTCCGCAGAAGCTTACCCACCGTGGTCTCACCCTCTACCCATTCGCGCGCGGGGCACGGATCATGGTGAACGCAAGGTTGCCGAAAACCGTAAACGTCCGGTTTACCGGGTCCTCGACACTTCGCCGCTCGATGTGCAACGGCTAAGTCTGAACCGTGGCGAAATCGTGCCAGGGTGTGCGCAGGCACACAGGTCAGATTTTGTTCCTAACTCATCTGGGGCAGAGGTAGGCGCTCCCGCTGCACGAAGCGATTCCTCCACCCCCGTCTGTGTCCACGGTGTACCAAAGCCTAGGTGCGGCGAACGCGATTTGGGCAGGCACGTCGACGAAAGGCTGATCGATGCGACGGCCGCGCGCCGATGTGTCGAGATCGTCACGGAGGGTTCGCCGCTTCGCCCCCTTGGTTCGCTAGGGGAGGACATCCCCATCCGTCGATATCAACCGCTGGAAAGCCAACGCAAAACGTCGTTGCGCGAGCCAACCCGCACCAAGCAACCGATCAATCGGCCTCGTTCGGACCCTCGGCAAACGATGGAGAAGTTTTCATGCCGCTTCAGCGGCGTCGGATTCAGAAATCGGATGGAGCGGGTACCGGGAATCGAACCCGGGTATTCAGCTTGGAAGGCTGCTGCTCTACCATTGAGCTACACCCGCATCGCCGACCTTTGTAATAGGTCGCCGAGGCTAGAGACATCCCGGAGAGTTTCGGGATCTCGGTAAAGATTTGGTGGGGGAAGTAGGACTCGAACCTACGAAGCTTACGCAGCGGATTTACAGTCCGCCCCCTTTGCCGCTCGGGACATTCCCCCAAACCGACCGTCTTTCGACGGCGCGCCGTCCTTATGATGACCGCCCGGGCGGGAGTCAACCGCATCGCTCAATCGAAATATGCGAGATCGCAGATGCGCATTTGGGCACGCTCAGCGCCACGCCAGGTATCCACGGACAGCGTCCCAGCGACATGCACCTCTCGGCCGACGCTGGATAGGATTGCCTGTCCGAGAGGACCCTGTGCCGAACGGAATGCGATGGCGCCGATGGCCTGGCCATCCCGACTTCGCAGACGGGCTCGAACGTGCCCATGACCGACGACCGCGGCGTCCACGATGCGGTGTCGCGGCAGGACGAAGGTCGGCTCCGGGGCCGCGGATCCGAATGGGCCGGCCCGGTGAATCGTGCGCACGAGTTCGGCGGTGACACCGCCCGCGCTCATTGCGCCATCCACCAGAAGCGCTTCGACAGCCCGTGCCTCGGCAACGGTCTCGGATAGAACAGCCGTGAGGTGATCGCGAAAACCCGTGACGTTCGGACCAGGCAGCGTGACGCCCGCCGCCATAGCGTGGCCTCCACCCTTCAGGGCAACCCCTGCCTCGACCGCCGTGCGGACCGCGTGCCCTAAATCCGCACCGACGATCGATCGACCCGAACCGGTTGCGGTGCCGTCCGGCCGAAGGGCGAAAGCGAAGGCCGGGCGGCCGAAGCGCTCCTTCAAGCGCGCCGCGATGAGCCCGACGACGCCGGGATGCCAGTCGGTGGACGCGGCCACCAGCACCGGTTGCTCGGGATCGAGACTGAGCGCGTGGTCCATCTCGGACTCGGCGGCGGCGACCGCTGTCGCCTCGATGACCTGACGTTCGCGATTGAGCCGATCGAGTTCCGCCGCAATCCGTGCAGCCTCGGCCGGGTCGGCCGTGGTGAGGAGGGTTGCCCCAAGAGCCGCATTCCCGATGCGCCCCCCGGCATTGATGCGCGGGCCGACAAGGTAGCCGAGGTGCCAAGCCTCTGGCGGCTCAGTCAGAGACGCAGCATCCAGAAGCGCTGCGAGACCAATGCGGCCGCGGGCGCGCATCACCTTAAGGCCTTGCACGACGAAGGCGCGATTCAGGCCAACCAACGGGACGACATCCGCGACGGTGGCCAGGCCAACGAGGTCGAGCGACTCGGCGAGGTCAGGCAGCCGATCGACGAATTCCGGTTCTCGCCGAAGTCGCCGGTTTAGCGCAACAAGCGTAAGGAAGACGACCCCAGCGGCGCAGAGATGGCCGAGCCCCGACAAGTCGTCGAGGCGATTCGGGTTCACGAGCGCACGGGCCGGGGGCAGGTGCTCTGGGGCGCCATGATGGTCGAGGACGACGACATCAAGGCCGACTGCCGCTGCGGCCTCCAAGGGCGCGTGTCCGCTCGTGCCGCAATCGACGGTGATCAGCAGCGTAGCGCCGGCCTCCCGCAGAGCCTCGACGGCGGCGACGTTGGGGCCATAGCCTTCGGTGATTCGGTCAGGAATGTGGATTTGGACGATCAGGCCGAGGCTACGCAGGTAGCCGGCCAGGAGCGACGCGCTGGCTGCACCGTCGACATCGTAGTCGCCGAATACCGCCACTCGCTCGCCGGTCAGAACAGCGCGCGCGAGCCGCTCGGTAGCCGTCGCCATATCGACCAAGCAGTTCGGGTCCGGCATCAGGTCGCGCATTCGCGGCTGCAGATACGCCTCCGCTTCGGCCGGTCGGATGCCGCGCCCGGCCAGGACCCGGGCCAGCAACTCGGGCAGGGCATGCGCCTGCACCATCGTCGCCGCGTAAGCCTGGAGGGCCGGATCGGCGCAGCGGTCGCGCCAGGGCCGGCCGAGAACCGAGTGGGAGATGTCGAGGAACGCGCGAGGCGCGTCGAGGGCGAGGGCGGCTGACACGGGGGGATCATAGCGCCATCTGGGACGCAGGACTGCATCCCAAACGACAAAGGGGCCGGCGAACACGCGCCGGCCCCTCGAGGAAGGTCTCGCGGGCCAGCGCCCGCGGTCGCATCAGAGATTCTTGAGGATGTTGTCGACCACCTTCTTGGCGTCACCGAACAGCATCATGGTGTTATCGCGGAAGAACACCTCGTTCTCGACGCCGGCGTAACCTGAGCCCATGCCGCGCTTGATGAACAGGACGGTCTTGGCCTTCTCGACGTCCAGGATCGGCATGCCGTAGATCGGCGAGGCTTTGTCGGTCTTTGCCGCCGGGTTGGTGACGTCGTTGGCACCAATCACGAAGGCCACGTCGGCTTGCGGGAACTCGCCGTTGATGTCCTCCAGCTCGAAGACTTCGTCGTAGGGCACGTTCGCCTCGGCGAGCAGCACGTTCATGTGACCGGGCATGCGGCCGGCGACCGGGTGGATCGCGTATTTCACGTCCACACCTTCCTTCTTGAGCATATCGACCATCTCGCGAAGGCTGTGCTGGGCCTGGGCTACAGCCATGCCGTAGCCCGGCACGATGATGACGCGCTCGGCGTTCTTCATGATGTAGGCCGCGTCGTCGGCCGAGCCCTGCTTGACCGGACGGGTCTCGACAGCGCCACCGGCGCCGGTTGCTGCGGCGTCACCGCCGAAGCCACCGAGGATGACGGAGACGAACGAGCGGTTCATCGCCTTGCACATGATATAGGACAGGATCGCACCGGACGATCCGACCAGCGCACCCGTGATGATGAGCGCGAGGTTGCCCAGGGTGAAGCCGATACCAGCCGCGGCCCAGCCCGAGTAGGAGTTCAGCATCGAGACGACGACGGGCATGTCCGCGCCGCCGATCGGAATGATGAGGAGGCCGCCGAGTACGAAGGACAGCAGCACGATCAACCAGAAGATCGCCTTGCTCTCGTTGCCGATGAAGATTGCGATCAGCACCACAAGGGCGACGCCGAGGCCGATGTTGATGAGGTGCCGCTGCGGCAGCATGATAGGCTTGCCGGACATACGGCCATCAAGCTTCAGGAACGCGATGACCGAGCCCGTGAAGGTGATGGCGCCGATGGCGACGCCGAGCGCCATTTCGAACAGCGATTCCTTGTGAATGTGGCCGTTCTCGAGGATGCCGACCGCCTGCGGCGCGTAGAGCGTTGCCGCCGCGCCCATTACGGCCGCAAGGCCGACGAGGGAGTGAAAGGCGGCCACGAGCTGCGGCATCGCCGTCATCGGCACACGCTTGGCGATGACTGCGCCGGCACCGCCGCCGATGGCGAGGCCCAAGATGACAATGACCCAGGCGCCGAGCCCGGCTGGCGGATGGCCGACCAGGGTGGTGAGCATGGCGAGGCCCATGCCGATCATGCCGTACAGGTTGCCCTGTCGCGAAGTGGTCGGGTGCGAGAGCCCCCGCAGCGCCATGATGAACAGGACGCCGGAGACGATGTAGAGAAGGGATGAGACGTTCTGGGACATGTCTCAGGCCTTCTTCTTGTACATGCCGAGCATGCGCTGAGTGACGAGGAACCCGCCGAAGATGTTCACGCTGGCGAGGATGATGCCGACGAAGCCGAAGAAGCGGGCCCATCCGGTGCCGTGCTCGACGTAAGGCACGCCGGCGGCGAGCAGGGCGCCGACGATGATGACCGACGAGATCGCGTTGGTGACGGACATCAGCGGCGTGTGCAGAGCCGGGGTAACTGACCAGACAACATAGTAGCCCACGAAGATTGCCAGGACGAAGATCGCGAGCTGGAAGACCGTCGGGTCGACGGCTCCGTGAGTCACGGCGCTGAGGCCGTGACCGAGGCCGTCGGCGTATTTCTGCGCCTGGAGCGCGTGCTGCTGCGCGATGTCAGCGGCAGTTCGGGCCGCGGCGGCGGCGGCGCGCGCCTGCTCGGCGGCCTGATCGGGGGGAAGCATAGCCATCGTATCCTCCGGCGGGATCAGGATTGGGGCTGGAACGAGGGGTGCGAGACCTGGCCGTCACGGGTCAGGTTGGTCGCCTTGACGAGTTCGTCGTCCCACTTCACCGCCAGGGCCTTGGACTCCTTGTCGACCAGGGTCTCGACGAAGGCGTAGAGGTTGCGGGCGTAGAGGCTGGAGGCCGTCGCCGCGAGGCGGCCGGCCACGTTGAGATGGCCGACGATCTTCACCCCCTTGTCGGTCACCACGACTTCGCCGGGCTTGGCGCCCTCGACGTTGCCGCCGCGCTCGACTGCGAGGTCGACCAGGACCGAGCCGGGCTTCATGGAGGCGACCATCGCCTCCGAGACAAGCTTCGGCGCCGGCCGGCCCGGAATCAGCGCCGTGGTAATGACGATGTCCTGTTTGGCGATGTGGGTGGTGACGAGGTCGGCCTGCTTCTTCTTGTACTCGGTCGACATCTCCTTGGCGTATCCGCCGGAAGTCTCGGCCTGCTTGAACTCCTCATCTTCGACCGCGACGAACTTGGCGCCGAGGGATTCGACCTGCTCCTTGGTGGCCGGGCGCACGTCGGTGGCGGTGACCACCGCGCCCATCCGGCGGGCCGTTGCGATAGCCTGAAGGCCGGCAACGCCGACACCCATGACGAAGACGCGGGCGGCCGGTACGGTTCCGGCGGCGGTCATCATCATGGGCATGGCACGGCCGTATTCGGACGCGCCGTCGACCACGGCGCGGTAACCCGCAAGATTGGCCTGGGACGACAGTACGTCCATCACCTGCGCGCGGGTGATGCGGGGCATCAGCTCCATAGCGAAGGCGTCGAGACCGGCCTCCGCCATGGCACCGAGTTCGGCCTCGTGGCCGTACGGATCCATGATTGCGATGACCGTGGCGCCGCGCGGCAGGAGGGCGATCTCCTCGGCCGAGGGACGCCGGACCTTCAGAACAAGGTCTGCGGACCCGGCGGCCTCGGAGGCCGATCCGGCGATGGAGGCCCCGGCGGCCTCGTAATCGGCGTCCGGAACGCCGGCCTTCAGACCGGCACCAGACTGGACGGTGACGTCGGCCCCGAGGCCGATGAACTTTTTGACCGTCTCTGGCACCGCCGCGACCCGCGGCTCCGCGGGATCGGTTTCCGATAATACAGCGATGCGCATGCAGGAATGCTCCTTAAAGGACGGCCCGAAGGCGACCCGCAAATCAGTCAAGTTGTGGTTGGAGAGTGATCAGGCGAAAGCGAGGTAAAGCGCCAGCAGGATGCCGACCGCCAGGGGGGCCTTCCAGCCGATCGCGGGGGCGAGAGCACCGACCGCACCGGCGATACCGGAAAGGATTACACCGAAGATCGCCGTCAGCCAGGCCTCGCGGATACCGCCGACCGCCAGGGCCAGAACCCAACACAGCACAACACCGGTGCCGATCTCTACGAACCGAACGAATCCGCGATAGGTCTGCTCGTGGGTCTTCTCATCCATCGCCGGGCTGTAATGCGCGCCGGACACGGTCTTGGTATCAGCCATCTTGTGGGCGTCCCCTTGGGCATCATCTTGATTTGTTCCAAGGGGATTTAGCGCAAGCCAAGGTCGCTCGCAATCGACATGCGCGCCCGGCAATCGCCTCGAACGGCTTTTTGTGGCCACGCTTTCAAGCCGGAGAAGCAAGTCCTGCCTTTGCCAGTGCCTCGCCCTGTCGCCCTTCGAGATCCGCGAGGGAGAAACGGTCGATCTCGGCCTCGAACAACTGGTGATAGTTCAGCTCCGACCGGAGATGCAGGAAGACGGCGCCGAGGCCGACCGCCGCCCGGTCCATGAAGACGAATTCCTGCGGGATCGTAACCGGACCGCGTGCCTTCAGGGCCTGATGAACCTCGAAGGCTTGTCGGCGCCCATACTCGCCGGGCTTGACCCCGTCGGCCACGGTTCGCGTGCGATCTTCCAGGATCGGCCCATAGATAAAGCGCGCCCAGATATTCAGGATTTCAACGAGTTCCTTGTTGAGATTCTTGAACCCCCAGGTCTCGTAGGCATGGACGATGCGTGCGTTGTCGTTGGTGAGCAAGCCCCGATACAGGTCGACGACACCGCCGACGAAGCGTGGATGGAAGATGCGGACGCAGCCGTAGTCGAGCAGGTTGATCCCCCGCGCCTCGCCCCCTTCTGAGAAGACCGTGTAATTGCCAAGGTGTGGGTCGCCGTGAATGACGGCGGCACGGCTGAACGGATGCCACCAGGCCTTGAACATCGACCGGGCCAGACGATTGCGGACGTCTACTGGACTCTCGGCGAAATCGAGGATGCGCTGCCCGTCGAGCCAGCCGAGCGTCAGGAGGCGCTTCGTCGAGAGATCCTTGTGGATGGCAGGCACGCGGACCGCATCGACGTCGCGAAGGACGTCGCCGTAGAGGACGGCATGCTTGGCCTCGCGCTCGTAGTCGAGTTCCTCGCGGACACGGGCACCGATTTCTTTTGCGATTTCACGGGTATCGAGCCACGTGGACATCCGCCGATGCAGGGCAAATGCGACTTCAAGCTGTTTAAGGTCGGCCTCTACGGCCGATTGCATATCCGGGTATTGAAGCTTGCAAGCGAGGTGCGTGCCGTCGAGGGCCGTGGCGCGGTGGACCTGACCGAGGGAGGCAGCTGCCGCCGGTTTGAGGTCGAAGGTCCGGAATCGGGTCTGCCAATTGGCCCCCAGTTCGGAGATCATGCGTCGCTTGACGAAAGCGGCGCCCATCGGAGGCGCATCGGCCTGAAGCTTCTGCAGTTCGGTGGCGTAATCGGGCGGCAACAGGTCCGGCACCGTCGCCAAAAGCTGCGCTACCTTCATGATCGGGCCCTTCAAACCGCCAAGGGCTTGCGCGAGGGCTACCGCATTGGTCGGAGCCTCCTTTCCGCCGAACAGCTTCGCGCCGGCCATGCGCGCCGCCACCCCTCCGACATTGGCGCCGACGCGGGCATAGCGACTTGCGCGGGCGGAGAAGCGGTTGGCTTCACGATCGGTGTCGGCCATCGGGATCAATCAACTCGTCGGGAGAAACTTTCTTCGGAGATAAGCGCAGTGATCGATCACGCCAGGGCAGCGGGCTCATGGGTCGCGGCTCGACAGTCCAGTGCCGGGCCGATCATCGAAAATTGGGCGTGTCAGTCAGCCGACGTCACTCTCACCGGTGGCGAGCCCGCGAATTACCCTTACAGCTCCGGCATGTTTCACTTGGATCGCCCTTCGCGATGCCACGGGACGGGCTGGTCAGCCCGGGACGAGCGAGGCGCCGGGTCCACCGATGAACCACCCCCCGTTGTCCGGGACGAACAACGAGAGGCATCCTTCTTCCATCGCTCATATCGCTGAGCGCTTACGCAGCCTCCATCCCCTCCAGTTCAGCGATCATGCCCTCGATCATCGACAGTCCGATCTGCCAGAAGCCAGGGTCGCGGGCGTCAAGGCCGAAGGGGCCCAGGAGTTCTCCGTAGGGCTTGGCACCGCCAGCCGACAGGAGGGCGAAGTAGCGCTCCACGAACCCGACTTCGGCCTTGGCGTAGACGCCGTAGAGCGAGTTCACAAGGCAATCGCCGAAAGCATAGGCATAGACGTAGAACGGCGAATGGATGAAGTGAGGGATGTAGGCCCAGAACGGCTCGTAACCCGCATCGAGCGCGATCGCCGGACCGAGGCTCTCGGCCTGCACCGACATCCAGAGGCCGTTGATCTGCTCGGCGGTCAGCTCGCCCTGTGCCCGGGCGAGGTGGACCTTCCGCTCGAAGGCGTAAAACGCGATCTGGCGCACGACCGTGTTGATCATGTCCTCGACCTTCGCCGCCAGCATGGCGCGGCGCTGGTTCGTGTTCGTGGTGGCGGCTAGGAGGCGGCGGAAGGTCAGCATCTCACCGAAGACGCTGGCAGTCTCGGCTAGGGTCAGAGGCGTAGGCGCCATCAGGGCGCCGTTCGGGCCGGCGAGGACCTGATGCACGCCGTGGCCGAGCTCGTGCGCAAGAGTCATCACGTCCCGCGGCTTGCCCTGGTAGTTGACCAGGACGTAGGGGTGGGCCGAGGGCACGGTCGGGTGCGCGAAGGCGCCGGGCGCCTTTCCGGGGCGGGTCGGAGCGTCGATCCAGTTGCGGTCGAAGAACGTCCGGGCGATGTCGGCCATCTGCGGAGAGAACGCCTGGTAGGCGTCGAGGACAGTGTCACGCGCCTCGCTCCACGGAATGGTGCGCTGATCGACCTTGGGGAGAGGAGCGTTTCGGTCCCAATAGGGCAGAGCCTCGACGCCGAACCACTTGGCCTTCAAGCGATAATAGCGGTGCGACAGCCGCGGATACGCGGCCTGGACGGCCTCCACCATCGCGGCGACCACCTCGGGCTCGACGCGGTTCGAGAGATGACGCGCATCCGCGACGTCCTTGAAGCCACGCCAGCGGTCGGAAATTTCCTTGTCCTTGGCGAGCGTGTTGGTGATCAGCGTAAAAGTGCGCAGGTTCGCACGGAAGACTTCGCTGAGAGCGCCCGCAGCGTCCTGTCGAATGGCGCCATCCGGATCCTGAAGCTTGTTGAGGGTCGGCTCCAGGGTAAGCTGCTCACCCTGCACGGGGAAGCGGAGCGCCGCGATCGTACCGTCGAAGAGCCGATTCCAGGCCGAGCGCCCGGTGACGGACTTCTCCAGGAAAAGTTTCTCGGTGCGATCGTCCAATTGGAACGGCTTCTCGCGCCGTAAGTCTTCCAGCCAAGGCGCGTAATGGTTGAGCGGCCCATCCGCCATGGCCCGATCCATCGACTCGTCTGAGATTCGGTTCAGTTCGAGGGCAAAGAACAACAGATTGCTGGAGGCCGCCGTCAGCCGCTCCTGCGTGTCTCCGTAGAATTTTTCCCTGAGCTCATCGGTGGTGTCGCCGGAATAGACCAAGCCCGCGAAAGACATCAGGCGTCCGAGCAGATCTTCGATGCCTTCGTATGTCGCGACCGCCTCGGCTAGTTGGGCCGAGGCATCCGACGCGGCCGCCATCTCGGCGAGGCGACCGGCGTAGCGCTCGGAGAACCGGGCACAATCCGCTTCGGCGCGGACCAGATCAGCCGAGAAATCGGGAGAATCGATCCCAACATACAGGTCGGTAAGGTCCCATTCCGGCAAAGCCCCCAGATCGGCCGCATGCGCGGCGACTCTGGCAGCGCTGGCCCCTTCCGCATTCGCGACGATGCCCGAACGACTGGCAGTGGCGACGGCTCGGCTCGGCATGATGATCTGGTTCCCTCTCGGACCGGTCAGGTCCGTGCGCGGTGATATCGAGTGCAAAGGCCGTCCGATCAATCCGAGTCGATCAGAATCCTGCGGGTCTGGACGGTTTGTCAGGGGGTGTGAAGTGGGGGGCGTGCCGAACGCTCTCCGCTCCGCAAAAGTCGGATCGTCGTTAAGCACGGCTTTACGCTCTTGGGGCACCCTGCGGTTCGAAACGAAACACGCCAGCGACGATGACGCCCGGACGACCCTCGTGTCGCCGGATGCCGTCCGCTTGCGAACAGCGAGGCTGCCCCATGTCGACAACGGTCCTGATCGTCGACGATGATCCCGTGCAGCGCCGCCTCGCCGAAACGATGGTTCGGCGCCTCGGCTTCGAGGCGCGGGTGGCCGAGAGTGGCGAGCAGGGCCTCCAGGCGTTGCGCGCTGGCGATGCGATCGATGTGGTACTTCTCGACCTCGTCATGCCCGGTGGCCTCGATGGACTGGGAGTCATGTCCGAGATGCGCAGAACCGGCCTCGACGTGCCGGTGATCGTTCAGACGTCGAACGGCTCGATCGATGCCGTTGTCACGGCGATGCGTGCGGGCGCCACGGATTTCGTGGTCAAGCCAGCCGGTGCCGAGCGTCTGCAGGTCTCGATCAAGAACGCTCTGAAGGTCGATCAGCTCGAGGAAGAGGTCCGCCGCATGCGCCGGCGCGCCTCAGGCGCGCTGAGCTTCAAGGATCTGACATCGCGGAGCCCGGATATGGAGCGCGTGATCCGCCTCGCCGAGCGCTCGGCCAAATCGAACATCCCGGTGCTGATCGAAGGGGAGTCCGGCGTCGGCAAGGAGGTGCTGGCACGGGCGATCCAGGGGTCCGGCGATCGACGCGGCAAGGCCTTTGTCACCGTCAACTGTGGCGCGATCCCCGACAACCTCGTCGAGTCCACCCTGTTCGGCCACGAGAAGGGCGCCTTCACGGGCGCTACCGAGCGTCATGTTGGCAAGTTTGTCGAAGCCTCGGGTGGAACGCTTTTCCTTGACGAGATCGGCGAACTGCCCCTCGATGCACAGGTGAAGCTTTTGCGCGCTCTCCAGGAAGGTGAGGTCGATCCGGTGGGCGGAAAGCGCAGCGTACGGGTGGACATCCGTCTGATCTCGGCGACGAATCGCTCGCTCCTCGACTTGGTCAAGCAGGGCCGATTCCGCGAGGACCTGTATTATCGCCTGAACGTCTTCCCCATGACGCTGCCGCCGTTACGGGCTCGCCGCGAGGACATTCCTGATCTGGTGCGCTCCTTTTGCGCGCGCTTCGCGGCCGAAGAAGGCAAGAAGATCAGAGCCATCACACCCGAGGCGATGGCGCTCGTAACCCGGTACGGCTGGCCGGGTAACGTCCGCCAACTGGAAAACGCTCTGTTCCGCGCGGTGGTGCTGGCGGATGGCGACGAACTCACGGTGTCCGAATTCCCGCAGATCGCCGCCCAGGTAGAAGGCTTCGACATCCGGATTCCCGCCGCACCGATCCAGCCGATGGTGCAGGGCGGCGCGCCGCAGCCCGTGAGGGAGATCGTCCGGGTGGAAGTGCGCGATCCGCATGCCATGAGTCTGGTCGCGGAAGAGACCGGCGAGATGAAGACGATGGACGGCTTGGAAGCAGAGATCATTCGCTTCGCACTCCAATTCTATCGCGGCCGAATGTCCGAGGTCTCACGCCGCCTCGGAATTGGCCGATCTACCCTTTACCGGAAACTCAAGGATCTTGGTCTCGCGGAAGAGGACAAGGTCGACGAGGCTGCTGCCTGAGACCTCTCATCGGCGATCGTGCGATTGCGCACGCGGCCGCCTGGTCCGATTATCCTAATGCTATCGGCCGGTATGGTCGGTCCCGAGGAGTTGCCATCATGGGCGTTTTGCGCTCTGCCTCCGTCGCGCTGTCCGCACTGCTGGCGGGCTGCTCAGCCTATGGGGCCCAGGCCCAGGTTTCCGACATGCGGCAGCAAGAGGGTCGCGCATCCGACGCTCAGAAATCGCAGGCCCAGCCTTCACACGCACAGGCTCCGGATGCAGCCTCCGCGACCCCGGTTACGCGGAACGCCTCGGTCGATCCGGGCGCGCCCGAGGCAGCCAGGCCCGATCCGTCTGCCGATAGCGCGGGTCCGATTGCGGCGAGGGGACCGGACGCGAACGCGTCCATTCCGGGAACGCCTTCTGCGAGCGAAGCAACGGCACCGCCGCCCCTGCCGACCGACCCGCAGGCCGCTGCCATCGCCACCCGGCTTGCCGATCCGACACCGCTCCTCTTCCGGCTCTCGACGAAGGATCGCGAGGCCATTCAGGCGTTCTATGCGTTGGGTGCCTTCAAGCCGGTCTGGATCGTCGATGGAGCACTCACGCCTGCGGCAAAATCCGCGGCCGCCCGTCTGGCCTCCGCGGGGGAGGACGGTCTAGCGGCGTCCGCCTATCCTGTGCCGGTTCTTGGAACGCAGGGCGCCACCGAAGCGCAGATCGCGGATGCGGACCTGAAGCTCTCGGCCGCCGTCGTGCTCTATGCACGGGATGCGCGCGGTGGTCGCATCCATCTTGCCAACCTGTCTCGCTTGATCACGCCGGTCCTCGATTTGCCGGCACCGGATGCCGTCCTCGCCCGCATCGCATCCGGCGGCGCGTCGGCCGGTTCGCTGCTGCAGGGCTACAATCCGGCTCAGTCGGGCTACCTCTCCCTGAAGGCGCGCCTCGCGGTGTTGCGAGGTAACGGCCAGACTCCGTCCGCGGCCGGTGTGCATCTGCCGCCGGGGCCAGTGCTCAAGCTCGGCATGACGGACCCGCGCGTTCCGGCCCTGCGTAGGCGATTTGGACTCGAAACCCGGACGGCCGGCACCCTCGATGCCGGACCGGGCAATCCAGAATTCTACGATGCCGGCGTGGTCGCGGCCGTGACGGCGTTCCAGCGCGCGCGAGGTCTAGCCCCGAATGGCACATTGACCCTGCAAACAGTGTCCGCTCTTTCCCGGCCCGAGTCCGCAGCCCGCACCGACGACGCGGAGGCCGCGCTCATCGTGAACATGGAGCGCTGGCGCTGGTTGCCCTCCGACCTCGGCCGCGACTACGTCATGGTCAACATCCCGGAGTTCCGCCTACGGGTCGTCCGGGATGGGCGTCAGCGCGACGAAGCACGCGTGATCGTCGGCAAAACGGAATCGCCCACACCGATCTTCTCGGGGATGATGGAGTACGCCGTCGTCAATCCCTCTTGGAACGTCCCGCCTTCGATCCTGAAGAACGAGTTCCTGCCGGGTCTCGCCCGCGACCCGAACTACGCGGCCCGTCGGGGCTACGAAGTGGTCTACCGCAACGGCAACGTCTCGGTGCGTCAGCCGCCCGGGGAGCGCAACGCTCTTGGCTTCATCAAGTTTATGTTCCCGAACAACCACGCCGTCTATCTGCACGATACGCCGAACCGAACCCTCTTTTCCTCCGCTCACCGTGCCCTAAGCCATGGCTGTGTGCGCGTGGAGGATCCCTTCCGGTTCGCCGACGCAGTTTTGCCTGAAGCCTGGTCGAGTGAGCGCTTGAAGAAGCTGATCGGGAAGGGCGAGCGCCAGATCCGCCTGAGTGAAAAGCTGCCGGTACACCTCGCCTATTTCACGATGTCGGTGGACGAGGCCGGCACGGTGCGGACCCTACCCGACCTCTACGGGTACGACTCCCGTATGAAAATCGCCCTCGGCCTGAGCCCAGGAAACCTATTGGTTGCGCGCGGGGCGGACGGCAAAACCCCGGAAGCCCGGCGGTCGGTGCAGAAGAAGCCCGCGGTGACGGCGCGAACTGTGCCCGCCCTGACGGCGGCACCTAAACCCCTGGACGAAGGGCGGCGGTCGCGGATCCGGGAGGTGAATTCCGAAGGTCCCGCCTTGCGCGCCACGGCCGAACGCCCGCCCGCCGGTTTTGGCGAACCCGACCTATGGACCCCTCGACCCGGCCGGCCCCTAAACGGTTGGTGGTAGCACTGGACCTTGGCGCGACTGAGCGACCCAACTGAACGGATCGTCGGCGGAGGCTTCTTTCCCGCAAGTTTCGTGGATGGACGCAAGAAGGTTCGGGAAATCGAGCAACGTTCGGCCGATCTTCAGCATGAGCTGAGTGTACTTCTCCCTTCCCGAAAGTATCCGTTCGCTGCCGGCTCAGGACTGCCGACAGGCTCGAAAACGTGTTGAGGGATGCATTCAGATGTGCCCAATTAAGGGCGCAGGATCCGATTGCGCAACGACCTGCAGAATTAGCGGCGCAGCAACGTACCGGATTGCAAATGTCGACGTGTGTGCCGTAATGGCACGCCAGGATTTCGGAAAGGTCAGACCGATCCTGCGGATGTCGTCCATCACATGAGATGACGAGCATCGACCTGTCCCCCCGCGCCAATCCCGAAGGAACACGACACTCGAAAGTTGCGGTCGAGTCGGCCTGGTGGGTAAGCCTGAGCGATGAGTAGGCGCCCATAGACCCGTGGGGGGCACCGACCACGCATGACGCCGGGCTCTGCATGGCATGTGCAACCATCGGCTTTGTCACCCTGATGGGCCAGGCATTTGGCGGATCATCGACGTCAACATGCACTTCCTTAGTGAAGTACAGGGGGCGGGAGCACGAATTTGAATATCGATGGTTACTTCAGATAGTACCATTTCAAATAACTGAAATATGTTTCAATATGCCGGCAAATATACTGCCAAACCTGTATTTTCGTGCATGCTGCTGCCTTCGGTTTGTCGTAATTCAAGGGTATGGTTTACAAGGAATTTAGCCTAATTCCTGCTATTGATGCTTTCCGTAGTCATTGTTCGCTGTAGTACGGGATGGACCTGGCCTGTTTCGCTTCAGCGCCACGGGCTGATGGGAATCGATGTCTGCTTATTCTGAGGGCACTGTCACGATGGACACCACTTCTGCTCGGAAGGGCCTTCCCGTCGGCACCACCACGACCGCGCTGACCCCATCCCATCCCGGCCTTGCCCRTCCCRGCCTTGCCCGTCCCAGCCTGGCGGCCCTCCGCCCCGCCCTGGACCAGACCCTGGCCGCCCTGGCCCTGTTCCTGGTCGCCCCGCTSCTGGTCCTGGTCGCCCTCCTGGTGCGCCTCGACAGCAAGGGCCCGGTCCTGTTCCGCCAGACCCGYACYGGCAAGGACGGGCACCCGTTCCAGATCTACAAGTTCCGCACCATGCGCGTGCTGGATGACGGGGCGGTCGTGCACCAGGCCACCCGGGGCGACGCCCGGGTGACCCGCGTCGGCGCCCTGCTGCGCCGGACCAGCATCGACGAGYTGCCCCAGCTCCTCAACGTGCTGCAGGGCGACATGGCCCTGGTCGGCCCGCGCCCCCATGCCCTGGCCCACGACCTCTACTACGGCGCCGAGATCCCGACCTACCGCCACCGCTTCGCCGTCAAGCCCGGCATTACCGGCTGGGCCCAGATCAACGGTTCGCGCGGGCCCACCCCCACCCTGGCCGACATGCAGCGCCGCGCCGCCCTCGACCTCTGGTACATCGAGAACCAGAGCCTGCGCCTCGACCTCCAGATCCTCCTCCACCCTGGCCGACATGCAGCGCCGCGCCGCCCTCGACCTCTGGTACATCGAGAACCAGAGCCTGCGCCTCGACCTCCAGATCCTCCTGCGCACCGTCCTGGCCGAAATCACCCGCCGCACCAACGCCTTCTGAAGCTCACTTCCTCTGCCCGTAGTCTAGCGCGATAAATCTTCGTGCTCGCCCGATACCGATCCCTCGCTTCATCCAACGAGCGTGCCGGCCCGTCCCGGGGGTAGGACAGAGCGAAGATCCAGAGATCCGATCTGGCGACCTACGAGGTGAGCGGATTGAAGTGATGAAAGATGCGATGTCGGTCCATCTCCAGGATTCCATGATCCCGCCGGATCGACCAGACGATCAACCCTTGATTCAAGAATTCGCACGCGACGCGTAACGCCTCCTCTTCGCCTCGTATGGCGAGATAGACATGCGACACAACATCCTCCTCGGATAAGCCTGCTTTGACCGATTCGCTCCAAGGGACGGTCCAGGACATCGCCTACTCCTGAAACAAGCCCAATTCTCCAGCTGAACGTTCAAGCGGGGGGATCGGCGAAACGTCGACGGTGGCGTTGCTTCAACAGCCAGTCGGCATCACGCAGCACCGGCACGCGCGCAATGAAGGCGCCAATCGCCGGTGGGTCCCGGACAGCGTTCTTTTCCATGAACCCGTCCGAATCTGCCGTCGAAGAGCAATGCATCTGAAGACTGCTCGCTGAGCTGCCCCGCACGCGGGCTTCCATTGTCTCTTTCATCCCAACAAATCTTCGCAAAGAGTGGCATCTTCGATGCCCACGAATGGGAACGGATTCACTTGGAAGGACTTGTTCGCTGGATGCGCAACGGGCGCGTCGACGGAAGATGGAACTCATGACGAAACTTGCGATCGCTCTGGCCGCCAGCACTCTGCTCGGCGCCATCGGACTGACGTCTGCGTCGGCCGCTCCCGTGATGCCAACGCCTGCCCTTGCCGTCGCCGGTGATCAAGTGGTCGACCAGGTCGCTTATCGCCGTCACCACCGCGGCATGCGCTATCACCGTCATCACCGCCGCATGCACCGCATGCCGCGATCGCGGATGATGAGCGATCCGAATTCCCGCAATCCGTCGCAGCCCGGCTATCAGCAGCAGAAGGGCAACACCTCAGGCGGCCCGCGCTACTGATCATCGGCGTCGGTCACAGCAGTCCGGTTGATCGTAGGGCCGACGTGCAGAGCACGTCGGCCCTTTTCACATTCCCCAGCGCTGGCGCTTTTTTGCTTCTCCCCAGGCGAGACGCATCCTCGCGCTGATTCTCCGACGGCCGCTCTGCTATGCTGAGCCCATGTCACAGCGCATCGCCCGCTCCGTTGCCAAGTCCGGTTCCGCTCCCTCGGATTACGCGACCAGTACGGCCGTCCTCGAGACGGCTGGCGCCACCCCGATGATGGCGCAGTATATCGAGATCAAGGCCGCTAACACCGATTGCCTTCTGTTTTATCGGATGGGCGATTTCTACGAACTGTTCTTCGAGGATGCGGAAATCGCATCCCGCGCCTTGGGGATCGTGCTCACCAAACGGGGGAAGCACGGCGGGACCGACATCCCCATGTGCGGCGTGCCGGTGGATCGCGCCGACGACTACCTCAGCCGCCTCATCGCGCTCGGCCATCGTGTTGCGGTCTGTGCGCAGACGGAAGATCCAGCCGAAGCGAAGAAGCGGGGTCCAAAATCCGTCGTCCGGCGCGAAGTGGTCCGACTTGTCACGCCCGGGACCATCACCGAAGATCACCTCCTCGATCCGGCTCGTGCGAATATCCTGCTCGCGATCGCCCGTCGTAAGGCGGGGGAAACGGCCTCCGTCTATGGTCTTGCAGCCGTGGACATCTCGACGGGGCGCTTCTCCCTGAGCGAGGTGCCGTCCGGCGAACTCGACTCCGCGATCGCCCGGCACGATCCGCGCGAGATCGTGCTGTCGGAAACCATTCACGCCGATCCGGCGCTCGCCCGGTTGTGGCGCGAATGCTCGGCCCCCGTAACGCCGTTGGCCCAGGCTGAACTCGAACTCTCCGCGGCAGAACGGCGGCTCAAGGCGCAATTCGGGGTTTCGACTCTGGAGGGCTTCGGCCAGTTCGGGCGGGCCGAGATCGCCGCCGCAGGGGCGGCACTGCTTTACATCGAGCGTACACAGGTCGGTGCGCGTCCGACCCTGTCACCGCCGACTCGAGAGAGTTCCGCCGCGACCCTCTCCATCGATGCATCCACCCGTGCCAATCTCGAACTGACCCGAACCCTATCCGGTGAGCGTAAGGGAAGCCTGCTGGACGCCATCGACCGGACTGTCTCCGCGGGTGGGGCCCGCCTCCTTGCGGAGCACCTCGCCGGCCCCCTGACTGATCTCGAGGCGATCCGGCACCGCCACGCAGCTGTGGAGTTCCTGGTCGATGATGCGCCTACCCGCGCCGCCTTCCGCGACAGCCTCGCAAGAGCGCCGGATCTCGCCCGAGCCCTCTCGCGTCTTGCCTTAGGACGGGGCGGCCCACGTGACCTCGCGGCTCTCCGTGATGGTCTCGACGCGGCGCAGGATCTCGCCGATCGATGTGGGAGCCTTGTGCGCCTGCCGGAGGATCTCTTGGCGGTCGCGACCTGCCTTGCTGCCGTGGACCGCGCCCTGGTGTCGGAACTTCGTGCGGCGCTGGCCGACGACCTCCCCCTGAAGCGTCAAGATGGGGGGTTCGTACGCCCCGGCTACGATTCGGAGATCGACGAAAGCCGACTGCTCGGCCAGGATTCACGAAAGGTCATCGCTGCCCTGCAGGCGCGTTACGCCGAGGAGACTGGCTGTCGTACCCTTCGGATCAAACACAACAACATGCTCGGCTACTACATCGAGGTGCCGCAGGGGGTGGGCGAGGCCTGCCTCAAAGGTGTGATGCGCGAGACCTTCATCCATCGCCAGACCATGGTCGATGCGATGCGCTTCACCAGTATCGAACTCGGCCAGCTCGAAAGCCGGATCTCGGGTGCATCCGACCGGGCCCTGGCCTTGGAAAACGCCGTGTTCGATGCCCTCGCCGGACGAGTCCTGACGCAGGCAACCGCTATTGCTGAAGTGGCCGAGGCCCTCGCGCGGCTCGATGTGGCCGCGTCGCACGCCGAACTCGCGGTCGAGCGCGACTGGCGCCGCCCTCTTGTCGATGAAAGCTACGCCTTCGTGGTGGAAGGAGGACGCCATCCCGTGGTGGAGGCGGCGCTCCACCGCTCCGGGGCTCCCTTCATCGCCAACGATTGCGATCTGTCGGGGGAGGGGCGCGGGCGCATCCGCCTGGTGACGGGTCCCAATATGGGCGGCAAGTCGACTTTCCTGCGTCAGAACGCGCTGATTGCCGTCCTGGCGCAGATCGGCGCGTTCGTGCCGGCGGCGCGCGTTCGCCTCGGCGTCGTCGATCGGCTGTTCTCCCGCGTTGGTGCCGCTGACGACCTCGCCCGAGGGCAATCGACCTTCATGGTCGAGATGGTCGAGACCGCTGCGATCCTGAATCAGGCGACCCGTCGCTCCCTCGTGATCTTGGACGAGATCGGTCGCGGCACCGCGACCTTCGATGGCCTCTCCATCGCCTGGGCCTGCCTTGAGCACCTGCACGAGCAGAATGGCGGCCGCGCCCTGTTCGCGACCCACTTCCACGAGCTTACCGCCCTTGGACAGCGCCTTTCCCACCTCGACAACGCGACTCTCCGGGTGGCCGAGCACAAGGGCGAAGTCGTCTTCCTGCATGAAGTGGTGCCGGGCGTGGCCGAGCGCTCCTACGGGTTGCAGGTGGCACGGCTGGCAGGCCTTCCGGCCGGCGTGATCGCCCGCGCGGGTTCGATCCTGAAGCATCTCGAGAAAGCCGAGCGCGACCGACCCTCAAGGCCCCGCATCGACGACTTGCCGCTCTTTGCCAATCTGGCGCCGCCGCCGATGCCGGAGCCGGTCTCCGAAGCGCCCGACGACACCCTGCGCCTCGCTCTCGAAGCCATCGATCCGGACGCGCTAACGCCACGCGAGGCCCTGGAGGCCCTGTACAGGCTCAAAGCTGTGGTCAGCCAGGGCCATTGAGGACGTCTCGGATGGTCTCAGGTGCCGACGACTGGGCCCACGGGCGGGGCCTGATCGTTGACACCTTGGACCCGATAGGACGTCGACAGGGTCACCCCCGCAGGGTGAGGCGGCCTCCATTCATACTGAACTCGTTCAAGCGCTTCAGAAAGGACATGCCGAGGAGGCTGGTGGACAGGCGCCCGCGAGGCATGACCATGCCGTTGACCCCTTGAACGGTGATGGTGCCGATCCGTATTTCAGGAATACGCACCGGCGCCGCCAGGATGGTACCGTTGGCAGTCTGGACCGGTACGCGGAATTCGTGTTCGCCGACCCGCAAGCCCGCGCGCTCTGCATCCTCGTAAGTGAAGGCGCAGGCTGTTGCACCGGTATCGACCAACATGCGTAGACGCTTCCCGTCGATCACCGCATCGGTCGAGAAGTGTCCTTGCGCATCGGAGAAGAGCGTCAGGGTGCTCGGGCCGCCTCGCACCGATGCGCCCATGGCGCGCTCGCCCAGCGGCGTGGCAATGATGGCAGTCTCCGGGGCCAGCGGACGTTGGAATCGCTCTGCTAGCCCGACGGCCCACATTGCGGCGGCTGCCGTCACTCCGAGCGCCCATACGATCGGTCGTGTCATAGCATCCATTCCTTCCTCGATGCGGAAGAATAGATCCGCCAGGGTGAACGAGCCGTCGGTTTGGGGCGGGAATCTTCTCGTGATTCGCTGTGACCAAGGCTTATGGTTTCAGAGTCGCTGACGGGATCGATTGATGAGATCGCGCTGCGGCACCGCAATTGCTGACCCTGGAGGTCGGCAACCTCGGATAGAAAGGTGTCCTACCCAACGTTGGCAAGTTGCTCGGCGCGGGCCGCCTGCTGGGCCGCGAAGTTCAAACACGCCTACTCTACCGTCGCGGCGATAGCGGGGCTTAATTGGGGTGAACGCGTCGCTTGGGCTGATGCTGCCGAACTGCACACCGATGAAGCCTGGAGCCAAACCTTCGAAACGTGGAATCGGGGCGCGGCCGAGACCTTCCCCGCGACGGAGCGCGTCGCTGCCCGCACGACGGGTGCCCAAGTACTATCGTTCTCCCCGGGCGGGATTGTCACCGTGAGCAAGCCTGCTGGCTCCGTCTGCGGTCAAGCGAACCACACCCCTCAAAGGCTCGGGTGCACGGCTTGATGCCGGTGGCGCCGACTGAAGGGGACGCGGCCAGCCATACGCATTACCCTCTCATTGATTTCATCGATATCAATTATTGAAATCACCTGTTTGAATGATGGTGCGGTGCAAATACATTGCGATCACCGGATGAGGCATGGACCTCCGGTGAAAAGAAGGACACCTGTCATGACCAGCCGTATCTTGATTCTCGCGACCCTCGCAACGGCCAGCCTTGCCAATACTGCGATGGCGGACGACCGTACATTCCTTATGCCGCCGCTGTATCGCGAGCAGGCCCGCGCAACGGCCACCGTGCGTCCCACTTCCGAGTTGACGACGACGCCTTCCCTGACCCCACGCGTGCCTGCCACCCGGCGGGTCATTGCCGAGACCGCTGACGTGTCCGTTCGTTAAGACGACCGCCCCGTGCGTCAGGGCAGTATCTCTCCGATCCGCGCTCCAGTGGGACGTTTCCCATTGGAGCGTTTTCGTTAATGCCTCGTGGCCGAAAGCGAAAGATCTCTCAAATTATCCGCTCTATAGATTCGATTAGTAAGATAGCGCGCTCGTGTCTCCGGCCGGGCTCGCCTAGCTGCACGCCGACATATCGTCAGCCAGGCTTCGGTCCACGATGCGGATCCGGGTCGGATGGATCGCCTTGGGGCGATCGGCTCGCGACCAAATGACCGCGTCCGGACGACGCCTCGGTTGCGCCGCGCGTTACTTGCGGGTATAGGCCGCGCCAGCGCCCGCCAGACACCCTTGGAGGCACGGGCGCTTCGGGGATCGGGGCATGGCCGTCCGTTTCGGGCGGCCTTTCGCGTTTTCCCGAGATTTTCATTTTCAAAAGGATCACGCCATGAGCGCAGTCAAGACGCTTGAGGCCGTGGCACGCGACCGGGTCGGCAAGGGGGCCGCCCGGGCCGTTCGTCGCCAGGGTCAAGTTCCCGCCGTCATCTATGGTGGCGGTCAGGCTCCGCAGTCCATCGCCGTCGACCTGGTCCGCGTCCGCACGCTGATCTACGCTGGTGGCTTCAAGACCACCCTGTTCGAGATCAATGCGGGCGGCAAGAAGACTCGCGCAATCCCGCGCGACTTCCACTTGGATCCGGTGTCCGGCGTGCCGATCCACGTCGATTTTTTGCGCGTCGTTGCCGGCCAGTCGATCACGGTCGAGGTCCCGGTCCACTTCCTGAACGAGGACGCGGCCCCCGGCATCAAGCAGAAGGGCGGCACGCTCAACGTCGTGCTTCACACGCTTGCGCTCGAGGTTGCGCCCGACGCGATCCCGGATGCCATCGAGATCGATCTAACCGGCCGTGATATCGGCGATGCCATCCACATCACCGACGTGAAGCTGCCGTCCGGCGCCACCTTCACCGGTGAGCCCGACGCCACCGTCGCTAACATCGTGCCGCCGACCGTGCTTGGCGCCGAGGTCGAGGCCGAAGAGGCCGCGATCGCCGAGGCGCAGTCCGCCGAGGCCGCCGAGGAGAAGGCCGAAGAAGAGGCCACCGAGGAGGCCGGCGAGGACGAGAAGAAGGAGGATTGAGCCTGGGGCGCAAGCCCTGTCTCACCCCATCCTTGCGGGTGCCCCGGCCATCAGGCCGGGGCATCTCCGTTTCCGGGGACGCCCGCGACGTTCCGATGCGAAAACTTGTCTGGATCGATTCGCGCAATGCGCCTGATCGTCGGCCTCGGTAATCCCGGCCCACGCTACGCCAGGAACCGCCACAATATCGGCTTCCTCGCCGTGGACGAGATCGCGCGCGTGCACCGCGCCGGACCGTGGCGCCAAAAGTTCCAGGGGGAGATCGCCGAAGTGGCCCTCGGGTCCGAGCGGGCGATACTGCTGAAGCCGCAGACCTTCATGAACGAATCCGGGCGTGCCGTGCAGGAAGCGCAGCGCTTCTACAAGATCGCCCTCTCCGACGTCATCGTCTTGCACGACGAACTGGATCTCGCCCCGGCCAAGCTGCGGGTGAAGACGGGGGGGGGCAATGCCGGCCACAATGGGCTGCGCTCGATCACGGCGCAATGCGGCAACGATTACCGCCGGGTCCGCCTCGGTATCGGACATCCAGGGGACAAGGCTCTGGTGCACGCCTACGTGCTGAACAACTTCGGCAAGGCGGAGGAGGCTTGGGTCGACGACCTCTGCCGGGCCATCGCCGACCATGCGCCCCTGCTGGCCGGTGGCGAGGATGCGAGCTTTCAGAACAAGGTCCACCTCGCCATGGCGGGGCGCGGCTGGGACGACGTCAAACAGGTCAACGCGCGCGATTGACCGCAGCGGTGACATCGGATTTCACGCGGGCAGCTTTTCAGCGGACCCGCGAACGGACAGGTGACCCATGGGCTTCAAATGCGGCATCGTCGGCCTGCCGAACGTCGGCAAGTCGACCCTTTTCAATGCGCTGACGCAGACGGCGGCGGCGCAGGCGGCGAACTATCCCTTCTGCACGATCGAGCCGAATGTCGGCGAGGTGGCGGTGCCGGATCCGCGTCTCGACGATCTCGCCAGGATCGCAGCCTCGAAGGAAATCATTCCGACCCGGCTCACGTTCGTGGATATCGCCGGCCTCGTGCGCGGCGCCTCGAAGGGCGAAGGCCTGGGGAACCAGTTCCTCGCCAACATCCGCGAGGTCGACGCCATCGCGCATGTGGTCCGCTGCTTCACCGACGGCGACGTGACGCATGTCGAGGGCAAGGTCGACCCAGCGGCCGACATCGAGACGATCGAGACCGAGCTGATGCTCGCCGACCTCGACAGCCTCGAGAAGCGCGTCATCGCCCTCGAGAAGAAGGCCAAGGGCGCCGACAAGGAGGCCAAGGAGACCCTCGATCTCGTCCAGCGTGCCCTGCCGCTGCTGCGCGAAGGCAAGCCCGCGCGCCTCGTGCAGCGTAAGCCCGAGGAGGAGCACCTGTTCCAGAGCCTCGGCTTAATGACGGCGAAACCCGTCCTCTACGTCTGCAACGTCGATGAAGGCGATGCCGACAAGGGCAACGCCTACTCGGATGCCGTGATGGCCCGCGCCAAGGCGGAAGACGCCAAGGCGGTCGTTGTCTCCGCCAAGATCGAGAGCGAGATCGCCGTGATGCCGCTCGGCGACCAGGGCGATTTCCTGGAGGCTGTCGGTCTCGCCGAGCCCGGCCTGAATCGTGTCATCCGCGCCGGCTACGAGCTTCTCGGCCTCATCACCTACTTCACGGTGGGGCCCAAGGAAGCGCGCGCCTGGACCATCGAAAAAGGCACCCGGGCTCCCGCCGCCGCCGGCGTGATCCATACGGACTTCGAGAAGGGGTTCATCCGCGCCGAGACCATCGCCTTCCACGATTATACGAGCCTGAAGGGTGAAGCCGGCGCCAAGGAGGCCGGCAAGTTCCGCCTCGAAGGCAAGGAATACGTGGTGCAGGACGGCGACGTGCTGCATTTCCGCTTCGCCAACTGATCTGACACGGGCGAGGGCGGCCTCGCTCCCGCATCGGCGAGCCGTCCCTCGGCCCGTCGAGTTCCAGCGCCTGAAAGGATCCGCATGAACGGCATCACCTTCGAGGACTTCACGCCCGGTACGGTGATCGAGGGTGGTCCGCTGACGGTGACAGAAGCCGAGATCATTGCCTTCGCTCAGGAATTCGACCCGCAACCGTTCCACCTCGACCCAGAGGCCGCCAAGGAAACCTTCGTCGGTCAGCTGATCGGCTCCGGCTGGCAGACCGCCGGCTTCGGGATGCGTCTCCTGCAGAAGCATGTCTTCCGCGGCGCTACCTCGATGGGCTCGCCCGGGATCAACGAGCTGCGCTGGATCCGGCCGGTGCTGCCGGGCGATCGCCTGAGCATCTCGGTCCGGGTCGACACCTGCCGGGCCTCGAACTCGAAGCCGGACCGCGGCTTCGTCGGTTTCGCGATGACCGTCCTGAACGGGGATGGCGAGCGCGTGATGACACAGATCTTCACGGTGATGTTTCCGCGGCGCGGCGTGGCCTCCTTGCCGCCGCGGGCCGTATCGCCTGCGGACGCCGTGCCGTCCGCAGAGCCCGACGATGCCGAACAGCTCCACTTCCTCGAAGCGACACCCATCGGTGCCGTGCGGGATCTCGGCGGCCACCACTTCACGCCGGAGGCGGTCATGGCCTTCGCGCAAGCCTACGACCCGCAGGCGTTCCACCTCGACCCGGAGGCCGCCCAGCACACCCATTTCGGCGCGCTCTGCGCCTCCGGTTGGCATACCGCTGCCGCTTGGATGAAACGGCTCCACATCACCCGCGGCCGCGACATCGCCTATACGGCGAAGACCGGTCCGGTCCCGCAACTCGGTCCCTCACCGGGCTTTCGCGACATGCGCTGGCTGGCGCCGGTCTATGCCGGCGACACGATCCGATACAGCTGTACCCTGATCGACAAGCGCGAGACCGCGTCGCGCCCCGGCTGGGGCCTCGCCTCCCACCAGAACACTGGCGTAAACCAGCGCGGCGAGAAAGTCTTCGCCTTCACTGGCTCTGTGTTCTGGCAATGGGCATCCGACGCCTGAGGGGTCAGGCGGCCTTGCGCCGTTCCGGGTAAAGGCCGAGAAGCCCCTCGGCATCGGCCGCGGCGACGCCGCGCTCCGTGATGAGACCGGTGACGAGGCGTGCCGGCGTCACGTCGAAGGCGGGGTTCGCCACAGGGCTTCCCGGCGAGACGACTTCGACGGTGGCGAAGCCGCCATCGGCCAGACGCCCGGTGAGATGCGTGACCTCGCGTCCGTCGCGCTCCTCGATGGGGATCTCGCGCACGCCGTCGTCCAGGGTCCAATCGATCGTCGAGAAGGGCAGGGCGGCGTAGAACGGCACCCGGTTGTCGCTGGCGGCCAGCGCCTTCAGGTAGGTGCCGATCTTGTTGCAGACGTCACCCGAGGCCGTGGTACGATCCGAGCCGACGATGCAGACGTCGACGGCACCGTGCTGCATGAGGTGACCGCCGGCATTGTCGGCGATGACGGTGTGCGGGACGCCGTGGGCGTTGAGTTCGAACGCCGTCAGGGCCGCGCCCTGGTTCCGAGGGCGAGTCTCGTCCACGAAAACGTGGACCGGCACGCCGGTATCGTGCGCCACGTAGATGGGTGCCAGGGCCGTTCCCCAATCCACCGTCGCGAGCCAGCCGGCGTTGCAGTGGGTCAGCACGTTGATGGTGCGATTCTTTTGACGGTGCAGGTCGCTCAGGATCTGTGCACCGTGGACGCCGATGGCGTGGCAGCTCTCCACGTCCTCCTCGGCGATACGGCCGGCCTCCGCGTAGGCGAAGGCTGCGCGCTCGACCGCCGGCACCGTGCGAAGCTTGGCGGCGACACGGTCGAGGGCCCAGCGCAGGTTGATCGCGGTCGGCCGCGTGGCGGCGAGGATCGCCACGGCCCGGTCGAGCCCGGCTTCGGAGGCATCCGCGCGCAGGCCGAGCGCGAGCCCATAGGCGGCCGTGACACCGATCAGCGGGGCGCCGCGCACGACCATGGTGCGGATCGCCACCGCGGCCTCTTCCAGGGTGGACAGCGTCTTCAGCTCGAAGGCGAAGGGCAGGCGGGTCTGGTCGATCACTGCCACGGAGGCGCCGTCCTCTGCGGGGAAGATGGTGCGGTAGGGCTTGCCGTCGATCTTCATGGGGGGATCCGGATGCTGGCGGTTTCGAGGCCGAGAAGCCTCGTCGTTGGACGGCGTTTACGTCAGAATGCGGTCGGGAGGCCAGCTTGCGGCCCGATCTGTCGAGACCGCAAAATTCTCAGAACCGCAGCGGCCGCACCCGCTTCACCTGTGGGATCGCGGCGATGCTAGCCAGAACGTCCTTCGAGACCGGCGCATCGACGGCGCAGAAACAGATGGCATTGCCGCCCATCCCATCGCGTCCGAGGGCGAACGTCGCCACGTTGACGCCGGCTGCGCCGAGCGCGCTGCCGAAGCGTCCGATGAAGCCCGGCTGGTCGTGATTGCGCACGTACAGCATGTGCTCTGCGAAGGCGGAATCGATCGGAATGGAGCGGATCTCGATCATGCGCGGCTTGCCGTCGTGGAAGACCGTGCCGGCGGCATCGCGGGGCATGTCCTCGGCCTCGACGGTGATGCGGATCACCGATCCGAAATCGGGTGCCCCGCCGGCGCGGGTGACCTCCTCGACACGGATGCCGCGCTCGCGCGCCACCGCCGGGGCGGAGATCATGTTGATGCCCGACAGGACGGGGCGGAGCACGCCGGTGACGGCGGCCGCCGTGAGTGCGCGGGTGTTCATCGCCGCTACCGCGCCTTCATACGTCACCCGGATGCCGTGGATCGGCGCGTCGGTGAGCTGGCCCAGGAACGAGCCGAGGTTCTCGGCCAGCTCCACGAAGGGTCTCAGGCGCGGCGCCTCGTCGGCCGAGATCGACGGCGTGTTGACGGCGTTTACGACGGCGCCCTGCAGGAGGTAGTCCGCCATCTGCTCCGCGATCTGCAGGGCGACGTTCTCCTGCGCCTCCTTCGTCGCGGCGCCGAGATGGGGCGTGCAGACCACGTTCGGATGCCCGAAGAGCGGGTTCTCGTAAGCCGGCTCGGTCGCGAACACGTCGAAGGCGGCGCCCCCGACCTGGCCGGACTCGAGGGCAGCGCGCAGTGCGACCTCGTCGACCAGGCCACCGCGGGCACAGTTGATGATGCGGACGCCCGGCTTCGTCCGCGCCAGGGCGTCGGCCGAGAGGATGTTCCGGGTCCGCTCGGTCAGCGGGACGTGCAGGCTGATCAGGTCGGCCCGCGTGAGAAGCGCGTCGAGTTCGCGCTTCTCGACGCCGATCTCGACGGCGCGCTCCGGCGTGAGGTAGGGATCGTAGGCGATCACCTTGAGCTTGAGACCGATCGCCCGGTCGGCGACGACGGCGCCGATGTTGCCGCAGCCGATGATCCCCAGGGTCTTGCCCGTCAGCTCCATGCCCATGAAGCGGGCCTTCTCCCAGCGGCCGGCCTGGGTCGAGGCGTCGGCCTGCGGGATCTGCCGGGCGAGGGCGAACATCATCGCGATGGCGTGCTCGGCGGTGGTGATCGCGTTGCCGAAGGGGGTGTTCATCACGATGACGCCGCGGGCGCTGGCCGCCGCCACGTCGACGTTGTCGACCCCGATTCCGGCGCGACCGACCACCTTCAGACGGTCGGCCTGCGCCAGCAGCTTGGCCGTGACCCTGGTGGTGGAGCGGATCGCGAGACCGTCATAGGTACCGATCAGGGCGGCGCAGGCGTCGCGATCCCGGCCGAGCTCGGGCCGGAAGTCGACGTCGAGGCCGCGGTCGCGCAGGCGCTGCACGGCGGCTTCGGAGAGGGCGTCGGAGATGAGCACCTTGGGCGCGGGCATGGCGGTGTCCGGCTCGGGCGGGGGAAAACCGACGCGCGACGGGGCCGGACAGCGGCTCCGTCGCGCGCACGGTATACGACGCGGGTGACGTCGAGGTCGCGCGGGCGTCAGGCGGCCCGGGCGAGCTTCGCCTTCTCAGACGCGAAGGCCCAGTCGAGCCACGGGGTCAGGGCCTCGAGGTCCGCGGACTCGACCGTGCCGCCGCACCAGATCCTGAGGCCGGCCGGAGCATCCCGGTAGGCGCCGATGTCGAAGGCGATGCCCTCGCGGTCCAGGGTGTCGGCGATGCCCTTGGCGACCGCACCGACGACGGCGTCGCCCATGGCGAGGATGTCCGGGTCGGTGAGGACGAGGCAGATCCCGGTGTTGCTGTAGGTGCCGGGATCGGCGGCGAGGTGGCCGATCCAGGGCGTCCGCGCCACCCAGTCGTGGATGACCCGGGCGTTGGCGTCGGCCCGGGCGTGCAGCGCCGGCAGGCCGCCGATGCGCGCGGCCCATTTCAGGGTGTCGAGGTAATCCTCGACCGCCAGCATCGAGGGCGTGTTGATGGTGTCGCCCTTGAAGATGCCCTCGATCAGCTTGCCGTCCTTGGCCAGGCGGAAGACCTTCGGGACTGGCCAGGCCGGGACGTTCGATTCGATGCGGGCGACGGCGCGGGGCGAGAGCACGATCATGCCGTGCGCGGCCTCGCCGCCCATGACCTTCTGCCAGGAGAAGGTGACGACATCGAGCTTGGCCCAGTCCAGTGGCATCGCGAAGGCCGCCGAGGTCGCGTCGCAGATGGTGACGCCCTCGCGGTCGGCGGCGATCCAGTCGCCGTTCGGCACGCGGACGCCGGCGGCGGTGCCGTTCCAGGTGAAGATGACGTCGTTTCGTCGGGTGTCGACGGCCGACAGATCGGGCAGGACGCCGTAATCGCCGACATGCACCCGCGGCGCGATCTTCAGTTCCTTCAGGGCGTCGGTGACCCATTCGAGGCCGAAGGCCTCCCAGGCGACGACCTCGACGGTCTTCGGGCCCAGCATCGACCACATCGCCATCTCGACGGCGCCGGTGTCGGAGGCCGGCACGATGCCGATCCGGTAATCGGCCGGCACCTGCAGGACGCTGCGGGTGAGGTCGATGGCCTCCTTGAGCTTGGCCTTGCCGATGGCCGAGCGGTGCGAGCGGCCCAGCGGCGCGTCGGCCAGGGCCTCGAGGCTCCAGCCCGGACGCTTGGTGCAGGGGCCGGAGGAGAAATTCGGCACGCGGGGGCGCGTGGCGGGTCGGTTGGTCACGTGCGTCATCCTTCCAGATGAGAGCTCCTCGTTGGGGAGGAGTGGCCCACCGACGCCAATGGACCCGCGCCGCACGGGACGCAAGCGGTCGTCCGCCCGGCCGGGATCGGACCGCACACGAGCCGGGGCGAAACGGATCTCCCGATGACGGCGCGGGTCACGTGTCGCGGAGATAGGCCCAAAGCGCGTCGGCGGCGTGGTTGCGGCACTCCGGCGACCGGAACAGACGGATCTCGATCGGCACGTCGCAGGCGTCGGGCCCGGCCCGGACCAGCTGGCCGCGGGCCTGGTCCTCGGCCGCCACCGTCTGCGGCAGCCAGGCGACGCCGTGGCCTTCGCGCGCCATGGTCGTCAGCGTCGCGGCGAGGTGCGAGGTGAAGCGGGTCGCGAGGTGGAGCGACGCGCCCGTCCGGCAGCTCGCGAGGATGCGCCCGAGGCCCGAGGCCTGACTGTAGGCCAGGTAGGGGATCGGGTCGTCGGGCGATCCGGGCAGCGACCAGGTGCCCGCGCCGCCCGGAGCCGGCGCGCAGAGCGGAACGAGGAGGTCGTGCCCGACCCGGACGCTCTCGAACCGGTCCGGATCGAAGCGCGTCGGCGCATCCGCGTGGAAGTGGCAGAACAGGAAGTGGACCTCGCCCGACAGCATGATCTGCTCGCAGGCTTCCATGCTGTCCGAGACGAGGTTCAGGGTCCCGAGCATCCGGGACTGCATGACCTGCCGGACCCAGCCCGGGAAGAACGTGAAGGACAGGGCGTGCGTCGCCGCGATCGACAGCGTCGCGGTGTCCTGGGCGCCGACCCCCTGCGCCTCCCGCCGCGCCCGCTCGAGGCTCCGCAGCAGGTCCTGGGCCGCCGGCTGGAAGTGGAGTCCGGCCGGCGTCAGCGTCGCCCCCTGCGCCCCGCGCAGGAACAGGGGCGTACCGACCCAGTCCTCCAGGGCCCGGATGCGGCGGCTGAAGGCGGGCTGCGTCACGCTCCGCGCCTCGGCCGCGCGCGAGAACGTCTTCTGCTCGGCCAGCGCGAGGAAGTCCTTCAGCCAGTCCAGGTCCATCCGCCCGTCCGATGCCGTCCCTGCATAGCGCGAACCGAACATGGCATTGGCCGAGCGCGGCTGTCCAGGCGTAAGCACAACGCCAAGCCCCACAAGAGGGATCACCGAGGAAACTGCCCAGAACGTGGTAGATGGGAGGAAACAGAGCATGAAGTCATGGCTCGGCAGGCTCTATGTTCAGGTCTTCATTGCGATTGTCTTGGGCGGTCTTGTCGGCGTCTTGCTGCCGGAGGTCGCCGTGACGCTCCAGCCCCTGGCCGACGGCTTCATCAAGCTGATCAAGATGCTGCTCGCGCCGGTCATTTTCGGCACCATCGTCGTCGGCATCGCCAAGATGGGCAACATGAAGGAGGTCGGGCGCATCGGCGTGCGGGCGCTCGTCTACTTCGAGGTCGTCTCGACGCTCGCCCTCGTCATCGGCCTCGTCGTGGTCAACCTGATGCAGCCGGGCGTGGGCATGAACATCGACGCCAGCCACATCGACGGCAGCGCCATCGCCGCCTACGCCAAGCGGGCCGAGGCGCAGCCGGGCTTCGTCGGCTTCCTGATGGACATCATCCCCACCACCATCGTGGATGCCTTCGCCAAGGGCGCCATGCTGCAGATCATCCTGATCTCGCTGCTGCTCGGCCTCGCCCTGGTCCAGGCCGGCGAGCGCGGCAAGCCGGTGGTCGCCGTCATCGACAGCCTGCTCGACGCGCTGTTCCGCGTCGTCGCCATGGTGATGCGGCTGGCCCCCATCGGGGCCGGGGCGGGGGTCGCCTTCACCATCGGCAAGTACGGGTTCGGCACCGTCTGGTCGCTCGCCTACCTGATGCTCGGCGTCTACGCCACGTCGATCCTGTTCGTCGTGCTGGTGCTCGGCTCGGTCTGCACCTGGACCGGGTTCTCCCTCGCCAAGGTGCTGAGCTACTTCAAGGACGAGATCCTCATCACCTTCGGGACCTGCTCCACCGAGGCCGTGATGCCGCGCATGATGGCCAAGCTGGAACGGCTGGGCTGCGAGAAATCCGTCGTCGGCCTGGTGCTGCCCACGGGCTACACCTTCAACGCGGACGGCACCTGCATCTACCTGACCATGGCGGCGATCTTCGTGGCGCAGGCCACCAACACGCCACTGGGCCTCGGCGACCAGCTCGTCGTCCTCGGGGTGCTGCTCCTGACCTCGAAAGGCTCCGCGGGCGTGGCCGGGGCCGGGTTCGTCACCCTCGCCGCCACCCTGTCGAGCCTCCACACCGTCCCGGTCGCCGGCCTCGTGCTCCTGCTCGGCGTCGACCGCTTCATGAACGAGGCGCGGGCGGTCACCAACCTCATCGGCAACGCGGTGGCCACCATCGCGATCGCCCAGTGGGAGGGCGCCTTCGATCGCGGCAGGGCCGAGGAGGCCTACCGCAACCGGGCCGCCATCGCCGCCGCCGACGTCGTTCCGGCCGAGACCCGGCCGGGAGCCGATCGGGCATTGCCCGCCGCGCTCGCCTCCTGAGGCCGCGCCCCCGTCACCCCACCCATTTCCCTCCGCCCAGTGAACCCAGGAGAGTCCCCATGCGCATCGTCGACGTCTGCGAGGTCACCAAGCCGATCGCCTCGCCCATCCGCAACGCCTACATCGACTTCTCGAAGATGACCGCCAGCCTCGTCGCCGTCGTCACCGACGTCGAGCGCGACGGCCGCCGGGTGGTGGGCTACGGCTTCAACTCGAACGGCCGCTACGGCCAGGGCGGCCTCATCCGCGAGCGCTTCCGCAATCGCCTCCTGGAAGCTGACCCCAAGAGCGTGCTGAACGCGGCCGGCGACAACCTCGACCCGCACAAGCTCTGGGCGGCGATGATGACCAACGAGAAGCCCGGCGGCCACGGCGAGCGCTCGGTGGCGGTGGGCACCCTCGACATGGCGATCTGGGACGCGACCGCCAAGATCGCCGGCAAGCCGCTGTTCCGGATGCTCGCCGAGCAGAAGGGCATCGAGGCCGACCCGCGCGTCTTCGTCTACGCGGCGGGCGGCTACTACTATCCGGGCAAGGACGACACCCAGCTGCGCGCCGAGATGCGCAGCTACCTCGACCGCGGCTACACCGTGGTGAAGATGAAGATCGGCGGCGTTCCGATCGCGGAGGACCAGCGCCGCATCGAGGCGGTGCTCGCGGAGATCGGCTCGGCCGCGCAGCTCGCCGTCGACGTGAACGGGCGCTTCGACCTCGAGACCGCCATCGCCTACGCCAAGATGCTGCGCCAGTACCCGCTGTTCTGGTACGAAGAGATCGGCGATCCCCTCGACTATGCCCTGCAGGCGGCGATGTCGGAATTCTATCCGGGTCCGATGGCCACGGGCGAGAACCTGTTCTCGCATCAGGACGCCCGCAACCTCCTGCGCTACGGCGGCATGCGCCCGGACCGCGACTGGCTGCAGTTCGACTGCGCCCTGTCCTACGGCCTGGTGGAGTACCTGCGCACCCTCGACGTGCTGGAGCAGTTCGGCTGGTCGCCGAAGCGCTGCATCCCGCATGGTGGGCACCAGATGTCACTGAACATCGCGGCGGGCCTCGGCCTCGGCGGAAACGAGAGCTATCCGGACCTGTTCCAGCCCTATGGCGGCTTCCCGGACGGGGTGCGGGTCGAGGCCGGGCATATCGTCATGCCCGAGCTTCCCGGCATCGGCTTCGAGGGCAAGTCGGACCTCATCGCGGTGATGCGCGACCTCGCCGCCTGAAACGGTCGCGTGGGCCGTGCGGGACGGCTGCATTCCGCGCGGTCCCCGCACGCCTCATGCGCCCGCGCGGGGGCCGCCCGGCAGGGTTCGGCGGAACAGGGCAAGCAGCGCGTCCCATCCCTGCGCGGCGGCCTCGGCGTCCTAGACGGGGAAGTCCGGCATCATCCAGCCGTGGGCGGCCGGGTAGATCCGGGAATTGTACCGGACGCCCGCCTGCGTCAGGGCCACCTCCAGGCGCTCGGCCATCGCGGGCGGGTAGCTGCCATCGTTCTCGGCCGCCGCGATGGTGACCTCCGCCCGCAGCTTCGCGACGAACCGGTGCGGGCTCGTCGGTGCGTCGGTGGCGAGGTTGCCGCCGTGGAAGCTGGCCACCGCCGCGAAGCGATCCGGGTTCCGCCCCGCCGCGGCCAACGCCATGCCGCCACCCATGCAGAAGCCCACGGCACCGACGGTCGCGCCCGCGACGTCGGCGCGCGTATCGAGATAGGCCAGGATCGCGTCCGTATCCCCCGCCGCCTTCTGGGGATCGGTCGTGGCCATCAGCGGGCCGAGGGTTGCGCGGAAGTCGCCGGCGAAGACCTCCCGCGGCACGAAGGGGCCGTAGGGCCCGTAGCGGTAGAAGAGATCCGGCAGGGCGACGACGTAGCCGGCCTCGGACAGGTGCCGGGCCATGTCTCGCATCGCCGGCCGGATTCCCCCGGCATCCATGTAGAGGATCACCGCCGGCCACGGCCCGTGGCCGGGGGGCACCAGGACGTCCATCGGGCAATCCCCGTCGGGCGTCCGGATCGTTACGCGCTCGTTCGGCATCGGCCTCTCCCGGTTCGGATCCCGGCGACTATGCCCGGTGCGGGTGGCGGGGCAACCCGGCCGGAGGCGACGCGTCAGTCTTCGCGGGAGCGCAGCAGGTCGGGTCGGCGCTCCTGGGTGAGGCGCAGGGCCTCGGCCCGGCGCCATCGCGCGATGGCGCCGTGGTTGCCGCCGGTGAGTACGTCCGGGATCGCCCGGCCCTCCCAGTCCCGGGGGCGGGTGTAGTGCGGGTATTCGAGATGGCCCGTCTCGAAGCTCTCCTCCTCGCCGGAGGCGAGCTTGCCCATCACGCCGGGCAGGAGGCGCACGCAGGCGTCGAGCACCACAAGGGCGGCGATCTCGCCGCCGGAGAGGATGTAGTCGCCGATGGAGACCTCCTCGAGGCCGCGCCCGGCGATCACGCGCTCGTCCACGCCCTCGAAGCGGCCGCAGACGACGAGCACGCCGGGCCCCGCGCTCAAGGACCGGACGCGCGCCTGCGTCAGGGGGCGGCCCCGTGGGCTCATCAGGAGCCGGGGCCGGGGATCGTCGGGCGCGCCCGCGGCGTCGATGGCGGCGGCGAGGACGTCGCAGCGCAGCACCATGCCGGCGCCGCCCCCGGCGGGGGTGTCGTCCACCGCCCGGTGCCGGCCTAGGCCGTGCTCGCGGATGTCGCGGGCCTCCAGGCTCCAGGTGCCCCGCGCCAGCGCATCCCCGGACAGGGACACCCCGAGCGGCCCCGGAAACATCTCCGGATAGAGGGTGAGGACGGTGGCGTTCCAGGGACTGGCGGTCATGGTGCCTACTGGCGCGCGCAGGCGCGCCGGGTCAACGTGGCACCGATCCGGCGACGGCGGGTTAAGCCTGCATGGCCGCTTCCCCCTCGCTCCGTCCCCGGCTCCTCGTTGCCCTCGTCCGGACCGTCACCCTGGCGCTGGCCCTGACGGGGTTCGGCCTGTTGCGGCCCGTCCGGGCGGCCGAGCCCCTGGCTCCGGCGGGCGCGCCCGCCGCGGCCTTCCCGAAGCCCGACCGGCCGGTGGCTGAGATCGTCGCCCCGCTCTGGGCCTCGGAGGCGCAGCGCGATTCGGTCGACGAGGTCGGGCAGGTGATGCGGCTCATGGGTATCGCGGCCGGCCAGAGCGTCACCGATATCGGCGCGGGCAGCGGCTACTACACGGTGCGGATGGCCGAGCGGGTCGGTCCCCAGGGACACGTCTATGCCGAGGATGTGACGCCGCGCTACCTGGCGGGCCTGGAGGGGCGCATCGCCAAGAGCGCGCTTACCAACGTCACGGTGGTGCGTGGCGAGCCGCACGATCCACGCCTGCCGCCGGCCTCCCTCGACGCCGCCGTGCTGGTCCACATGTACCACGAGATCGCCCAGCCCTTCGGCCTGCTCCACAACCTCGCGCCGATGATGAAGCCGGGCGGCCGGGTCGGGATCGTCGACGCCGACGATCTGCCCTCGCGGCACGGCACGCCGCCGGCGCTGCTCGCCTGCGAGCTGACGGCCGCCGGATACCGTCAGACCGGCTTCTCGGTGCTGGAGGGCGGCGTCGGCTACCTCGCGATCTTCGCGGCGCCCGCCGCCGCCGACCGGCCGAATCCGCATTCCATCCGCCCCTGCCGGGACGAGACCACCCGGGGCACCAAGGATGGGGCGTCCAAGCGCGCGCGGTGAGCGGGTGGGCGACTCCGCCCTCAGGCGCTGGTGTCGAGGACCAGGGCCGAGGAGGCGCTGCTGGTGCGGTTCGTTCCATTGGCGCCGTAGGCGGACCCGGTGACCTGAACGCTCTGCAACTGCTTGATGAAGCTGCTCAGGAGGTCGCTGACCGAGGCGCGCGTGGCGTAGCCGTTCGTCGTGTCGTCATCCGAATTGGACGCCGCGCCGTCCGGCGGCGGACCGGGGGGCGGGCCGCCCGCCTCGCGCGCACCGTTGGCCTGCGACGCGAGCGTGCTCTGCCCGCCGCTGGCGAAGAGTGCCTTCAGCGCGCCCGCCTGATCGTCCGTGAGGGTGCCGGCGCTGACCTGATCCGCGATCAGTCCGTCGATCCGGTCCGTCAGGGAGGCCGGATCGCGCGCCGCCGCCGCTCCCCCGGCGGCCTTGCCTTTCGACCCTGCGGTCAGGCCCGTATCGATCGCCGTGAGGGCCGAGGTGAGGGCGGTGGCGTCCGTGCCGCTCAGGGCGCCGGCGGACACTTCGCTGGAGATGGTCGACGCCATCTGCTCCGTCATCGCCCCGTGAGGGCGCGGTGGCGGCCGCGGAGCGAAAACCGGGGAGGCCGCGGAGGCGATGGTGCTCATGGGGGCGCACGGGGGTTCGGGGCACCGGGAAAGCCCGGCCGTCGATACGTGGGAAATCTACCCACGCGACTCTTAACGGCCGGTTATCCGGGTTTCACGATTCGGCGGGGCGGTGACGGGGCGGGAGTGTCAGGCGGCCGCCGTCAGCCGCGGCTTCACCTCGGTGCCCAGCAGGGCGATGGAGCGCTGCATCGCCTCCGGCTCCTGCATCGCCGAGCTCATCTGGAAGGTGAGGCGGGACAGGCCGCCGAGGGCGGCGTCGGCGGCCCGCACCTTCGCGGCGACCGTCTCCGGGGCGCCGATGAGGTAGGACCCGCCGGGCGCGCACATGGCGGCGAACTGCTCCTCGAGGCCGGAACTCGGCCAGCCGCGTTCGGCCCCGATCTTGCCGAACATCGCGGCCCAGCCCGGATAGAACGCCTCCCGGGCCGCGCGGTCGGTGTCGGCGACGAAGCCGATGGCGTGGACGCCGACCTTCAGGGTCTCGGGGGCGTGCCCGGCCCGGCGGCCGGCCTCGCGGTAGAGCTCCACCAGGGGCCGGAAGCGCTCGAAGCGGCCGCCGATGATCGCCACCATCAGGGGCAGGCCGAGGGTACCGGCGCGGGCGAAGGAGGCCGGCGTCCCGCCCACGCCGACCCAGATCGGGAGGCGCTCCTGGTACGGGCGCGGGTAGACGCCCTGGCCGGTGAGCGGGGGGGCGGAAGCGGCCCCGCCAGGTGACGTGGGTCTGCGCGCGCAGGGCGAGCAGCAGCTCGAGCTTCTCCGCGAACAGGGCGTCGTAGTCCTCGGCCGCGAAGCCGAAGAGCGGGTAGGCCTCGCCGAAGGAGCCCCGTCCGACCACCATCTCGGCGCGGCCCCGGGCGATCAGGTCGAGGGTGGCGAAGTCCTGGAAGACCCGCACCGGATCGGCCGCGATCAGCACGGTCACGGCGCTGGTCAGGCGGATGCGACGGGTGCGGGCGGCCGCGGCCGCCAGGATGACGGCGGGGGCGGCGTCGAGGAACTCCGCCCGGTGATGCTCGCCGATGCCGAACACGTCGAGGCCGGAGCGGTCGGCGGCTTCGACCTCGTCGAGCAGGCGTTCCATGCGCTCGGCCGCCGAGAGGGTCCGGCCCGTCTTCGGATCGGGGAGGGTGACGGCGAAGCTGTCGATGCCGATGTCCATGGTGGGGTTTCTCGCGGGCGGGGGCGACGTGACGCGGGGGCGACGGGCAGCGAAGGGGTTCCGCCGATCAGCGCCGCAGGCCCAGGACCGAGCGGGTCTGGTCCCGGCGCAGCTAGGCCAGGGTCGCGGTCAGGACGAGGAGCACCGCGGCCGGGGCGGCGGGCGTGGGCAGGACGACCAAGTGGGCGATCACGGCGCCCACCATGGTGGCGGCGAGCCAGAGGGCGGCGAGGCCCGCGAAGCCGGGGATCAGCAGGGCGACGGCGCCGGCGACCTCCACGAGGCCGGTGACGATCCGGAACCACTGGCCGACGCCGATGAGGTCGTAGACCTGCACCATCATCGGCGCGCCGGTGAGCTTGGCGCCGCCCGCCGCGAGGAAGACGAGGGCGAGGAGACCCTGCAGCGCCCAGGCCGAGACGGTGCGGGCGCGCGTGGGAGCGGGAGAGGCGGTGAGGGTGACGGACATAGGGGATCATCCGGGTCTGCGATCGCCGGGGCCGGAGCGGCTCGGCTGTGGGTCCCGATCTAGGTGGTGGCCCTCTCTCAGCGAAGCCTCTATCATTCGATGCGTCCCATCACCCTGGCAGATGGATGCTCGACCCGCTCACCCTCGATCAGCTCCGCACCTTCGTGGCCGCCGTGGACACCGGCAGCTTCTCGGCCGCCGGACGCAAGCTCGGACGCGCCCAGTCCCTGGTGAGCCAGTCCCTGGCCAACCTGGAAGCCCAGTCGGGGGTGAAGCTGTTCGACCGCACCAGCCGGTACCCGGTGCTGACGGAGGCCGGGCGCGTGCTCCTGGCCCATGCGCGCGCCACGGTGGCGGCTGCCGAGACCTTCAAGGCGCAGGCCCGCGACCTCGCCGGCGGCCTGGAGCCGGAGGTGAGCATCGTCCTCGACGTGCTGTTTCCGATCCAGGTGGTGACGCAGGCGGTCGCGGCCTTCCAGCCGGCCTTCCCCGAGACGCCCCTGCGCATTCAGGTCGAGACCCTGGGGGCGGTGATCGCGCCGGTCCTCGACGGACGCTGCGCCTTCGCGGTGGCGGGGGCGACGCCCCTGTTGCCTCCCGAACTTGCCCGCGAGCCCCTGCGGCAGATCGAACTCGTGATGGTCGCGGCGCCCGCTCACCCGCTCGCCCGCCGGACCGGCCCGATCGCCACCGCCGACCTCGCCGAACAGGTCCAGCTCGTTCTGACCGACCGCAGCGACCTGACCAAGGGGCGGGAATTCGGCGTGTTCTCGCCGCGCACTTGGCGGCTCGCCGACCTCGGATCGAAGCACGCCTTCCTGCGCTCCGGCCTCGGTTGGGGCGGCATGCCCCTGGACGTGGTGGCCGAGGATCTCGCCAACGGTCAGCTCGTGCGCCTCGACGTCGCCGCCCTGCCGAAGGGCGGTCTGTTCCTGCCGATGTGGGCCGTCTACCCGATGGAGCGTCCGCCGGGCCCGGCCGGCCGCTGGCTCATCGGCCAGCTCCGCGACGTCTCCCCGGGCGCCTGATCCGGGGAAGGCAGGTGGGCCTCGGCCGCGCTCGCGCCGAGCTGGATCGGGGATGATCCGCGGCTTCGAGCGGTCTCGGATCGATCCGCACCACCGGGCTTCTCGAAATGACGGGTTTCAGTTCATCTAGAAGAAGAAATCCTCCGCAATCTCCATTAAACTTTAATCGGCGTGCTGGATCTTGGCCGGAAAATCCGGGGTGCTCCCATGTCGTTTTTATCCAGGGTCAAGATTTTACCGAAGCTGGGAGCCATCGTAGCGCTCATCGCAATAATGGTCGGCGTCTGTGTCTGGTTCGCTCAGGGGCGTATGACGGAGATCGACAATGCCTATAGTGTGTTCATCTCACGGGATGCCAAGGGTGCGGCGACCGCCCGCCGGGTGAACCGGCTCGTTTTCGAGATGAATTACTGGGTCTACCGGGTCATCGCGGAAACCGACGACGCCCAGATGAAGGTGGCCAATGACGGATTCGAGGCCACGCTCGCGCCGATGCGCCAGGCCCTCGCCGACCTGCGTCTGCAGGCCCCGTCCTTCGGCACCCGCGTCGAGGCGCAGACCGCTCGCGTCGAGCGGTTCATGCAAGACGTGTCCGAGGTCCGCCGGCTGGGGACGGCGAACCGGAACGCGGAGGCCATCGTTCTGGTGCACCGCACCATCGACCCGACCTTCGCCCTCATGGTCCAGGAAGGCGGCCAGCTCGGCGAGGACATCGCCGCGTCAATGGAGAAGGGCTCGGCCGATTTGACTGCCCAGACCAATGCCACCCGCCACAGCCTGATCCTGTTCAGCACCCTCGGCATGCTCGCCGGCCTCCTGACCGCCGCCTTCGTGGGCATCCTGGGGATCACCCGGCCGCTGGCCAGCCTGGTCGGCGTTCTCGAGCGCATGGCGCAGGGCTCCTTCGAGGCGACGATCCCGGAGGCGCGCCGCGGCGACGAGGTCGGCGCGGTCGCCCGCGCGGTTGAGGGCATCAAGACGATGGTGGCGCAGAAGGCGGCCGAACAGGCCGAGATCCGCCGCATCGCCGACTCGGCCGCGGTGACGGAACGCAGGCGCACGATGATCGAGCTTGCGGACGGCTTCGAGCGCGCCGTGGGCGGCATCGTCGGTCTCGTCTCGTCCTCGGCGACGGAGTTGCAGGCGACGGCCCAGCAGATGACCGCGACGGCCCAGGAGACGGCGGCCCAGTCCAGCCAAGTCGCGGCGGCGGCCGAGGAGGCCGCGTCGAACGTCGGCACCGTGGCGGCCGCCGCCGAGGAACTCGGCTCCTCGGTCCAGGAGATCGGCCGACAGGTTCAAGGCTCGGCGGGGCTCGCGCAGGCGGCCGTCGGCGAGGCGGATCAGACGGGCCAGCTCGTCCAGGCCCTGCGGACCACCTCGGCCCGGATCGGCGACATGGTCGGGCTGATCTCGAACATCGCCGGGCAGACCAACCTGCTGGCACTGAACGCCACCATCGAGGCGGCGCGGGCCGGCGAAGCGGGGCGGGGTTTCGCGGTGGTTGCCACGGAGGTCAAGGAGCTGGCCGGGCAGACCGCCCGGGCGACGGAGGAGATCGCGCGCCAGATCGGCGAGATCCAGGGCGTCACCGACCAGGCGGTCTCCGCGATAGGGGGCATCACCGGCCGGATCCGCGAGATCGACGGAATGGCGAGCGGCATCGCCGCGGCGGTCGAGCAGCAGGGGGCCGCCACCCAGGAGATCGTGCGCAACGTCGCCCAGGCGGCCCAGGGCACGAGCGAGGTCACCGGCAACATCTCGGGCGTGGCCAGGGCCTCGGAGGAGACCGGTGCGGCGGCCACGCAGGTGCTCGCCTCGGCCTCCGAGCTGTCGCGCCAGTCCGAGCATCTCAGCGCCGAGGTGAGCCGGTTCCTCTCGGGCGTCCGCGCCGCCTGAGACCCCGTCCGATGGATGGCCTCGGGTGGCTCGGTCGGATCAGGACCCCTTTTCCGTGCGGGCGGAGGCCGGGGTGAGGGGCATGCCCCATCCGACGCGGTTCCACACTCCATCCGTCCCTCTCCGTCCTGGAGAGGGGACCCGCGCGTGACAGGTGCCGTCGGACTCGACCGGAGCGGGCATGCGGCAGCCCAGGCGGGGCCTGATTCAGCCGGGGCCATGCCCTTCCTCCGAGTCGGATCGCCGCGCCATGTGACCCGAAAAGGTGCCCCACCGGGCCCCCCAAGGCCGCGGAACCGCCCGGCGACTCCCGGCCTCGGCGTCCCGAAGTGGTTTGCTGAGACAAATGGGCTCCGGCGTCACCGCGTTGGTTTCCGGCTTGGGGACCGACAAGCTCTGCTTAGGACTTTCCGTGGCATCTGAGTCCGGAATGCACAACCGGAGGTTTCGGAGTCGCCGATGCGGATGCTGCCGGATCTCACGAGCCGCCTGAACGCGGCGCGAGCCTGGATCGGACTCGGCGTCCTGGCGCCTCTCGGCCTCCTCGTGGTGTCCGGCCTGATGCTGGTCGATCTGCGCAACGATGCCTGGGACAAGGCCGCGCAGACGTCCCGCAACCTGCTTCAGGTCATCGAACGCGACATCGCGCGCAACGTCGAGATCGTCGACCTCTCCCTGCGCGGCGCCGTCGACAACCTCGCGGCGCCGGGCTTCTCGGCCGTGGGTCCGGCCCTGCGCCAGCTCATCCTCTTCGACCGGGCCGTCACGGCACGGGACATGGGGGTCTTCCTCGTGGTCGACGAGAACGGCGACACCGTCTACGACGCGAACGCGGTCCCGGCCCGGCCCCTGAGCAACGCCGACCGCAGCTATTTCCGCGCCCATCGCGACCGGCCCGACCTCGGCCTGTTCATCAGCGAGCCCATGACCTCTCGGATGCTCGGCGTCCCCATCATCGTGCTCAGTCGCCGGATCAACAAGCCGGACGGCAGCTTCGGGGGCGTGGTCCAGGCCTCCCTGAAGCTCACCTATTTCAGCCGCCTGTTCGCCAATCTCGCCCTCGGCGCGAAGGGCGCGATCAACCTCTACGCCCGAGACGGGCGGCGCATCATGCGGCACCCCTTCTTCGAAGGCGCGATCGGGGACAGCGTCGCGGCCTCGCCGTCCTTTCAGCGCTTCGTGCGGGAGGGCAGCGGCAGCTTCCTCGGCAGCGCCGTCCGCAGCACCGAGCCGCGCCACCACACCTTCACGCGGATCGGCGACCTCCCCCTGATCCTCGCCGTGACCCTGGCGCCCGACGAGATCGATGCCGAGTGGCGCGCCAAGGCGCTGGTGATCGGCAGCATCGTGTCGATCCTGTGCGGGCTCTGCGCCGGCCTCTCGCTGCTCTTCGGGCGCGAGCTCCGGCACAGGGGACGGATGCAGGTGGAACTGGCGCGCCTCTCCCTCACCGATCCGCTGACCGGCCTGCCGAACCGGCGCCGCTTCGAGGAGGCCCTGGCGGATGTCGAACGGTCGGGTCGCTCCGGCGGCGCGCCGTTCTCCCTGCTGGTCATCGACGCCGATCACTTCAAGGCCGTGAACGACCGCCACGGACACGCCGTCGGGGACGAGGTCCTGCAGGGATTGGCGCGCTGCCTCCTGGCGAGTGCGCGCCACCCGGGCGATCTCGTCTGCCGGGTGGGCGGCGAGGAGTTCGTGATGCTGCTCGCCGGAACGGACGGGGCGGGCGCCCAGCGGGTGGCCGACGCCGTCCATGCCGAAGTCCGCCGCCTCGGGCTACCCGCCGCCGGCATCCCGGCGGGCGCCCTGACGGTGAGCATCGGCCTGGCCAGCACCGCGTCGGTCCGCGCGGGGGCGAGAGGGGCCAGAGAGCTCTACCGCGTCGCCGACGCGGCGCTCTACGCCGCGAAGGGGAGTGGTCGCAACCGGACCTGCATCGGTCCGCCGTGGAGCGCGTGCGCACCGGGCGAGGGGGCACCGGGCGCGCAGGCCGACGCCGCCTGAGGGCCGGGTGCGTCGCGCGGCCGGGTGCGGAGATCGCAGGCGGAGGACTCTTTCCCGTCCGGGCAAGAGGGATTTCGGCAATCGGCGGCGTCGGCGCGATCGCGCGGCCGCCTTCCCCTCAGGCGGGCTCGTCCGGGGGGCGCGGCTGGGCCGGGGCGAACAGGTCCTCCGGCGGATCGACCACGACGCGGCCGCCGGCGATGTCGAGCTCGGGCACGAAGATTTTGGTGAAGGGCAGGAGGGCGGTGGCGCCGCCCAGGGCCGGCTTGATCTCCAGGAGATCGCCGCCGCCGTAGTTCGGCACGTCCGCGACGGTGCCCAGGACCGTGCCCTGCGTGTCGACCACCGCGAGGCCGACGAGGTCGGCGGTGAAGAATTCGTCCGCGTCCGACACGGTGCCGAGACGCTCGCGCGGCAGGTACAGGGCGAGGCGGTTGAGGCCTTCCGCGCCGGTGCGGTCGCCGACGCCCTTCACCCGCACGACCAGCAGGTCGGGGGAGGCGCCGCCGGCCTGCCGGACGTCCGTGAGTTCGACGCGGCGGCCGTCGGCGCCGATCAGCGGCCCGTAGGACGCGATCGCCTGCGGGTCGCCGGTGTAGGATTTCAACCGGACCTCGCCGTTGAGCCCGTGCGCCCGCCCGAACTCGCCCATCTGGACGAGGCTCGGGTCGGTGGGCGGCAGGGGCGCGTCGGCCTCGGGCCGCGGCCGGTGGGCCGAGGTGGCCGCCGCGCTGCCGATGCGGCCGGGCCGCGCACGGCGCCCGCCGTCACCGTGGGTCGATGTGCCTCCGGGACGACGGGCCATGCGGGGGACCTCAGGCCGCGGCGTCTTCGGCCGGGGCGGCGGCCTTCTCGGCACGCTTGGCGGCGCGCTCCTTGGCCTTCTCGCCTGGCTCGGCCTTCTGCGGGTTGTTGCGCGCGGGGCGCTTGGCGAGGCCGGCGGCGTCGAGGAAGCGCAGGACGCGGTCGGTGGGCTGGGCGCCCTTGGCGAGCCAAGCCTGGATCTTGTCGGCCTCGAGCACGATGCGGGCCGGATCGTCCTTGGCCTTCATCGGGTCGTAGACGCCGACCTTGTCGATGAAGCGGCCGTCGCGGGGGGCGCGGGCGTCGGCGACGACGATGCGGTAGTACGGGCGCTTCTTGGCGCCGCCACGGGTGAGACGGATCTTGAGGGACATGGTTCTACTCCAAAGGTCAGTGTGTCGTGTGAGGGCGAGGCGCGCGTAGCGAATGGCGAGTCCGTGGGGGCGAACCCGACTCGCTATGCGCTACGCCCCCGTCGCTACTTCTTCTTCCCGAAGGGGAATCCGCCGAGACCCGGCAGGCCGCCGGGGCCCTTGGGACCCCCGAGCCCGGGCAGGCCCGGCATCTTGCCCCCGAGGCCCGGAGGCATCGGGGGGAGCTTGCCGCCGAGCTGCTTCTGCATGTCGGCGATCATTTCCGGCGTCGGCTCCGGCATGCCGGGGGGCAGGCCGGGCATGCCGCCCGGCATTCCACCGCCCCCCATGCCGAACATCGAGCCGAGGGCCTGGCCGATGCCGCGCTTGCCCGAGCCCATCGCCTTCATCATATCGGCCATGGTCCGGTGCATCTTGAGGAGCTTGTTGAGCTCCTCCACCTTCGTCCCCGAGCCCGCCGCGATGCGCTTCTTGCGGGAATTCTTGAGGATGTCGGGATTCTTCCGCTCCTGGGCGGTCATCGACGAGATGATGGCCCGCTGGCGCTTGAACATCTTCTCGTCGAGATTGGCGTTCTCGACCTGCTTCTTCATCTGGCCCATGCCGGGAAGCATGCCCATCAGGCCGCCGATGCCGCCCATCTTCTCCATCTGGGCGAGCTGCATCGACAGGTCGTCGAGGTCGAACTTGCCCTTGCGCATCTTCTCCGCGGTGCGGAGCGCCTGCTCGTGGTCGATGGTCTCGGCCGCCTTTTCGACGAGGGAGACGATGTCGCCCATGCCGAGGATGCGGTTGGCGACGCGGGAGGGGTGGAACTCCTCCAGGGCGTCGACCTTCTCGCCGGTGCCGACGAGCTTGATCGGCTTGCCGGTGACGGCGCGCATCGAGAGGGCCGCGCCGCCGCGGGAATCTCCGTCCATGCGGGTCAGCACGATGCCGGTGACGCCGAGGCGCTCGTCGAAGGCGCGGGCGGTGTTGACCGCGTCCTGGCCGGTGAGGGCGTCGGCGACGAGGAGCACCTCGTGCGGGTTGGTGGCGGCCTTGACCTCGGCCGCCTCCGCCATCAGCGCCTCGTCGAGGGTGATGCGGCCGGCGGTGTCGAGCATGACCACGTCGAAGCCGCCGAGGCGGGCCGCGTCCATGGCGCGCCGGGCGATCTGAACCGCCGACTGGCCGGCGACGATCGGCAGGCTCTCGACCTCGACCTGCTTGGCCAGGATCGCGAGCTGCTCCATGGCGGCCGGGCGGCGGGTGTCGAGGGAGGCCAGCAGCACCCGGCGCTTGTCGCGGGCGACCAGCCGGCGGGCGATCTTGGCGGTGGTGGTGGTCTTGCCCGAGCCCTGCAGGCCGACCATCAGGATGGCGACGGGGGCCGGGGCGTTGAGATCGATGATGCCGGCTTCCGAGCCCAGCATCGCTACGAGTTCGTCGTTGACGATCTTGACGACCATCTGGCCGGGGGTGACCGACTTGAGGACGACGGCGCCGACGGCCTTCTCGCGCACCTTCTCGGTGAAGCCGCGCACCACCTCGAGGGCGACGTCGGCCTCCAGCAGGGCGCGCCGGACCTCGCGCAGGGCGGCGGTGACGTCGGCCTCGGTGAGGGCGCCGCGGCGCGTGAGGCCGGAGAGGATTCCGGAGAGGCGATCGGACAGGCCTTCGAACATGCGTCAGGCTCCCTGGACCGGCATCGTCGTCGGACCGGTCACTGGTTGACGCCCGCGCTCTCGGCCCGGCGCGCCTGGAGCGCGTCCTCGAAGCCGCGGATCGCCTGGGCGAACTTGTCCCGGCAGCCCGGGTCGCAGAAGCCCACCACCGCGCCGTTGTAGAGGGTGAGCGAATCGGCCGCGATCGGCTTGCCCGACCACGGGCAGGTGTCGTTCACCGCATCCTCGATGCGCAGGGTCGTGTTCGCGGCAGCGTTGGGCATCGGGACTCGCGACGACGGTGTGGCCGGGGCCGACGCCCTGTCCCCAACGCGAAACCCGCCCGAGGGCGCATCGCGCTGTCGGGCGTTGACCTCCGGCCTCGCGGGGCCGGTCGGCGTTCGTGGTGACGATCAGACCGTCGAATGAATAGGGAGGCGGTTAGTCCGACGGCGGGCCTGAGTCAAGTTTTGCGGTTGATGGGCACGGCCTGCACGGGCATCCTGCCGCTCCGACACGCGGCGCGGGTTCGTCGGCATGGGGAGTCCCGCCATCGAGGGTTCGGCCATGGACGCCCACACTCTGACCCTGCTGCTGTTCCCACTCGGCGCCCTGGCGCTGGGCCTCGGGACCCTGTGGTTCGCCCGCCGCGCCCACTGAGCCGACCTGTCCGATCATCGCCCCGCCGGCGGAAGCCCCGGCAGCGCCGCGAGCGTCGCATCCGAGAACGCCATCGCCTTGAACAGGCTGCCCATGCCGCGCCGGGACGGATCGGTCAGGCGGGTCGCCGCCGCCGTGATGGCCTCGCGCTGCGCCTCGCTCGCGGTCCGGCCCAGCCCCTCGGCGCGCTCGCGCAGGCCCAGCGCCAGAAGGAAGTCGCGCTGGTCCACGGGGCCGTGCAGGATCGCCCCTTCGCCGGTGGAGGCCCGGCCGAGGGCGCTGAAATCCACGTGGGTGGTCAGGTCGGCCTCGCCGGGGGCGGCCAGCGGCGGAACGAAGGCGTGGCCGCGCACGGCCTGGAGCGAATCGCCGAAGCCCGGCCGGACGTGGCCGTAATCCACCAGGAGGACGGCGCCCCGGTGGGCGACCACGCGGCGGGCGAGGCCGCGCACGGCGTCCAGGGCGGCGCTCGGCAGGGTCATCAGGACGCCGGTGGGGCCGCTCGCGGCGATGCGCGTGTCGGGCTCCGCCGCCAGGCCGAAGGCGAGGGCGCTGCCGTCCGGCGAGAGGCCGACGAGGCGCTCGAACCAGCCGCGCTCGGCCCGCTGGAACTGGCGGACGGGGAGGGCGTCGAAGAACTCGTTGGCGACGACGAGGCTCGGGCCGTACGGCAGGGTGTCGAGGGATTCGTGCCAGGTCGGGGCCGCCCTCGACAGGCGGGATTCCTGCTCGCCCCGGAGCACCGGGCTCGTCTCCACGAGGTGCAGGGCCGGGCGCAGGGCCGGCGCGGCGCGGGACAGCGCCCGCAGGGCGTCCTGCATCAGGGTGCCGCGACCGGGGCCGAGCTCCACCAGGGCGAGGTCGGGGGGAGCGCCCATCGCCTCCCAGGTCGCCGCGATCCAGATCCCGATCAGCTCGCCGAACATCTGGCTGATCTCGGGGGCGGTGACGAAATCGCCCCGCGCCCCGAGGGGGTCGCGGGTGCGGTAGTAGCCATGCACCGGATGGCCGAGGCAGAGGGTCATGTAGCGGTCGAGTCCGATCGGACCCGAGGCCAGGATCTCGTCGCGGATCGCGGCGAAGAGCGGGCTCGTCACGCCGGATCGACCTTCGCGGGCGACGCCGTCCCGTCCTCGATCGCCACGCGCGGGCGGGTGGTACCGCGCAGGGCCAGGACGATGGCGGCGAGGCCGACGAGCGCCATTGGCACGCACAGCACCATGCCCATGGTGATGCCGCCGGTGGACCAGGTCTCGGTGCCGAACAGGTAGCCGAGCTGGCGGTCGGGCTCGCGGAAGAACTCGCAGAACGTGCGCGCGACGGCGTAACCGAGGACGAAGATGCCGCCCATGAGGCCGGGCCTGCGGAAGCCGCGGGCCCGCACCGCGATCATCATCACCACGAACAGGAGAGCGCCCTCGGTGGCCGCCTCGTAGAGCTGGCTCGGGTGCCGGGGCAGGGGGCCGCCGGTGGGAAACACGATGGCGTAGGGAAAGTCCGGGGCGATGCGGCCCCAGAGCTCGCCGTTCACGAAGTTGGCGATCCGCCCGAAGAACAGCCCGATCGGCACCACGACGGCGGCGAGGTCGAGGAGGGTGAGGGCCTGGAGCTTCCGGGAGCGGGCGAACAGCACCATGGCCAGCACGGCGCCGAGGAAGCCGCCGTGGAACGACATGCCGCCGTTGCGGATGGCCAGGATCTCGATGGGGTCGGCGATGTAGAGCGGCAGGTTGTAGAACAGCACGTAGCCGATGCGGCCGCCCAGCACGACGCCCAGCGCCACCCAGACGATGAGGTCGTCGATGTCGTTCAGGCTCGGGCGGCGCACCACGCCCCAGTAGCGGTCCGCCGCCACCAGCCGGCGGGCATAGTACCAGCCGCCCAGCAGGCCGACGATGTAGGCGAGGGCGTACCACTTGATGGTGATCGGCCCGATCGCCACCGCCACCGGATCGATGGCGGGGAAGGGCAGGGCGAAGAGCGGCGGCATCGAGGCGGTGTCCCGGTTGTGCCGGGGCATTGGGCCCGAGCCCGCCCGGGGGTCAACCCCGCCACGGACATGGCCGGCCCCGCCGCCCGCCCTGTAACCAAGCCTCCCCGATCACCTCCCGGCGGTCCACCGCCGGCCGCCGCGATCAGGCGGCCCGGACGGTGGCGAGGAAGCTCGCCACTTCCGTGCGCAGCTGCTCGGACTGCCGCGAGAGGTCCGCGGAGGCCCGCTGCACCTGGTCCGCCGTCGCGCCCGCCTCGGCGGCCGAGCGGGCCACCGCCTCGATGTCCTGGCTCATGACACCGGTGCCCGAGGAGGCCTGGCCCATGTTGCGCACGATCTCCTGGGTCGTCACGCCCTGCTCCTCCACCGCGGCGGCGATGCTGCTGGTGACGAAGCTCATGCCCTCGATCCGCGTGACGATGCTGCGGATCGCCCCGGTGGCGCCGGTGGTGGCCGAGCGGATGGCATCGACCTGCTCGGCGATCTCCGTGGTGGCGCGGCTGGTCTGCTCGGCGAGGTTCTTCACCTCCGCGGCGACGACCGCGAAGCCGCGGCCCGCCTCGCCGGCCCGCGCCGCCTCGATGGTGGCGTTCAGGGCCAGCAGGTTGGTCTGGCTGGCGATCTGCGAGACGAGGCCGACCACGTCGCCGATCCGGGTCGCGGCTTCGGACAGGGTCTGCATGGTGGCGGCGGTGCGGCCAGCCTCGTCCACGGCCTGGGCCGACATGGTCGCGGCCTGTTCGACCTGGCGGCCGATCTCGCCGACCGTGGCGCCGAGCTCCTCGGCCGCCACCGCCACGGAGTTGACGTTGCCCGCGGTCTCCTGCGCGGTGGCCGCCACGGAAGTCGAGCGCCGGGCCGTGCCGGCCACCGCCTCGGTCATGCCGGTGGCGGCGCCCTGCAGGTCGCCGGAGGCCTGCGAAACCGTGCCGACGATGCCGCCCACGGAGCGCTCGAAGCGGTCCGCGAGGTCGCGGAGCAGGGTCCGCCGCTCCGTCTCCTCCCGCAGGCGCGCCGCCTCGGTGGTCTTCAGCTGCTGCGCGGCCTCCTCCAAAGAGATGTCGCGGATGGTGACGACGGCCCGGGCGATGTCGCCGATCTCGTCGGCACGCCGGCTGCCCGGCACCTCGGCCAGGGATTCGCGCCGGGCCAGCGCCTGCAGGGCCCGGGTCAGCGCGCCGAGGGGACCCACGATGGTGCGGGCGAAGAGGAGGCCGAGGATCGCCGTGGCGGCGAGGACGGCGAGGGCCGTGACCGCCAGGGCCCGGGTGAGGGTGCCCACCGCCGTGAGGGTCTCGTCCTCGGCCTGCTCGGCCAGGATCGTCCAGGGGGCGCCGAGCACCGAGACCTTGGCGGTCGCCACCATCCGACGGTCGCTCCCGTTGGCGTAGGTGAAGGGGTGCTCGCTGGCGAGCTCCGCTTTGTCGAGGCCGAGGTCGGTCGCGGGCTTGCCGGCCGTGACGGCCGGGGACAGGGGCGGGTTGGACCGCAGGGCGCCGTCGGCGCCCACCGCGAGGATCTGGCCGGTCTCGCCGAGGCCGGCGCGGTCCGAGAGGGTGCGATCGAACAGGGCGGGAGTCAGGCGCAGGAGGACGAAGCCGATGCGCGCGGCCTCCTGGCCGGTACCCATGGCGACGTTGGCGCGGCGGGCGATGGCCCGGCCGATGAAGGCCGACGGGACGGCCTCCGCCGGATAGGCGGCGTAGTCCTCGTACAGCGTCGCGTCGGAATCGGCGCTCTTCAGGCGCGCCACCAGGCGGGCGAGGCCGGTCGAGGCCAGCGCGGGCTCGGACAGGGCCTGGCCGAAATCGGCGCCCTTGGTGGTGGTGTAGACGACGCGCCCGTCCTCCGACACGAAGACGAGATCGGCGTAGCCCGGGCGCTCGAGGAGCTTGCGGGCGACCTCCTGCACCTTGGCGTGGCGGCGCCCGTACATCGTGCCCGAAGCCTCCGCCCCGAGGCGCGCCTCGAGGTTCGCGCCACCCGTATAGGTCCGGACGAGCCCGGCGAAGTCGGGCTTGGCGGGGTCGAGAGCTTCGGCCAGATCACCGAAGTTGCCGCCGACCTGCGGATTGCCCGCCACCGTGACGAGGTCTCCGCCGATCCGTTCGGCGATCAGCTCGATCCCCGCCTTCCGGGCCGAGGCGGCGAACTGGAGGCGCTCCCGGGCCGCGTCGACCAGGCCGGAGCGGGCGCTGTACCAGCTCAGCCCGCCCATCACCGTGGCGCTGACGAGGGCCAGACCGACGGTGATCGCGGGCAGACGAAAGTTGAGGCTGGTCAAACGTGCCATGGGATACGCCCGAAGAGGAAGTGCGGACGTCGTTGCTACGGAGAAATGTTGAATTAAAACTTTCGTTCGGGACAATCTGGCAGCGTATCCAGAATTCCAGTCCGTGCGCGACAACCGCCCGGCGCTTGTCAAGTCTTGTGGCTGCGCGGACGAAGGGACGTGCGGGCGATCGACACCTCGTTCACCACTGCCCCTGATCCGGCGATGCCGCCGGCCTGCTTCAGGCCGCAACGCCGGCCATGCCCTGGCCGTCGTCCAGGAACATCCGGTAGGCCGGGTTGTCGGTCTCGTCGACGCACGGGTAGTGCAGGGCCTCGATCGCCGCATCGAAGCGGGCGCGCTCGGCCGGCGGTACGTCGATGCCGGCGAGGACCCGGCCGTAATCGGCGCCATGGTTGCGGTAGTGGAACAGCGTGATGGCGAAGCCGTCGCCCAGGGCGTCGAGGAACTTCATCAGCGCCCCCGGCCGCTCGGGAAACTGGAAGCGGTAGAGCCGCTCGTCGGCGAGGCCCGTGGCGCGTCCGCCCACCATGTAGCGGATGTGGACCTTGGCCATCTCGTTGTCGCTCATGTCGACGGTGCGGTAGCCGGCGGCCTTCAGCGAATCGATCAGGGCATGCTTCTCTCGCAGGCCGCCGGCGAGGTTGATGCCCACGAAGATCTGCGCGTCGGCGCCGGCGGCGTAGCGGTAGTTGAATTCGGTGATCGCCCGGGGGCCGAGGGTCTGGATGAAGGCGCGATAGGCGCCCGGCCGCTCGGGGATGGTGACGCCGAGCAGGACCTCGCGCTGCTCGCCGAGCTCGGCGCGCTCGGCGATGTGGCGCAGGCGGTCGAAGTTGAGGTTCGCCCCGCTGGAGATCGCCACCAGGGTGCCGGTGCCGCCCTCCTGCCGGGCGGCGTAGGCCTTGGCGCCGGCCAGGGCCAGGGCGCCGGAGGGCTCCGAGATGGCGCGGGTGTCGTCGAAGATGTCCTTCACCGCCGCGCACATGGCGTCGGTGTCGACGGTGATGACCTCGTCGAGGTACTCGCGGCAGAGCCGGAAGGTCTCGGCGCCGGCCTCGCGCACGGCGACGCCGTCCGCGAACAGGCCGACCGTGGGCAGCACCACGCGTTTCCCGGCGGCCAGCGCCGCAGCCATGCAGGCGGCATCGTCCGGCTCGACGCCGATGACCTTGGTTTCGGGCCGCAGGTATTTCACGAAGGTGGCGACGCCCGCCGCGAGGCCGCCGCCCCCGACGGGCACGAAGATCGCCTCGATCGGCCCGGAATGCTGGGTCAGGATCTCCATCCCGATGGTGCCCTGGCCGGCGATCACGTCGGGATCGTCGAAGGGATGCAGGAAGGTCAGGCCGTCGCGCGCCTCCAGCTCCCGGGCATGGCCCAGGGCCTCGTCGAAGGCATCGCCGAACAGGATGACTTCGGCCCCGCGCGCCCGGCAGGCGTCGACCTTGATCGCCGGGGTGGTGCGCGGCATCACGATCACGGCGCGGACATTCAGGCGGGCGGCCGCCAGGGCCACGCCCTGCGCATGGTTGCCGGCCGAGGCGCAGACGACGCCCTTGGCGAGCAGCTCGGGGGCCAGGCCCCACATCTTGTTGTAGGCGCCGCGCAGCTTGAACGAGAAGACCGGCTGCAGGTCCTCGCGCTTCAGGAGCACTGGGCGGGCCAGACGCGCCGACATGCGCGGCATCGGGTCCAGCGGGCTCTCGATGGCGACGTCGTAGACGCGGGCGGTGAGGATCTTGCGGATGTAGTCGGTCAAGGAGACACGGGCTCCGGCGGTGCTGCGGTGCGAGGGGACTCGCCCCGCACATAGGCGCTCGGCGCGCCAGAAGCGAGCGAGGCGCTGTCGCGGGGCGCCGGCCCGGTTCCCGCCCCGCAACGGCGGCGTGGCCGCCGTCGCGGGGCGGCAGGGGCTACCGGTCGAACAGGGCCTGCAGGGCCGCGCGGTCCTTGGTCTTCGGCAGCGCGATCAGGGTGAGGATGCGCGCCTTGTCCGGCGTCAGGTCGTCGGCGAAGACGGCGCCGGCCTTCAGCAGCGTGTTGCCGCCGCCCTTGAAGCCGTACACCGGCAGGGCGCGGCCGTCATAGACCTTGGTGGCCACGACGACCGGCACGCCCTTGGCGATGACCTCCGCGATCGCGTCGTGCATCTCGGCGTTCATGTTGCCCCAGCCATAGGCCTCGACCACGATGGCCTCTGCGCCGGTCTCGGCCGCATGACGCACCTGGCTGCCGTCGGCCCCCGCATACATCGCCACCAGATCGACCTGCGGCATGCGGTCGGGCAGGGGCAGGGTCTGCCGGCGCAGGGACTTGCGGCTGAACACGACCCGATCCTCGTCGACGTAGCCGAGGAAGCCCGCATCGCCGGAATTGAAGGTCTCGACGTTGCTCGTGTGGGTCTTGCGCACCTCGCGGGCGGCGTTGATGTGGTGGTTGAGCGTCACGGTCACGCCCATGCCGGTCGAACCGTCGGCGAGGATCTGCCGGGCGGCGTTGAGCAGGTTGCGCGACCCGTCCGAATCCCAGTCGGAGGCGTTGCGCTGGGCGCCCACCAGCACGATCGGCTTGTCGTTCTTCACGGTGAGGTCGAGGAAGTAGGCGGTCTGGTCGAGCGTGTCGGTGCCGTGCAGGACGATGGCGCCGCGGATCGTGGGATCGGCCAGGATCTCGTCGACCTTGCGGGCCAGGCCGGGCCAGCGGTCCGGTCCCATGTAGTCGCTGGGGACGTTGCTGAACTCCGTCACGGCGATCGCGGCGATGTCCTTGAGCTTCGGGACCGCCGCGACGAGGTCCTCGCCGGAGAGCGCCGGCACCGGCGCGTGGGTGGTGGGGTCGAGCTTCATCGCGATCGTGCCGCCGGTGGCGATGACCGCAATCTTCGGCAGGTCCGCCGCGCTCGCTGGAGGCATGAGAAGAAGTAGACCGCTGAGGCCGAACAGTGTTCGTCTCAGGATTGTGGCAACGGCCATGAACGCACCTCGGTTGACTCCGGTCGTTCCATCAGGGATCGACCGAGCGGTCAGCGTTGAAGGACCGTGCCGGTCCTGTCCAGATCGGACCGGCCCCCGCGGCTTTACGAAACCGGCGGATCTTCTCGGAGAAATTCCCCGGGCTTCAGGGCTGACCCGACAGCCGCTCGATCAGGGCCGCGATCCAGACCAGGGCGGCGATTCCCTGGGCGGAGAAGGTCCCGGCCGAGGCGAGATCCTTGACGATGCCGATCTTCGGGTGCCGGGCCGGGTGGAGGTGGTCGCAGAGCTTCTCCACCGCGGTGTTCAGGAACTCGGCGGCGAGCATCAGGAGCAGGCTCGCCACCAGGGCGACCCGGACCCAGAGGCCCGACCCGAGGAGGAGGGCCAGGGGAACCCCGAGGGCGAGGAGCATGAGTTCCAGGCGCACCGCCCGCTCGGTCCGGGCGCCGTGCACGAGGCCGCGCCAGGAATTCAGGAAGGCGAGGTAGAGGGCGTGCATGTCCGGGCGCTGTCTCAGGGCGCCGCCGGGGCGCCGCGGGCGATCCACTTCGCCACGATCGGCCCCGTCACCAGCACCACGAACAGCCGGAGGGTCTGCACCGCCAGCACGAAGGAGACGTCGACCTTCGAGCCGACCGCGATGATGGCCACCGAATCGAGACCGCCCGGGCTGGTGGCGAGGTAGGCGGTGAGGAAGTCGACGGGCAGCAGGAAGGTCAGGCCGTAGGCCCAGCCGCCGCACAGGGCGATCACGCCGAGGGTGGCCACGACGATGCCCGGCATGGCGCTGAGCGTCTCGCGCAGGGTCTCGCGCCGGAAGCGCAGGCCGACATACCAGCCGATGGTGGCGTAGGCGAGGTCGAGGATCGGCATCGGCAGGGCCATGGAGACCAGGCCGGAGGCGTGCAGGGCGGCGCCGAGCAGCATCGGCCCGGTCAAGGCGAAGGCCGGAAGGTGCAGGAGCTTGGCGAGGCCGGCGCCGCAGGCGGCGACAGCCAGGGTCGCCAGGAGGGCGAGCGGGGCCACCGTGACGGGATCGGAGGCCGGGACCACGTCGGAGACGTTGGTGAGCAGGCGCGCCATGACGGAGGCCGAGAGCACCACGGCGACCACGCGCACGTACTGCATGAAGGCGACGAGGCGCGGATCGGCGCCGTATTCCTCCGACATCGCCACCATGGCGGCGGCGCCGCCGGGCGACGAGCCCCAGGCGGCGGTCGACCCCGGCAGGATGCGCAGGCGGGTCAGGGCCCAGCCGACCGCCCCGCCGACCAGGACGGTGACGAGCACCACCGCGAGGATGAGGAAGCCGTCATCCACCACGGTGCCGACGATCTCACCCGTCACCGTGTGGGCGACGAGACAGCCGATCATCGCCTGGGCGGCCTGGAAGCCGAACTTCGGCACCGACAGGTTCGCGCCCCTGACCCCGAAGGCGATCGCCGCCACCATCGGCCCGAGCAGGAGAGCCGCCGGGAAATGCGCGCGGTCGAGGCCGTAGGCCAGCAGGCCGGAGGCGCCGAGGAGGGCCGCCCAACGGCCGATGAAGCGCAGTGAGAGCACGGTGATGCCGGGAATGGGCCGGGCAGGGAACGCCCGTCGCGCCGGGCGCTACACCGGATCGCTGACGCTGTCACGGCGCCCGGCGCGCGGACGGGGCATGCCGTCGTCCCGGCAGGCCGTGGTGCCCGCCGGCGCGTGGGCCCGGAAGAACGCCGCCAGGTGCGCGAGGCCGTCGGCCCGCGGATCGCTGGTGCGCCAGGCCAGGGCGACGGTGCGCCCCGGCCCATCAACGTCGAAGCTGCGCGTCACCGTGAGGCCGCTGGGATCGGGACCGGAGGGCACTGCCAGGGCCGGGAGCAGGGTGTAGCCCGCCCCCGCCGCCACCATCGAGCGCAGGGTCTCCAGGCTGGTGGCGTGGCGCCCGGCGGCCGAGCCGGCCCCGCAGGCCGCCACGGTCTGGTCGCGCAGGCAGTTGCCCTCGTCGAGGAGGAGCAGGTCGGGGCCGGCGATGTCGGTGGCGCGCAGGGCGCCGCCCCGGGCGAGGGGATGCTCGGCCGGGCAGGCGAGCTGGAACGGTTCGACGAAGAGGGGTGACACCGTGAGCCCGGACGCCGGCACCGGCAAGGAGATCAGGGCGGCGTCGATGCGCCCGTTGTGCAGCCCTTCGAGAATCTCGGCCGTGCGCGCCTCGCTCAGGGCGAGGGCGAGGAGCGGGAAGTCCTGGCGCAGGGTCCGCAGGATCAGGGGAAACAGGTAGGGCCCGAGGGTCTGGATCGCCGCCAGGACGAGGCGGCCGGTGAGCGGCGCGCCGCGCCCCTCGCTCGCCAGCACGAGGAGGCGCTGGGCCTCCGCCATGACGATGCGGGCCTGCCGCACGATGGTCTGCCCGGCCGGCGTCAGCATCACCCGGCGGTTGCCGCGCTCGAACAGGGCGAGGCCGAGGAGGTCCTCCAGCTTGCGGACCTGGACGCTGAGGGTCGGCTGGCTGACGTTGCAGCGCTCGGCAGCCCGGCCGAAATGCATCTCCTCCGCCACGGCGACGACGTATTCGAGATCCCGCAGGGACAGGCCGGACATATTCATAGGCTGTGACTATCATCGCGTTCGCCACGATGCATTGGCCAAATCGCTCGCGGCGGGCCATAAGGCTGTCTCAGAACCATTCCAGGTTTTCAGCCAAGGTCTGAACGCGGCCACCGCCGCGTCGATCTGTTCCGAACGAGAGAGCACCGCATGAGCGATCAGCGCCCGATTCTCACCACCCGCCAAGGCCACCCGGTTCGCGACAACCAGAGCACCCGGACGGTGGGCGAGCGCGGCCCGGCGACCCTCGAGAACTACCAGTTCATCGAGAAGATCACCCATTTCGACCGGGAGCGGATTCCGGAGCGCGTGGTCCACGCCCGCGGCGCCGGCGCCCACGGCTACTTCGAGGCGTATGGCAAGATCGGCAACGAGCCCGCCTCCAAGTACACCCGCGCCCGCGTCCTGAACGAGACCGGCGTGAAGACCCCGATGTTCGTGCGCTTCTCCACCGTCGCCGGCGCCAAGGAGTCGCCCGAGACCGAGCGCGACCCGCGCGGCTTCGCGGTGAAGTTCAAGACCGTCGACGGCAACTGGGACCTGGTGGGCAACAACCTCAAGGTCTTCTTCATCCGCGACGCGATCAAGTTCCCCGACATGATCCACGCGTTCAAGCCGGACCCGGTGACCAACCGTCAGGAGGCGTGGCGCTTCTTCGACTTCGTGGCGCAGCACCCCGAAGCCATCCACATGGTGACGCACCTGAAGTCGCCCTGGGGCATCCCCGCCAACTACCGCGAGATGGAGGGCTCGGGCGTCAACACCTACAAGCTGGTCAACGACCAGGGCGAAGCGGTGCTGTGCAAGTTCCACTGGGAGCCCAAGCAGGGCATCCGCAACCTGACCTCGGCCCAGGCGTCCGAGATCCAGGCCAAGGATGTCGGCCACGCCACCCGTGACCTCTACGACAACATCAAGGCCGGCAACTTCCCCGAGTGGGAGTTCTGCGTGCAGATCATGCCCGACGGCCCGAACGACCACCTGTCGTTCGATCCCCTCGACGACACCAAGCTCTGGCCGGTGGAGGACTTCCCCCTGTTGCCGGTGGGCCGCATGGTGCTGGATCGCGTGCCGGACAACTTCTTCGCGGAAGTCGAGCAGTCGGCCTTCGGCACGGGCGTCCTCGTGGACGGCATCGACTTCTCGGACGACAAGATGCTCCAGGGGCGCACGCTGTCCTACTCGGACACGCAGCGCTACCGCGTCGGCGCCAACTACCTGCAGCTGCCGATCAACGCCCCGCAGCCGGGCGTGAAGGTCTATTCGAACCAGCGCGACGGCCAGATGACCTACGGCGTCGACGGCACGGGTCCGAACCGCCACATCAACTACGAGCCTTCGACCCTGGCCGAGGGTCTGCGGGAGGCTCCCAAGCCCGCCAAGGACTACCACCAGCCGGTCCAGGGCAACCTCGGTCGCTACCAGACCTCGCGCACCGAGGACGACTACACCCAGGCCGGCGTGCGCTACCGCTCGTTCCAGGATTGGGAGCGCGAGGACCTGATCGCCAACCTCGTCGGCGACATGAAGCAGTGCCCGGAGCCGATCCAGCTGCGGATGGTCTGGCATTTCCTCCATGCGGATGAGGATTACGGCCGCCGCGTCGCCGAGGGTGCGGGCATCGACCTGGAGAAGGCCCGTGCTCTGCCGCCGCTGCCGGGCCGCGCGGCTCCGGGCCAGCGCCTCCAGGCCGAGACCTATACCGACGGCAGCCAGGCCCACAGCATCGCCGCCGAATAGACCGCCCTTCCCATAACGAAGACTGATCGAGTCCCGCAGGGTCAAGCGACCCTGCGGGACTTTTTCGTTGGTCGGTCCCCGGTGCACGGCAGGTCCAGGGCGGATCGGAAGGAGCCCTCAACGGAGGGGTCGACGCGACGACATCCATCGGGACGCGAGGCGAATACATCGCGCGACGGTCGCGAACCTCGGGATTCGTCTTCTGGGAACGCTGAGCACTGACGCTTATCGGGCAGTCTATTCGGCGGCTCTTATTGTGACGAGCGAAGGTGTTTCCAGAACTGAGCACGATATGTTTACAGATCGGGTCGCTAAATGCCAGGCATGAGGAAGTTTCAGGCTATTGCGGCGCAGGACTAGAGATCGGCATTGATCGCGAACCAGAAAAACTCCGTCGAAACGATCATCGAGCGCGATCGGGCGCGCGCGGTTCTGCGGGGCATGCCCGCGACGCTGATCGCGAACGTTCTGGTCTCGGTGTCCCTCGGCGGTATGATGTGGGACCTCGTGCCGCGTGGGCTCATCCTCGCCTTCGTCGGCCTCAACGGTCTGCTCAATCTCGCTCGCGCTCTGATCGCCGCCCGATGGCTGAAGCGGGACCACGCCACCCGGCACCCGGGCCGGATCCTGGCCTTTGCGTGGATCGGGGCCCTGTTCTCGGGCCTGTGCTGGGCCGTGGCCCTGATCGGCCTCGCCTGGAACGGACAGACCCAGTCCGTCGCGATCGCCCTGGCCTTCTGGAGCCTGAACGTCGGGGTCATCCAGAGCAAGGTGTCCCGCGCGCCCGCCATCGCCTTCATGCTTCCGAGCCTCACGATCCTGACGGTCCTGTTCCTCGTCGAGGACGCGCCGAGCTCGCCGTTCATCGCCGCGAACCTGATCGTCCTCGCGGTGCTGATGATCCGCAACGCGACCGATCAGGAGATGCATTACCTGCGGTCGAGCCGCCTGAAGCTGGAAGCCACGGAGCTGGCCGCATCGCTGAAGGCCGCCAACATCGCGGCGGAACAGGCCCTGCGCCGGGTGGAATATGCGGCGACCCACGATCACCTGACCGGCCTGCTCAACCGGGCCGCCTACCAGACAGCCTTCGAGGCGTGGTTGAGGGACGGGGCGGCGCATGGGAAAGGATTTTCGGTTCTGCTGATCGATCTCGACCGCTTCAAGGTCATCAACGACACCTTCGGGCATGCCGTGGGCGACGAGGTCCTGGCGGAGGCGGGCGCACGCCTGAGGCGGATTCTCGGAGAGGATGCCGTGGTGGCCCGGCTCGGCGGCGACGAGTTCGCAGCCCTGATCCCCAACCGGTCCGGGAAGGAGGACGGGCCGAGGCTGGCGGGGGAGATCGTGGCGCAGCTCGCCGTCCTCGTCACGGGATCCGGCCGCACCATGCAGGCCGGGGCCAGCGTCGGCATCGCCCGGTATCCGGGTGACGCCCACACCCTTACCGACCTGCAGTGCCAGGCCGATCTCGCCCTCTATGCCGCCAAGACGGCGGGACGCGGCACCTGGCGCCCCTTCCACGCGAGCATGGGCGCGCAGCTGAAGGCCCGCCACGTCATCGAGCGGGATCTCCCCGAGGCGCTGGAGAGCGGCGCGGTCCAGGCCTGGTTCCAGCCGCAGCTCGACTGCGAAACCGGGCTCGTCATGGGCGTCGAGGCGCTCCTGCGCTGGAAGCATCCGGCGCTGGGCTGGATCTCTCCCCCGGACGCGATCGCCGCCGCCGCCGCCACCCGTCGATCGCAGGCCCTGACCCGGACCATCCTGCGGCAGGCCTGCCGCATGGCGCAGGTTCTCGACGAGAACGGGCACGAGTCCGTCGTGGTCTCGGTCAACGTCTCGCCCAACGAGTTCGGGGCCTATCCGATCGCCGACATGGTGGCGGCCGAACTGTCCGGGCACGGCCTGTCCGCCGCCCGGATCGCCCTCGAGATCACCGAGGAGGCGGTCTACTCGAACGAGCGCGGCGGCAAGGACGTCGACGCCCTGATCGACATGGGGGTGGGCATCATCGTGGACGATTTCGGGGTGGCCTACTCGTCGGTCGGGTCGCTGCGCGACCTGCGCTTCGACGGCCTGAAGGTCGACCGGAGCTTCATCCAGGGAATCGTCGACAGTCCCCGGGACCGCGTGCTCCTGGAGGCCATCCTGGCCTTCGCCCGCACCCTCGGGGTGACGGTCCTGGCGGAGGGGGTGGAGACGAACGCGCAGTTCCAGCTGCTGCGCCAGCTCGGATGCCCGGCCGTACAGGGCTACCACTTCGCCCGGGCCATGCCGTCGACGCAGACCCTGGCCTGGATCACCGAGAACGATCTCACCGCGCGCATCGCCCGGCAGGGCTGGGCGGCCAGCGGTTGGACGATCGCGGCGCACCCCGCGGTCGCGCAGGCCTGATCGCCGAAACCGAAAAAAGGCCCGCTCGATCGCTCGAGCGGGCCTGATGGCGGGGGCGGGGGCGCGGTGCGCCGCCCGGGTCTCACCCCAAATCTTACTCGGCGGCGGTCTTCGCGGCGCTCTTGGCGGCCTTCTCGGCCTTGCGGGCGTCCTTGTTCGCCTTCGAGGCATCGGCCTTGGCGGCCTTCTCGGCGGGGCGGTCGGCGCGCTCGACGATGCGGGCGGACTTCCCGCGACGGTCGCGCAGGTAGTACAGCTTGGCGCGACGCACCTTGCCGCGACGGACGACGGCAATCGAATCGATCAGCGGCGAGTAGAGCGGAAACACGCGCTCGACGCCCTCGCCGTAGGAGATCTTGCGGACGGTGAAGCTCTCGTTGAGGCCGCCGCCGGAGCGGCCGATGCACACGCCCTCGTAGGCCTGCACGCGGGTGCGCTCGCCTTCCTTCACCTTGACGTTCACGGTCACCGTGTCGCCGGGCTGGAAATCGGGGATGGTCTTGCCGAGCGAAGCGATCTGCTCCTGCTCCAGCTGCTGGATGATGTTCATGGTCAAGTTCCTGCCGGTGCGCGCCCGAGGCCCCCGGATGGGACCGCGTGCGTCAGGATTTCGGCATCCTGTTTTGAGTTGAGGCGGGCCTTACACGAGGTGCGGCCCCTTGTCCAATGGCCGGTGAACGCCCCCCCGCGCGGGCGGCGTGGCGCGGACGCGGTTGAGAAAATCCCGCGCGCGGTCCACATGGAGGGTGCGGCGGGGACGTCCGCCGCCATTCCCGGCCGGCCTTGAACCGGCGCAGCGGACGAGGATCCTGTCCACCATGTTCATCCAAACCGAAGCCACCCCGAACCCCGCCACCCTGAAGTTCCTGCCCGGCCGGGTCGTCCTGCCCGAGGGCACCTTCGAGGCGCGCGATTCCGAGGCCGCCGCCCGCTCGCCCCTGGCGAGCCGGCTCTTCGACGTGCCCGGCGTCTCGGGCGTCTATCTCGGTCACGACTTCATCTCGGTCACCAAGGCCGAGGACGACAACCTCTGGCCGCAGGTGAAACCGGCGGTTCTCGGCGCCATCATGGAGCACTTCCAGTCCGGCGCCCCGCCCCTGGCCGAGGGCCACGTCGCCGGCAGCGACGACGCCGAGGAGTTCTTCGACCCGGCCGACCTCGAGACCGTCGAGACGATCAAGGACCTGCTCGAGACCCGCGTGCGCCCCGCCGTGGCCAGCGATGGCGGCGACATCACCTTCCGGGGCTACAAGGAAGGCGTGGTCTACCTGGAGATGAAGGGCGCCTGCTCGGGCTGCCCGTCTTCCACCGCGACCCTGCGCAACGGCGTGCAGAACCTGTTCCGCCACTTCCTGCCGGAGATCCGCGAAGTCCAGGCGATCTGAGGCCCGACATTCCGGCGGGCCGACGCAAAGCCGCAACAGGTTCGCCCGAATTTCTCCACGATGGCCGCTCCGCCCTGACGGAGCGGCCGTTTTTGTCTTAAAGTCGTGGCCCCGGACGCCTTCGCGCGGTCCGGGGGTGTGGCACGATCGGGAGTGAGTTTGCGTATCCTCGCCATCGACACGGCGCTCGACGCCTGTTCCGTCTGCATCGCCTCGGATTCGACCGACGATCTCCTCGCGCACGAGTCGATGGTCCTCGGCCGCGGCCATGCTGAGGCGCTGCTGCCGATGATCGAGCGGGTCGTCGCGCGGGCCGAGGGCGGCTTCGAGGCCCTGGACCGCGTCGCCGTGACGGTCGGGCCGGGCAGCTACACGGGCCTGCGGGTGGGGCTCTCTGCGGCCCGGGCCGTGGGGCTGGCCACCGGCATCCCCGTGGTCGGCGTCACGACCCTGTCGGCCCTGCTGGCGCCCCTGCTCGCCCAGAACGGCGAGGGCCTGATCGTGGCCGCGATCGATGCCCGGCACGGATCGGTCTACCTTCAGGCGATGAGCATGACGGACGGGATCGTCGTGCCGCCGAGCCACCTCCCGGTGACCGAGGCGGCGGCGATGCTCGATGGCGTCGTCACCCTCGTCGGCTCCGGCGCGCCCCTGGTCGCCCAGGCGGCGAAGGCCCGGGGCCTCGACGTGGCGGTCGCCGGCACCGGCGCGGCCGAGATCGCCTGGGTCGCCTCGCTCGGCATGCTGGCGGACCCCGCCCAGGCGCTGGCGCGTCCCCTCTACCTCCGCGGTCCCGACGCCCAGCCGCAAGACCACGCGAGGCTCGCCCGCCGATGACCCGTTCGCTGACGCCGTTCTGGCCCTTCGAGATCTGGTCCGCCTGGTGGGAAGCCTGGGGCACGGCGCCCTACGTCACGCTGCTGCGGGATTCCGGCCAGGCTCGGGCCCTGGCGCGCATCCACGCCACCGCCTTCGCGCGGCCCTGGGACGCGCACGAGTTCGAGCGCATGCTGTGCGAGCGCTCGACCGAGGCGCATGCCCTGTGGAAGAACGGTGCGATCCAGGGCTTCGTCCTGTCGCGCCGGGCGGCCGACGAGGCCGAGATCCTCACCGTCGTGCTGGCGCCCGCCGCCCGCGGCGGCGGCCTCTCGCACAAGCTCGTCGCCGCCCATCTCGAGCACCTCGTCCAGTCCGGCGTCCGGACGGTCCACCTCGAGGTCGACGAGGGCAACGCGCCGGCCCTGAAGCTCTACGCGCGCCACGGCTTCCGGCAGGTGGGCGAGCGGACGGGGTACTACACCCGGGCCGACGGAACCCGCGCGACGGCCCTGACCATGACGGCGGTGCTGGCGTGACGCCACCCGGCGCGCGCTAGCCAGCCGATGTCCCGCCTCGGCGCGTATTGCCGCCTGGCGCTCTGCGTCGTGGTCTTCCTCGTCATCGTCGGGCCTCACCTCCTCAGCCTGCGCTTCGGACGCGGCCGGATCGCGGCCTGGATGCCGGTGCTGTTCCACCAGGTGTTCGTCGCCTTGTTCGGCCTGCGGGTGACCCAGAGCGGCTCGCCGCCGGCGGCGGATGAACCGGCGCTCGTGCTGGCGAACCACGTCTCCTGGCTCGACATCATCGTCCTGGGCTCCCTGCGGCCGCTGTCCTTCGTGGCGAAGTCCGAGATCGCCGGCTGGCCCGTCATCGGCACCCTGGCGCGGCTGCAGCGCACGGTGTTCATCGACCGGGCGCGCCGGGCCGACACCGCCGCCGTCAACGCCACGGTGGCGCAGCGCCTCGGCCGCGGCGACCTCATCGTGCTCTTCGCGGAGGGCACCACCGGGGACGGCACCCGGCTGCTGCCGTTCCGCTCCTCGCTGGTCGGCGCCGCCCGCGCGGCGGTCGCCGGGGAGGGTCCCGCCCGCATCCGGCTTCAGCCGCTCGCCATCACCTATCCCCGCCGCAACGGCCTGCCGCTCGTCCGCCATCAGCGCCCGGAGGTGGCCTGGTACGGGGACATGGAGCTGGCGCCCCATCTCTCCGCTTTCTTCGACGGCGGCCCCATCGACGTCCACGTGGTCTGGGGCGCGCCGATCGCCGTCGAGGCCGGCACGGATCGCAAGCGCGCCACCGCCCTGGCGGAGGCCTCGGTGCGCGCCGCACTCCAGCGCGGCGTCACCGGCCGGCCACCCCTGGGGCCGGTCTGGTCGGGTCCCCGGATTCGCCCCGGCATCGAGGATGGCGCATCGCCGGGGCGAGGGATCGCGACGCCGCAGACGAACCGTGCTATGCGCGGCGCGGAAGTGCTGTCACCGGAATCGGACCGTTGAAGAAAGCCTACGTCAAATCCTACGGCTGCCAGATGAACGCCTACGACGCCGCCCGGATGGCGGACGTGCTGGGTGCCGAGGGCTATGCGGCGACCGACGCGGTGGAGGAGGCGGACGTCGTCATCCTGAACACCTGCCACATCCGCGAAAAGGCCGCCGACAAGGTCTATTCCGAGCTCGGCCGGCTGCGGGTGCTCAAGGGTGAGCGGGCCGAGGCTGGGTACGAGACCCGGATCGTCGTCGCCGGCTGCGTCGCCCAGGCGGAAGGGGCCGAGATCCTGGCCCGCGCCCCCACCGTCGACGTGGTGGTCGGCCCGCAGAACTATCACCGCCTGCCGGACCTGCTGGCGCGCTCGGCCTCGAAGCGCGTGGTCGACACCGAGTTTCCGGCCGAGGACAAGTTCGACCACCTGCCGGCCCGCCGCACCCACGGGGTCACGGCCTTCCTCACCGTGCAGGAGGGCTGCGACAAGTTCTGCGCCTTCTGCGTCGTGCCCTATACCCGCGGCGCCGAGGTCTCGCGCTCCGTGGACGCGATCCTGGCCGAGGCCGAGAAGCTGGTGCGCGGCGGCGTCCGCGAGATCACCCTCATCGGTCAGAACGTGAACGCCTATCATGGCCTGGGCCAGGACGGCGGGAGCGCGACCCTGCCGGCGCTGATGCGCGCCCTGGAGCGCCTCCCGGGCCTCCTGCGCCTGCGCTACACCACCAGCCATCCCAACGACATGGACGACGACCTCATCGCCGCCCACGGCACCCTGCCGGCCCTGATGCCCTACCTGCACCTGCCGGTGCAGTCGGGCTCCGACCGGGTGCTCAAGGCGATGAACCGCAAGCATACCGGCGACGCCTATCGCCGAATCATCGAGCGCGTGCGCGCGGCCCGGCCCGACATCGCCCTGTCCTCCGACTTCATCGTCGGCTTCCCCGGTGAGACGGACGCCGAGTTCGAGGACACGATGCGGCTGGTGCGCGAGATCGGCTTCGCCAGCGCCTTCTCCTTCAAGTACAGCCCGCGCCCCGGTACCCCGGCGGCCGACAGCGCCGATGCCGTGCCGGAAGCCGTGAAGTCCGAGCGCCTCGCCGCGCTCCAGACCCTCCTCGACGCGCAGCGCCACGCCTTCAACGCAGCCGCGGTGGGGCACGTGGTCGAGGTGCTGGTGGAGAAGGCCGGACGCCATCCCGGCCAAGTCGCCGGCAAGACGCCCCATCTCCTGCCGGTCCAGTTCGACGCGCCGGCCTCCACCATCGGCACCGTCGTTCCTGTGCGGGTGATCCGCGCCGGCTCGAACAGCCTCTTCGGCGAGGCCCTCGGCGGCACGGCGGCGGCGGCTTGAGGGCGCGTTCCGGCCCCGTCGGTCGATACGCCGCGCCGATCCGCCCCTGTCCGGCGCGCCCCGGGCGACCATCTCGGAATCGTCTGCGATGCGATGCGGCCTCGGACGGTCGGCGCGGACCCCCTGTAATGAATGAAGGACGACGGCGTGCCGGGATCTGAAGGGTCGAGTGGACGCGGTGGCGCGTTGCGCGGGCGCGGCCCGGCGGCGCGGATCGAGGGCCTGGTCGAGACCGAGGAGGTCTCCCTGACCTTCGACGACAATCGACTCGCGAGCCTGGTCTTCGGCCAGTACGACCAGAACGTCGCGCATATCGAACGGCGCCTGGCCGTGACCGCCACCGCGCTCGGCAACCATCTCGTGGTCAAGGGCGGCGTCGAGGCGGCCGAGAAGGCCCGCAAGGTGTTCGAGCGGCTCTATGCCCGGGTGAAGGCGAGCGGCCTGCCCCTGACCCTCGGCGACGTGGACGGGGCGATCCACGAGACGACGCAGCAGGGCAACCTGTTCCCGGCGGCGGAGGTTAGCGCCGAGCCCGACCGGGCCGTGTTCGACCAGCTCGCCACCCGCAAGCGCGGCGCGGTGCGTGCCCGCAACGCGGCGCAGGACGCCTACATCAAGGCCCTGCGCAGCCACGAGCTCGTCTTCGCCGAAGGGCCGGCCGGCACCGGCAAGACCTGGCTCGCCGTGGGCTACGCCGTGTCGCTGCTGGAACAGGGGCACGTGGAGCGCCTGATCCTGTCGCGCCCCGCCGTGGAGGCCGGCGAGCGTCTCGGCTTTCTCCCTGGCGACATGCGCGAGAAGGTCGACCCCTACCTGCGGCCGATCTACGACGCCCTCTACGACTTCATGGAGGCCCGCCACGTCGACCGCGGCCTGCAGACCGGCGTCATCGAGATCGCGCCCCTCGCGTTCATGCGCGGCCGCACCCTGACCAACGCCGTGGTGCTCCTCGACGAGGCGCAGAACACCACGTCCATGCAGATGAAGATGTTCCTCACCCGCCTCGGTGAGAATTCCCGCATGATCATCACCGGTGATCCGAGCCAGATCGACCTACCGCCGGGCCAGAAATCCGGCCTCGTCGAGGCGGTGCGCGTCCTCGACGGCGTCGAGGGCATCGGCCGCATCACCTTCCGGGACGTCGACGTGGTGCGCCACGACCTCGTGCGCCGCATCGTCACCGCCTACGAGGCCGCGGCCCACGGGGAGGGCGACGCCGACCGCCAGACGGTCTCGCGCCGGAGGCCGCTGTCGTGAGCGCCGGCCGCGCCGGCGAGGCGGAGATCGACGTCGCGATCGAGGACCCGCGCTGGGAGAGCGTCGCGCCCGACCTCGAAGCCTTCGTGATTCGGGCCGTCGAGGCCGGCCTCGCCGTGGCCCCCGCGCCGCCCGAGGGGCCGGTCGAGATCAGCATCCTGCTGGCCACCGACGCGGTGGTTCAAGACCTGAACCGGACCTGGCGCGGCAAGGACAAGCCCACCAACGTGCTGTCCTTCCCGGCGCCGGCGCAACCCGCCCATGCGGGCATGCCGGTGCCCCTGGGCGACGTGGTTCTTGCGTATGACACGATGCTGCGCGAAAGTGCGGAGCAGTCGAAGCCGCTCAGCGATCATCTGGCCCATCTCCTCGTCCATGGCACCCTTCACCTCCTTGGTCAGGACCACGAGACCGGCGAGGCGGATGCCGATGCGATGGAAGTCCTCGAGGTCGCGGCCCTCCGTACCCTCGGCGTGCCCGATCCCTATGCGCCCGACCCCTCTTCGGCAGAACCGCCTGCCGAGCGAGCGGCCCCGTGAGCGGCGATCCCGCCTGACACTCCAGATCAGAGAGACATGACAAACGATCGAAGTCGCGGCGCGGCCCAGGCCGCGCCCAGTTCCGGCGACGGTGAGAGCCAGGCCCGCGAGCCCTGGTACGACCGACTCCTGCACGTCTTCCACCTTCGTCCACGCGATTCGCTGCGCGACGACATCGAGGACGCGCTAGCCGAGCCCGACACCGGCGAGAACGCGTTCTCGCCCCTCGAACGCGCCATGCTCAAGAACGTCCTCGGCCTGCACAAGGTGCGGGTCGACGACGTGATGATCCCCCGGGCCGACATCGTCGCGGTGTCGATGGAGACGAGCCTCGGCGATCTCCTGAAGCTGTTCCGCACGGCCGGGCATTCGCGCCTGCCGGTCTACGGCGAGACCCTCGACGACCCCCGCGGCATGGTCCACATCCGCGACTTCGTCGACCACATCGCGGCCCGGGCCGAGGCCGGCAGCCGTCGCACGCCGCCCGTGGCCCCGGCGACCGAGGGCGAGGCCGCCCCCGTGCTGCCGCCCCGGGCGCGGCGGGGCGCGCGGGCCCTGCGCACCCTCAACCTCGCCAATGTCGACCTCTCGGCCACCCTGGCCGCCACCCGCATCCAGCGCCCCGTGCTGTTCGTGCCGCCCTCGATGCCGGCCATCGACCTTCTGGTGCGGATGCAGGCGACCCGCACCCACATGGCCCTCGTCATCGACGAGTACGGCGGCACCGACGGCCTGATCTCGATCGAGGATCTGATCGAGGTGGTGGTCGGCGACATCGAGGACGAGCACGACGTCGCCGAGGGACACCTCGTCCAGCGCGTCGACGGGGAGGGCGACGTCTTCGTGGCCGATGCCCGGGCCGGCCTCGCCGAGGTCTCGGCCGCGAGCGGTGTCGACCTCGTAGCGGCCGTCGGGGAGATGGCCGAGGAGATCGACACCATCGGCGGTCTGATCGTGACCCTCGCCGGGCGGGTGCCCTCCCGGGGCGAGCTCATCAGCGGACCGGGCGATCTCGAATTCGAGGTGCTCGACGCCGATCCGCGCCGGGTGAAGCGCCTGCGCCTGCAGCGCGGCGACGCCCGCATCACCGCGGTGGTGCCTCTGGCGCTGCCCGCCCCGAAGCCCGCGCCCGAATCGCCGGCCGCGTGACGGAGCCGGCATGACCTCGATCCTCGCGGACCGCGTCGGGCGCGGTCCGGCGACGGGACCGCTCGCCGCCCTGGCCCAGTGGGTCATGCTGACCGCCGGCTGGCGCCGCCTCGCCGTCGCGATGGCCTCCGGCGCGCTGGGCGCCCTCGCCATGCCGCCCTTCGGGCTGTTCCCCGCCCTCGTGGTCTCCCTGAGCGTTGCCGTCTGGCTCGTCGACGGAGCTGCCACGGGGCGCCAGGCCACCCGCGGCGCGGTTCTCGCGAGCGCGGTGATCGGCTGGGCCTGGGGCTTCGGCTACCTCACCGCTGGCCTGTGGTGGCTCGGCTCCGCCTTCCTGGTGGAGGCCGAGGAATTTCTCTGGGCCCTGCCCCTCGGCGTCGTCGGCCTGCCGGCGGTGCTCGCCCTGTTCTACGCCTTCGGCTTCGCGCTGGCCCGCCTGCTCTGGTTTCGGGGGGCGCTGCGCCTCGTCAGCCTCGCGCTCGGCCTCTCCGCCTGCGAGTGGCTGCGCGGGCATCTCTTCACCGGCTTCCCCTGGAACACCCTGGGCATGGCGCTCGGCCAGAACCTCTGGCTGATGCAGGGCGCGGCCGTGGTCGGCCTCTACGGCCTGACCGTCCTGGCGATCCTCGTCGCGGCCGCGCCCGCGACCCTGGCGGTCGCCGAGACGTGGCGCGGCCGCTTCGTTCCCCTCGGCCTCGCCGCTCTCGCCCTCGCGGGGCTCGCGGGCTTCGGCGCCCGACGGGTGCCGGCCATCGCGGATCCGGTGGTCCAGGGCGTGCGCCTGCGCCTCGTCCAGCCGAACCTGAACCAGGACGCCAAGTTCCGGCCCGAGAACCGCCAGGACATCCTCGACCGCTACCTCGAACTCAGCGACCGCGCCGCCGCGCCTGACCGCTCCGGCATCGCCGACGTCACCCACGTGATCTGGCCGGAATCCGCCTTCCCGTTCCTGATCCAGCGCGACCCCGAGGCCCTGGCCCGGATCGCCGCCGCGTTCCCGCCGGGCAAGCAGCTTATCACCGGCGCGGCCCGGGCCAAGGTGCCGGTGGGCGACGAGCGGCCGCGCTTCTTCAACAGCATCCTGACGCTCTCCGGCGGACCGAAATTCGGCGACATCTACGACAAGGTCCACCTGGTCCCCTTCGGCGAGTACCTGCCGGGCCCCCTCGACGCGACCCTGCGCGCCCTGCACATCCGGCAGTTCGTCTCGATTCCGGGGGGCTTCACGGCGGGCGACCGGGCGACCCAGCGGATCATGACCGTGCCGGGCCTGCCGCCGGTGGCGGCGACGATCTGCTACGAGGCGATCTTTCCGGGGGCGATCGTGCCCGGCGCGACGCCGAACGGTCCGCCGCTGGTGCCGGGGCTGATCCTCAACCTCACCAACGACGCCTGGTTCGGCGACACGCCGGGGCCGCGCCAGCACCTCGCCCAGGCGCGCCTGCGCGCCGTGGAGGAAGGGCTCCCCTTGGTCCGCGACGCCAATACCGGCATCTCGGCCGTGATCGACGCCCATGGCCGGATCACCGCCAGCCTGCCGCTGGGCGTCGAGGGCGTCCTCGACGCCGATCTTCCGGCGCGCCTGCCGGGCCGGACCCTCTATGCCCGCCTCGGCGACCTGCCCTTCGGTCTGGTCTGGGTCGGATGCTTCCTGACCCTCCTGGCGGCACGGCGGCGAAGCGCGTGAAGACCACCCTGCGGATCACGGCCCGCCCGATCCTGCTCGGTCTCGGCATCATGCTGGTCGCCTTCAACATGCGTCCGGCCCTGACGACCGTCGGCCCGCTCCTCGAGCGCATCCGCGCCGAGACGGCCCTGAGTGCGGCCGGGGCGGCGCTGCTCACCACGCTCCCGGTGCTCTGCATCGGCCTCGCCTGCACCCTCGGCCCCTGGGTGATGCGACGCCTCGGCTCCGATCGCGGCGTGCTCCTCGCCGTGGCGGTGGTCGCCCTCGGCTCCGGCCTGCGCGGCCTCGGGGGGCTGGGACCGCTCTTCGTCGGCGCCTGCCTCGCCGCCCTCGGCATCGGTCTCTCGGGCGTGCTGCTGCCGGGCCTGGTCAAGCGCGACTTCCCGGGCCTGACGGGCGTCGTCACCGGCCTCTACACCATGGTGCTCTGCCTCGGCGCCGCGGCGGGCGCAGGCCTGTCGGTGCCCCTCGCCGACGGGCTCGGCGGCTGGCCCGCCGCGCTCGCCCTCTGGGCCGTGCCTGCCCTGGCGGCCACCCTCGCCTGGGCCCCCTTCGCCCGGGCACCCGAGACCGCCCCCGGCGCGGCGCAGCGGATCTCCCTATGGCGCGATCGCCTCGCGTGGCAGGTCACCGGCTTCATGGGCCTGCAATCGTCGCTGGCCTACATCATGTTCGGCTGGCTGCCCCTGGTGCTGCACGATCGGGGGCTCAGCGCGGTGGAAGCGGGCTTCGTGTCCTCGCTGATGAGCATCGGGCAGGCGCCGGCCGCGCTCCTGGTGCCGTCCTTCGCGGCCCGGGTCCGCGATCAGCGGGGCTTCGCGGCGGGCCTGCTCGCCCTCTGCGTGCTGGCCCTCGTCGCCCTGGTCTACGGCCCGCTCGCCTGGGCCTTGCCGGTCGGGATGCTGCTCGGAGCAGGCCTCGGCGGCCTGTTCGGCCTCGGCCTCACGATCATCGTCCTGCGCGCCCGCGATCCGGCCACCGCCGGCAGCCTCGCGGCGATGTCCCAGAGCGTCGGATATACGGTGGCGTCCCTCGGGCCCTTGAGCTTCGGGCTGGCGCACGATCTGACGGGCACCTGGGCCGCCTCGACGGCCCTGTTCTGCACCATCGCGGCCGGCGCCTTCCTGTGCAGCCTGAGCGCGGGGCGCGACCGCTACGTGGGCAAGCCGTGACGGGCTGAGGGCCGACCGCCGCCGCTCCGCGGCGCCGGGAGCGATCACGCTCCCGTCCGGGCGCTCCCGGAGCGCGGCGCCCTCTGCGTCATGCAGGAGGGCGACGCGTGAGCGTGGTTCGTCAGAACACCTTTTCAGACGTGTCGCCGCGCGGTGTCGCGCCCGCGATGCCGGCCTTGGCATCGGCCTGCTCGGCGGCGCGCTTGTCGAGGGCGCGCTCCACCACCTTGGCGATGCCCACCATGATGGTGTCGAGGACGTAGTCCTTCGGGGTGTAGACCGCCGTGACGCCCATGTTCTTGAGCACCAGTTCGTCGTCGGGCGAGATGATGCCGCCGACCACCAGCGGGATGTGGTCGAGGCCGGCCTCGCGCATCTTGGCCCGGACGTCCCGCACCAGCGGCACGTGGCTGCCCGAGAGGATGGACAGGCCGACCACGTGGGCGCCGGTCGACTTGGCCTTGGCGACGATCTCGGCCGGGGTCTGGCGGATGCCGTCGTAGGTCACGTCGAAGCCGACGTCGCGGGCGCGCAGCGCGATCTGCTCGGCGCCGTTGGAATGGCCGTCGAGGCCGGGCTTGCCGACCACCAGCTTCGGGGTCTCGCCAAGACGTTCGCCGAGATCGGCGATCAGGAGCTTGGCGTCCTGGGCCGCCCCCGAGGAGATGGTCTCCAGGGTGACGCCGGTGGGGGCGCGGTACTCGCCGAAGACCTGGCGCAGGCGCCCGCCCCACTCGCCGGTGGTGACGCCGGCCTTCGCCGCCGCGATCGAGACCGGCATGATGTTGGCGCCCGAGCGCGCCGCAGCCTCGAGCGCGTCAAGGGCGGTCTCCACCGCCTTGCCGTCGCGCTTGGACCGCCACTCGCGGATGCGCTGCTCGGCCTCCATCTCCACCGTCTCGGAGACGGTGAAGATCGCGCCCTCGCCGGCGGTGAGGGGCGAGGGTTCGCCGGCCTGGAACTTGTTCACGCCGACTACGACCTGATCGCCGGCCTCGATGGCCGAGATGCGCCGGGCGTTAGATTCCACCAGGGCGCGCTTGAGGGCGCCGGTCTCAACCGCCGCCACGGCGCCACCGATGCCGCCGATCTCTTCAAGAGCCTGGCGGGTCTCGGCCTTCAGGGCCTCGACCTTGGCGTCGATGACCTTCGAGCCGTCGAAGATGTCTTCGTATTCCAAGAGGTCGGTCTCGAAGGCGAGGATCTGCTGCATGCGCATCGACCATTGCTGGTCCCAGGGGCGCGGCAGGCCGAGGGCCTCGTTCCAGGCCGGCAGCTGCACGGCGCGGGCGCGCGCCCGCTTCGACAGGGTCACGGCGAGCATTTCGATGAGGATGCGGTGGACGTTGTTCTCGGGCTGCTGCTCGGTCAGTCCGAGCGAGTTCACCTGAACGCCGTAGCGGAAGATTCGCTTCTTCGGATCGGTGATGCCGTAGCGCTCCTGGGCGATCTCATCCCAAAGCTCGGAGAACGCCCGCATCTTGCAGATCTCGGTGACGAACCGCATGCCCGCGTTCACGAAGAACGAGATCCGGCTGAACACGTCGGCGAAGCTGGCCTCGTCGAAATCGGGGTCGTCGCGCACGGTGTCGAGCACCGCGATGGCGATGGCGAGCGCGTAGGACAGTTCCTGCACCGGCGTCGCCCCGGCCTCCTGCAGGTGGTAGGAGCAGACGTTCATTGGGTTCCACTTCGGCACTTCCTTGGTCGTGAACAGGATCACGTCCTTGGTCAGCCGGAGGGACGGCGCGGGCGGGAACACGTAGGTGCCCCGCGAGAGGTATTCCTTGATGATGTCGTTCTGGGTGGTGCCCTGAAGCCCTGCGAACGGCGCGCCCTGCTCCTCGGCCACCGCGAGATAGAGCGACAGCAGCCACGGCGCCGTGGCGTTGATCGTCATCGAGGTGTTCATCTGCTGCAGCGGAATCTGGTCGAACAGGGTCCGCATGTCGCCGAGATGCGCGATCGACACGCCGACCTTGCCGACTTCCCCCCGGGCGAGCTCGTGGTCGGGGTCGTAGCCGGTCTGGGTCGGCAGATCGAAGGCCACCGAGAGGCCGGTCTGTCCCTTGGCCAGGTTGCCGCGATAGAGCGCGTTCGACTCCTTGGCATTGGAATGACCCGCATAGGTGCGGATGATCCACGGCTTGTCGCGCTTGGTCTCGGCGACCGCTGCCTGTCCGCTCATCCCGGAACACTCCCTCAAGACTGAATTTGATGTGATCTCAAATTGCATTTGACTGCTGTCGATCACTTGCGGCGCACCCTAGCGAAGCGCGTTCGCCACGTCATCAGCACCAAAGACCATCCGCGGCAGCCCAGGTCTGCGCGGTCTCGTCGACGCCCTCGAACTCACGGAAACGTGCCGCCCATCGGGGGGACCGTGCGGTCCAACCCTGGTGCCGCAGCCCGGCCTTCCGGGGACGGTCCCAGCGACCTGTGGACAACTTCCGCAAAGCTGGGTGGGTCGGGTAGCCCCGTCGCACATCCGCGAATTGGACATTGGTACAAGGCGGCGTCGGGCCGTATCGCGGCGCTGCCGCGGGCGGCAGATCGTCGGGAGGTGGGCCACGGGCAGATAAGCCTCTGTACGATGGGCGCTAAAGGCCCGGTGCATCACGAGAATATTGAATACAGGATGCCGTCGGCTCAAGAAGTGGCCTCTTCTTGTGGGCGTGAAGGTTTCTTGGCCTCAGCCGAAAAGATTCTTGGCGGTTCGGGCTCTTGGACGGCTCTCGGTTCGCCGATATAGCGAGCAGCACAAGAAGTGACGGGGAGAGCCAAGATGGCCGCGAGCGCTGCGTCGAGCACGACGGAACTGAAGGACCTGTACGAGATGGGCGAAGTGCCGCCCCTCGGGCACGTGCCGGCGAAGATGTACGCCTGGGCGATCCGGCGCGAGCGGCACGGGCCGCCCGAGCAGTCGCACCAGCTCGAGGTTCTGCCCGTCTGGGAGATCGGCGACGACGAGGTGCTGGTCTACGTCATGGCCGCCGGCGTGAACTACAACGGCGTCTGGGCGGGCCTCGGCGAGCCGATCTCGCCCTTCGACGTGCACAAGGGCGAGTACCACATCGCCGGCTCGGACGCCTCCGGCATCGTCTGGAAGGTCGGCGCTAAGGTGAAGCGCTGGAAGGTCGGCGACGAGGTCATCGTCCACTGCAACCGCGACGACGGCGACGACGAGGAGTGCAACGGCGGCGACCCGATGTTCTCCCCATCCCAGCGCATCTGGGGTTACGAGACCGGCGACGGCTCCTTCGCCCAGTTCTGCCGGGTGCAGTCGCGCCAGCTCATGGTGCGCCCCAAGCACCTGACCTGGGAGGAGGCGGCCTGCTACACGCTGACCCTCGCCACCGCCTACCGCATGCTGTTCGGTCACGCCCCGCACACCGTACGCCCGGGCCAGAACGTCCTGGTCTGGGGCGCCTCTGGCGGTCTCGGCGTGTTCGCCGTGCAGCTCTGCGCCGCCTCGGGCGCCAACGCCATCGCGGTGATCTCCGACGATTCCAAGCGCGACTACGTCATGAGCCTGGGCGCCAAGGGCGTGATCAACCGCAAGGAATTCGACTGCTGGGGCCAGCTGCCGAAGGTGAACTCGCCTGAGTACAACACCTGGCTCAAGGAAGCCCGCAAGTTCGGCAAGGCGATCTGGGACATCACCGGCAAGGGCAACGACGTCGACATCGTGTTCGAGCATCCGGGCGAGTCGACCTTCCCGGTCTCGACCCTGGTGGCCAAGCGCGGCGGCATGATCGTGTTCTGTGCCGGCACCACGGGCTTCAACATCACCTTCGACGCTCGCTACGTCTGGATGCGCCAGAAGCGCATCCAGGGCTCGCACTTCGCCCACCTGAAGCAGGCCTCGGCCGCCAACCAGTTCGTCCTCGACCAGCGCATCGACCCGTGCATGAGCGAGGTCTTCCCCTGGGAGAAGATCCCCCAGGCCCACACCAAGATGTGGAAGAACCAGCACGCCCCGGGCAACATGGCCTGCCTCGTCAACGCGCCCCGCGCCGGCCTGCGCACGGTCGAGGACGTGATCGAGGCCGGAAAGCGCTAGGCGGCGGAAGCCGTCACGGCCCGCCCGTTTCGGCGGGCGGGTTCGGAGCGACCCTCACCTGCCCTTCTCGGAGGGCAGGTGTTTTGCGTATTCCTCACGCTCTTCCTTCTGCTTGATCAGGTCCGCGTAGGCTTGGCGCATCTCGGGCGACACTGTCACCGAGCGCGCTTTTTCCTTCTTGCGCTTGGGCGCTTTCTTGAACTGGTTGGTGGTCTCGGTCATCGCCGCCCCTCGTGTCGTGCCGGACAGGGAGCATAGGCGCGATGCGCGACGATCGCGAGACGCGCGGCCCCCGTCTTTCAGGGGCGCCCCCTGGCTGTTAGATATCGCCCAAGCGCGACGCCCCGACCGTTCCTGGGAGAGGCCGCCGCGCATCGCGAGACCACGGCAACCGGCATCATGGAAAAATTCACCACCCTGGAGGGCGTCGCGGCGCCCATGCGGATCATCAACGTCGACACCGACCGGATCATCCCGAAGCAGTATCTCAAGACCATCAAGCGCACCGGCCTCGGCAAGGGCCTGTTCTCGGAGATGCGCTACCACGACGACGGTTCCGAGAACCCGGATTTCGTCCTGAACAAGCCGGCCTACCGCAACGCCAGGATCCTCGTGGTCGGCGACAATTTCGGCTGCGGCTCGTCGCGCGAGCACGCGCCCTGGGCCCTGACCGATTTCGGCATCCGCTGCGTCATCTCCACGAGCTTCGCCGACATCTTCTTCAACAACTGCGCCAAGAACGGCATCCTGGCGATCACGGTCTCGCCGGAAGACCTGGAGAAGCTGTTCGAGGATGCGGAGCGTGGCTCCAACGCGACCCTGTCGGTGGATCTCGAGGCCCAGACCATCAAGGGGCCCGACGGCGGCACCCTGCACTTCGACATCGATCCCGGCCGCAAGGAGAGCCTCCTGAACGGCCTCGACGAGATCGGCCTGACCCTGAAGCGGGCGCCCGCCATCGACGCCTACGAAGAGAAGCTCGCCGCGCGCGGCTTGGCCTGAATTCGGGCGAACCCGGCCCTCCGCTCGATCGCAGCGCGGTTGGGCTCGGGGTGGCCGGGTCCGGAGGGCGACCGCCCCGGAGCATTCCGCTCCGGCCTCAACCGTTCGTTAACCCTGGTATCGCCTGAATCGGCGATCACAGTTTCAACGAACGCATTGGCGGAGAACACGATGGCATTCGGCCGATCGGGTAAGACGGCGACCCTCTCCTGCGGAGCGGCCGCGGCCCTCCTGGCGATCTGCGCACCGGCCCGGGCCGACTTCCAGGATTGCCTCGGCAGCCTGCAGGCACAGGCCGCCGCGCAGGGCATCTCGGCCCAGACCTTCCGTGCGGCGACGGCCGGGATCACCTACGACGAGAAGGTGCTGGAACTCTCTCAGGCTCAGCCCGAGTTCAAGACGCCGATCTGGGACTACATGGCCGCCCTCGTGGACGAGGAGCGCGTCGACGACGGCAAGGCCGCCATGCGCCAGCACGCGCAGGCCCTGGCCAATGCGGAGGCTCGCTACGGCGTCGACCGGCACACCATCGCGGCGGTCTGGGGCGTCGAGTCGAACTTCGGGAAGAACCTCGGCAAGATGCCGCTGGTGCAGTCCTTCGCCACCCTGATCTGCGCCAATCATCGCCGGAAGGAGTTCTTCAAGGGCGAGCTGATGGCGACCCTGAAGATCATCGAGCGCGGCGATATCGATCCCTCCCGCTTGAACGGCTCCTGGGCCGGCGCCTTCGGGCAGACCCAGTTCATGCCCACAACCTATCAGCGCCTCGCCGTCGACGGGGACGGCGACGGGCGCCGCGACCTCGTCGATTCGGTGCCGGACGCGGTCGCCTCCACGGCGAACTTCCTGCGCGTGGCCAGGTGGAACAACGGCCAGCCCTGGGGCTACGAGGTGAAGGTGCCGCGCGGCTTCAATGCCGGCGCGGCGGGGCGCAAGAACAAGAAGGCGATCGCCCACTGGGCCTCCCTCGGCGTCACCCGCATCGACGGCCGTCCACTCTCGGGCGAGGGACCTGCCGGTATCCTGCTTCCGGCCGGCATCGACGGACCGGCCTTCCTGGTGACGAAGAACTTCGACGCGCTCTATTCCTACAACGCCGCCGAATCCTACGGTCTCGCCATCGCGGTGCTGTCCGACCGCCTCCGCGGTCGCGGCGGCATCCAGGCCGACTGGCCCACCGACGATCCGCCGCTGTCGCGGGCCGAGCGCCGCGACCTGCAGGCCCGCCTGACCAAGCGCGGCTTCGACGTCGGCGAGCCGGACGGCAAGGTCGGGTCCAAGACCCGCGACGCCATCAAGGAGGTCGAGCGCAGCCTCGGCATGCCGCCCACCGGCCGGCCAGGGGCCAAGGTCCTAGAGGCGCTGCGACGCGGATGAGCACACGGCGCCTGATCGACTCCGGCTCGCCCTTCGAGTCGGCCTACGGCTATTCCCGCGCCGTGGTGCAAGGCGGCTTCGTCTTCGTGGCCGGCACCACCGGCTACGACTATGCCACGATGACGATGCCGGTCTCGGCGGCCGACCAGGCCGAGGCCTGCTGGCGCACCATCGGCGACGTCCTGGGACAGGCCGGGGCCGGGCTCGCGGACATCGTGCGGGCAACCTACTACGTGACGGATCGAACGGAGGCCGAGGCGGTACTCGGGGTCTGCGGCCGGAACCTGGCTGAGATCCGGCCCGCCGCCACGATCGTGATCGTCGCCGGCCTGTTGCGTCCCGAGATGAAGGTCGAGATCGAGGTCACGGCGCTGCTGCCGTAGGAGGGGTTCGTCCCATGGGTGGGCCGCTGATCGCACTCACCGGCGCCACGGGCTTCATCGGGCGGCACCTGCTGCGAAGCCTGTCGCAGCGCGGCTTTCGGGTGCGCGTCCTGCTCCGTCGGCCGGTCGAGGTCGCGGAGGGCGCGAGCAGCGCCGTCGTCGGCGACCTGACCCGGCCGATGAACATGGCCGCGGCCCTCGCAGGGGTCGACGCGGTGGTGCATTCCGCCGGATTGTCGCTGACCATGTCGGGCACGCCCGAGGACGATTTCCGGTCGTCCAATACCGAAGCGACCCTGCGGCTCGCCGAGGCCGCGGTTCGCGCCCGGGTCCAACGCTTCGTCTTCCTGTCCTCGATCCGGGCGCAGACCGGGATCTCGGCGGCCGGGATCGTGACGGAGTCCGATCTGGCCGCCCCGACCGACGCCTACGGGCGCTCGAAGCTCGCAGCCGAAGCGGCCCTGGCCGAGACGGGGCTCGACTGGGTCGCTCTGCGCCCCGTGCTGGTCTATGGCGCCGGCGTGAAGGGCAACGTCGCGACCCTTGTGCAACTGGCGCGCTCCGCCATGCCGCTGCCCCTTGCCAGCCTCAGGGGCCGCCGCTCCCTCGTCTCGGTGGAATCGCTGGCGCAGGCGGTCGCCGTGGCGCTCGAAGCGCCCGGTCCCTTGCGTCGCCCGCTCATCGTGGCCGAGCCCGACCCGCTGACGCCGGGCGAGATGGTCACGGCGTTGCGGGCCGGCTTCGGACGAAGCGCCGGCCTTCTGCCGACGCCGTCCGTGTTGCTGGGGCTCGCCTGTCGGATGGCCGGACAGGAGGCGGCCTATGCCCGCCTCTCGACCAGCCTCGTCGCGCGCGCGGATGGATTGGCATCGCTGGGATGGAGGCCGGAGGGCACGGCGCGGGACGGTCTGGAACGCTTCGCCCGCAGCCAGACATGACGAAGGCCCGGCATCGCCTGCCGGGCCTCGACCGATGCGAAGTTTTTCGCGGTCTGCCGGCTCAGCGACGGACGTCGAGCACTTCGCCGGACCGGCTGTCGAGAACGACGGAGATGTCGTCGCCCCGGCGGTCCGAACCGCGGACGATCAGGCGCGGGCCGCGGCGGTCGACGCCGTCGACATCCACCAGACCCTCGCGGCGGGCGATGCGGGCAGCCTCACCGCGCGTCAGCTCGCTGCGCGGCGGGCCGCGATCGTCGTAGCCGCGGCGGTAGCCCGGATCGACCTGGACGCCGCCGGGACCGATGGAGATGCCCTGGGCGAAAGCGGGAGCGGCGGACAGGCCAAGGCCCAGGGCCACGAGGCTGCCAACCAGGCGTGTCGAATGGATTCGCATGATGTCTTCCCCCCTCTGACAGGCGCGCCGCCTCGACCCATCGCCGTCGCTGCGCATCCTTCAGTTTGGGGCCTCAATCGACGCGGGTCTGAATTTGTTCCTGAGCAGCGTCAGCGTACCGCGCGAATCGCTGCGGCCACGGCGTCGTCGGTCTGGTCGATGTCCGGCGCGTCGATGTGGCGGAAGCGCGCCTGGATGAGGCCGAAAGCGCCGAAGGCGAAGTGGCCCGCGGCCACGATGGCGAGCAGCACCCAGCCATAGGGTTGCGCGCGCAACGCCGCGAAGGCGCCGGCCAGACCCTTGACCTCCGAAGAAGCCTGATACCAGGCCGCCGCGATGAAGAACCCGCCGATGATCAGGAAGGCGACGCCCCGGGCGGTGTACCCGAACTGGCCCACGGGCTTGGCCCAGCGGCAATGGTCGGCATCGAGCTTCAGGCGATCGGTGACGTCGCCCTTGAACGCCTTGACCAGGAAGGCGACACCGCCCCCCATCACCCCGAGGCCGATCAGGCCCACGAGCCACAGGCCGAAGGGCTTGGCCAGAAGCCAGGCCGTCCAATCCTGGGCGGCGTCGCCGCCCCCGCGCCCGAGGCCAAGGGCGAGGCTCGCGGCGGTGATGGCGAGGCCGGTATAGATCGCGGCGCTCAGGAGATGGGCGAGCCGGACGGTCAGGCCCTTCAGCGAGGTCCCGCGCCGGTCGGCATCGGTGAGGCCCTCGATAAAGCGCCAGACGGCGAATCCCAGCAGCCCGGCCGCGATCAAACCGACGAGCACCACGCCGAACGGTCCGGCGAGGACCCAGCGGAGCGCACTCTCGCTGTCACCGGCACGGCCGCCCTGGCCGATGGCGGCCAGCACCGCCAGCCCCCCAACGATGCAGTAGACGATGCCGCGGGCGCCGTAGCCGAATCGAGCGACGCGCTCGATGGTGTTGTGTCCGAGGGTGAGCAAGGCATTTCCCGGGGTCGCGCGACGTTATCCGTCGGAGGAACGCACAGCCTTACCGGATAGTGCCACGTAGAACCCGAGGCCATCGCCGGCCGGGAGGGTCTGCAGGCGATCGACGAGGCCCTTGCGCTTCGCGTCGAGGAGCAGGCGCCCGATCGGCTGGAACAGGGTTTCGCCCCCGCCCTCCGGCGGTGGAGCCAGGCGGATCGCCACCGTCTTGCCCTTCCCGAAGCGACTGCGTTCCAGCATGTCCGCGAGGGAGGCCTCCGCGGTCGGACGATTGGTCTCGCGCAGGTCGAGGACCGATTCCGCATCGGTCACCCCGAGCGAACCGCGCAGCTTGTTGGCGTAGAAATCTTCGAAGTGGGGCACCGGGCGGCTCAGTCCTGGCTGGAGACGAAGATGGCGCGCATCGCAGCGCAACGCCATCGTAGCCGTCCGTCAGTCCCGGGCACAACGGGCTTCGATGCATCGCTCGCGTCCCCGGCGCGGAAGCCGTGCCGGGGACGCGACGACGGGGCGGCTCAGCCGTGCACGAGCACGTTGCGGAACTGCCAGGGATCGCTGGTGTCGATGTCCTCGGGGAACAAGCCCGGGCGGCCGGTCAGCGGGGTCCAGTCGGTGTAGACCCCGACGACGGGGCCGAGATACGGCGTCTGCACCTCAAGGCAGCGCCGGAAGTCCATCTCGTCGGCCTCGACGATGCCGGCCTCCGGGTTCTCCAGGGCCCAGACCATGCCGGCGAGCACCGCCGAGGTGACCTGCAGGCCCGTGGCGTTCTGGTAGGGGGCGATGCGCCGGGTCTCCTCGATGGAGAGCTGCGAGCCGTACCAGTAGGCGTTCTTGGCGTGGCCGTAGAGGAGGACGCCGAGCTCGTCGATGCCGTCCACGATCTCGGTCTCGTCGAGGATGTGGTGCTGCTCCTGCACCTTGCCGCCGTTCCCGAACATCTCGTGAAGCGACAGGACCGCGTCGTTGGCCGGGTGATAGGCGTAGTGGCAGGTCGGGCGGTAGGCGGCGCGCTCGCCCTCCAGCACCGTGTAGTAGTCGGAGATCGAGACGGCCTCGTTGTGGGTCACGAGGAAGCCGAACTGCGACTGGGCGGTCGGCGTCCAGGAGCGCACACGGGTGTCGGCGCCGGGCTGGAGCAGGTAGATCGCGCAGCGCGACCCCTTCTCCTGCTCACGGGCGTTCTCTGGCTTCCAGGTCTCGTGGGTGCCCCAGCCGAGCTCGGCCGGCTGGTTGCCCTCGGAGACGAAGCCCTCCACCGACCAGGTGTTGACGAAGACGCCCATGGGCTTGGCCGACTTGGCGCGCTGGGTGTCGCGTTCGGCGATGTGGACGCCCTTGACGCCGACCTCGCGCATGAGCGCGGCCCAACCGGCGCGGTCCTTCGGCTCGGAGATCTTCAGCCCGAGATCGCCGGCGACGTTGAGGAGGGCCTGCTTCACGAACCACGACACCATGCCGGGATTGGCGCCGCAGCACGACACGGCGGTGATGCCGCCGGGGTTCGCGGTGCGGGCGTCCAGGATCTCCTGGCGCAGAGCGTAGTTGGTGCGGTCGCCCTGGCTCTTGGTCTTGTCGAAGTAGAAGCCCGGCCAGGGCTCCGCCACGGTGTCGATGTAGAAGGCGCCGAGTTCGCGGCACAGCTCCATGATCGCCCGCGACGAGGTGTCGACCGAGAGGTTCACACAGAAGCCCTGGCCGCCGCCCTCGGTGAGGAGGGGCGTCAGGATCTCGCGGTAGTTCTCCTTGGTCAGCGCGACCTGCTCGAAGCGCAGGCCGTGCTGATCGGCCAGGGCCTTGTGCGCGTCGGACGGCTCGATGACCGTGAAGCGGGCCTTGTCGTAGGCGAAGTGTCGCTCAATCAGCGGGAGCGTGCCGCGTCCGATGGAGCCGAAGCCGATCATCACGATGGGGCCGGTGATGCGGCCGTGGACGGGCCAGGTGGTGGCGGCTTCGGTCATGGGCGTGATGTCCTTCTCAGAGACGTGTCGATTTCAGTCTTCGCACGGCGACCGCATGCCTTAGGCGGCGCAAATGACGAACAAGCGACGGGCTCAGTGACGTTTGCGGCTCCGGCGGTCAACCGCCAGGACGCGACCGCGTCATGCGCCATGCACCAAGTCTTACGGAAGATTGAAGGGGCGCATGCCCTGCACGCAGGGCGACATCCCATCTCGGCGCATTGCGAGCGCGGTTCCACCCACCGATATTGCACTGCAACAGAACAAGAGCGACCCTAGACGAGGAAGCGTCCGCCCCTTCGACGCCACGGACATCTGCCATGCTCGCACTCATCGCCTCGCGCCTCGCCGCTCCGGTCGACGAGCCCATCGATCGCGATCCCGGCATCATCACGCTCGCCGCCTCGCTGCTTCGCGCGGTGACGCGTCGCAACGAGGCCGCCTTTCAGCGCCGCTGCGACCTCGCTGCCAAGACCGACTATCACACTGCGATCTAACCGGCGGCTGCGCCGGAACGGCCGTCAGGCGACCCGTCGTCGGGACTCCGCGCCGATCTCGGTCACCGCCGGCCCCAGGGGGATGGGCGCCGCCTGATCCCAGGCGCCCGAAGCCCGCAGGATGCCCCGTGCGCCGGCCAGCGCGCCCGGACGCAGTTCCAGGCCGAGGAAGCGCTCGCGCGCGAACGGACCGGGCATGAACAGCCCCTCTGCACGCTCCGCCAAGAATCCGAAGCGCGCATAGTAGGGCGCGTCCCCCATCAGCAGCACCGCGCCGTGCCCGAGACGCTCCGCGCGACGCAGGGCCGCCCGCATGAGGATTGATCCGAGGCCGAGCCCCTGGATCGCCGGGTCGACCGCCAACGGCCCGAGCAGCAGGGCCGGACGCCGGGAACCCGACTCGACATGCCAGAGACGGCAGGTGCCGACGACGCGACCGTCCTGCTCGGCGGCTAGGGCGAGGCCCTCCGCAGGAAGCCGCCCCTCGCGCAGGCGCTCGGACGTCTTCAGGCGGCGTGCCTCGCCGAAGCAGGCGTCGAGGAGGTGCTCGCGGGCGACGACGTCGCCTTCCACTTCATCACGGATCTGGACCAAGGCCGCACCCCTCCCGAACGTTGGGCAGGCGACAGGACGAATCCGTTCAGGCTGCGGCCGGGTCCGCCGGCCTGAACGGGACGGGCGTGGAGAGTTTCAACGCCGGGCGTCCCCATGGGGAATGCCCGGCATTCGCGTCATGACCGTGAAGGCGTTTAGATGACGTATTGCTGGAGGGGCGGGAAACCGTTGAAGGCGACCGCCGCGTAGGTCGTGGTGTAGGCGCCGGCCCCCTCGATCAGCACCTTGTCGCCGATGGAGAGCGACACCGGCAGCGGGTAGGGCACCTTCTCGTAGAGCACGTCCGCCGAGTCGCAGGTCGGGCCGGCGAGTACGCAGGGCGCCATGCGGTCCTCGTCATGCTCGGTGCGGATCGCGTAGCGGATCGACTCGTCCATGGTCTCGGCCAGGCCGCCGAACTTGCCGATGTCGAGGTAGACCCAGCGCACCTCGTCCTCGGCGTCGGACTTCTTCGAGACCAGCACCACCTCGGCTTCGATCACGCCGGCATTGCCGACCATGCCGCGACCCGGCTCGATGATGGTCTCCGGCATGTGGTTGCCGAAATGCTTGGTCAGGGCGCGGAAGATCGCGTCGCCGTACGATTCCACGCCCGGGACCGCCTTGAGGTACTTGGTCGGGAAGCCGCCACCGAGATTGACCATCGACAGGCTGATGCCGCGCAGGGCACACTCCTCGAAGATCGCGGCGGCGGAGGCGAGCGCGCCGTCCCAGGCACCGGTGTTGCCCTGCTGCGAGCCGACGTGAAACGAGACGCCATAGGCCGTGAGACCCTGGCGGTGGGCGTGCTCCAGCACGTCGACGGCCATCTCCGGCACGCAGCCGAACTTGCGCGACAGCGGCCATTCGGCCCCGGCCCCGTCGCAGAGGATGCGGCAGAACACCTGCACATCGGCAGCCGCGACGCCCGCGGCCTCGGCGGCCCGGGCGATCTTCTCGACCTCGGCCTGGCAATCGACGGCGAAGAGGCGCACGCCGAGCTTGAGCGCGCGGGTGATGCAGCGCTCCTTCTTGATGGTGTTGCCGAAGGAGACGCGGTCGGCGGTGGCACCGGCGGCGAGCGCCATCTCCACCTCGACCACCGAGGCCGTGTCGAAGCAGGAGCCCATCTCGGCGAGGAGGCGCAGGACCTCGGGGGCCGGGTTCGCCTTCACGGCGTAGAATACCCGGGTGTCCGGCAGGGCACGGGCGAACGCGGTGTAGTTGTCGCGCACGACCTCGAGGTCGAGCACCATCACCGGGCCCTCGTCCTGGCCCATGTCGCGGCGTGCGCGGAGGAAATCGCGGATACGATCGGTCATGGTCGTTCCAACCCATAGGTTCGCGGCCGCCCTCAAGGGGCGCGCTGTCGAATGTCAGGACGACGTGAGCCGTCCGGCGTCTGGGGGCGCTGCGTCGCGACGCACCGCGTGCTTTGGAGACACGCGAAGCGCAGCGGGCGCGAGAGCACCCGGAAGCTGCCTTGGATTGGAAGGGAGGACCCCCACCGCACGCCGGGCAAAGAGAAACAAGCCTCTTCGGTGCCGGCCTTTGGAGGGCCGACGAGACCAAAAAAGCCCGTTCGTCGTTGCTTTAAGCTGCGTCCCCCGTGGAGAGCGGGGTTCGCCGGTTTCGCCTCCGGCTGCCGGTTGTTGTCGGGGTCCGGTGTTGCCACCTGGATGCCGGCCGGAGGGAATCCACCCTGTCGACCATCGATCCTTTAAGACCCCTGGCGGCTGTCCGGCAGTTGGCCGGATGCCCACCAACCGACACGCGGCCACAGGCACGTGCGAAATTGGGCAAGGCGCATATACGGTCAGGGTGTTCTCCCCACAAGGGAAAACCGCGATCTTTCACCCGAAACCGGGTTGTCTTCCTGGGCTGTTGCAGAAACGCCGCGGACACCGCCGTCCGGCCGACGATGGGCCCTTCCCAAGCCCGTGCGGACGGGCCATCAAGCGCACGGTTTTCCCACAGGCGCACCGGATCGCAGGACGATGTCAAAACCCAACCGGCGCAGAATCGTGCAGGGACTCGCGGCCACGACTCTCCTGGCAGCAACCGGGGAGGCGCGGGCCCAACGCCGCGAGGGGCGCCCGGAGACCCCGTTCGGCTTCGCCGACGTGGAGCGCCGGGCGCAGGACCTGGCCAAGGTCGCCCATGATCCGCGCGTCCCGGCCCTGCCGGCACCGATCGCCAAGCTCGACTACGACGCCTGGCGCGACATCCGCTTCAAGCCCGACAAGGCCTTCCTCGGGGAGGGGAGCCCGTTCCGGCTCCAGCTCTTCCATCTCGGCTTCCTCTACACCCGTCCGGTGACGGTGAACCTCGTGCGCGGTGGCGTGGCGACGCCGATCCCCTACCAGTCGAGCCTCTACGACATGGGGCGCACCAAGCTCGACAAGGCGTTGCCGGTCGATCTCGGCTTCGCCGGTCTGCGCATCCATGCGCCGCTGAACAAGCCGAACCTGCTCGACGAGCTCGTCGTCTTCCTCGGGGCCAGCTACTATCGCTTCCTCGGACGCGATCAGCTCTACGGGCTTTCGGCCCGGGGGCTGGCGGTCAACGTCGAGGGGCAGGGCGGTCCGGAGGAGTTTCCGGTGTTCCGCGAGTTCTGGGTGGGCGCGCCGGAGAAAGCCGACGATGCCCTGACGCTCTACGCGCTCCTCGACAGCCCCTCGCTCACCGGCGCCTACCAGTTCACCGTGACGCCGGGTGACGAGACCAGCGTGGCGGTGCGCGCCACCCTGATCCCGCGGGTCGACCTCGCGACGGTGGGCCTGGCACCGCTCACCTCGATGTTCTTCATCGGCGAGAACGACCGCCGCCACGCCGACGATTACCGGCCGGAGCTTCACGACTCCGACGGGCTTCAGATCGCGGCGGGCAGCGGGGAATGGCTGTGGCGCCCGCTGCACAATCCGCGCGACCGGCGCATCTCCAGCTTCATCGACCGCGACCCGAAGGGCTTCGGGCTGATGCAGCGCGATCGGACCTTCGAGACCTACCAGGACCTCGAAGCCTCCTACGACCGCCGGCCCGGCTATTTCGTGGAACCGGACAGCCCCTGGGGGGAGGGCGCGGTGATGTTGATGGAGCTGCCCACCGACACCGAGACCAACGACAACGTCGTCGCGTGCTGGCGGCCGGCGAACCCCTATCCGGCGGGCACGCCGGTCCCACTGTCCTACCGGGTTCGCGCCGTCGGCGGCGCCCCCCTCCATCCGGGGGGGCGCGTGATCAACACGTTCAGCGTCGCCCCGGTGGCCAGCGGCACCACCAAGGCCGAAGAGGCCAAGGGCGGCCTGACGCGGCGCTTCCTCGTGGATTTCGCCGGCGGCGACCTCGACTACTATCGCGCCGATCCGAGCCGGGTGGAGGTGGTGGCCAGCACCTCCACCGGCCACATCACGCACAGTTCGGTGACGCCGAACCCGCATATCCGCGGCCTGCGGGCCGCTCTCGACGTGACCCTGGAGGCGCCGGGCCAGGCGACGGACCTGCGCGTCTTCCTGCGAACCTCCGGCCGTGCCCTGACGGAAACCTGGGTCTATCCCTGGACGGCCCGGTGAGGGCGCCCTCGATCCAGCCCGATCCGGCGCCGGTGGTGGAGATCCGCCCCGCGACCCTGGCCGACCTCGACGCCCTGGTGGCCCTCGAACACGCCGCCTTCGCCAGCGACCGTGCCGAGCGGCGGGCGATTCGCCACGCGATTCGCTCGGCCAGCATGTCGCTTCTCGTCGCGCTCACCCACGACGCGGCGGGGCAGGCGACCCTTGTGGGCTCCGCCACCCTGGAGCGCCGACGCGGCAGCCGCAGCGCTCGCCTCTCCTCCATCGCCGTGTCCCCGGCGCGGGCCGGTCTCGGGCTCGGCAGCCTCGTCCTCGATGCCGCCGAAGCGGATGCGCGCTCTCATGGCTGCGCACGCCTGCGCCTCGAGGTCCGAGCCGACAACGGTGCCGGAATCCGGCTCTACGAACGGCGGGGCTACACGCGCTTCGCCGTCATCCCAGATTACTACGAGGATGGCATGGAAGCCTGGCGCTACGAAAAGACCCTCTGAAACGCGAAAGCCCGCCCCGGTTGGACCGGAGCGGGCGTTGCAGCCATCCGAACTCGGACGCTGGGTTCAGTCGCAGCTCTCCTTGGTAACCGTCTTGCGGTCGCCGAGATCGTTCTCCTTGGTCACGGTCTTCGAGGAGCACCCGTCGCTGGATTCCCGGCGCTCGACCGTGCGGCTCTCGGTGGACGGACGGTCGACAACGACGGCGTCGGGCGCATCGCGGCGGATGACCGTGGTCTCCGCCTGCACGGCCGAAGCGCCGAAGAGCGTTGCCAGGGTGAGGGCGGCGATGATGGGGTTGCGCATGAACATCTCCCTTGAGGAAAATCTGCAGCCCCAACGGCGTTCATCCAGAAACCGTTCCGCTTGTTGGCTGGCGGACCAGCCGAAATCTTCTGGATCTCGTCCCCTCAGTGAACAATGCCCTGCCGATTTCGTCTGAGACCTTACGCGAGGGCCCCGACGACGCTGGCGTAGGGCGTCGTCGGCCGGCCGATCAGGTCACGCAGGGCGTGGCCGTCGTCGAACAGGGCACCTTGGGCGGCGCCGGCATCGGAATCCGCGAGGAGGCGCGCGACCCCTTCCGGTAGGCCCGCCGCGAGGAGGGCCGCCGCGTAATCCGCGGGCGGCAGATCCTGGTAGCGGAGCGGCCGGCCGGAGGCCCGCGCGGCTTCCGCCGCGAAGTCGGGCAGGGTGTAGGCCTCGTCTCCCGCCAATTCGTAGATGCGCCCGGCTGCTTGGTCACCGGTGAGCACCGCGGCGGCGGCCTCGGCGTAGTCGGCACGGGCGGCGCTGGAGATCCGTCCCGTCCCGGCGCTTCCGAGCAGGACGCCGTGCGCGAGGGCCGACGGCAGGGACGCCGTATAGTTCTCGGTGTACCAGCCATTGCGCAGGATGATGGCGGGCAGGCCGGACTCCGTAAGGATCGCCTCGGTGGCGCGATGCTCCTCGGCAAGTCCGAGCGGCGAGGTGTCTGCGTGCAGCAGGCTGGTATAGGCGATCAGACCAACGCGCGCCCGGGCGGCGGCCGCGATGACGTTCCGGTGCTGGGTCACGCGCTGACCGATCTCGCTGGAGGAGATCAGCAGCAGCCGTTCGATTCCCGCGAAGGCCTCCGCGAGGGTTTCCGGGCGGGCGTAGTCGGCCACGCGCACCGCGACGCCCTGTGCGCGAAGGTCCTGCGCCGCCGGGCCTTCGCCCTGCCGGACGCCGGCGACGATCCGGGCGGCGGGGACCCGCCGCAGAAGGGCCGCGATCACGAGCCGTCCGAGTTGGCCGGTGGCTCCAGTGACGAACAGTCTCGATGACGGAATCTGGGACATGTCGGGCTGCCTCGTGGTTCTGACTCTCCACAAGGTCTATAAAAGAGACCGACAGGCCCCGTAAGGCGGCAGGTTTTTGAACCCTGGTTACCCGGAGGGAACCGCCCATGACCGATGGCCCTGATCTCGCGGAGCGGTTCGCGGCTTGGCAGGATCTCGGCTTCGACCCGCATCACTGCCCGGTCCGCGACGTGCTGAGTCACCTCGGGGACAAGTGGACGACCCTCATCATCGCGTCCCTTGCCGGCGGCACCCGCCGGTTCGGCGCCATCCACCGGGTGATCCCCGACATCTCGAAGCGGATGCTGACGCAGACCCTGCGCGACCTGGAGCGCGACGGTCTCGTCACACGGCACGTGTTTCCCACGAGCCCACCCAGCGTCGAATACAGCCTGACGCCCCTGGGCGGTTCGTTGCTCCGGCCCCTCGCCGGGCTGGTGGACTGGGCGGAGCGGAATCACCCCGCCATCCGCGCGGCCCGGACACGGTTCCAAGCCGAGCCTTGAGGGGTTAAATCCGGCCGCTCAGCCCTCGATGCGCGAGAAGTCTGCGACCTCGCGGGTCGCCGCCCGCAAGGCGTTGAGCAGGGCGAGACGGTTCTCGCGCAGGGCCGGATCATCGGCATTCACCGTGACCCGCTCGAAGAACGCATCCACCGGAGCGCGCAGCGTGGAGAGAGCCTGCATGGCCCCGGCGAAATCCTCCGCCGCCACCGCCGCCGACGCGGTGTCCCGCGCCGCCGCCAGGGCTTCGGCGAGGGCCCGCTCCTCCGGCTCGCCGTGGGCGGCCAGGGCCGTGTCGGGGGCAGCGTCGTAGGCGCGGCCGTCCTTCTTCTCTTCGATGCGCAGGATGTTGGCGGCGCGCTTGTAGCCGGCCAACAGATTCCGGCCGTCGTCGGTCTCGAGGAAGGTGCCGAGGGCCTCGACACGGCGGACCACCATCAGCAGATCGTCCTGGCCCGGCAGGGCGAAGACGGCGTCGATGAGGTCGTGCCGGGCGCCCTTGTCGCGCAGGTAGACCTTCAGGCGATCGGCGAAGAAGCCGAGGAGGCTTGCGGCATCCGCGTCAGCGGCGCTCGCTGGCGCGTCTTCATTCGCCGGGTTGCCGTAGTTCGCATGGCCGTCGGCGGCGGCTTGATAGCCGTCGCGAAGCAGCGACAGCTTGACGGTGTTCTCGATGAGCAGCCGGATCACTCCGAGCGCCGCGCGGCGCAGGGCGTAGGGGTCCTTGCTGCCCGTCGGCTTCTCGTCGATGGACCAGAACCCCACCAGGGTGTCGAGCTTGTCGGCGAGCGCCACGGCCACGGCGACGGCATCGGTGGGGACCCGGTCGGAAGGACCGACCGGCTTGTAGTGGTCCTCGATCGCCGCTGCGACACTCAAAGGTTCGCCCTGCAGTGCCGCATACTTGCGCCCCATCAAACCCTGAAGCTCGGGAAACTCGCCGACCATCTCGGTGACGAGGTCGGCTTTGGCGAGCGTCGCGGCACGCTCGGCCTGGTCTGGGTCGGCGCCGACCAGGGGTGCCAGCTCGCGGGCCAGGGCCGCAATGCGCTGAACGCGCGCGCCCTGCGTGCCGAGCTTCTCGTGGAACACGATGCTGTCGAGCTTCGGCAGCCGGTCCTCGAGGCGGATCGCCTTGTCGGTCTCCCAGAAGAACTTGGCGTCCGACAGCCGGGCGCGCACCACCCGCTCATTGCCGGCAGTGATGGCGAGGCCACCGTCACTGGCGACCAGATTCGAGGTCAGGACGAAGGCCGGCGCGAGGGTGTCGGTGCCGGCTTGGCGCAGGACGAAGCACTTCTGGTTGGCCCGGATGGTGGCGCGGATGGCCTCCGACGGGATGTCGAGGAAGGCCTCGTCGAAGGAGCCCATCAGCACCACGGGCCATTCGACGAGGCCGGCGACCTCCTCCAGCAGCCCCTCGTCCTCCACCAGTTCGAGGCCCCGCGCGAAGGCGAGGTCGCGGGCGTCGTGCAGGATGATGTCCTTGCGCCGCTCCACGTCGAGCACAACCTTCGCGCGCTCCAGGGCCTGCACGTAATCGTCGAAGCGCCGGACCTCGATGGCCTCCGGCGCCAGGAATCGGTGGCCGTAGGTCGTGGTTCCGGCAACGATGCCGTCCACTGCGAACGGCACCACGTCCGGCGTCTCGGTCTCCGGTCCGAAGGTGGCCACGATGGACTGGAGCGGACGCACCCAACGGAGGGCGCCCGGTTGTGCCGAGGCCTTGCCCCAGCGCATCGATTTCGGCCACGGGAAGCCGCGGATGATCTGCGGCAGGATCTCGGCGAGGACGTCGAGGGTCTCGCGCCCGGGCCGCTCGATCACCGCGACGTAGAATTCGCCCTTCTTCGGGTCGGTGACGATGGTCGCCTGATCGAGGCTCGCCAGCCCAGCGCTCTTCAGGAAGCCCAGGACCGCGCCCTCCGGTGCCCCGACCCGGGGCCCTTTGCGCTCCTCGCGCACGTCCTGGCCGCGCGGCGGCAGGCCGGCCACGTGCAGCGCCAGCCGGCGCGGCGTGGCGAAGGCCTTGGCGCCCTCGTAGAGGAAGCCGCGCTCCACGAGGGCGTCGGTGACGAGCTTCTTCAGGTCGTCGGCCGCCCGCCGCTGCATGCGGGCGGGAATCTCTTCGGAGCGCAGTTCGAGAAGGAGGTCGGGCATGGGATCAGGCGGCGTCCAGGTAATGGTGTTCGGGGTGACGGGCGCGGTCGGCGTTGCGGATCACGCCGCGCCACCACCCGCCGTGCGCAGGTACGCCGCCCCGCAGGCCTTCGCGAGTTCGCGCACCCGCAGGATGTAGCTCTGGCGCTCGGTCACCGAGATGACGCCCCGGGCGTCGAGCAGGTTGAAGACGTGGCTCGCCTTGATGCACTGGTCGTAGGCCGGCTGCGCCATCCGGTGCCGGCTGGTCTCGTCCTCCGGCGCACCGGCGTCGAGATAGGTCCGGCAGGCCTTTTCCGCGTCGGTGAACTGGCGAAACAGCATGGCGGTGTCCGCCGCCTCGAAGTTGTGGCGGGAATATTCCTGCTCGGACTGGAGAAAGACGTCGCCGTACGACACCCGATCCTCGCCCGTCCCACCATTGAAATTCAGGTCGTAGACGTTCTCGACGCCCTGGACGTACATTGCCAGCCGCTCAAGCCCGTAGGTGAGTTCGCCCGCCACGGGGGCGCACTCGAAGCCGGCGACCTGCTGGAAATAGGTGAACTGGCTCACCTCCATGCCGTCGCACCAGCACTCCCAGCCGAGGCCCCAGGCCCCGAGGGTTGGGCTCTCCCAGTCGTCCTCGACGAAGCGGATGTCGTGCAGCTTCAAGTCGACCCCGATGGCGTCGAGGGAAGCGAGGTAAAGCTCCTGCAGGTTGGGCGGGTTCGGCTTCAGGATCACTTGGAACTGGTAATAGTGCTGCAGCCGGTTCGGGTTCTCGCCGTAGCGGCCATCTTTCGGCCGCCGCGAGGGCTGGACATAGGCGGCCTTCCAAGGCTTCGGGCCGAGCGCCCGCAGGGTCGTCGCCGGGTGGAAGGTACCGGCACCGACTTCCATGTCGTAGGGCTGCAGGATCACGCAGCCCTGCGCCGCCCAGAATCGCTGCAGGGTCAGGATCAGGCCCTGGAACGAGGTTTTGGGCGCTAGATCGACGGCGCTCGACATGGGTTTTCCGGTCCGTGGAGGGGCGGCCAGCGTTTAAGAGGCGGCCCGGTCGTGTCAAGCGACGGCACCGCACCATGGGCGTGCGTCGCCACACACAATTCGGCCACGATCCGCCTTAGCGGTGGAACGGTCTCGCTTGCTGCCAAGTTTATTAGGCAATCAAAGGGTTCTCACCATCCTCAAGGGCGGTCGACAATTTGGAACATCGCGCCATGCGCTCGTCCTTCACAGTCTTCGCCGCCCTCGTCGCAGCATCCCTGGTGGCCACCCCGCTGGTGATCACGGCGTCGAACGCGCTCGCCACGGCGGAGTATTCGGATACGGTCACAATGCCCGCCGCCGTGACGCCGATCGATATTGCGGCCGTGCCGGCCCCCGCCGTTGCCGAGACCTGCGCCCGGAAGGTCCGGGTGGTCTATGCCGGTTACGGCACCGAGAGCTGCAAGCGCTGAAAGTTGCAAACGCTGAGATCCTACAAGCCGTAGCGGGCGAAGGCCGCGCGATCCTCGATCGCTGCCAGGACTTCGCCCGCGATGCTGCTGCCGGGCGCCGATCGCCGCAACAGGCGGGCGACGAGCGAGCCCTTCTTCTCGGCGATAAAGACGAGGTCGACCTTGTCGCCGTAGCGTGCCTGCAGGGTCGAGCGGGCATCCCCCAGGCCGTCGACGAGACCCAGCGGTAGCGCCTGCTGGCCGGTCCAGACAGCCCCCGTGAACAGGTTTTCGCCATTAGGCGCGAGCCTCGGGCGGCGGGCGCCGACGAGGGCCGTGAACAGGGCCTGCACATCCGTCTGGATGGCCTTGAGACGCGCCACGTCGGCCGGATCCTCCGGACGGAACGGGTCGAGCATCCCTTTGGCCTCGCCCTGGGTGTGCACCCGGCGATCGATGCCGATGCGCTCGATCAGCCGGTCGAATCCGAACCCGGCCGAGACGACGCCGATCGATCCGACCAGCGACATCGGATCGGCGATGATCTCGTCGGCCGCGCAGGCGATCATGTAGCCGCCGGACGCCGCCACATCCTCCACAAAGGCCAGGACCGGGAGCTTCTTCTCGACCGCCAGGGCGCGGATGCGCTGATGGATCAGGTGCGATTGCGCCGGAGCGCCGCCGGGTGAGTTGATGACCAGCGCGACGGCGGCGATGCCGGGCGTCGCGAAGGCGCGATCGAGGCTGCTCGCGAGACTGCCGATCGACAGTCCGGCGCGGAACGGCGACACGGCGCCGATCGCCCCGCTGAGCCGCAGGACGGCGACGCGCGGCTCCGCACGGCGCCAGCGTCGGGGAAGCAGCGCGCGCAGGGGACCAGGCAGGGAAACGGGCATGCGGCCTCGACTCGGATCGGAGGAGCAGAAGGGTGTTGCGCGTCGGCCACGGAGGGCAGGGTCGCTCGAGCGGTGAGGTGGGGCGGGGCGAACCCTTTTGCCAGCGTCGCCGTTGTCGCCTCACGCCGCCGCATCGTGGCGGCCCGCGCGCCTCCCGGGGAGGCCCGCGCAGCAGCGAAGGAGACGCGACCATGCGCATGATGCGTTGGATGGCCCTGGCACTCGGCATGCTGGCCGGTGCGATGGGATTTGGAGCGACGGCGACCGCCGCGCCGATGCCCGTGGCGGGTATCGAGGCCGGTGCGCAGGCCCCCCTGGTGGCGCAGGCCCGGTGGCACGGACATCGGCGTCATTGGCATCACCGCCGGCACTGGCACCATCGCCACCACGGGTATCGCCGCCACCATTGGCGCCGGCACCACGGCTGGGGCCACCGCCATCACGGCTGGCATCGGCCTTATCGGGTCCGGACGTTCTACTGAGCGCGCCCCTCAGGGGACCTCGACGCCGGCATCGACCCACCCGCGACCCTCGTGAAGGGCCGCGGCGTGCGGGGTGAAGCGGCCCTCGTCGTCATGAAGGACGACGGGCGGCAGGAGCCGCAGCGGAGCCCGGCTTCCCTTCACGCCGCTCACGAGGATGCGGATCGCCGGCTGATTCCGCTTGGCGTGGACCGGCCGGATCGCCAGCGCGCCGAAGCGGCCGCGGGCGGCGTCGAGGCAGGCGGGGAGGTGATCCGCCCGGTGGATCAGGCCGAGCCGACCTTGTGGGCGGAGCAGATCGACGCAGCTGCGCATCCAGGCCTCGATCCCGCCGCCCGAAAAGGTATGCGCGCTGGCTTTGCCGGTCACGGGGGAGGGCCGGTGTCGTCCGGGCTCGAAGTAGGGCGGGTTCGTCAGGAGGAGGTCGGCGAGGCCGGGCGTCAGGCCATCGGCTTGCCGACGCAGTCCGGGCGCCAGCACGTCCGCCTCGATGACCGTCGTGCGGTTTACCAGGCCATTCGCCTCTGCGTTGCACCGGGCGTAAGCCGCCAGGTCCGGGTCGCGTTCCACCAGCACCACGCGGCAGTCGGGGCTCCGCAGGGCGACCGCGAGGCCCACCGCACCGCTCGCCGCCCCGACGTCGCAGACGACCGCACCGGACTCGGGTGCCAGGAGCCCCGCCAGAAGGACCGCGTCCGTGCCGGCCCGATGCGCGCCGCGCGGCGGCTGGATCAGGCGAAGCCGTCCGCCGAGCCAGAGATCGGCCCCGGGCTCAGGCATCCCGCAACTCGTGGGCGAGGCCCGCATCCGTGAGCAGGCGGCGCGCCTGCATCGCCTGATCCCGCGGCACCAGGAGACGCCGCGCGAAGGCGCCGATGGAGCCTTCGAGAAGGCTCATGTGCTGGTCGGCGACGAGGGCCGGAATGGCTGCGGCCTCCAGGATCGACTGGGCGAACCCGATCAGGACCACGTCGTTGCTGCGAATGAGTTCGGTCATACACGCTCTCCCCGGCGCCATCCCGGGCACCGCCTACGGATGTATAGCTTGCGGCATGGTGCGTGTTGCAGCGTCTCCGGGCGCATGCGATGGGGTGTCACGGACGCGGTCGATTGGATCGCGCCGCGTTGGCGTAGGGAAGCGGGAGGCCTCAAGGTCTTGGGCGTCGTAGTTCCGATCGATGAGAGAAGTCCCGATCCCGAGGCGAGCCTGGCCGACCTCGTCGCCCTGGTGTCCGGTGGGATGGAGCGCGTCAACGCGACGATCCTGTCCCGCACCGGATCCGACGTCCAGATGATTCCCGAAGTCGCCAACCACCTGATCTCCTCGGGCGGCAAGCGCCTCCGGCCGATCCTCACGCTCGCGACCGCCGATCTCTGCCACTATGTCGGCGACGGCGCGGTGAAGCTCGCCGCCAGCGTCGAGTTCATGCATACCGCGACCCTCCTGCACGACGATGTGGTCGACGGCAGCGACATGCGTCGCGGCAAGGTGGCGGCCCGCATCAAGTGGGGGAACGAGGCCAGCGTCCTGGTGGGCGATTTCCTCCTCGGCCAAGCTTTCCGCATGATGGTGGAGGTCGGATCGCTGAAGGCCCTCGACATCCTGTCGGCGGCGGCCACCATCATCGCCGAGGGCGAGGTGATGCAGCTCACCGCGGCGAAGAACACAGAAACGAGCGAGGCCGAGTATCTCGCGGTGATCAGCGCCAAGACGGCGGAGTTGTTCGCCGCCGCCTGCGAGGTCGGTCCGGTCCTGGCTCAGCGCGACGCCGCCGAGCAGGCAGCCTGCCGCGCCTACGGCATGAACCTCGGCATCGCCTTCCAGCTCATCGACGACGTCCTCGATTACGGCGGCACCAGCGATACCCTGGGCAAGAATGTCGGCGACGATTTTCGCGAGGGTAAGATCACGCTACCCATCGTCCTGGCGGTGCGTCGTGCCACGGGTAGCGAGCGCGGCTTCTGGAAGCGGACGCTCGAACTCGGCGAGGTCACGGACAACGATCTCGAAACAGCGCGCGCCATCCTGCGGCGTCACGGCGCCCTGGAGGAAACGATGGCGCGCGCCCGCCTGTACGGCGACCGGGCCCGGGATGCCCTGAAGACGTTCCCGCCGAGCCCGATGAAGCACGCCCTGCTGCAGGTCGTCGACTTCTGCATCGCCCGGGCGCACTGAGCGTCCCGGCGCAGCGTCGGATCGTCAGGCTGCTGCCTGGCGCATGACCGGCGGCGGAGCGAGGGCCACGTGCTCGCAATCGGTGACCTCGGACGTTTCGGCCAGGGACGGCGCGATCACGATCCGGCCCGCGTCGTCGGACCATTGCGTGAGAAGACCGTCGGTGGTGGCCTTGTCCATGGGCCGCCCGAAGAGGTAGCCCTGGCCGTAGGTGCACCCCTGGCCGGCAAGCCAATCGACGCTGGTCCCGCTCTCGATGCCCTCGGCCGTGGTGAGAAGGCCGAGGCTGGAGCCCAGGGCGATGATCGCATCCACGAGCTTGGCGCGCTCGCTGCTCAGCCGCATCGATTCCACGTAGCTGCGATCGATCTTCAGCTTGTCGAACTGCAGTTCGCGCAGGTGGTAGAGGCTGGAATATCCAGTCCCGAAATCGTCGAGGGCGATGCGGACGCCAAAGCTCTGGAGCGATTTCAGAGCGGTCCGCGCCGCTTCGAGATCGTTCACCAGGGCCGTCTCGGTGATCTCGATCTCCAGGCGACCCGGTGCGAACCCGGTCTCCGTCAGGATGCCGAGGATCTGCTCGGGCAGGTGCGGATCGCGCAGCTGCAGCGGCGAGATGTTGATCGCCAGCTGGAGATGGGCCGGCCAGAGCCGAGCGTCCCGGCAGGCCCGGCGCATCAGCGACCAGGTGAGCTCGGCGATCAGACCGGTCTCCTCGGCCAGGCTGATGAAATCGGCCGGGGTCAGGACGCCCAGCCGGGGATGATTCCAGCGGGCCAGCACCTCGAACCCGATGAGATCGCGGCCGGGCAGCGACACCACTGGCTGGTAGAACGGCTCGATCTCGCCCTGCTCGATGCCGACCCGCAATTCCCCTTCGAGCCGGGCGCGTGCCTTCAGGGCCTGACCCATGTCGAGATGGAAGAACCGGTAGGTCCCGCGCCCATCCCGCTTGCCCTGGTACATGGCGACATCGGCGGCGTGCAGCAGCGCCTCGGCGGTGCGGCTCTCCTCCGTCGCCGTCGCGATTCCGATGGTGGCGCCGATCTCGAGACGGCTCTGGGTCCAGGCGATCGGCTGAGAGAGCGAGGCGATGATGCCCTGCGCGAGCCGCGCCAGAGCTTCCGGATCGCTGTCGGTGTCGAGAAGAAGAGCGAACTCATCGCCCCCGAGGCGCGCGACGAGGCTCTGGGGCGGCGCGAGGGCCCGCAGGCGATCGGCGATGACGCAGAGGACGGCGTCACCCGCGGCATGACCATGGACGTCGTTCACCGGCTTGAAGCGGTCGAGATCGATCAGCATCACGGCGACCCGCGGGAGACCGGTGGCCACGCGGATGCGCGCCGCGAGGGTTTCGCCGAACAGGCGGCGATTGGCGAGACCCGTCATCGCATCGTGGCGTGCGACGGCCTCGGCATGCGCCTCGGCCCCGTCCCGATCCTGCATCGCCTTGCGCAGCTTGAACGACTTGCGGATGGCCGCCACGACCACGCCCAGGCTCATGCAGAGGGACAGCATCAGCAGATCCTGAAGCTGATGCGTCCGGGTCGCGTCGATGAGAACCGTGAAGAACCCCAGCTGAGTGCCGACGATCCAGATGCAGGAGCCGATCATCATCAGGCACAGGAGTTCTCGGAGCTCGCCCTCTCCCCACGAGTTGTTTTTTTGGTCGGGCATGCACCGCTCCTTGCGCGCGCCGATCCTGCAGCCTCAAACCTTGAGCGAGCGTAAAGCTGACGTCTGAAGTCGGCGCCGTTGCACGGAAAGTTGCTATCCCACCAAGAGGGCGAATGCTTAGCGCAGCATCGCTGCCGTGACCCACCAGCCTGGATGAACTGCCGCGATGCTGCGTGCGGCGCGGGCCGCCTCGGACCGATGCCCGAAAATCCCGAACACCGTCGCGCCGGACCCCGACATCCGCGCCAAGCGGCATCCGGAGGCGGCCCGCAGGGCCCCGAGCGCCACGTCGATCACCGGGGCGAGGCTCCGCGCCGGGGTTTCGAGGTCGTTGCGGGCAGGGGTGATCGCGCGCAGGAGGGCCTCCGCCCCGAGACCGGGGGCGATGACGGGATGCGCGCCGGTGCCGTGGCGATCGCCGACCGCGAGCCCGAGCGCGCGGAACACCGGCGCAGTCTCGACCGGGACGCCCGGATTGATGAGGACCGCCGGCAGCGGGGTCATATCCAGGGCGGGTCCGACGGCCTCGCCAGCGCCCGCCATCATGCGGGCGCGTGGGACAAGACAGACCGGGACATCGGCGCCAGTGGCACGGGCGGCCGCGACCAGGTCCGAATCGTCGGGGGCGATGTCGTTCAGGCGGCCCAGAAGGCGCAGGGCCGCCGCGGCGTCGGAAGAGCCGCCGCCGATGCCTGCGGCGACGGGCAGGCGCTTCACGAGATGGAAGGTGCCCTGGCGGAGACCAGGCCGAAGGCGGGCGAGATGACGCGCCGCGCGGATGACGAGGTTGTCGTCGAGGGGGCCGGCCGGGCCGGCCGTCGGCCCCGAAACGGTCAGCGCTAGGTCGGGACCCGGCTCCAGGCTGAGCGTGTCGCCTGCGCCGGTGAAGACCACGAGACTTTCGAGCTCGTGATAGCCGTCGCCGGCCCGGCGGCCGAGGACGTGAAGGGTGAGGTTGATTTTCGCCGGAGCGCGGGTGACGAGGAGGGGCACGGACACTCGGGGCTCACGGGTCGGGCAGTCGCGGGGCCGGTCTGGCCCCGCGACGCGCGTTCCGTCAAGCCTTCGGGCCGATCAACCGCCGCTCTTCTTATCGGCCGCGCCCGGGGGCTCGTTCGGGGCCGGGGCGCCCTTCGGCAGCTCGGGGTTCACCTTGCTCTCGGGCGGATTCTCGGCGGTGGCGGCGGGCTTCTCGAGTTCCGGCAAGCCGTCCTTGAGCTTGGCATTGATCTTCTCGAGGTCGTCCGGCTCTGGGTTCAGGTCCTTGGCGTGCTGCCATTGGAACTTGCCCTCCAGGCGACGCCCGGCGCGCCAGTAGGCGTCGCCCAGGTGGTCGTTGATGGTCGGATCGCCGGGCTTCAGCTCGATCGCCTTTTCCAGCTCGCGCACCGCATCGTCCCAGCGGCCGAGGCGGAAATAGGCCCAACCCAGGCTGTCGATGATCATGCCGTCGCGCGGGGCCGCATCGACGGCCTGCTTCAGCATCGTGAAGGCCTCGTCGATGTTCATGTTCTGATCGACCCAGGAATAGGCCAGGTAGTTCAGCACCTGGGCCCGGGCGCCGGGCTGGCTCGCGGGCACCAGCTCAAGGGCCTTCTTCAGGTCGGCCTCGGCCTTCGGCCACTGCTTGGCGCGCTCGTAGGCGGTCCCCCGGAAGTAGAACGTCGTCCAATAGTTCGCGGCCGGCTTGTCGCCGATCAGCGCGATGGCACGGCTGTAGGTCTCCGCCGCCTCCTCGTACTTCTTGCGCGAACGCTGGACGTTGCCGAGCGCCGTGACGACGTCGATGTCGTCCGGATGCGCCTTCATCGCGGCATCGAGATGGGCGATGGCCTCGTCGCCCTTGCCCATCTGCTCCAGGTTCAGTCCGACCTGGACGTCGGCATTGAGGCGCAGGGGCGAGGTGGTGGGGATCTGCGAATAGGCCTCGTTGGCCCGCTCGGTCTGCTTCATCCGGTCGAGGATGTCGGCAAGGGTGAGCCGCGCGAGGGCGTGCTCGGGGGCGAGGTAGAGGGCGAGGCGCAGGTAGACCACCGCCGGCAGTTCGTCGCCCTGGGTCGAGCCGGCCGAGCCGAGACCGTACAGCACCTCGCCCGCGCCCTCCTGCGCCGAGTTGACGAGGCGGCTGAGGGGTTTGCCCTCCTTCAGCTTGGTCAGGGCATCGCGCACGATGGGGTGGCGCGGCAGCAGCTTGTCGAACTCGGTATAGGCCTGGATCGCGAGGTCGGTGCGGCCGGCCTGGGCCTCGAAGCGCGCATAGGCGTCGACGATGCGCAGGGTGTTGCGGTCGGCGTCGTAGGCGGCCTTGAGGCGGCGCTCGGCTTCCGCCTGATCGCCGACGAGGCTGGCGATCAGCCCGGCATGGAAGTCGCGGAAGGTGTTGTAGTAGCGTTCGCCCTTAAGCTTGTTGATGGTCTCCAGCGCGCGCTTGCCGTCGTTGGCCCCGGCGAAGGCCCAGGCGGTGAGCAGCGTCCCGGTCAGGTCGGCGGCGGCCCCCCGGCCGCTGCGCGCGAAGTTCTGGCGGGCCTGGGCGAACTGTCCCGCCTTGATCTGGCGCACGCCGAGGGCGAGCTGGGCGAGGCCGTTCGATCCGTCGCGGCTGGTCAGGCGTTCGGCGGCCCGGAAGGCGTCCGGCAGGGAGCCGTCGGCGAGCAGCGACACGAAGGCCCGCTCCAGCAGCTCGGCGTTGCGGGGATCGGCCTTCACGGCCTCGCGGTAGTAGCTCGCTGCGGCTGCAGTGTCCTTGGAGGCACCGGCGATGTAGGCCGAGAGGAAGTTGCCCTCCAGCGACTCCGCGGGCTCGTACTCGGAGATCGGAGCGGATTCCCGCGGCTGAGCCGCGTAGGCCGTCGACGAGCTCGCGAGGCAGACGGCGAGGGCCGAGAGGACCCGGCGGCCGGTCCGGCTGGTTTTGGCTGTTCCGTTCATGGGCACCGATCACGGCTCCTGCGCACCGGCCATCTCGGTGGCCGGGCTAGTTCGGGGCGGGACACTGGACTCTTACCGCCATCCTCGCAAGGCATAAGGATGGCGGCCCCTGCGCCCGCCATCCCCCCTCATTCGACCGTGATCCGGGCAGCGGACCGGCCCCCTCACATGTTCGGGTAGTTCGGCCCGCCCGGTCCTTCCGGGGTCTCCCAGTTGATGTTCTGGTTCGGATCCTTGATGTCGCAGGTTTTGCAGTGGACGCAGTTCTGGGCGTTGATCTGGTAGCGTACGCCGTCGCTGGCGCCGGCATCCTCCACCCATTCGTAGACGCCGGCCGGACAGTAGCGGGCAGACGGGCCACCGTAGACGTCGTGCTCGGAGGCCTTTTGCAGCTCCATGTTCCGCACCTTGAGGTGGGCCGGCTGGTCCTCCTCGTGATTGGTGTTCGACAGGTAGACCGAGGAGAGTCGGTCGAAGGTCAGCTTGCCGTCGGGCTTGGGATAGACGATCGGCTTCACCTCGCTCAGCGGCTTCAGCGTCGCGTGGTCCGGCTTCCCGTGGCGCAGCGTTCCGAAGGGCGAGGCGTCCAGGATGGTGTTCGACCACATGTCGAGCCCGCCGAGCCCGACGCCGACGAGCGTGCCGTACTTCGACCAGAGCGGCTTGACGTTGCGCACGCGCTTCAGGTCCTGGCCGATGGCGCTGTCGCGCCAGCCGTTCTCGTAGGTCTCGAGCTCGTCGCCCTGCCGGCCGGATTCGAGTGCCTGCGCCAGGGCCTCGGCCGCCTGCATGCCGGACAGGACCGCATTGTGCGAGCCCTTGATGCGGGGCACGTTCACAAAGCCGGCGGAGTCGCCCACGAGGCAGCCGCCCGGGAACACGAGCTTCGGCACCGACTGCCAGCCGCCCTCCATGATGGCGCGCGCGCCGTAGCCGATGCGCTTGGCCCCGTCGAAGGTCTCGGCGATCATCGGGTGGGTCTTGAAGCGCTGGAACTCCTCGAACGGCGACAGGGTCGGATTCTCGTAGTTCAGGTGCGTGACGAAGCCGACCGAGAGCAGGCCGTCGTCGAAATGGTAGAGCCAGGAGCCGCCGCCGGCCTTGTTCGGCAGGGGCCAGCCCATGGTGTGCTGCACGAGGCCGGCCTGGAACTTGTCAGGGGCGAGCTGCCAGAGTTCCTTGACGCCGAGGCCGTACTTCTGGTGGTCGCTGTAAGCGTTGAGCTTGAAGCGATCGATCACCGTCTTGGTCAGCGATCCGCGCGCGCCCTCACCGAAGACCGTGTACTTGGCCCGCAACTCCATGCCGCGGGTGTAGTCGTCGCGCGGCTCACCGGACTTGCCGATGCCGAGGTCGCCGGTGGCGACGCCCACGACGACGCCGGATTCGTCGTAGAGCACCTCGGATGCCGGGAAGCCCGGGTAGATCTCGACGCCGAGCTCCTCGGCCTTGGCGCCGAGATACTTCGTCACGTTCGAGAGCGAGCCAACGAAGTTGCCGTGGTTCGACATCAGCTTGGGGAAGAACAGGTTCGGCATGGTGAGGCCGCTGTTCTTGGTCAGGAACATGAACTCGTCTCGCGCGACCGCCGTCTTGAGCGGGCGCGCCTCGTCCTGGCGCCAGCCGGGCAGCAGGCCGTCGAGGCCCGAGGGATCGATCACCGCGCCCGACAGGATGTGGGCACCGACCTCTGAGCCCTTCTCCACCACGACGATGCTGGCATCGGCGGACAACTGCTTGAGGCGGATGGCGGTCGCGAGCCCGGCCGGCCCGGCCCCCACGATGACCACGTCGAATTCCATCGCCTCGCGTTCGGGCAGCGCCATCCGTCATCCTCCTGTGAGGCCCTGCTTTGCCGCGGGGCCCTCGTCATTCGTCCCGATCGTCCGTCTACGGACCGACGATCCCGTGTCCGGCGATCACTCTCAACCCATTCCAACCTGAGAACGCAAGCGGCGCCAAGGTCTCGGGGGCAGCGGGTGACGATGTCGCGCGGGTCAAAAGGCAGTGCGCAGCGTCGCACGCCCGGTTGTCCACAACTGCGTGAGGCGCCACATCGGGATCATGAGCCAGAGCGACGACCGCCAGCGGGATCTCATCGCCAGCCTCGATTTTCACGTCGAGGCCGGACTCGACCTCTTCCTCGACGAGGCGCCCCACGATCGCTTCTCGGAGGCCGAGGCGCCCGAGCCGATGACGGCGCCCCCCGCACGGCCCACGCCTTTGCGCGACGCGCCGGCCCCGCCGCGGCCACCCTTGCCCGGCGCCGGCATGGTCCTGGCCGATTTGCCCCAGCGCGGCGCGGTCCCGCCGCCGGCCCGGACCTTCGGCCAGTCGGCCGCGTCCAGGCCTGGGGAGGCGGCCGGCGATGCGCGTGCGCGGGCCCGCGACGTGCAGAGCCTCGACGAGCTGGAGGCGCTGCTCGCCGGCTTCGATGGTTGCCCGCTGAAATTCACCGCCAAGAACCTCGTCTTCGCCGACGGCAATCCGGCGGCGAAGCTGATGTTCATCGGCGAGGCCCCGGGGGCCGACGAGGACCGCGTCGGCAAACCCTTCATGGGCCGTTCGGGCAAGCTTCTCGACCGCATGATGGCGGCCATCGGCCTCGACCGGACGAACGCTTACGTCACCAACATCGTGCCGTGGCGGCCGCCGGGGAACCGCAACCCGACCCCTCAGGAGGTCTCGATCTGCAGGCCGTTCATCGAACGGCAGATCGAACTCGCCGATCCGGACCTCATCGTTTGCCTCGGCAGCCCGGCGACGCAGGCGATCACCGGCACCAAGGACGGCATCTTGAAGGCGCGCGGTCGCTTCTACCCCTACCGCGTCGGGAGCCGCGAGATCCGTGCCCTGGCGACGCTGCATCCGGCCTATCTCCTTCGCCAGCCGCTGCAGAAGCGCCTCGCCTGGCGGGACTTCCGGACCTTGCGCGCCGCCCTCGACGGGAAGGCCTGAGCCCGCTCGGGCCGGCGCCCAAGCGGAACCGTATCCCGTAGCTGCGACTTACTTCACGCGGCCGTGTGTGACGCCGCGTGGCCGGACAGGGTGTAACGAGATCATGCGCTGGGAAGATTTCCGCTCGTCGGACAATGTCGAGGATCGGCGCGGCGAAGGTGGCGGCGGTGGTGGGTTCGGCTTTCCCGGCGGCGGAGCCGGTGGCCTTGGCATCGGCACCATCGTGATCCTGTGCATCATCGGCTGGGTCACGGGCATCAACCCGGCGGTCCTGATCGGCGGTGCCGAGCAGATGTCCGGCGGCGGACGCCCGCGCCAGGAGCAGGTCGACCCCCAGACCCAGGCCCAGCGCAAGACCAAGCCGACGGACGAGAGCGGGCGCTTCGCCGCCGCGATCCTCGGCAACACCGAGGACGTGTGGAAGGAGGTCCTGCCGAACCAGACGGGCCGCCAGTACCGCCCGACCGCGATGGTGCTCTACACCGGCGGCACCCGCAGCGGCTGCGGCTCGGCCCAGGCCGCCATGGGGCCGTTCTACTGTCCGATCGACAAGAAGGTCTATCTCGACACTTCGTTCTTCAAGGAGATGGAGCAGAAGTTCGGCGTGAAGGGCGACTTTGCCTACGCCTACGTCATCGCCCACGAGGTCGGCCATCACGTCCAGGACGAACTCGGCATTCTCGGCAAGGTCCAGGGCCGCCAGCAGAACGCGTCGACCAAGACCGAGGCGAACCAGCTGTCCGTGCGCACCGAGCTCATGGCCGACTGCCTCGCGGGCGTCTGGGCCAAGAATTCCAACGACAAGTATAACGCCCTGGAGCAGGGCGACATCGAAGAGGCGATGCAGGCGGCGAGCGCCATCGGCGACGACAAGCTTCAGAAGCAGTCGCAGGGGTATGCCGTGCCGGATTCCTTCACGCACGGCTCATCCGAGCAGCGGATGCGCTGGTTCATGACCGGCTATCGCAGCGGACAGACGAAATCCTGCGACACGTTCCGGGCCGCGCGGAACTGAGCTGCAGCCGGCGCGCTGTCGGGGGGCGGGACTTTCGCGTAGGATCGGTCCCGTCCCGCCCGCGTTCGGTTGAAGGCATTCCAAGATGGTCGCATCCGACAAGACCCGCAGCTTCATCCCGCTGGCCATCGCGGTCCTCACGGTATCGGACACCCGCAGCGAGGGGGACGACCGCTCCGGCGACACCCTCGTCGAGCGCCTCACGGCGGCGGGGCACACCCTGGCCGCCCGCGCCATCGTCCCCGACGAGGTCGAGGCGATCCGCGGACAGGTCGAGTGCTGGAGCCGTGACCCGGCCGTCGACGTGGTCATCACCACGGGCGGCACCGGTTTCACGGGTCGCGACGTGACGCCCGAGGCAATCGAGCCCCTGTTCGAGAAGCGCATGGATGGTTTCTCGGCCGTCTTCCACCGCATTTCCTACGACAAGATCGGAACCTCGACCTTGCAGTCGCGCGCCACGGCGGGCGTCGCGAACGCGACCTACATCTTCGTTCTGCCCGGCTCTCCCGGCGCCTGCCGCGACGCTTGGGACGGCATCCTGGCCGCGCAGCTCGACTACCGCCATCGGCCCTGCAACTTCGTCGAGATCATGCCCCGCCTAGACGAGCACCTGCGTCGCGGCGCTTCGATCTCGGTGTAGGCGGGACGGTCGACCCGCGATCCGCGGCGATTACGCCCGGTCGAGGCGCGCCGCGAGCGGGCGGGCCTTCAAACGGCGGATGAATTTCGGGCCCGCCAGCAGGCGTTCGCGGCGCACCAGATCGCCTGGGCGTGGAGCGTTCACGCCGATGACGCGCTCCCCTCCGGCGGCCAGGCGTGCCGGCAGGCCGGTATGGGGGCGGCGCAAGCGGGCCAAAGACACCTCCGGGCGGGCCGTCCCAATGAAGCGGTCCAGAAGACGGATCCAACCCTCGGCGGGAACATCGCCGGCCTCGAGACACAGCACCCAGTCCCGGCGCGCGATCTTTGCACCGGCCGACCAGGGCGACGACCCACGACCACGCAGAACGACCGTCGCGCCGGTCGCCTCGGCCACGGCCTCGATCATCGCATTCGCGACCGGCACGACGATCACCGCGTCACCGACGAGTCCTGCCGCAACTCCGGCGACCAGCGCGCCTAGCGTATCGGCGAGATGATCGACGGAATCGGGGTCGGCAGGCCGCGCCACGGAGATGAGAGCCGAAAGCATGCGCGCGCATACCGTATTTTCGCGTAGCGCCAAGCCACATCGCGGCGACGCAGAGGACGCAAATGGGTAGAAACGCGACACGACACGCGTTCTGCCTGAAATTTTTGCAGCGCCCCGAGCATTTGTTCATGATACGTTCTCGTCCGATCCCAACGGATGAACCTCGCCCATGCCAGCAGACGCCACTCGCCCATCGTCCGCCGGCCCCGCGGCTGCGCGACGCCTCGGCGAGACCACACCGCAGCCGATGGGGCGGCGGGGCCGGGGTGCCACGGCCAATCCGAGCGGACGGTACGAGGCGGCCCGACGGGAAACCTTCGACGACGGCTGGTCCGGGAATGAGGAGGCGGTCCCCGTCCGGACCGAGGTGCGGCCGGAGCATGCCCGCACGCTGATCACCCGCAACACCTCGCCCGACATCTCGTTCGATCGCTCGATCAATCCCTACCGCGGCTGCGAGCACGGCTGCGTTTACTGCTTCGCCCGTCCGAACCACGCCTATGTCGGCCTGTCACCGGGCCTCGACTTCGAGACCAAGCTGTTCCGGAAGGTGGGTGCCGGCGCTCTGCTCGAAACGGAGTTGTCGGCACCGGGCTACCGTCCCGCCACGATCGCCCTGGGCACCGCCACCGATCCCTACCAGCCGATCGAACGGGAGCATCGCGTCACCCGCGCGGTGCTGGAGGTCCTGGCGCGGTTCCGCCACCCGGTCGGCATCGTGACGAAATCGAATCTCGTCGTGCGCGATCTCGACCTCCTCACCGACCTCGCGCGCGACGGTCTCGTGAAGGTCGCGATCTCGGTGACCACCCTCGATCCCGTCCTGGCACGCCGGCTGGAGCCCCGCGCGCCGCATCCGCAAAAGCGCCTGGACGCGATTGCCCGCCTGAGCGCCGCGGGCATTCCCGTGATGGTCATCGCCGCGCCGATCATCCCTTCGTTGAACGACCACGAGCTGGAGGCGATCCTCGCCCGGGCCCGGGCGCTCGGCGCCGTGGAGGCGAGCCACGTACTCCTGCGCCTGCCGCTCGAACTCGATGACCTGGTGAACGACTGGTTCGCCGAGCATTACCCAGGCCGCCAGCGCCACGTCATGTCGCTGGTCCGCGCCGCGCGGGGCGGAAAGGCCTATGACGCCGCTTTCGGCACGCGGATGACCGGCACCGGCGCCTATGCCGACCTGATCCGCCAGCGCATGCGGCTCGCCCGGCAGCGCCTCGGCTATCCCGAAGTCCGTCGTCGCCTGCGCGTCGACCTGTTCAGGGTTCCGCGCGACCAGTTGAGCCTGTTCTGAGATCGTAGGCGCGCGTGAAGCTGAGCCGATGATGGGGCGAGCGGCCGCGGTGTGCAAGGCCGGCGAGATGGGTGCGCGTGCCGTAGCCGACGTTGCTCGCCCAGCCGTAGTCCGGGTAGCGCCCGGCCAGCCGACGCATCAATGCGTCGCGCAGGGTCTTGGCCACGATGGAGGCGGCGGCGATCTGCGGCACCAGCCGGTCGCCGCCCACCACGGCGCGGCCGGGGAGGGCGAGTCCCGGAATCGTGTCGCGGCCGTCGACCCAGACCGGTGCGTCGAGATGCAGGCCGAGGACCGCGCGCCGCATGGCGTCGAGGGTGGCAGCGCGGACGTTGATCCGGTCCACCAGCGCGCGCGATCCGGCCGCCACCGCGACGCGGGCCCACGCCCGGATGAGTGGAGTCAACGCCTCGCGCTCGGCCGCCTTCAGGCGCTTGCTGTCGTCGAGACGCGCCAGAAGCTCGGGCGGGAATGCAGCCGGCGCAAACCACACCGCCGCGACGATCACCGGGCCGCAGAGGGCCCCCCGCCCAACCTCGTCGCAGCCGATCACGGCCGGGTAGGTCTCCGCCAGGCGCGGGTCGAAGGGCGGCATCGGGCAGGGTCCGGGCAGGGGGCTGATCCCTTCCCCTAGCGTGCGTGGCCAGTCGGGTCCACGCGTCAGCCGAGTTCGACGATGCCCCGCGATGGCGTGCCCGCGGCCCGAACCCGGACGGACGTGCTGCCATGGGCTTGTGCGATGTTGTCGTAGAACTGCCGCGCGCTCTCGGCCCAGGTGTACCGCAGGGCTTCGCTGCGGCAACGCTCCCGCGGAATTGCCAAGGCGGCCAGGGCGGCCGCACGCAAGTCGTGATCGAGGACGCCGGCACCGGTCCGGCCGATGACGTCGAGGGGCCCGGTGACGGGATAGGCGGCCACTGGGACGCCACAGGCGAGGGCTTCGAGAAGCACGATTCCGAAGGTGTCGGTCAGGCTCGGAAACACGAAGACGTCGGCAGCGGCGTAGAGGGCGGCGAGGGCGGCGCCGGTGCGGATGCCGAGAAAGCGGGCCGCCGGCGCAATCCCCGCGAGGCGCGCCCGATCCGGGCCGTCGCCGACGACGACCTTCGTTCCAGGCAGATCGAGGCGCAGGAACGCCTCGAGGTTCTTCTCCACCGCGAGCCGTCCCACCGAGAGGAAGATCGGCCGCGGCAGCCCGGCAAGGTCCGGCGCATCCGGCGGGCGAGGCCGGAACAGCTCGGTGTCGACGCCGCGCGTCCAGCGTATCAGGTTGGTGAAGCCGCGCGCGTGGAGGTCGCGCTCCAGGGAGGGGGTCGAGACCATGGTGCCGTTGGCCGCGCCATGGAACCGGCGCAGCCAGGCATAGCTCCAGGTTTCGGGCACGGGGGCCCGGGCGGAGAGGTATTCCGGGAAGCGGGTGTGATAGCTCGTGGTGAACGGGCGGCCATGGGCGAGGCAGTATCGCCGCGTGGCATAGCCCACGGTCCCTTCCGTGGAGATGTGGACGTGGGTGGGCTGCAGATCGTCCCAGAGGCGCGCCACGTGCCGCTTGGTGGCGTAGGCGACCCGAATCTCGGGATAGCCCGGCAGGGGCAGGGAGGCGAAGTCCTGGTGGGTCAGGAACACCGGGTCAAAGCCGTAGGCAGCCCCCGCCGCGGCCATGTTCTCCAGGGAGCGGACCACGCCGTTGACTTGCGGATGCCAGGCATCCGTCGCGATGAGGAGCCTCACGCGACCGCCCGGGCTCCGTCGGGCCGCGTGCGGTCGACGAGATCGGTCCGCCCGGCGCGGGCCCTCAGCAGGCTCGGATAGTGCAACACCTCCATGGTGCCGTCGTAGTGCTCGACGATGGCGGTGCAGGATTCCACCCAGTCGCCGGTGTTCAGGTAGGTGAGACCGTTGATCTGCCGGTTGGCCGCGTGGTGGATGTGGCCGCAGATCACCCCGTCGGCCCCGACGCGCTTGGCCTCGGCGCTGAGCAATTCCTCGAACTTGCCGATGAAGTTGACGGCGTTCTTGACCTTCAGCTTGGCCCAGGCGGAGAGCGACCAGTAGGCGAGGCCGAGGCGGCGGCGCACGGTGTTGACGTAGGTGTTCACGAAGAGGGCGAAGGTGTAGGCGCCGTCGCCCAGGAACGCGAGCCACCGGGCATGGCGGACCACCATGTCGAATTGGTCGCCGTGGATGACGAGGTAGCGCTTGCCGTCGGCGGCCTCATGCACCCGCTGATCGGCGATTTCGATGCCACCGAAGGTCATGCCGATATAATCGCGCAGGAACTCGTCGTGGTTGCCCGGGACGTAGACCAGCGTCGAGCCCTTGCGAACCTTGCGCATGAGCTTCTGCACGACGTCGTTGTGGCTCTGCGGCCAGTACCAGCCGGACTTGAGTTGCCAGCCATCCACGATATCGCCGACGAGGTAGATCTCGTCCGCATCGTAATCACGCAGGAATTCCAGCAGCAGATCGGCTTGGCAACCCTTGGTCCCCAGATGCATGTCGGACAGGAACAGGGTCCGGACGCGGGTCGTCTCGGTGTCTTCGCCCACGTTCGCCTCCGGGACAGCCTCCGATCCCTGGAGCCAAACCGGATTCCCGTATCAGTTTGATGACGTCGGCCTTGTCAGACCGGCCGCCTTCGGCGCCGCGACGTAAGCTCTTCTTCCACAAAAAAAATTTTGATTTGAGACCAAGTATTTCGGGTTTTCCTTTCGGCGGGAAGCCGGGCATAGTCCCGCTCAAGGTGCCCCACCGGGCGGCGTTCGAGAACGCATGACCGGAGCCCATCGAGGCGAACTAAGGGTGCCGTCCCCGGGGACGACGACGCTGAAACGGCCCAGCGGTCAGCGCGTGTCGCGCGACCCGGCCCATGGAGAAGAGGCTTGTGGTATTCGGTGGCGCGCGCGGCGACGGGCGTCGAAGGGCTTTCTTCGGCGCGGGCGGACCTGGGTCCTGTATCCGTCCACAGGTCGCGCACGTACGAGTTCGTCCCGCGATTCATCTAACCAGCGGCCGCTACGAGCACTCGGGATCGTCCCGGGACGCTCCGTGCGATCCGCTTCAACCCTCGGCGCATCATTGTCGCCGCACGCCAGGGCGCGTGTGGTCACTAACGTGAGAAACGGAGAAAACATCATGGCGGCAACGCGACGTCCCGGCCGGAACCACCTGTTCGTCCCGGGCCCGACGAACATCCCGGATCGCGTGATGCGCGCGATGATGGTGCAGTCCGAGGATCACCGTTCGGTGGACTTCCCCACGCTGACCAAGCCGCTCTTTCAGGACACGAAGGCCGTCTACGGTTCGACCGAGGGCACCATCTTCCTGTTCCCGGCCTCCGGCACCGGCATCTGGGAATCCGCCCTGTCCAACACCCTGTCGCGCGGTGACAAGGTCCTGGCCGCCCGCTTCGGCCAGTTCAGCCACCTCTGGATCGACATGGCCCAGCGCCTCGGCCTGGAAGTCATCGTCCAGGACGAGGAGTGGGGCACGGGTGCGAACCCGGAGCGGATCGGCGAGGCCCTGCGCGCCGACAAGAACCACGAGATCAAAGCCGTCATGGTCGTCCATAACGAGACCGCCACCGGCGTCACCAGCGATGTCGGTGCCGTGCGCAAGGCGATCGACGCCGCCGGCCACCCGGCCCTGCTGTTCGTCGACGGCGTCTCCTCGATCGGCTCGCTCCCCTTCAAGATGGACGAGTGGAAGGTCGATTGCGCCATCGCCGGCTCGCAGAAGGGCCTGATGCTCCCCGCCGGCCTCGGCGTGATCTGCGTCAGCCAGAAGGCGCTCAAGGCCGCCGACACCTCGTCGGGCCAGAACGACCGCCTCGCACACGTGTACTTCGACTGGGCCGACCACCAGAAGCAGAACCCGGCCGGCTACTTCCCCTACACCCCGTCGCTGCCGCTGCTCTACGGCCTGCGCGAGGCCCTGGCCTGCCTCAACGAGGAAGGCCTCGAGAACGTCTACCACCGCCATCACGTCCTCGGCGAGGCGACCCGCCAGGCCGTGGCCGCCTGGGGCCTGAAGACCTGTGCCAAGGAGCCCAAGTGGAACTCCGACACGGTCACGGCCATCCTGGTGCCGGAGGGCGTCGACGCCGCCGCGATCATCAAGCACGCCTACGTGCGCTATAACCTAGCGCTCGGCGCCGGTCTGAGCCAGGTGGCCGGCAAGGTGTTCCGCATCGGTCACGTCGGTGACATGAACGAACTGTCGCTGCTGGGCGCCATCGCGGGTGCCGAGATGTCGATGCTCGATCACGGCGTGAAGGTCCAGCCCGGCTCCGGCGTCGCCGCCGCCTCGAGCTACCTGCGCGAGAACCCGCTCTCGAAGTCCTGAGCCTTTCCGGGTTCCGGATCTTTCGAAGCCAGACGTTCGGCCGGGATGGGTTCGCCCATCCCGGCCACGACCTCGACCCCACCCGTGACGTGCCCTATCCGAGACTTGGCCGGATCGGCCAGAGGATTCCATGACGAAGAAGATCGTGTTCCTCGACCGCGAGTCCCTGGACGCCAACGTCCGTGAGTTCAACTTCCCCCACGAGTACGTCGAGTACGAGTCGACCTGGACGCCGGAGGAGATCGTCGAGCGCCTGAAGGGTGCCGAGATCGCGCTGATCAACAAGGTCCCGATGCGGGCCGAAACCCTGAAGCAGCTCCCCGACCTCAAGCTGATCGCGGTGGCCGCCACCGGCACCGACGTGGTCGACAAGGAGGCCGCCAAGGCCCAGGGCATCACCATCGTCAACATCCGCGGCTACGCCTTCAACACGGTGCCCGAGCACGTGATCGGCCTGATGTTCGCCCTGCGCCGGGCCATCGTGCCCTACGCCAACTCCGTGCGCCGGGGCGATTGGGCGAAGTCGACCCAATTCTGCTACTTCGACTACCCGATCCACGACATCGCCGGCTCGACGCTGGGCATCGTCGGCTACGGCGCGCTCGGCAAGTCCATCGCCAAGCGGGCGGAAGCCCTCGGCATGACGGTCATCGCCTACGACGTGTTCCCCCAGGAGGGCCTCGTCGATTTCGAGACGATCCTGCGCGAGTCCGACGTCATCACGCTGCACGCGCCGCTGACGCCCGAAACCCGCAACATGATCGGGCGCGAACAACTCGCGAAGATGAAGAAGCACGCGCTCCTCATCAACACCGCGCGCGGCGGCCTCGTCGACGAGGAGGCTCTAGCCGAAGCCCTTAAGGCGGGCACCATCGGCGGCGCCGGCTTCGACGTGGTGATGACCGAGCCGCCCAAGAACGGCAACATCCTGTGCGAGCTCGACCTGCCCAACCTCATCGTCACGCCGCACGTGGCCTGGGCCAGCAAGGAGGCCATGCAGATTCTCGCCGACCAGCTCGTCGACAATGTTGAGGCCTTCGTCGCCGGCAAGCCGCAGAACGTAGTGTGACGCGGGCCCGCGCTCCCCACTCGCGCGGGGGCGCATCGTGATCGCCGAAGCGATCGACCAAATCGAAACCAAACGCCAGCCGTGCCGAGCGCGGAACCGACAGGGATCCTGAAGACATGAAGAAGCTGCTGTTCCAATTCGACACCGACGCCGTCCCGAGCGTGTTCGACGTGGTCGTCGGTTACGATGGCGGCGCGGATCACATCACCGGCTACGGCAACGTCACTCCGGACAATGTCGGCGCACTGGTCGACGGCACGATCTACACCCGCGGCGGCTCCGAGAAGAAGTCGACGGCGATCTTCGTCGGCGGCGGCAGCATGGCGGCCGGCGAGGCCGTGTTCGAGGCGGTGAAGAAGCGCTTCTTCGGCCCGTTCCGCGTCTCGATCATGCTCGATTCCAACGGCTCCAACACCACCGCCGCCGCCGGCGTCGCGCTGGTGCAAAAGGCGGCCGGGTCGCTCCAGGGCAAGAAGGCCGTCGTGCTCGCGGGCACCGGCCCGGTCGGCATGCGCTCGGCCGCGCTCCTCGCGCAGGAAGGCGCCGACGTCATCCTGTGCGGTCGCTCCCTCGACAAGGCCCAGGCCGCCGCCGACCAGATCAACACCCGCTTCAAGGTGAACATCAAGGCCGCCGAGACGCCCGACGCCGCCTCGCGCGCGCAGATCGTCAAGGGCCAGAACCTCGTGTTCTCGGCCGGCGCCATCGGCCTCGAGCTCCTGCCCGAGGACGCCTGGAAGGACGAGGCCAGCATCGAGTTCGTGGCCGATTACAACGCTCAGCCGCCCCTCGGCTTCGGCGGCATCGAGGCCATGGACAAGGGCAAGGATCGGCACGGCAAGAAAGTGTTCGGCGCGCTCGGCATCGGCGGCCTGAAGCTCAAGCTGCACCGCGCCTGCGTCGGCCAGCTCTTCGACAACACCGAGCAGGTGCTCGACGCCGAGGCGATCTACGCGCTCGCCAAGAAGATGGCCTGATCGCCATGGCGGAGAAAGAGAATCCCGCGCACGAGACGATCCAGACCTTCTTGGATGGTCTGGCGAGTTCGGCGCCCACGCCCGGCGGCGGCGGTGCCGCCGCCATCTCGGGCGCCATGGGTGCCGCCCTCCTCAGCATGGTGTGCAACCTCACCATCGGGAAGAAGAAGTACGTCGAGGTCGAGGGCGAGCTCAAGGAGATCCTCGGACAGTCCGAGGCCCTGCGCGCCGAACTCACCGGTATGATCGCCGACGACGTCGAGGCCTTCGACGCGGTCATGGGCGCCTATGGGCTTCCCAAGACCACCGACGAGGAGAAGGCCGCGCGGGCGGACCGGATCCAGGCCGCCCTCAAGGTCGCCACCGACGTGCCGCTCGAATGTTGCCGCGCCTGCCGCAAGGTCATCGACCTCGCCCAGACGGTCGCCGAAAAGGGCAACCTGAACGTGATCTCGGATGCCGGTGTTGCGGTGCTCTCCGCGCATGCGGGCCTGCGCAGCGCGGCCCTGAACGTCTACGTCAACGCCAAGGGCCTCGACGACCGCGCCTTCGCAGACGAGCGCCTGCGCGAACTCGAAACCCTCCTGGGCTCGGCCGGTCCGCTGAATGAGTCCATCTATGAGGTCGTCAAGGCCAAGGTGAACTGAGGCGCGATCCGACTCGGGCCCCAAGGTGAGTCGGCCTCGGGAACGTCCGGGCGGTTCCGCGAGGCATCGGCTCAAGACAAACCGGACGATCAGAGGTAACAAGAGCTGCTCCCGACGCCATCGGGGCAGCTCTTGTGCAAATTGAATACAGTTCACCGTTCCTCAAGGCAGAGTGAACGGTAATTTAAAAAAATATAAATGGCGAAGCACTTTCCGTGAAGTGAAATTTACGAGACAGTCGCCCCAAGAAAGAAACGCCGAGGAGAACGCTGATGGACGTGCACGAGTACCAGGCCAAGGAACTGCTTGCCGGCTTCGGTGTCGCCGTTCCCAAGGGAGCCGTGGCCTTCAGCGCCGACCAGGCGGTCTACGCCGCGACCGAGCTCGGAGGATCGTTCTGGGCCGTGAAGGCGCAGATCCACGCCGGCGCCCGCGGCAAGGCCGGCGGGATCAAGCTGTGCCGGACCTACAACGAGGTGCGCGACGCCGCCAAGGATCTCCTCGGTAAGCGCCTCGTGACCCTCCAGACGGGGCCCGAGGGCAAGCCGGTCCAGCGCGTCTACGTCGAGACCGCGGATCCGTTCGAGCGCGAACTCTACCTCGGCTACGTCCTCGACCGGAAGGCCGAGCGCGTGCGGGTCATCGCCTCCCAGCGCGGCGGCATGGACATCGAGGAGATCGCCGCCAATGAGCCGGAGGCGTTGATCCAGGTGGTCGTCGAACCCGCCGTCGGCCTGCAGCAGTTCCAGGCCCGCGAGATCGCGTTCCAGCTCGGCCTCAATATCAAGCAGGTGTCGGCCGCCGTGAAGACGATCATGAACGCCTACCGGGCGTTCCGCGATTGCGACGGCACCATGCTGGAGATCAACCCCCTGGTCGTCACCAAGGACGACCGGGTCCTGGCGCTCGACGCGAAGATGTCCTTCGACGACAACGCCATGTTCCGCCGGCGCAACATCGCCGACATGCACGACCCCTCGCAGGGCGACCCGCGCGAGGCCCAGGCCGCTGAGCACAACCTCTCGTATATCGGCCTCGAGGGTGAGATCGGCTGCATCGTGAACGGCGCCGGCCTCGCCATGGCCACCATGGACATGATCAAGCATGCCGGCGGCGAGCCCGCGAACTTCCTCGATGTCGGTGGCGGCGCCTCGCCGGACCGGGTCGCCACGGCCTTCCGCCTCGTCCTGTCGGATCGCAACGTGAAGGCGATCCTCGTCAACATCTTCGCTGGCATCAACCGCTGCGACTGGGTCGCGCAGGGCGTCATTCAGGCGGCGCGCGAGGTGAAGATCGACGTGCCGCTGATCGTGCGGCTCGCCGGCACGAACGTCGAGGCGGGCCAGAAGATCCTGGCCGAGAGCGGCCTCGACCTCATCACCGCCAACAGCCTGTCCGACGCCGCCGCCAAGGCCGTCGAGGCCTGCGCCGCGACCAAGCGCGCCAACTAAGAACGGGGAGGATACGTCATGAGCATTCTGATCGACGAGAAGACCCCGATCATCATCCAGGGCATCACGGGCGACAAGGGCACTTTCCACGCCAAGGAGATGATGGAGTACGGCTCCAACGTCGTCGGCGGCGTCACCCCCGGCAAGGGCGGCAAGACTCATCTCGGCGTGCCGGTGTTCAACACCGTCAGGGAGGCCGTGGAAGCCACCGGCGCCACCACCTCCATCACCTTCGTGGCGCCTCCCTTCGCGGCCGACGCCATCATGGAAGGGGCCGATGCCGGCCTCGCGTTGATCTGCTCGATCACCGACGGCATCCCGGCCCAGGACATGATGCGGGTGAAGCGCTATCTGCGCCGCTACCCCAAGGACAAGCGCACCATGGTGGTGGGCCCGAACTGCGCCGGCATCATCTCGCCCGGCAAGTCGATGCTCGGCATTATGCCCGGTCACATCTACCTGAAGGGCAATGTCGGCGTGATCTCGCGCTCCGGCACCCTCGGGTACGAGGCCGCCGCGCAGATGAAGGACGAGGGTATCGGCATCACCACCTCGGTGGGCATCGGCGGCGACCCGATCAACGGATCGTCGTTCCTCGATCATCTTGCCCTGTTCGAGCAGGACCCGGAGACCAAGGCCGTCCTGATGATCGGCGAAATCGGCGGTCCGCAGGAGGCCGAGGCCTCCGCCTGGATCAAGGAGAACATGACGAAGCCGGTCATCGGCTTCGTGGCCGGCCTCACTGCCCCGAAGGGCCGCCGCATGGGCCATGCCGGTGCGATCATCTCGGCGACCGGCGATTCCGCCGCCGAGAAGGCCGAGATCATGCGCTCCTACGGTCTTACGGTCGCTCCGAGCCCCGGTGAGTTCGGCACGACGGTGGCGCAGGTGATGCGCAAGCTGGCGGCGTGAGCCGACGCCGATCCGTCCTGCGGATCGGCCACGCGCCGACATTCGAAACTCGACTCACCGCTCCCCCCCGGCGGATCGCCGGCCTAGCCGAAATCGATCGCGCGTGTGGGGAGGGGCGACGCGACTGAAAACCCGACGGCTGGCGCCGATCCCATGCCGGCGGGGCGCAACAGACCAATCCATTGGCTGCCTCCGTCGCGGTCAATCGGCTAATACTTCCCTCGAGGTGGCCTTCGATGACGGATACCCTTCACGCCCCGGTCGGAGCCGTCGACCACGCCTTCGCGCCGCCCGTCATCACGGGCACCTCGTCGAAGGAAGCGCTCGACATCCTGTTCCATGCCCTTCTGGACGTTGCCCGCCGGCACGAGCCCGAACTCGAGGACGTGCTGCACGGCCGCGCCAACATCTCGGAATTCTCGCCCGAGCTGCTGGCCCGCGCGCTGCAGGTGCAGGGCATCTGGTTCCAGCTCCTCTCGATCGCCGAGCAGAACGCCGCCATGCGCCGGCGCCGTCAGGTCGAGCGCACCAAGGGCCGCGAGGCGCTGAGCGGCAGCTTCAGCGCCGTGCTGGCCGATGCGGCGGCGAATGGCATCAAGGCTCCGGAAATCCACGCGCTGCTCAAGGATCTCCGAATCCGCCCAACGATCACCGCGCATCCCACCGAGGGCAAGCGCGTCACCGTGCTGGAGAAGTTCCGCCGCATCTACCTCGTGCTGCGCGAGCTGGAACTGCCGCGCTGGACCGAGCGCGAGCGCAACGGCCTGATGAACGAGCTGCGCGACCAGATTGAGCTCGTCTGGATGACGGGCGAACTCCACCTGGAGAAGGCCACCGTCGAGCGCGAGGTCGCCTGGGGCTTGCACTTCTTCGACGAGACGCTGTTCGAGATGCTGCCCGAGGTGCTCTATTCCCTGGAGGAGAGCCTGGCGCAGTACTACCCGGACGAAAAGTTCGAGGTGCCGGCGTTTTTCCAGTTCGGCTCCTGGATCGGCGGCGACCGCGACGGCAACCCCTACGTCACCTCGTCCGTCACCCGCACCACCCTGCAGCGCAACGCGCTCGCCTCCCTGCGGCGCTACCGCGACGGCGTGACGGCCCTCGGGCGCACGCTCTCCCTCACCGAACGCTCGCTGCCGGTGCCGGCGACCTTCAAGGCCGAATTGGCGCAGATGCTGGCCGAGAGCGGCGACGGCCGCGCCATCGCCAACCGCAACCCGGGCGAGGCCTATCGGCAGTTCCTCACCTGCATCCTGCGCAAGCTCGAGGCGACGATCCTGCGTAACAAGGGTCAGCGCTCGACCGGACCCGACTACCCGAGTGCCGACGGCCTCATCAACGACCTGCGGACCCTGGAGCAGGGGCTCGCCGACGCGAAATGCGCCTCGCTGGCGATCGACTTGGTGCGCCCGGTGCGGCGCATGGTGGAGATCTTCCGCTTCTCCACCGTCCGCCTGGACCTGCGCGAGAACACCACCCGCACCACCAAGACCCTGCAGGCCCTGTGGATCCAGTCCCATGGGCAGAACCGCACCCCGCCCGACGTCGACTCACCCGAGTGGAAGAAGTGGCTGATCGAGGAACTGGCCAAACCCCGGACCGGGGAGCGCAGCTTCGACGACCTGCCGGACGACGCCCGCGAGACCCTAGAGACCTTCGCGCTGGTGGGCGAGATGCGTGAGCAGCTCGACCGCGAAGCCTTCGGCGCCTTCATCCTATCGATGACCCGCTCGGTGCAGGACATCCTCGGCGCCTACCTGCTGGCCAAGGAGGCCGGCAACTTCCTCGACGCCACCGGCACCGAAATCTGCTGCCTGCCGATCGTGCCGCTGTTCGAGACCATCGACGATCTCCGCGCCGCGCCCGCGATCATGAAGGAGCTGTTCTCGATCCCGGTGGTGCGCCGCTCGACCCGCTGGCAGGGGGGCGTCCAGGAGGTGATGATCGGGTACTCGGATTCGAACAAGGACGGCGGCTTCGTCGCCTCGAACTGGGAACTCTACAAGGCGCAGGACAAGCTGACCCAGCTCGGCAAGGCCTCCGGCGTGCCGATCGCGTTCTTCCACGGCCGCGGCGGTTCGGTCAGCCGCGGCGGCGCTCCGACCGCACGGGCCATCGCGGCCCAGCCACCGGGCTCGATCAACGGACGCTTCCGCACCACCGAGCAGGGCGAAGTCGTCTCGTTCAAGTACGCCAACCGGGGCACCGCCGCCTACCAGATGGAGCTTCTGGCCTCCTCGGTCTTCGAGCACGCCCTGAAGTCGGAGCGCGAGGCCGCCAAGATCCCCCGTAACGAGTTCGACGATTGCTTGGAGGCGCTGTCGGGCGCCTCGCGCGCGGCCTACGTCAACCTGATCCAGCACCCCGACCTGGTGACGTATTTCGGCGCCGCGAGCCCCCTCGACGAGATCGCGCTCCTCAACATCGGCTCCCGCCCGGCCCGTCGCTTCGGCGCCCGGTCGCTCTCCGACCTGCGCGCCATCCCGTGGGTGTTCGCCTGGTCGCAGAACCGCCACGTCATCACGGGCTGGTATGGTGTCGGTTCGGGCCTCAAGAGCTTCCTCGACGTGCGCGGTCAGCAGGGCGAGGCCCAGCTGCGGCGGCTGTTCGCTGAATCGAAGCCGTTCCGGCTCATCCTCGACGAGGTCGAGAAGACGCTGCTGATGGTCGATCTGGAGATCGCGCGCGACTACGCGAGCCTCGTCCCCGACGAGAACGCGCGCAACAGCATCTTCCCGATGATCGAGGCCGAGTACGCCCTGACCCGCGAGATGGCCCTGCGGGTCAGCGGCGGCCGCGAGCTCGCCGAGCGCTTCCCCCTGTTCCGCGACCGCCTCAACGGGCGCCTGCCGACCATCAACCAGGTCAGCCGCGAGCAGGTCGAGCTCCTGCGCCGCTTCCGCTCGGAGGAGGACGAGGATCGACGCGAGGCGGTGAAGTCCGCCTTGCTGCTCTCGATCAATTGCATCGCCGTCGGCTTCGGCGCGACGGGGTGATCCATTTGTCCCAAGACCGAAGACCGCCACCGGCCCTCGGTCTTGCGCGCAGCCGCACCCGGACGGGTATGGTGGCCCGACCGTCGGGTCTCCTGAACGACCCAATCATTCGCAACAGGAAGGAATCCCCATGAGCTTTACCCTGATCCAACAGGCCACGCCGCGCCTCCACCGCTCGGAACTCGCCGTCCCGGGCTCCAACCCGACCTTCATGGAGAAGTCGGCCACCTCGAAGGCCGACGTGATCTTCCTCGATCTCGAAGACGCGGTCGCTCCCGACGACAAGGAGCAGGCCCGCAAGAACATCATCCAGGCGCTCAACGAGATCGACTGGGGCAACAAGACCATGATGATCCGCATCAACGGTCTCGACACCCACTACATGTACCGCGACGTGGTCGACATCGTTGAAGCGTGTCCGCGCCTCGACATGATCCTGATCCCCAAGGTCGGCGTGCCGGCCGACGTCTACGCCATCGACGTGATGGTGACGCAGATCGAGCAGGCCAAAAAGCGCGAGAAGAAGATCGGCTTCGAGGTCCTGATCGAAACCGCTCTCGGCATGGCCAACGTCGAGGCGATCGCCACCTCGTCGAAGCGCCTGGAGGCCATGTCCTTCGGCGTCGCCGACTACGCCGCTTCGACCCGCGCCCGCTCCACCGTCATCGGCGGCGTGAACAAGGACTATTCGGTCCTGACCGACAAGGACGAGGCCGGCAACCGCGAGACCCATTGGCAGGACCCGTGGCTGTTCGCCCAGGCCCGCATGATGGTCGCCTGCCGCGCTTATGGCCTGCGCCCGATCGACGGTCCCTTCGGCGACTTCTCCGATCCGGACGGCTACACCTCCGCTGCCCGCCGCTGCGCCGCGCTCGGCTTCGAAGGCAAGTGGGCGATCCACCCCTCGCAGATCGACCTCGCCAACGAGGTGTTCACCCCGTCCGCTGCCGAGGTCGACAAGGCTCGCCGCATCCTGGCGGCCATGGAAGATGCCGCCAAGGCCGGCAAGGGCGCCGTGTCCCTCGACGGCCGCCTCATCGACATCGCCTCCATCCGCATGGCCGAGGCGCTGATCGAGAAGGCCAACGCGATGTCGGCGAGCTGAGGGCTCGGCCCGACGCCTGACGAAACCCGCAACTCGGCCGCCCCTCTCGGGGCGGCCCTTTTGTTTGGTGACCGGTCCGCAGCTTGGCCGGCACCAAGACCGCCCGTCATTCGTTAATCCACGCCCGCCATGGCCAAGCGTTGCGGCAAACCTGCAAGAGCGAGCCGACTGACGGGCGCATGACATAAGACCCTCACCAGGTATTCAGGGAGATACCATCATGCACGTGACCATCGAAGACGCGCACAAGGCCATCGAGGCCGCCCGCGCGAAGGCCGCGGAGCTCGGCACACAGATGTGCATCGCCGTCGTGGATTCCGGCGGAAACCTGAAGGCCTTCTACCGGATGGACGGCGCCTGGGTCGGCTCCATCGACATTTCGCAGAAGAAGGCCAAGACCTCTGTCTTCTTCGGCATGATGACCGGGCAGATCGGTCAGCTCTCGCAGCCCGGCGGACCGCTCTACGGGATCGAGCATTCGAACGACGGCCTGATCACCTTCCCGGGCGGCATCCCGATCGTCGACAAGGACGGCGAGATGTCCGGCGCCATCGGCGTCAGCGGATCGACGGTCGAGAACGACCATGCGGTGGCGCTGGCCGGCGCAAGCTGCATCGGGTCGACGGAGCTGCCCGCGCACCCCTGGCGGACCTGATCTGCGTGCGAACCCCCTTCGAACAGCGAAAAGCCCCGCTCGCGAGAGCGGGGCTTTTCCTTGCGGGCCACGAACGCGACGGCCCCGCGGGGCCGCCGGATCGAAGCTTACATCGAGCCGAACTTGTAGTTGAAACCAGCCTTGATCAGGTTGCCCTCGGTGTTGAAGCGCGAGGTGTACGAGCCGGTCGCCGGAGCGCCGAGACCGGTGTTGTTCACCAGAACGTTGCGGCTGCCGAGGTCGTAGCGGAGATACTCGGCCTTCAGCGTGATGGCGCTGGCGCCGAGGAGGCCGCCGATGAAGTTGAAGCGGTTCAGGAAGCTGTCGGTGGGGATCGCGTACTCGATTCCGCCGCCGTAGACGTAGCCCGTCTCCATGCCCTTGTAGCGACCGAAATAGGCCAGCTGGTTGGCGGTGTTGAAGAAGTCGGCCTGGTACTTGACCTCGCCGTAGGCGAAACCACCGGTCCCGTACACGAGGAACCGATCGAAAGCGTAGCCCAGGCGACCCTGGACGGTGCCGAGATAGTTCAGACGGTTCCGGTAGCTGCTCGGATCCGGGATGAAGTTGTTCTGGGCGATGGCCGGGCCGAAATAGTCGCGGCGCTTGCCGATGTCGGTCCAGGTGACGTCGGCCTCGGCGCCGACGACGAAGCCGGAGCCCGGGGTGAACTGGTAGTTATAGCCGATGCCGCCACCGATGTTGCCGATGCCATCCTGCTCGGCCTTGAAGCTGGGAGCGCGGCGGCCGAGAGCGACGTTCGTGGCGGTGTTGGCGTTGTTGCCGACCGTGCGAATGGTCTGGCTGTCGCTGAAGGTGTAGGAGCTGTGCGTTCCCACGTAGAAACCGGTCCAGGTGAAGACCGGCACCGGCACGAAGACCGGCGGGGGCGCCTGACGGCGCGGAAGGTCGGCGGCATTTGCTGCGCCGATGGCGGCGAGCGAAGCGAGGCCAGCCAGGAAAGTCTTTGCAATCATCGGGGTGTCTGTCCCAGGGTCGGAGAGTTGCCGTCAAGCTACTCGCGGTTGTCCGAGCCGACTATGCCCCGCAAGCCACACCCCCCTCGGAAGCGTCAGACGGCGTAAGAAATTCCGGCGGACGGCCCCGTCGGCATGCGAGCCGCGATGCACTGCGGGGGCCGACAACGGCCGGTTAAGCACGTCGCGCTATCCCGGTCCGGCACCCCTCCAGCCGTGACAGGAGCGACGATGACACGGGACCAGCTCGCCGCCGAACTGAAGCGCATCGCCACCGACCAGGTCAGTGACATCGAGCGCGCGGTCAAGGACGGCCACAAGACGATCGCCCTGAATGAGATCGCTGATCTCAACCGTAACCTGAAGGCCCTCGCGGCTGCCGTGAAAGGCAAGGGCCTGGTCCGAGCCTGACGTCGGCGCCGGCACATTTGCGTGTGCCGGCTCCCGAGATGTCGGGAGGGCGAGGAAAAGCTCGACAGATCGGTTGACCATTCCTGACCTTCGGCCGCATGTTCCTGATATGTTCTTACTCAGGATCGCTTATGCAGCCACGGTCCACCTCCACGCCTGCCTGGACTTCGCCTGCGGCGGCGATCGTGGCCGCCTACCTGGAAGAGGCCGGCGGCGATGCGGTTCTCGCGCTCCATCGCGCGGTGGCCGATGCCCTCACGGACCTGTGCGAGGCCGAGCGCCGGACCCTGCGCCGGGATCGCCTCATCTCGCACGGCTACGTCCGGGGTCGGCCCGACCAGAACGATTAGGGAGGGCTCACACCGCACCGTCGGAGGCTCTTTGCGCCTCGACCTCCGGCGCGACCCGACCGAAGTTCAGAACCGCCACCAGGGCGGTGTCACTGAAGATGTTTCCGATCAGGGCCGGCGGGAAGAGGCGCCCGGCATCGTCGCTTATCGAGCCGAGCCAGACGAAGAGGGCGATCACGATGGGAGCGGGCCGGTTCTGGGATTCTTCAGGCGGGCGTGCCGCTGCGCAATCTCGCGAGCAGCGCGTCCACCTCGGCCCGGGCGGCGTCCAGAGACGTGGCTTCCCGGCCGCGCACCACGATGCGATTGGCAAAACCGTTCGGCGTCATCGACGGATAGGAGCCGATCGAGACCGTGGGATGAGCCTTGGCGATGGCCGCGAGACCGCCGGCATAATTGGCTTCGGGTAGATTGCCGGCCTCGATCGTTTCCGACAGGACCTTGGCGCCGGTCACCAGCGTCGGCCCGACATTGTCGAGCATGGCCTGCATGATCCCCGGCACACCCGCCATGACGATGACGTTGTCGATGCGGAAGCCCGGCGCCTTGGAGATCGGGTTGGCGATGAGATCGGCCCCGGCGGGGATGCGTGCCATGCGAAGGCGGGCCTCGTTGAGGTCCTCGGGCTTGTGGCGCTCCAGCAGCATCGCCTTCGCCCGCGGATCCACGTCAATCGCGACGCCGAAGGCGGCAGCCACGCAGTCGGCGGTGATGTCGTCGTGGGTCGGGCCGATGCCCCCGGTGGTGAACAGGTAGGTGTAGGAAACGCGCAGGGCATTGATGGCAGGGACGATGCGGTCGGCCTCGTCGGGAACGATCCGCACTTCCTTTAGGTCGATGCCGATGGCGGTGCAATAGTCCGCGATCGTACCGATGTTCTTGTCCTTGGTGCGCCCGGACAGGATTTCGTCACCGATGACCAGGACGGCGGCGGTGACGGCGGCGGTTTCGGCGGGTTCGGGCACGGCGGATCCGGGGCAAGCGGGGGAGACCCTGCCAAGTAGCGCGGCTGGACCCGCCTGACCACGCGACCTTCAGCGCGCCCCGCGCTGAAGGTCGCCGTCGATGAGGAGGGCGCTCTTGCCGTCCAGGCGATTGCGGTAGACCTGCAGGTTCTCCATCACCCGCTGAACGTAGTTGCGCGTCTCGGTGAACGGGATGCGCTCGACCCAGTCGATGGGGTCGACACCGCCCTTGCGGGGATCGCCGTAGGCGTCGATCCATTTCTTCACGTTCCCGCCGCCGGCATTGTAGGAAGCGAAGGCAAGGATGTAGGAGCCGCGCCAATCCTCCATCAGTTCGCCGAGATGGGCCTGACCAAGGCGGGCATTGTAGGCGGGGTCGCTGGTCAGGCGGTCCGGGTCGAAGCTGGCGCTGACCCGGCGCGCCGTGCGCTGGGCGGTGGCCGGCATCATCTGCATCAAGCCGCGAGCGCCCACGCTGGATTGCGCCTGCGGGTCGAATTGACTTTCCTGCCGAGCGATGGCGAAGACCATCGCCTTCTCCACCAGGGGAACGGCGGCCGAAGCCTCGTAGTTCGGGATGCCGATGGTCGGGTAGGCGTGGGCGTCGAGCGGTAGCCCGCGCTGCACCGCGATCTTGCCGATGGCGACGAGGGCGCGGGAGTTGCGCTGCTCTGCGGCGACGTTGCCGAGCGCTTCGAGTTCGGCCGCATCCGTGAGGCGGTTCGCCGTATCGATGTAGAGCGGTAGCGCGAGGTCGCGGATCGCGGCAGCCTCCAGCATCTTCAGGGCACGGACGTAGAGGCGCTGGTCGAAGGCGGCCTGCTGGGTCGCGTCGAGGCTGGGGATGCTGCGCAGGGACAGGCTGGAACGTCCGAGTTTGGTCCGCGCCAGTTGTCCGTAATACGCGATGGGCTGGAGAGCGGCGCGCTCGTAGAAGGTCTTGGCGGACCCGGCCTGGCCCATCGCCTCGGCGGCCCGGCCCTGCCAATACGCGGTGCGGGCGAGCGAGATCGGCGTCTCGGCAATCCGGGCGGCCTCGTCGAAGTGCTGCGCCGCCTTCGCGGCATCGTCCTGGAAGCGAAGGGCGATCCAGCCGGCGTGAAACTCGGCCTCGATGCGCTTCTCCACCGTGCGGGCGCAGGGGGCGCGGGCCACCGCATAGGCGGCGGCGGGGTCGTTGGCGTCGATGAGCTTGCGGGCGACGATCCGGCGCTCGACCCACCATTCGTCGCCGTCGACCAAAACGTCCGCGTTGGTCGGCGCGGTGGCCAGAATCGCGGCCGCCTCCACGACCTTGTCGTGGCGGCGCAGGTACTGCGCCCGGGACAGGATGTAGGAGGAATCGCTGCGCAGCGACGGCGGGACCGCGTTGAGGGCGGCAGGCGCGGTCGAACTCTTGTCCTCCACGGCTCGGCGGGCACGGACCAGGGTCGCGTAGCTGCCGCCGGCCAGGGTCGCGGCGCGACCGGCCGTGTCGTAATCCTCCTTCAGAAGGGCCCGCTCCATGCGGTAGCGGTGATCGATCCGGGTCAGAACCGTCGGAAAGGCATCCAGCACCTTCGTCTCGAGATTCCGGCCGAAGGTTTCCGAGCGCCACAGGTCGCGCACCAGAGCGGCGGCGTCCCCGTCGAGGCCGTCGGCCTTGAAGGCCAGCGCCAGAGCGAACTTGCCCGGCGCACTCGCCGGCCGCGAGGCGGCGAAGAAGGCCCGCACCGTGGCGGAATTCCTGCGCTCGGTCAGCAAGGCCTCCTCGGCGCGGCGGCGCAGGAGGGGGCCGGCCGGCCAGTCGGGATTGCTGCGCGTGAAGGCGACGGTGCGTTCGAAGCCGATGCCGGCACCGGCCCGGATCGCCACCCATTCGAGGAGCGCGCGCGCGGCCGGGTCCTTGACCCCGTCGCGCAGACGGTCGCCCTCGGAGACGCGCCCCTTGCGATAGGCGTCGATGGCTTGGCGCAGGGCCGGCAGGTCCACGTCAGGCGCCACCTGTGCCGCCCGGGCCGGGTCCGGCACATCGGGAATCGGAGCTGCGGGCGAAACCGCCGCGTCGGGAAGCGGAAACGCGATGCCGGCCTCAGGGTCGGCGGAGGCATAGGCCTTGGCGGCGGCGGGAAGAACCTGGCTCGGGGCGGCCTCCGGTGCTTTCGCGTCGATCTTGAGCGCGTCCGCCGCGACCGGGTCGGGGATCTTGGCTTCGGGCAGTGCCGCGGAGGGCGCCACCGCGTCGCTCGCCGGCCGCAGGCTCGGCTCCCCGTCCGGGCCCGCCGAGGCCGCGAGAGCGCCGGCCGAAGCCAGGCTGAGGGCCAGTATCAGGGCCGCGCGTTGCGTCGAGAACACCATGGTTCTTCCAGTCCCATCACCGTGGACAGACCTTCAAGCTCACCCGAAGGGCATTAAGAAGGCATTAACCCCATGAAAGCAGCGTTTGCGCCGGTGCGGGCGACGGCCTATGTCTCCCCGTCCGCGCGAAGCGGTGCCGCTGCCGGACAACCGGCGCATGACGAGACCGACGTCTGGGAACGCCAGGATGACCGAGACCTCCACACGACGCCTCAGGGGCGCGATGTCCGCCCTCGTGACTCCGTTCAAGGACGGCGCCTTCGACGAGGCGGCCTTTCGCAAATTCGTGAATTGGCAGATCGCCGAGGGCATCCACGGGCTCGTTCCCACCGGTACCACCGGCGAGAGCCCGACCCTCAGCCATGCCGAGCACGACCGGGTGGTGGAGATCTGCATCGAGGAGGCCGCCGGCCGCGTTCCCGTGATCGCTGGCGCCGGCTCCAATTCCACTGCCGAGGCGGTGGAGCGCGCCCGCCACGCCGAGAAGGCGGGAGCGGATGCCGTACTCGTGGTCACGCCGTACTACAACAAGCCGACCCAGGCCGGCCTCTACGCGCATTTCAAGGCCGTGAACGACGCCATCGGCATTCCGATCATCCTCTACAACATTCCCGGGCGCTCCATCGTCGATATGAGCGTCGAGACGATGGCGCGCCTGTACGAACTGAAGAACATCGCCGGCGTGAAGGACGCAACGGCCAAGCTCGACCGGGTCAGCCTGCAGCGCCAAGCCATGGGCGAAGACTTCATCCAGCTTTCGGGCGAAGATGCGACGGCGCTCGGCTTCAACGCTCATGGCGGCCACGGCTGCATCTCGGTGGTCTCGAATGTCGCGCCACGGCTCTGTGCCGATCTCCAGGAGGCGAGCCTCGGTGGCGACTATGCCAAAGCGCTGCAGATCCAGGACCGGCTGATGCCGCTGCACGCCAGCATGTTCGTGGAGCCGAACCCGTCACCGGCGAAGTACGCGCTCGCGCGGCTCGGTCTGATGACCGACGAGGTCCGGCTGCCGCTCCTCACCGTCAGTGCAGAGACGAAAACCTTGGTCGACGCAGCCCTGCGTCACGCGGGCCTGCTCGACGCCTGAGCCCGACTGGCAAAGCGGTCCGCGCAGAACCATATTCCTCGGCCCGGTCGCGATGGCGCGACCGGCCTGACCCGACGTTGTGATGGCTCCCAAACCCGAATCGAACCGCCGCGTCGTCGCTGATAACCGCGCCGCCCGCTACCACTACGAGATCACCGATACGCTGGAGGCCGGACTCGCCCTGACGGGGACCGAGGTCAAATCCCTGCGCAAGGGCAAGGCGACGATCGGGGAGGCCTATGCAGGCCCGTCCGGCACCGACCTGATGCTGTTTAACGCCTACATCCCGGAATACGTCGAGGCGAACCGCTTCAACCACGAGACCAAGCGGCCCCGCCGGCTCCTGCTCCATCGTAAGCAGATCAACAAGCTGATCGGCGCCACCCAGCGTGAGGGCTTCACCGTGGTGCCGCTGAAGATCTACTTCAACGAGCAGGGACGCGCCAAGATCGAGCTCGGCCTCGGTCGGGGCAAAAAGCTGCACGATAAGCGCGAGGCCTCGAAGGAGCGGGATTGGCAGCGCGACCGCGCCCGCATCATGCGTGACAAGGGCTGAGGCCACGAGTGGTTCGCAAGCCCGGGCAATGCCGCGGCCATTAAGATCGGGGTCAGACGACATGCGGCAGCGCGTCCGCTGTCCGGGCGCCTACGGGTCGTCAGACGTTGCGCGCTAGCCCTGTTTTCCGAAGGCGGCCGAGAACCCATAACGCCATCCGCGTCCGCCGGCGGGCCACACCGAGCATCGTCACTGGGTCCCCGCCGGCCAGCGGCAGGAACGGGTCGTGCCGGACATCGGCCCAGACGGCGCATCGGTCACGCGGGACAGGATCGTCTGCACCGTGATCGCCGCCTCCAATTTGAGCTGGAGACGTCACGGAGCAGGTTGCGCCATTCCGGCATCGCCGTCACGCGCCGCTACAAACGCTGGAACGAAGCTTATGCGACGGGATAGGCTGTCGCCCAAACGTTGCTCTTGTGCCTCGACCGAGGTGCCGATGACTTCTGCCAGGACGGCTCGATACCCGTCGGCCGGCATGACGTTCGACCGGGCGACGGGATCGCCCGGCCTTATCCTTCAGTCTCTGCGGCAAGCGCCAGTCTTCCGACGTTTCAGGGCTCGACCGCCTCATCGCTCTGGCGAATGCCGTAACGGCTTTCCAGAGCGGGGCTCGGCCGCGCCGAGCGCTCCGGCGTCTCGCCGCGGAAGCGGGTTCCCGTATCGCCGGAATTTCGGCTGTCCGGGGCGCGCGGGCTTCGCTCGCCGGGATCGCGGCCGATCCGTGCGATCAGTTGCGCGAGATCCACGAACTCGTCGGCCTGCCGGCGCAGATCGTCCGCGATCATCGCGGGCTGCGTCTGGATCGTGCTGACGACCGTGACCCGAACACCGCGGCGCTGCATCGCCTCGACCAGGGACCGAAAATCCCCATCGCCGGAGAAGAGCACCATGTGGTCGATATGGGGGGCCAGTTCGAGCGCGTCGATCGCCAGCTCGATATCCATATTGCCCTTCACCTTCCGCCGACCCATCGAATCGACGAATTCCTTCGCAGGCTTGGTGACGACACGAAAGCCATTGTAATCGAGCCAATCGATCAGCGGACGAATGGACGAATATTCTTGGTCTTCAACAATTGCCGTATAATAAAAGGCGCGAAGAAGCGAATCTCTTGACTGGAACTCTCGGAGAAGACGTCGGTAATCGATGTCGAACCCGAGTGCCTTTGTCGCTGCGTAAAGATTCGCGCCATCAATAAATATGGCGCTGCGCTGTTGTGCGCTCATGGGTTGACCCGCTTAAGAGGAAGACAAAAAACGAATATCTTTGTAAAAAATGGTGGGCGACCCCGAACCTTATGCTTGCTCCTCAGCCCTGGTTGCAGATGCTCAGAATGCACTCGAAGCAAAAAAGAACGGATTGATCACGCAACGAAGCTTTGTCGACTGAAATACCTTCTGATTGTTTAAAGCCGTATCACGTCAGAAGTCAAATTTCGTCGGATATGAATTCGGGCAGACAGCAATCTGCAGAAGTTCACGCCAGAAATACAACCGTCGCTGCGTGCCGCATCGGGTCCTTCGCGTTCTCGTCCTCACGCGATCGGATGGGCGAAAGGGGAGCGGCAGGCGGCCAAATAGACGCTTCGGGTTTTTTAAGCGCGCCTTCGCCTCAGCCGTTGACGCGTTCGACCTTGTTCACGGTCCGCTTTCCGCGAAGCTCAGAGATGATGGCGTTCAGGTGCTTCAGGTCCCAGACCGAGAGATCAATGACGATTTGGGTGAAATCCTGCGTCTTCCGCTTCATCGAAACATTGTCGATATTGCCGTCATGATCGGCGATCACCTGAGCGATCTGTGCGAGGACGCCGGGCTCGTTGATCGATTGCAGGGCGAGACGTGCCGGAAAGCGCTCGCTCGTCCCGGCCTCGACGTCCCAGCGCACGTCAAGCCAGCGATCGGGCTCGTTGTCGAAATCGGCGAGGGCAGCCGACTGGATCGGGTAGATCGTGACGCCGACGCCCGACGTCAGGATACCGACGATGCGGTCGCCCGGAACAGCACCACCGTTGGGCGCAAAGCTGACCGGCAGGTCGCTGTCGAGACCGCGGATCGGAATCCCGTCCGAGCGGCCATGCTCCGCGCTTCGCCCCTCCGGGAAGGTCAGCCGCATGGTCTGATCCTTGGACAGACTGAGGCGCCCGGCTCCGTCGGTCGAGGTCGGCTGCGGCAGGGGTGCCGGGGCACCGCGGCGCTCGTCCTTGTAGTCCGGATAGACCGCCCGCACGACATCGCCCGAGAACATCTCGCCCCGTCCGACGGCGGCGAAGACATCTTCGGTGCTCTGACGAGCGAGACGGGGCAGCGCCCCGCGGAGCTTATCCTCCGAGAAGCTCTTGGCCGCCCGCTCGAAGGCACGATCGAGGATCTGGCGTCCGAGGCCCGCATATTGGCGCCGGACGGCCGAGCGGGTCGCGCGCCGGATCGCCGAACGCGCCTTACCGGTCACCACCAGGGATTCCCACGCAGCAGGCGGCGAGGCGCCATCCGACCGGGCGATCTCGACTTCGTCGCCATTGACGAGTTCGTGCAGCAGCGGTGCCATGCGGCCGTTGATCTTGGCACCCACCGCCGAGTTCCCAACGTCCGTATGGACGGCGTAGGCGAAATCGATCGGGGTCGCCCCGCGGGGGAGGGCGATCAGGCGACCCTTCGGTGTGAAACAGAACACCTGGTCCTGGAAGAGTTCGAGCTTGGTGTGCTCCAGGAATTCTTCGGGGCTGTCGCCCTCAGCCAGGAGTTCGATGGTTCGACGCAGCCATTGGTAGGCGCCGCTCTCGGTCGCGAGACGCGGGTGTCCACCGCCGATCTCGTCCTTGCCGCCGCTCTCCTTGTAGTGAGCGTGCGCCGCGATGCCGTACTCGGCGATCTCGTCCATGGCCGCCGTGCGGATCTGCAGCTCGACGCGCTGGCTCTTCGGGCCGATCACCGTGGTGTGAATCGAACGGTAGTCGTTCTGCTTCGGCGTCGAGATGTAGTCCTTGTACCGGCTTGGGACCATCGGCCAGCTCGTGTGCACGACACCGAGAGCGCCGTAGCAATCGGCCAGGGTCTCGACCACGACACGGAAGCCGAAGATGTCGGACAACTGCTCGAAGGCGACCGACTTGCGCTCCATCTTGGCCGAGATGGAGTAGGGCCGCTTCTGCCGCCCCGTGACGACGGCCTTGATGTCCTGGGCCGCGAGCTTGGCGGTCAGGTCATGCTCGATGCTCTCGACGAGGCGTTCCGACTTGGCGGAGAGGTCGGACAGCCGCTGGGCGATGGTGGCGTAGATCTCCGGCTTGAGATTGCGGAGCGCGAGATCCTCGAGTTCCTCGCGCAACTCCTGCATGCCCATCCGCCCGGCGAGCGGCGCATAGATGTCGAGGGTCTCCTGTGCGATCCGCTCGCGCTTGTCCGCCCGCATGTGGTGGAGTGTACGCATGTTGTGCAAGCGGTCGGCGAGCTTGACGAGCAGCACCCGGACATCGGCCGCCACCGCCAGGAGCAGCTTGCGGAAATTCTCCCCCTGCGCCGCCCGCTTGGACACGAGGTCGAGGCGCTTCAGCTTGGTCAGGCCGTCCACCAGGGCGCCGATCTCCGGGCTGAAAAGCTCGCGGATCTCGTCCAGGGTCGCCGCCGTATCCTCCACGGTGTCGTGCAGAACGGCCGCCACGATCGTGGCATCGTCGAGCCGGAGGTCGGTGAGGATCGCGGCGACTTCGAGGGGGTGGGCGAAGAAAGGGTCCCCGGAGGCCCGTTTCTGCGTGCCGTGGGCGCGCATGGCGTAGACGTAGGCGCGGTTCAGCAGGGCCTCGTTCGCGGCGGGATTGTAGCGCTTCACCCGCTCGACAAGTTCGTATTGGCGCATCATCCGCCGGAAGACCCTTTCACGCGCGACGGCCCCGGTACCGGATCCGTTCCCATGATGTGTCCCGCATCGCACGCGGGCACGCCAGCCCCACGGCGTCGCATCGGCCGCGATTCCGGGGTCCCGAGACGAAAAAACCCGGCGCAGCGGCCGGGTCCTTCATCGGATCTGGGGAATCGACGATGGCCTACTCGGCCTCGTCGTCCGTCTCGGTGGGCGGCGCCAGGTTCTCGAGGCCGCGTAGCAGGTCTTCCTCGCTCATGCGATCGAACTGGACGGCGCTGTCGTCGCTGGAGGAGGGGGGGGCGACGGCGGCAGCGGCCGGCGAGCTCGACAGCAGCGGCACGGTCTCGGCCTCCGGCTCGTCGACCTCGACGTACTTCTGCATCGAGTGGATGAGCTGCTCCTTCAGGTCGTCCGCGGTGATCGTCTCGTCGCCGATCTCGCGCAGGGCGCAGACGGGGTTCTTGTCGCGGTCGCGATCGATCGTCAGCGGCGCGCCGGCGGCGAGCAGGCGAGCACGGTGGCTGGCCAGCAGAACCAGCTCGAAGCGGTTCTCGACCTTGTCGATGCAGTCTTCAACGGTGACGCGAGCCATGGCGGACGGCTCCTTCCTCGGACGGAATTTCTGGGCTGAGCCCGCCTCATACACCCCTTGACGCCGGGCAACAAGCGCTGCGGCGGGTCTATCCCGTTGCGCACGTTCGGCGATCCTCCGGCAATCCCTTTCTGCGGTCCCGCATAACGCCTCAGCGACGCGGTGCTGCGGCACGGTTTAGAAGATCCGGGCGCGGCGGTGCATCGGCCGGGCGAGGGGGGATATTCCACCATGACCACGATACTCAGTCGTCGCAGCCTGCTCGGCTGTGGATGCCGGCTCGGGGCCGGATGCTTCGCGGCCACGGCGTTGCCGACCCTCGCCTTCGCCGCGGCGCCTTCGACCAAGAAGACGACCCTGACCGCCGACCAGGCGCTGGAGGCCCTGAAGGAAGGCAACCGCCTCTACCAGACCGACAGCCCTGTCCGCGCGGTCCAGGGTCGCGAGCGCCGGATCGAGATCGCGCTGGGCCAGACCCCGTTCGTGGTGCTGGTGAGCTGCTCAGATTCACGCGTGTCGCCGGAGATCCTGTTCGGGCGCGGCCTCGGCGAGCTGTTCATCGTGCGCAACGCCGGCAATTGCGTCGACACCGCCGCTCTGGGCTCCATCGAGTACGGCGTCTCGCAGCTCGGCGTGCCCCTGGTGCTGGTGATGGGCCACAGCCGCTGCGGCGCGGTGGAAGCGGCGATCGACGTCGTTCAGAACAACACCGTGTTTCCGGGTTCGATCGGCCGGATGATCGAGCCGATCGTGCCCGCGGTGCTGTCGCAGCGCGACAAGCCCGGCGACTTCACCGAGAACTGCGTGCGCGCCAACGTCAACCGGGTGGTGGAGCGCCTGCGCAGCGCTTCGGAGCCGTCGCTCCTCGATCCCCTGAAGGCCGGCAAGCTTCGGATCGTCGGAGCCTCCTACAGCCTCGATTCCGGCACGGTCGACTTCTTCAACGAGGGGTAGGGCGCCCGGCCTCGCTGCGGTGCCATGTTGACACAGGTGGCGGGCGGTGCGACTGCGCCGCCCTTCCTGTCCCGGGCCGAGCCTCTCGGGGCGACCCGGCACGACGAGGACTTCACCATGGCGCGCGCTTGCATCTTCCCCGGCCAGGGCAGTCAGGCCGTCGGCATGGGACGGGCGCTGGCCGAACACTTCCATCAGGCCCGCGACGTGTTCGCGGAGGTCGACGAGGCCCTGGGCCAGCCGCTCTCCCGCCTGATGTTCGAGGGCCCGGTGGAGGAACTGACCCTCACCGCCAACGCCCAGCCCGCCCTGATGGCCGCGAGCCTCGCGACCCTGCGGGTGCTGGAGGCCGAGCGCGGCCTCGACCTGAAGCGGGACGTCGCCTGCGTGGCCGGCCATTCCCTGGGCGAGTACACGGCCTTGTGCGCCGCCGGCACCTTCTCCATCGCGGACGCCGCCCGGTTGCTGCGCATCCGCGGCACCGCCATGCAGGACGCGGTGGCCCCCGGGGCCGGCGCCATGGCGGCCTTGATCGGGGCCGATGCCGAGACCGCGCAGGCGATCGCCGCGGAGGCCGCCGAGGGCGCGGTCTGCGAGGTGGCCAACGACAACGGCGGTGGCCAGGTGGTGCTTTCCGGCGACAAGGACGCGGTCGAGCGGGCCGTGGCCCTGGCCCCGGGGCGGGGGATCAAGCGCGCGGTCCTGCTCAACGTCTCGGCCCCGTTTCACTGCTCGCTGATGGCGCCGGCCGCCGCTCGTATGCAGAGAGCACTTGTCGAGGTCGCGATGCACAGCCCCGTGGTGCCGGTCTACGCCAACGTGCTGGCCGCGCCCCTCACCGATCCCGCCGCGATTCGCGAGGCCCTGGTCGCCCAGGTCACCGGAACCGTGCGCTGGCGCGACTGCGTCGCCGCCATGGCGGCCGCTGGGGTCGACCAGTTCACCGAGATCGGCACCGGCAAGGTGCTCACCGGACTCGTCAAGCGGATCGCCGCCGGCGCGTCGGCGAGCGCGGTCGGCACCCCCGACGACATCGCCGCGTTCCCTGCCTTCGGCTGAACCTCGAGGAAAGCCCATGTTCGACCTGACCGGCCGCAAGGCCCTCGTCACCGGCGCCACCGGCGGCCTCGGCGGCGCCATCGCCCGGGGGCTGTACGCGCAGGGCGCGACCCTCGCCATCTCGGGCACGCGCCAGGCGGCCCTGGAGGCCTTCGCGGCCGAGCTCGGGGGTGAGCGAATCCACGTCGTGCCGGGCGACCTCTCCGACAAGGCCTCGGTGGAGGCCCTGGTGCCGGCGGCGGAGGCGGCGCTGGGCGGCCTCGACATCCTGGTCAACAACGCCGGCATCACCCGCGACAACCTCGTGCTGCGCATGAAGGACGACGAGTGGGACGCGGTGATCGCCGTCAACCTCTCGGCGGCGTTCCGGCTGTCGCGGGCGGCCGTGAAGGGCATGATGAAGCGCCGCCACGGCCGCATCGTGAACATCGGCTCGGTGGTGGGCGCCACCGGCAATCCGGGCCAGGTCAACTACGCCGCCGCCAAGGCGGGCCTGGTGGGCATGACCAAGGCCCTGGCGGCCGAGGTCGCCACCCGCAACCTCACGGTCAACTGCATCGCGCCGGGCTTCATCACCTCGCCGATGACCGACGCGCTGAACGAGAAGCAGCGCGAGGGCATCCTCGGCCGCGTCCCCATGGGGCGGCTGGGCACCGGCGCCGACATCGCCGCCGCCGCGATCTACCTCGCCTCCGACGAGGCCGCCTACATCACCGGCCAGACCCTGCACGTGAACGGCGGCATGGCCATGTATTGAGGGGTTCTGACCCCCGGTTTCGCTGCGGCGCACAGACCAAAAAACAGGCGATTGGCTCGAAAAGGCCACACCGATGAACGGGTTGTGAACAGCCTCTCGCCAGCGTCGGAACCCTGTGTTAACACCCCGGCTGCCGTGCGAGGGGGGTGCCGATTCAGCGTGTTGCGGAGGTTTGAAAAACGTGGGTCACTGACTGGACAAGTCCGGTGACTTGCCCGAAACGCGCGATCGAACACACCGGCCGCTCCATCCGAACAGGTCGTCCCGGGACGGGACGGCGGCCACGGCACCTTCACCGACCTTCCACCAGCAAGTCTCTTCACCCACAAGATCCTTGCACCATCACGACCTTGAAGAGCTAAGGACCAAGACCGATGAGCGATATCGCTGAGCGCGTGAAGAAGATCGTTGTCGAGCACCTCGGCGTGGAGCCGGAGAAGGTGGTCGAGGGCGCGAACTTCATCGATGATCTCGGCGCCGACAGCCTCGACACCGTCGAGCTCGTGATGGCGTTCGAGGAAGAATTCAACGTCGAGATCCCCGACGACGCCGCCGAGACCATCCAGACGGTCGGCGATGCGGTGAAGTTCCTCGAGAAGAACTCCGCTTAAACGTCACGGGTCGTGCGTCCGCGGGGTCCCCTGAAACGGACTCCGCGCGCCATTCGTTGTGATGACAGGACCGGTTCGGGATAGCGCGATGCGTCGGGTAGTGGTGACGGGCTTGGGGATGGTGACGCCGCTGGCCAGCGGGGTCGAAGCCACCTGGAGCCGGTTGATCGCCGGCGAATCGGCGGCCAAGGTCGTGACGGCGTTCCCCGTCGACGATCTCGCTTGCCGCATCGCCTGTTCCGTGCCCTTCGGCGACGGCAGCGACGGCAGCTTCAATCCCGACGCCTTCATGGAGGTGAAGGAGCAGCGCAAGGTCGATCCGTTCATCGTCTACGCGATGGCGGCCGCCGGCGAGGCCCTGAACGACTCCGACTGGCACCCGACCTCCTACGAGGACCAGTGCGCCACCGGCGTCATGGTCGGCTCGGGCATCGGCGGCATCGGCGGCATCTACGACGCCTCGGTGACCCTGCACGACAAGGGCCCGCGCCGGATCTCCCCCTTCTTCATTCCCGGCCGCATCATCAATCTGGCTTCGGGCCAGATCTCGATCGCGCACGGCCTGAAGGGCCCGAACCACGCGGTGGTGACGGCCTGCTCCACCGGCGCCCACGCCATCGGCGACGCGGCCCGGCTGATCCAGTTCGGCGATGCCGACGTCATGGTGGCGGGCGGCGCCGAATCGCCGGTGAACCGCCTCGCGCTCGCCGGTTTCGCCGCCTGCCGCGCCCTCTCCACCGGCTTCAACGACGCCCCCACCAAGGCCTCGCGCCCCTACGACCGCGACCGCGACGGCTTCGTCATGGGCGAGGGCGCCGGCGTCGTCGTGCTCGAGGAATACGAGCACGCCAAGGCCCGCGGCGCCAAGATCTACGCCGAGGTGATCGGCTACGGCCTCACGGGCGACGCCTACCACATCACCTCGCCGGCCCCGGACGGCGACGGCGCCTTCCGTTGCATGAGCGCCGCCGTGAAGCGCGCCGGCATCCAGGCCAGCGACCTCGACTACATCAACGCCCACGGCACCTCGACGCCCATGGGCGATGAGCTGGAGCTGAAGGCCGTGGAGCGCCTGCTCGGCGACCACGCGGCCCAGGCCTCGATGTCCTCCACCAAGTCCTCCATCGGCCACCTCCTCGGCGCCGCCGGCTCCGTGGAAGCGATCTTCTCGATCCTGGCCATCCGCGACGGCATCCTGCCCCCGACCCTCAACCTCGACACCCCCTCCGTCGAGACCGCGATCGACCTCGTGCCGCACGAGGCCAAGCGCAAGCGGGTGGATACGGTGCTGTCGAATTCTTTTGGGTTCGGTGGGACGAATGCGAGCTTGGTGATGCGGCGGGTGGATTGATTTCATAATATTTATACTTATCGATTTACAGCAAATCATATCTTGTATATTTTTTAAGTTAAATTAATCATCTAATAAGGCGATATACTTGAAATTTTCAGTTTATTCTTTCGGTCTCATGGGGTTTCAGAATGAAACTGGAGTCAATTAGAGTCGAAAAATTTAAGAGAATTGACAGTATCGATCTACCACTCAAAGATCTAAATATATTGGTCGGCTCGAACGGAAGTGGAAAATCTTCTGTTTTGCAAGCCCTCCATCTGGCTTCATGCCTAATGAGGCAAGCCGAACGAATCCGTGCAGGTTCGACAGTTATGGTGCGGGTCAGCGATTTAGACTACCTCCCATCTGACGAGTATTGGCGTCTCGGGCACGGAGCCGACTGGGGCAATCGAGCAATTAGTCCGTCATCGAAGGTCCATTTCAAGTTTATCGATGATGAAGGTGGACAAATCACCGCGCATCTTGAAATGAGATCGGCCAGGAATGCCGGCATCTCTGTTCAGGGAGAGCTTCCTGATCCGGTCCGCCCGCTATTCCGCGGAGAAGAAACATTTTTTAGTGGATTTATTCCAGGAATTTCTGGAATTCCAAATGTTGAACAGAAAAATCCTAAAAGAGTTGTATTAAAGGCATGTTCATTCGGCGACTCAAATGTATATCTTCGTAATGCCTTAAATCTTTTATCAGAACAAGAACTTGATCAAATCGAAAGCTGGCTGCAGCCTTTGTTAGGGCAGATTGAATTAGACGTAAAATTTAACGAAGCAACGGATTTTGATATTCATGCAGATGCAAGAATTGGGGCGCTCTCGTTGCCACTCGAACTTCTTGGCACTGGATATCTCCAACTAATAAAAATATTTTGCTATATATTACTTTTCAAGCCATCGATATTGCTTATTGACGAGCCCGATATACATTTGCATCCAATTGTTCAAGAAAAGCTTGCGGAGAGTTTGCTGAGAATCGCTCGTGCGCAATCGATAAAAATAATTATGACTACTCACTCACCTTTTATCGTAAGAGGAGCACCAGCTGACACAAATGTAGTTTGGCTTGCAGATGGACAGAAAAAGACCGATGATAGATCTGTTGTTGAGTTAGCTCTTGGTTGGGGAGCGTTCGGCAAAAAAGTTATTGTTATCAGTGAAGATGCAAAAAACGATTTGCTTAAGAAATTAATTCGTCAGTGGCCAGATATCGAACGGGCAGTCGCTATTCTGCCAGGTAGAGGCTATAAACATCTATAAAAAAAGAAGAAGCTGAGGAGTTAAGGCTTTCACTGGGCAACAAATTTAAAATACTTGTACACCGTGATCGCGACTCGCTGACAGACGATGAGGTTGATCGCCTAAAAGACGGCTATAATAGCGATGGCATTAGGCTTTGGATAACAGACCAGTCTGATATCGAAGCTGAATTTTGTCACATCGATTTCCTTGCGTCGCTTACTGGCCAATCACCTGAAATGTGCGAAGCTTGGTTAACCGAGATTTCAGCGCAGCACCAAGTTCCGATCAACGAGCAGTTTGTAAAGCAACGCGCGGCGCATAATGAAGAACTACATAAGGCAGGCGGCAGCCCAACGAATCAAGTCGTCTGGAAAGCACTGCAACAACGGCCACTTAAGGGCGCTAAGGGTAAGTTTGTGTTCCGCCAACTAAAGAATAAAGTGCCAGAGAATAAATTTAGCGAGTCGATGATTGATTTACATACAGAATATCCTGAAAGAGCGACAAGTTTGAAAAGAAATCTCGAAGATCTTTTAGCATAGAAGTAATTTCTATTAATCAAATTAACACCCGGAATCTAAAAAAACACTCGTGATACATCTACAAGCACATCCGGTCAAATAATACGATCAAAAATGTTAGATTTACTTACACACGCATGTTTCCGTTCGGCAACTCAATCTGGTGGTGAGGAAAATACGACGTATTGAACTCCCACTATGGTGGTCGCGAGCAATTAGACAACCTAGGTTGCTGGAAGCCAACCTTCGCCACAAAACCCACCAAGTTCGCGCGCCAAACTGCCCGTCCCGTGCGCCCCTCTCGACTCGGGCGTACGGACTCCCCTAAAAAATCCGGCTGCGGCCGGGGCGGGGACCTGAGGCCCGAACAGGATGTCCATGTTCTTCCGCAAACGCCCAGATCCGGCGCAGACGCCGGTGCCCTCCGACGAGCCGGCCCTGCCCAACCGGCTCTCGCCGCGCAGCCCCAGCGAGGCGATCAAGCCCACCGCCGCGCCGCCGCCGCCCGACCGTCCGGTCCGTGAGCGCGGCGGCCTGCTGGCCCGCATCTCCGGCCTGCTCACCGCCTCGGTCGTTCTGGCCATCGCCGTGATGATCGGCGTGACCCTGTTCGAGCGCCAGACCAAGGAGCCGGGTCCGCTGCCCGCCGACAAGGTCGTGGTCATCCCGCCCCGCAGCGGCACCACCGAGATCGCCGAGGCGCTCAGCCGCGAGGGCGTCATCACCCACACCGCCCTGTTCGAGTGGGCCGCCCGCTTCTCAGGCAAGGCCCTCAAGGCCGGCGAGTACACCTTCAAGGCCCATGCGAGCATCGGGGAGGCCATCGAGACCCTGTCCTCCGGCCGGCAGGTGCAGCACGCCATCACCTTCCCGGAGGGGCTGACCTCCGAGCAGATCGTGATGCGCCTCAACGACAACGACGTGCTCACCGGCGACGTCAACGAGATCCCGCCCGAGGGCTCGCTCCTGCCCGACACCTACAAGTTCGAGCGCGGCGCCACCCGGCAGCAGATCGTCAACCTGATGCGCGCCAAGCAGCGCGAGGTCCTGAACCAGATCTGGCTGCGCCGCTCGGCCGAGATCCCGGTGAAGACGCCGGCCGAGATGGTGACCCTGGCCTCCATCGTGGAGAAGGAGACCGGCCGGGCCGACGAGCGGCCCCGCGTCGCCGGGGTGTTCGTCAACCGCCTGAACAAGCGCATGAAGCTGCAGTCGGACCCCACCATCGTGTACGGGCTGGTGGGCGGGCGCGGCACCCTCGGGCGCGGCATCCAGCGCGCCGAGATCGAGCGCGCCACGCCCTACAACACCTACGTGATCGAGGGCCTGCCCCCGGGGCCCATCGCCAATCCGGGCCGCGCCGCCCTGGAGGCCGTGGCCAACCCCTCGCGTACCAAGGACCTGTTCTTCGTGGCCGACGGCACCGGCGGCCACGCCTTCGCCGAGACCCTGGAGGGCCATTCCCGCAACGTCGCCCGCTGGCGCCAGGTCGAGCGCGCCCGCCAGACGCCGACGCCGGACGCGGTGGTCGACAAGGCCGATCCGCCGGGTGCGCCCACCGTCCCCGGCACCGCCTCGGCCTACGCTCCCGACGGCACCAACATGGCCGCCAGCCCCGACGGCACCGGCAACCGCGCGAAGGCCTTCGACGCCTCGGAGGGCACGCGCCTCGACCCCCTGCGCAACAAGACCTTCGACCTGAACTCGCCCAAGACCGTGCCGGTGCTCAAGCAGCCGTAGCGTCCGCCCACGCAACCGGATGATCCACCCCGTCATCCCGGGGCCGCGCAGCGGTGCCCGGGATCCAGACACACAGGTGGGGCAAGGCCTTGCGCCGTCGGCGGCTCTGGATTGCACGCCTCCGGCGCCCCTGCGGGTCCGGGCTCGCCTGCGGCGCCTCGGAATGACGGGGTGTCATACGAACTCCGTTTGATCCCTTCGGGATGGCGGAGTTCGGCTTCGCTCAAGCGCCGCGCGGGCTGAGCGATACGGACCCCGCTTGAATCAAGCGGAGCCCGTATCATGTCCTGCAACCGACCCGCCTCCGCAACCGGCAGGGTCCCCCGACCACCCCCAGCCTCTCCCCACAGGGGCCGGGACGAACGCGAAGACAGCCATGATCCTCTCCAGCATGACGGGCTTCGCCCGCGCCGCCGGCTCCACCGGGCCGGTCCAATGGGCCTGGGAGGTCCGCAGCGTGAACGGGCGCGGGCTCGACGTGCGCCTGCGCGTTCCCAACGGCTACGACGCCGTGGGCGAGGTCGCCCGCACCGCCCTGCAGAAGACCCTGGCGCGGGGCCAGTGCCAGCTCTCCCTCACCCTCACCCGGCCGGAGGCGGCGCCCCGCGTCCGGATCAACGAGGCGCTGCTCGGCCAGCTCGCCGCCGCCATCGCGCGGGTGCCCCGGCCCGAGGGCGTGGCGCCCGCCACCCTCGACGGGCTGCTCGGCATCCGGGGCGTCGTCGAGGCCGACGAGGAGCCCGGCGCCGACGCGGAGGCCCTGGCCCGTGACCTCGCCGAGGGCGTGGTCCGCCTCGTCGCCGATCTCGTGGAGGCGCGCCGCGCCGAGGGGCGGGCCCTGCGCGGGGTCATCGAGGGCCAGCTCGCCGCGATGGCCCGGCTCACCGCCGCCGCCGAAGCCTGCCCGGCCCGCACGCCCGAGGCCGTGAAGGCGCGCCTCGCCGCCACCGTCGCGACGCTGCTGGAGGCGGGCCACCTCGATCCCGACCGCCTGCACCAGGAGGCGGTGCTGCTCGCCGCCAAGGCCGACGTCCGCGAAGAGCTCGACCGCCTCCAGGCCCACCTCGCCAGCGCGGCCGAGCTCCTGGCCGCCGGCGGTGCCATCGGGCGCAAGCTCGACTTCCTGGCCCAGGAGCTCGGGCGCGAGGCCAATACCCTGTGCGCCAAGGCGAATGACATCGCGCTGTCGCGGATCGGACTCGACTTGAAGGCCGTGGTGGAGCAATTCCGGGAGCAGGTTCAGAACGTCGAGTAGGTTTTTTCAGCGATGCGGGACGGTTTGACGATGGAGGCCGGGGTGATCGCGCGGCGCGGGTTCATCCTCATCCTGTCCTCCCCCTCGGGCGCGGGCAAGACGACCCTGACCCGGGCCGTCGCCGCCGACCCGAAATGGGGCCTCGACCTCTCGATCTCGGTGACGACCCGGCAGCGCCGCCCGTCCGAGATCGACGGCAAGCACTACACCTTCATCGACCGCGAGGCCTTCGACGCCCTGCGCAGCGCCGACAACCTGCTCGAATGGGCCGAGGTGCACGGCAATTTCTACGGCACCCCGCGTCGCCCGGTGGAGAAGGTGCTGGGCGCCGGCCGGGACATGATCTTCGACATCGACTACCAGGGCACCCGGCAGGTGCGCGCCAAGCTCGCCGACGACGTCGTCACGGTGTTCATCCTGCCGCCCTCGCTGGCCGAGCTGCGCCACCGCCTGGAGCGCCGGGCCGAGGATTCGCCCGACACCATCGAGAAGCGCCTCGCCAACGCCCGGATGGAGATCCAGCGCTGGACCGAGTACGACTACGTCATCGTCAACGACGACCTCGACGACGCCTTCCGCTCCCTGGAGGGCATCCTCATCGCCGAGCGCCTGAAGCGCGCCCGCCGCACCGGCCTGACCAGCTTCGTGGAGGGCCTGCTCGCCGAGCCCGACTGACGGGCGGGTTGCCGCAGACAGGAACGTTCATCGAGGCACGGGGGTTGGCCCGCGATTCCGACGGTCGGGGTCGAGAGGCGCGAACCCGAGAGCCGTCGCGATGCGCGAGAGATCCTGTGACATCGCCGTGATCGGCGCCGGCACCGCCGGTCTCGCCGCTCTCCGCGCCGCCCGCGATCGCGACGCCGACGCCGTCCTGATCGAAGCCGGGCCGGGCGGCACCACCTGCGCCCGCGTGGGCTGCATGCCCTCGAAGCTGCTGATCACCGCCGCCAACGCCGCCCATGCGGCCCGCCACGCCGACGTGTTCGGCATCGATGCCGGCTCCGTTCGGGTGGATGGCCCCCGCGTGATGGCGCGCGTCCGGCGCGAGCGCGACCGCTTCGTGGCCGGCGTCCGCGCGGGCGTCGACGAACTGCCCGCCGAAATCCGCATCGCCGGCCGCGCCCGCTTCACCGGGCCCGACACCCTGGCGGTGGACGACCACACCGCCTTGCGCTTCCGCGCCGCGATCGTCGCCACCGGCTCCAGCCCGGCCGTCCCCGAGCCCCTGCGCGACCTCGGCGACCGGCTCCTCACCAGCGACACGGTGTTCGAGATCCCCGACCTGCCCGAGTCCCTGGCGGTGCTCGGCGGCGGCGCCGTCGGCCTCGAGCTGGCGCAGGCCATGGCCCGCCTCGGCGTCGCCGTGACCCTGTTCGACCCCGGCACGCACCTCGCGTCCCTGCGCGACGACGGCCTCGCCGAGACGGCCCGCCGGCTCTTCGGGGCCGAGATGACGCTGCGCCTCGGCTGCAGGGTCACGGAGGGCGACCGCGCGCCCGAGGGCGTGCGCCTGACCTGGACCGACGCGGCCGGGGCGACCGGGACCGGCACCTTCGCGCGGGTCCTGGCGGCGGCCGGGCGGCCCCCCAACGTCCGGCATCTCGGGTTGGAGGCCGCCGGCCTCTCCCTCGACGAACACGGGATGCCGGCGTTCGATGCCCGCAGCCTGCTCTGCGCCGGCGGCCCGGTCTTCCTCGCGGGCGACGCCAACGCCGATCGGCCGGTGCTGCACGAGGCCGCCCGCCAGGGCCGGATCGCCGGCGCCAACGCGGCCCGTCTCGTCGCCTCCGGCCGCCACGCCGTCGAAGCGCCCCGGCGCTGGACCAACCTCGCCATGGTGTTCACCGAGCCGCAGACGGCGAGCGTCGGCGCGCCCTACGATCCCGCGGACGCGACCCTCGTCCGCGGCAGCGTAGATTTCGGCGACCAGGGCCGGGCCCGGATCATGGCCGAGAATGCCGGAGCGCTGCACCTCTACGCCGACCGCAGCGGCACCCTCCGGGGGGCCGAGATGCTCGGACCGGCCTGCGAGCACCTGGCCCAGTTCCTCGCCCTTGCCATCGCGGACGGGCTGACCGCCGAGGCTCTTCTCGACCGGCCGATCTATCACCCGACGGTGGAGGAGGGGCTGAAGACCGCCCTGGAGGCGATCGTCGCCGCCCTGGACCGCTGAGCCGGATCCGTCGCGCGACCGTCAGACCGGCGTCAGCGCGGCCGCGGCGGCCACCCGGCCGCGATGGCTCGTCACCGTGTTGCCCACCGAGGCCACCACGATGCAGGCGATGGCCAGCCACTCGGTGGGGGTGAGGTGCTCGCCCAGGATCGCGAGGCCGGCCAGCGAGCCCACGGCCGGCTCAAGGCTGAGCAGAACGCCGAAGCTCTGCTTCGACAACCGCTTCAGGGCGACCATCTCCAGCGTGTAGGGCAGGGCGCTCGACAGGGCCGCCACCGCTAGGCCGATTCCGAGCATGGCCGGCTGCAGCAGCAGCGTCCCCGCCTTCGCGATGCCGAACGGCAGCACCACCAGGGCCGCCACCGACATGCCAATGGCCACCGCCCGTCCGCCATGGAGATGACCGACGCGCTGGCCGAAGACGATGTAGAGCGCCCAGCACAGGGCGGCGCCGAGCGCGCAGGCGACGCCGACGGGATCGAGCCCGGTGGACAGGTCGCCGAGGGGCAGCAGCAGCGACAGGCCGAGGATCGCGCAGCCGATCCAGGCGAAATCGATCCCCCGGCGGGAGACCGCGAGGGCGAGCGCCAGGGGCCCGGAGAATTCGATCGCGATGGCGAGGCCGAGGGGGATCGTGCGCAAGGACAGGTAGAACAGCAAATTCATGGCGCCCAGCACGGCCCCGTAGCGCAGCAGGGCCCGCCGGTCGGCGCGGCCGGGACGCAGGCGCCAGGGCCGCCAGATCGCGACGAGCATCAGCGCCGAGAGGCCGACCCGCAGCGCGGTCGTGCCCTCCGCGCCCAGGATCGGGAACAGCTGCTTGGCGTAGGAAGTGCCGACGCTGAGGGAGACGATGCTGCCCAGGAGAGCCGCGACGGGCAGCAGCGTGGCGGCCAGGCCGCCGGGGGCCGAAGATCCGTGCGAAGCGGGAGCCATGGCGCGGGCGTCAGGCCGCCGGGGGCAGGATCAGCGCGCGCCGGGCTTCCAGGGCCTGCCAGAGCAGCAGGGCCGGAAGGCCGAGGACGACGTCGGGCACGCGCTTGATCAGCGACAGGGCGAGGGCAGTGCCCGCATCGATGCCGAACAGGCTGCCGAGCAGGACGAAGCCGCCCTCCTGGACGCCGAGGCCGCTCGGCACCGGGAAGGCCGCCGACTTGATGGCCTGGCTCAGGGCCTCGATCACAACGACCTCGGTAAAGCTCACCGAATCGACGCCGCTGCAGGTGAGCGCGATCCAGATCTCCAGGGCGCCCAGTCCCCAGGCGGCGAGGTGCAGCAGGACGGACGCCGCGAGCCGTCCGCGCCGACCCGGTGCCCAGACGGCATCGAGGGCGTCGTAGACGCTGCCGCCCGACGGCGACGGAGCGACGGGGTCACCCCGAAAGACGCGGCGCACGCCGTCGACGGCCCTGCGCCCGATCGCGCGCGCCGCGGCGCTGCGCTGGACGGCCAGGAAAGCCCCCAGCAGCAGGGCGGTGACCGCCAGGGCGCGCAGGACCCAGGTGGCCAGCGCCTGCGCCGCCTCGCCGCCGACCTGAAGCAGGAGGCCCACCCCCGCCAGGGCGAAGACGGCCTGGGTCCCAGCCTGGAACAGCATGTCCACGAGGATCGAGGCGGCCGCCAGGGTTCCGGTGGTTCCCCAGAAGGTCAGCAGGCGGCCGCCCACCACGTCGCCGCCGACGGAGGCCACCGGAAGCAGCACGTTGATGCCCTCACGGACGAGGCGCAGCAGGACAAAGGCTCCGGTGCGGGCCTGACCCAGCCCCGCGAGCCCCTGGATGACGCAGCCCCAGGCGAGGCCGCACAGAAGGATCACCGACAGCCGCACCAGCACGATGGCCGCGAGGCCGCCGGCGCCGACCCGGCCGAAGGCGTCGGTGACGGCGGCCAGATCGTTGGTGGCGATGAGCCAGACAGCGAGGCCGAGGCCCAGGAGGGTTCCGACCAGGGGAAGCCGGCGCAGCACGAGGCGCCCGAGACGACCGGACCCGGTCCGCTCGCCCGCTGGACGTTCGGCGACCCGGGTCGTCGCGAAGCGCGGCTCGTCAGGCATCGGACCCGTCCCGAATCGTCCGTTTCAAGGATTCCCCGCTCCCGCATCCGTCGCGCCGGGACGACGATCCCGGCTTCCCGTTCCGGCGCGCGGCACCGCCCTAGCGGTGCGGCGATTCCGCAGCGTCCGGCAGGTCTAGGCGGCCTTTGGGGCCGAAATCGGGGAACAGCGCCTCCACGGATTGGGCCGGCGTGGCCTGCGGGTCAAGCAGGTGGATGCGCTGCTTGGCGAGGCTGTCCGCCGTGATCACCGCGAGGGCACGCTTGGGACAGGGGCCAAGGCACCCGACCTCGACCACGCGCGGCTTGCGCGCCGTGAGGCGCCGCTTGAGTTCGCTCTTGAGCTGCTGCCGCACCGAGCCCTTCTTCAAGCCCTGGCGCTTGACGCACTTGCTGCAGACCAGCACGAGTTCCGTGAACCCGGCCCGCGCCATGCGGATCCGCGCCGGGCGGGCCGCCTCCCTGTCCGTGTCATCCATGCCGTCCCCGATGTCCCCTGCGGCCCCATGCGCCGAAAGCCCGATGCGCCGACCCCCCCGCACCCAGGCCCCGCCACCAGGGCGACGCGCCTTAAAAAGGGCCGAAAAATGAAGGATTCGTCGGGTTCAACACGAGGACGGCGAGAGGGCTCCCCAGGCGTGACCATATGCATCGTCATCAGGCTCGGGCAGACTCGCCGCCCATGATGCTGCGTCCGCCATCAGCCCTGATCGCGCCGAGCCTCGGGAACCGGAAATCATGAAGGCCGACGAGGTCAAGCAGACCGACCGCGTGCGGGGGGTGATCGATATCGCCCTGCGTTCCCTGCCGGATCTGCGCCGCAACGCCGAAACGGTCGATCCCGTTTCGCGGAGCCGCGTCCCGGCCCTCCTGCGCCGGGCGCAGGAGCGGCTGGACTGGCGCCAGCTCCCGGGCCTGCGGCCGCCGCCGAGCAAGCCGAAGAATCTGGTCGGCAGTCTTTTGCGCCAGTTCGGCGTCTTCGTCCTGCTGCCGACGGTCCTGGCGGGGATCTATTTCTACGCCTTCGCGGCCGATCAGTACGTGGCCGTGTCGCAATTCGCCGTGCGCGGCAATGTCGAACCGATGGAAGAAAGCTCGGGCGGGCAGTTCTCCGACCTGATCATGAAGCACAACAGCCAGGACAGCTTCATCATCCGGGACTTCGTCGAGAGCCGCGCGATCGTCGCCAAGATGGAAGAGAGCCTCCACATCTCGCAGATGTTCTCGCGGCCGGAAGCGGATTTCTGGACGCGCTACCGGGTCGATCAGTCCATGGAGGAACTGGTCAAGTACTGGAACAAGCATGTCGGGACGCGGATCGAGGTGCTCTCCGGCATCATCACGCTGAGCGTGCGCGCCTTCACGCCGGAGGATGCCCTGGCGATCAATCGCGGGGTCGTGGCGCGAAGCGAGGCGCTCATCAACGACATCTCCCGCCGAGCCCAGGCCGACATGGTCAAGCATGCGGAGGCCGAGGCGACGAAGGCGCAGGAGCGCCTGCGCAACGCCCACATGGCGCTCCAGGTCTTCCGGAATCGCTGGGGCATCATCGATCCGGCCAAGGCCGCCGAGTCCACCCTGACGACGATCGGCACGTTGCGGAAGGACCGGCTCAAGGCCGAGTCCGACCTCGCGGTCCTGCGCGGCTCCAATCTCGACGAGAAGTCCCGCAGCATCCAGAACCTGGCGTCCACCGTCGCGGCCCTCGATCAGCAGATCCAGAAGCTGACCGACCAGCTCACGAGCGACGGCCTGTCGGGCTCGAACGCCGCGAACAACATGACCCGCGCGCTCCTCGAATACGAGGGCCTGCAGGTCGAGCGCGTCATCGCCACCAAGCTCAACGAATCCGCGAACCTGATGGTGGACCGGGCCCGCATCGCTGCCAACAAGCAGCAGATCTACCTGGCAACGTTCGTCGAACCGGCCCTGCCCGACGATTCGATCTTCCCGCAGCGCGGCTACAGCATCATGGTCGTCTTCTTCGGGTGCCTGGTAGTCTGGAGCTCGATCGCCCTCATCCTCGCGGGCGTCAACGACCAGCGCCTCTAGAGTTTGTCAGGGATCGGCGGAAACCCGCTATCCCGAGAAGACAAACGACAGAAAAGACATCGAGCGTCTGCCGGGTCCAGGATGAACCCGACGGACTCCAGCCCGTCCCACGCCCCGGTCGTTCCCGCCAGCACGCATGTCCGAATTCACCGATCTCATCGCCCGCGCGGTCAATCCCGCCATGTCCCGCACGGAGCGGGAAGCGGTCTACAGCGTCGTCAAGCAGGCGGTCGAGCGCTTGCAGGCCCGCGACGGCCTGGAGGCGAACGATCCGCGCAGCGCGCTGCAGCAGCATCTCGTCGAGGAGACGATCCGCGACGTCGAAGCCGACATCGCCCGGTTCCGTTCGATGGAGAAGCTCGAGCGCGCCCACGAGGCCCAGATGGCCGCCGAGCGCGCCAACAACGGCCGCTGAGGTCCGCCCGTCGGGGCGACCCGGGCTTTTCAGCTCCCGCGATCAGCCATAGGCGGCCACGGCCCGGACGCTGCCGGGCTCGGCCACCGACAGGCCGGCCTCGACGTACTCGTTGAGCTTGTTGCGCAGGGTGCGGATCGAGATGCCGAGGATCCTGGCGGCATGCGTCCGGTTGCCGAGGCAATGGTCCAGGGTGTCGAGGATGAGGTCGCACTCGACCTGCGCCACCGTCTGCCCCACGAGGCCGCGCGTGGCGGCCTCCGCCACCCGGGCGGCGCGCTCGGCCGGCCCGGCCGAGACCGGTGCGATGCTGTCGCCCTCCGGGGTCAGGATCGCGTCGGGTCCGATCTCGGGGCCCGCGGCCAGGAGCACCGCGCGGTGCAGGGTGTTCTCGAGTTCGCGGACGTTGCCGCGCCAGGGATTGGCGCGCATCAGGCCCTGGGCCTCGGCGCTGAGGGGCCGCACCGGTACGCCGTTCACCTCGGCGTACTTCCGGGCGAAATGCGCCGCCAGTTCGAGGATGTCGGCGGGGCGCTCGCGCAGGGGCGGCAGGCGCAGGTGCACGACGTTCAGCCGGTAGTAGAGATCCTCGCGGAAGGTGCCCTTGCGGACCTCCTCCACCAGGTTGCGGTTGGAGGTGGCGAGCACGCGGATGTCGACCTTGACCGGCGCGGTCCCGCCGACCCGGTCGATCACCCGCTCCTGAAGGGCGCGCAGGAGCTTCGACTGCAGCCGCACGTCCATCTCGGAGATCTCGTCGAGGAGGAGCGTGCCGCCATGGGCCTCCTCGAAGCGGCCGATGCGGCGCGCCACGGCGCCCGTGAAGGCGCCCTTCTCGTGGCCGAACAGCTCGGATTCCAGCAGCGCCTCGGGAATCGCCGCACAGTTCACCGAGACGAAGGGCCGGTTGGCCCGGTTCGACTTGCCGTGGAGATGGCGGGCCAGGACCTCCTTGCCCGTGCCGCTCTCGCCGGTGATGAGCACGGACGCCTCCGAGCGGGCCACCTGCTCGGCGAGCTTGACCACCTTCTCCATGGAGGCGTCGCGCCAGACGAAGGCGCGCCCGTCCTCGGAGACCGCCTGCAGCACCGCCGCGATCAGCTCGGGATCGGGGGGCAGGGGGATGTATTCCCGCGCGCCGGCCTGGATCGCGGCCACCGCCGCCTTGGCGTCCGTGGCGACGCCGCAGGCGATGACGGGGGTGCGGATGCGCTCCTCGGCCAGGGCCGTGACCAGATCGCGGATCGCCAGGGCCACGTCGATCATGATGAGGTCGGCGCCCTTGGCCCGCAGCACCGCGAGGCCCTGGGCGAGGCTCTCGGCATTGGTGACGGCCGCGCCCCGGTTCATGGCGATCTTGGAGGCGGTGATCAGCTCGCCGTTGAGCCGTCCGATGATGAGAAGCCGCATGGCTCAGGGTCTCCGTCAGGGTCGGCTTCGCGCGGGGGGCGCGGCAGCCGGGAAGGCGAGGGGGGGGTCAGTGGTCGCTCTTGATGATCTCGGTCATCGTGACGCCGAGGCGATCCTCGACGAGCACCACCTCGCCGCGCGCCACGAGGCGGTTGTTCACGAAGATGTCGATGGCCTCGCCGACCTTGCGGTCGAGCTCGAGCACGGCGCCGGGCTGAAGCCGGAGCAGGTCGCCGATCGGCATGCGCGAGGAGCCGAGCACCGCCGAGACCACCACCGGCACGTCGAAGACCTGCTCCAGGTCGGCGGCGCTCTTGGGCGTGGTGGGCGTCTCGCGGATCGACTCGGTGCCGAGGCCGTCGAAGGAGGCATCCAAGCCGTTGAGCTGGGGCAGGCTGAAATCGTCGGACATGCGGAGGTTTCTCGGGCTGAGTTCGGGTCGGGCGGGCGGTTCAGGCTGGAAGTCCGAGGGCGGAGAGCACCGCGGCTTCGATCTGGGCCCGGTCCCGGACGACGCCGCCATCGGCCCATTCCATGCGGGCATCGCCCGGCGCGAGATCGGGCTCGCCGAGGACCACGAGGCGGCCCTCGAAGCCGCGCTCGCGGGCGAGCCGCTTCACCAGGGCCTCGGAGTCGTCGACCAGGCTCTCGTGCACCCGGACGACGAGGTGGGGGACGCCGCGCAGGTGCTGGAGCGCGGCGCGGGCCGCGTCGCCGATCGCCGCCAGGGGCTGCGCGTCCAGGGCCTCGCCGGCGATCTTGCGGGCGAGCAGGATGGCGAAGTCGAGGGCCTCGTCCTCGCGCGCCCGGTCCCGGGCGTCCGATTGCCCGATCAGGCCCGCCGCCGCGAGGCCCACCCGGGTGAGGGCGTCGGACAGGCGCGCCTGGATCTGCTGCTCGGCCAGGGCCTGGCCCTCGCGCAGGCCGCGCGCGTAGCCCTCGGCCTCGGCGCGCGCCACGGTCTCCGCCAGGGCGGCCGCCTCCTTGGCGGCGACCGGGTTGTCGGGCCGGGGCCGGAAGTCGGTGTCGAAGAGGAAGCGGCGCGCGTTCAATAGACCAGCTCCTCCTCGCCGCTCGACTTGGCGATCATGATCTCGCCCTTCTCGGCGAGTTCCTTGGCCAGCTCGGTCATCTTGGCCTGCGCCTCGTCGACGTCCTTCAGGCGGATCGGGCCGAGGGAGCCCATCTCGTCGGTGATGTTCTTGGCCGCGCGGGTGGACATGTTCTTCAGGAAGAAGTTGCGCACCCGGTCGTCGGCGCCCTTCAGGGCCCGGCACAGGGTCTCGTTGTCGACCTTGCGCAGGAGGGTCTGGACGCTGCCGGCATCGAGCTTCAGCAGATCCTCGAAGGTGAACATCAGCTGGCGGATCTTCTTGGCCGAGCCGCGATTGGCCTGGTCGAGGGCGGTGAGGAAGCGGCCTTCCGTCTGCCGGTCGAAGGCGTTGAAGACGTCGGCCATCAGCTCGTGGGCGTCGCGCCGCGTGGTCTGCGCGATGGTCGACACGAACTCGACCCGCAGGGTCTCCTCGATGTGGCGCAGGGCCTCCTTCTGCACGGTCTCCATCCGCAGCATCCGGTTCAGGACGTCGATGGCGAAGTCCTCGGGGAGGATGGTGAGCACCCGGGCCGCGTAGTCCGAGCGCACCTTGGAGAGCACCACCGCGACGGTCTGCGGGTACTCGTTGCGCAGGAAGGAGGCGAGGATCTCGGGATCGATCTGGGTCAGGCTCGCCCAGACGCGCTTGCCCGAGGCGCCCTTGATCTCCGCCATGATCGAGGAGACCTGCTCGGACGGGAAGATCTTGAGGAGCAGGGATTCCGTCCGCTCGAAGTTCGAGGTGATGCCGCCGCCGGAGGACAGGCGGGACACGAAGTCGACGATGAGCTTCTCGACCGTCTCGGCCTCGAGGGAGCCCAGCTGCACCATGGCGTGCGAGACGAGCTTCACCTCGTCCTCGTCGAGCATCTGCCAGATCGGCGCGCCCTCGCTCTCCCCGAGGAGGAGCAGGAGCGCGGCGGCGCGCTGGGCCCCGGTCATGGCGCCGAAGGCGCCGTTGCCGCCCTTGGCGAGTTCCGCCTGGAGGTTCAATCCCGAGGACATGGTCTCAACGCCTCACGGTGGGGAGGGGGGACAGGACGCGCATCAGCTCTCGTGAATCCAGTTGCGGAGCACTTCCACGGTCTCGCTCGGGCTGGCACGGACCATGTCGACCACGCGCTGGACGGTCTCGGCCTGGACCTTGCCGTTGAGCTGCGCGAAATCCACGAGGCGGGCGGTCGGGTTGTCGGGCGCCACCATCAGCGCCTCGCCGCCCGCCACCGCTCCGGCCGCTCCGGCACCCGAGACCAGGGCGATCTGGATCGGCTCCGAGGCCAGCACCTTCTTCAGGAGCGGGCGCACCACCGCCATCAGGACGATCAGGGTCAGCATCGTCAGCACGCCGAGTTCGACGATCCGCATGATCTCCTCCTTGGAGGGAGAGAGCAGCGACTGGACCAGGGACGGCTCGGCGAATTCGGCCGGGACCGGCGTCTCGGCGAAGCGGAGGTTCACCACCTCGACCTGATCGCCGCGCGCCTTGTCGAAGCCGATGGCCGAGCGCACCAGGGCGGCGATGCGGTCGACCTCGGCGGCCGGGCGGGCCTGGTAGACGGGCTTGCCGTCCGGGCCGGGCACGTAGGCGCCGTCCACCACCACCGCCACGGAGAGGCGCTTGATCCGGCCGCCTTCGGCGACCTCGGTCTTGGTCACCCGGGAGATCTCGTAATTCGTGGTCTCCTCGTTCTTGTTCGTGGAATCCTTCTGGGTCGGCGTCTGGCCGGGCTGATTGGCGCCCGGGAGTTCGTTGCCGACGCTGACCGCGCCCTCGGCACCGCCCGTCAGCGAATTCTCGGTGCGGGTCTGGGTCGAGCGCACCACCCGGCTCTCGGGGTCGAAGCTCTCGGACCGGCTCTCGATGCGGTTCAGGTCGAGCTCGGCGCTGACCTGGATTCGGGCGCGCCCGGCGCCGACGATGCCGGCGACGATCTCCTCGATCTGCGCGCGCAGGCGGCGCTCGATGCCGACCTGCTTCTCCTCCATGCCGGCGCCGGTCTCGGCCTCGGCCCCGCGGGCGCCGTCCGCGAGCAGGCGCCCGCGCTCGTCGACGATGGAGACCCGTTCCGGCTTCAGGCCCTCGACGGCGGAGGCCGCGAGGTGGCGGATGGCGCGCACCTGGGAGGGGTCGAGGTCGCCCATCAGCTTGAGCACGATGGCGGCGCTCGGCATCTCCCGGTCGCGCTCGAACAGCCGTCGCTCGGGGATCACGAGGTGGACGCGCGCCGCCTGGACCCGCCCGATGGCGCGGATGGAGCGGGACAGCTCGCCCTCCAGGGCGCGCAGGTGGTTCACGTTCTGGACGAAGTTGGTGGACGAGAAGGCGTCGCCCTTGTCGAAGATCTCGTAGCCGACGCCGGCGGCGCTCGGCAGGCCCTTGCCGGCGAGGTCCATGCGCAGGCGGGGCAGGTCGGCCCGGGGGGCGAGGATGGTCTGGCCCGCGTCGCCCTTGGTCTCGTACTTGATGCCGCGCGCGTCGAGGTCACGGATCACGGCAGAGGAATCCGACATCGACAGGTCGGCGAAGAGCACGCCCATGTCGGGCTTCGAGACACGCAGGATCACGAAGGCGAAGAAGCCGATCAGCGTCATCGTGACGGCGGCCATGGCGGCCAGGCGCGCCGGGCCCAACTTGGTCACGAGGTCGAGGACCGGTTTCACGACGCGACGCACCCACCCGAGACGCGGCGCCGGACTGCCGGCACCCGCTCGGCAAAATTTGCCTGGGTCGTGGTTAGCGTCGAGTTAACGATCCTGAACGAAGGGGTGTCGGCGCCACCCGGGAAGACCGCAAAACGCGAAAGCCGCGCCCGGGTGAGGGGACGCGGCTTCCGGGTTCGGGAGGGGCGGCGACGGGGTCCGACGGAGACCCCGGCCATCGCCCGGCTCAGTGGCGGTAGTGCTGGATGCGCGTGGTGCGCAGGCCGGCCAGACCGTGCTGATCGATGGAGAACTGCCAGCTCAGGAACTCCTCGGTGGTGAGGGTGTAGCGCTGGCAGGCCTCTTCGAGGCTGAGCAATCCGCCTCTTACGGCGGCGACCACTTCGGCCTTGCGACGGATCACCCATCGCCGGGTCGTGGTCGGCGGAAGGTCCGCGATGGTTAACGGACTTCCATCAGGCCCGATGACGTACTTAACTCTCGGGCGGCTTGGTTCGGTCATGATACGCTCTACAACTCGACTGACCTGTCGAGATTGGAAGCTACTTGTGCCCACTTAAGATATCTTGAAGCGGATCGTTCGCATTGGATTCGCCCTGTTCGTCATGTGGACAACCCGGCGCCGATGTCCTGAACGGTGGAGACCGGAACCCGTGATTTGCCGACCATCAGCACCGGCTCCGAGCCGCTGAGATCGACGCTGTCGACGGTCCCGCTCACCTTGGTGTCGACCGTGACCTTCGCCCCCGTGGCGTCCACGGCATCGACCTTGATCGCGTAGGTCCCGTTGGGCGCGGTGAAGCCGCTGGACGAGCGGCCGTCCCAGGTGAAGGCCTGTTCGCCCGCGGTGAGGGCCTTGGTCTGCGTCGCCACCACGTTGCCCTTGGCGTCGCTGATCGTCATCGTCGCCTGCTTGGCCGCCCGCGCTGGCGTCAGGGTCCAGCTCGCGGCGCCGTCCTTGAGGGCCGTGGATTTGCCGTCCGCCGTGATCGTCTGGCCGATGAAGCCCGTGGCCGAGGCGGCGCTCGACGACTTCGCATTGCTCAGGATCGAGTCCAGGCGGTCGTTGGACTTCAGCTGCTGCTCCACGCCGGCATACTGCACCAGTTGCTGGGTGAACTGGTTGGTGTCCATCGGGTCGAGGGGATTCTGGTTCTTCAGCTGCGTGGTCAGCAGCGTCAGAAACTGGGTGAAATTCCCGGCGAGCTCCTGCTGCGAGGTCTTGGTCGTTCCGCTCGACGCGGTGGTACTCGAAGCGCCGGTGATGCCTGAAGCCATGATCGGGTTCCTCAGATGCGGATGTCGATGCCGAGGAGGGCGCCGTAACGGCGCATCGGAACGGCGGCGAGGGAAGTCGGATCGGGTGTGTCGGCACGGGCGCTCCGGCCCGTCTCGGACCGCTGCCCATCGGAACCGGCGCCGCTCTGTCGGTCGTCAGACGGACCGTCTCCGCGGAGCGAGAGGTTGATGCTGCCGTCGCCGGGATTCAGGCCGGCCTGGGCCAGGGCCTGCTGCAGGTTGCCGGCGTCGCGCTGCAGCAGCGCCAGGGTCTCGGGGCGGTCGACGACCAGACGCGCCTGGACCGCGCCGGTCTCCTTGTCGATGTCGAGGTTGACGTCGATGCGGCCGAGATCCTTCGGATCGAGGCGGATCTCGAACTGGTTGCTGCCCGCGAGGGAGCGCAGGCCGATCGTCATCGGCACGGCGCCGAGGGGCACCGGCGCCGGTGCGGGCGCGCCCGGCGCGCCGGGGGCGGCCGCCTCCGCTGCCTTCGCGTGCGCCGGCGCGGGCGCCGCCGGGGCGGCGGGCGTCAGGTCGGTGCGTGCGGCGGCGTCCGAGGCCGGGGCGAGGGCGGCGGCGAGATCGCCCTGCGGCTTGCCGTTGCCCGGCTCACCGCTCTCGGACCCGTCGCCACGGCCGGCGGGCGCCTGGACCTGCAGGCCGGGCAGCCCCCGGGCCGCGCTCCCGTCGTGGTTCGTGCCCACGGCCACGACCGGCGCAGCGGTCCCGGACGCGTCGGCGGGAACCGCGCCGCCGGGCCCGGCCGCAGCGGCGCCCTGCGCGGCGGAAGCCAGGGCGGTGGGCGGTGGGGCAGTCGGCAGGAGCAGGATCGGCGTCGCGGTCCCGGTTTGCGCGGTGGCCTCGGTCTTCTCCGACGGGTCGGCGGAGGCGGCTTCCCCGGCCGTCGTGGCGCCGGTGGCTGCGTCGCTCTCGGCCGGCGCGGTCGTGTCCTGGCGCGCGCTCGCCCCGGGTGATGCGTTCGTCGCGTCGCGCGGGCCCCGCGCCGCGTCCGATGCTCCGGGACGGGCGGGGACGGGTCCGCCGCGGGCCTCGGCGCCGGCCGCGCCCGTCCTGTTGCTGCCCGCCTTGGCCCCGTCCGCCTTCGCCCCCTCCGCCTTGGCCCCGTCCGCCTTGGCCCCGTCCGCCTTGAGCGCGCGCGCTTCGACCTGACGCGCCTCGGCTGCGGCCTTCGCGGTGTCGCGGGCCTGCGCCGCCTCGCGGTTCGCTGCAGCGTCGTTGGCCCGTTGGGAGGCGATCCGGTCGCTGCGGGCATCGGCCGCCGCACGGTCGTCCCGGGCATGGGCCTCCGCGGCCCGCGGACGAGGGTCGGGCGCGGGCGGGTCGAGCCGGAAGGTGGTGGCGGCCGATCCCCGCGACGGAACCGCGCCCGGCGAAGCCGTGCGCCGGGATAGTGCGTTCCAATCGATCGATGAGACGGCCATGGGCGACAATCCTCTCCGCCGCATCCCTCCGCAAGGTGCGGGCCAGCGCGCGCGGAACGCAAGCCACTGTAGAGAAAAGTCTTTTTCTCTGAGACCCCGTCCCGCGCCGGTGCAAGGGGGCAAATCCTGCCGGGCGCCCGGCAGCTTTGGCCCGACCGCCGCCGCCATGCGCGGGGACACACCCGGCGCATCGGCCTCCCTGGAACTCGCGCCCGAGGATGGCTATAGACTCACGCGCGGGGCCGGACCGGTCCCTCCCGGCACAGTCTGGCGCGATGAATTCCCTCGATCTTCCCAAGGCTCCCCACGAGACGCGCGTCGTCGTCGCCATGTCGGGCGGCGTCGATTCCTCCGTCGTGGCCGGGCTCCTGAAGCGGCAGGGCTACGACGTCGTCGGCATCACGCTTCAGCTCTACGATCACGGCGCCGCCACCCATCGCAAGGGGGCCTGCTGCGCCGGCCAGGACATCCACGACGCGCGCCGGGTGGCCGAGACCCTCGGCATTCCCCATTACGTCCTCGATTACGAGGACCGCTTCCGGGAATCGGTGATCGACCGCTTCGCCGAGAGCTACCTCGCCGGCGAGACGCCGATCCCCTGCGTCGAGTGCAACCGCTCGATCAAGTTCCGCGACCTGCTGCGCACCGCCCGGGACCTGGAGGCCGATTGCCTCGCCACCGGGCACTACGTGGCGAGCCGGCCCGAGGCCTCCGGCGGACGCGGGCTCTACCGCGCCCTCGATCCGGCCCGGGACCAGAGCTACTTCCTCTATGCCACCACGGCGGAACAGCTCGACTTCCTGCGCTTCCCCCTGGGCGAGCTTCCGAAGGACGAGACCCGGCGCCTCGCCCGCGACCTCGGCCTCGCCGTGGCCGAGAAGGCCGACAGCCAGGACATCTGCTTCGTGCCCCAGGGGCGCTACGCCGACGTGATCGCGCGGCTGCGGCCGGACGCGGCCCGGGCCGGTGAGATCGTCGATCTCGGCGGCCGGGTGCTCGGGCAGCACGAGGGCATCATCCACTACACCGTCGGCCAGCGCCGGGGCCTGCGCCTCGCGGTGGGCGAGCCCCTCTACGTCATCCGCCTCGAGCCCGACACCGCCCGGGTCGTGGTCGGGCCGCGCGCGGCGCTCGCCACCAGCCGCATCCGCATCACCGACCTGAACTGGCTCGGCGACGCGGGGCCGGTGGAGAACCTGCCGGTGGCGGTGCGCGTGCGCTCGACCCGGGAGCCGCGACCGGCCCTCCTGAGCCGCGATGCGTCGGGCGACGGCGCCGAGATCGTCCTCGCCACCCCGGAGGACGGCGTCTCGCCCGGACAGGCCTGCGTGCTCTACGCCGATGACGGCCCGCGCGCCCGGGTCCTCGGCGGTGGCACCATCCGGCGCATCGACGCGTTGGCGACCGGCGCGGCCGAAGCGGCCTGACCGGATCACGGCCCGAACGAACCCCATCCCCCAACAGGACGACGAGATCGACATGCTGAGCGAGCCGCGGGAGGCCGGTCCGAGCACCGCCCTGATGCGCAAGGCCTATGCGCGCTGGGCGCCGGTCTACGACGTGGTCTACGACAAGCTGACGGAGCCGGCCGCCCGCGACGCGGTGAACGCCGCCGTCGCCTGCGGCCCGCGCATCCTCGAGGCCGGCGTCGGCACCGGCCTGTCGCTGGGCTACTACCCCCCGACGAGCTTCGTCTGCGGCGTCGACCTCTCCGAGGACATGCTGAAGCGCGCGCGCGCCAAGATTCTGCGCCGCGGCCTGCGCCACGTGCGCGGCCTCCAGGTGATGGACGTCTGCCGCCTCGGCTACGCCGATGCGAGCTTCGACGCCGTGGTGGCGCAGTTCCTCATCACCCTGGTGCCGGATCCCGAGGCCGCCCTCTCCGAGTTCCTCCGCGTGATCCGGCCGGGCGGCGAGATCGTGCTGGCCAATCATTTCGGCCAGGACACCGGGCCCGTGGCCAAAGTCGAGGAGATCGTGGCGCCGCTCTGTACGAAGATCGGCTGGTCCTCCGACTTCAAGGCGAGCCGGATCGAGGCCTGGGCCCGTGCCCATGGGGTCGAGTTCATCGGCGTCGCGCCGACCTTCCCGGGCGGGTTCTTCAAGATCCTGCGGATGCGCAAGCGCGGGTGAGCGCGCCGACGCCTCCGCCCGCCGGACCCGCCGGAGCGCCGAGCCGGCTGAAGCGCCTCCTCCGCTGGGGACCGCTGCTGCTCCTCGTCTGCGCCTCCCTGGCCGTGCTGGCCTCCGGCCCCTCGCATCTCCTCAGCCTTGACCGGCTGCTCGCCTCCCGGGCCTGGCTCAACGCCTGGGTGGCCGAGGATCGCTTCCGCGCGATGGTGGTCGCCTACCTCGTCTATGTCGGGGCCGTGGTGGTGTCGGTGCCGGCCTCGCTCTTCCTGACGATGCTGTGCGGATTCCTGTTCGGGATCGTGCCCGGCGCCCTCGTCGCCGTCGCCTCGGCCACCACGGGGGCCGCCATCGTCTTCACCATCGGGCGCGGGGCTGCCTCCGACCTGCTCCTGCGTCGGGCCGGTCCCCGCCTAGCGGGCCTCGCGGCGGGCTTTCGCGAGGACGCCTTCGGCTACATCGCCTTCCTGCGCCTGCTGCCGATCTTTCCGTTCTGGATGACCAACCTCGCCCCGGCCGCCTTCGGGGTGCGGCGCAGCACCTTCGTGCTGGCGACCCTGGTCGGCCTCCTGCCGGGGGCCTTCGTGTACGCCGCCACCGGCGCGGCGATCGAGGACGTGGTGCTGGCGCACGAGACCGCCAAGGCGGCATGCCTCGCCGCCGACGGCCTCGATTGCGAGAACGCCCTGACTTTGCGCGCGCTCATCACCCCCAAGATGGTGCTCGGCCTGGGCGCCCTGGCCGCCCTGGCCCTGATCTCGGTATTCCTACGACGTCGCCTCCAGGCGCGGCGCCGGCTAGAATCCTGATCGAATTTGGCCAGACACCTGATCTAAAAAGTTGTATCTCCGGACGCAGCCTAATGCGGTGCGGAGCGTTGGTGGGCAATCGCGCTCCGAGCCGTCGCCCTGAAAACGCCACTGGATCACTCTCCAGATCGGGTTCACGCCGTCACCCGCCGCGCCGTTAGGACACCGGAAACGCCAAGTACCGAGATGGGTGTGACGTCGCGCGTCGAAATTCAGCAGGAGGCGACCGCCACGAACCCCGTGGCCGCCCGTGGTCTCGGCCGGCATCTCGGCCTGTCCGGTCGGCTCTTCCTGCTCACCGTGGCGTTCGTGGCGCTGATCGAGGTGCTGATCTACGTCCCGACGGTGGCGAATTACCGCCGGATGTGGCTGTCGGACCGGATCGCCGCCGCCCAGGTGGCCGCCCTCGTCCTCGACGCGGCCCCCGACCAGCAGGTCTCGGAAGGGCTGTCCCAGCGCCTGCTCGCGGGTGCGGGCGCGCGCGCCATCGCGGTGCGCGGCAACGGGACCCGCCGGCTCCTCGCCAACGAACCCGTCCCGGACACGGTCTCGGACACCATCGACCTGCGGTCGGAGCATTGGATCCGGTCGATCAACGGCGTCGCCCGGACGCTCCTGACCGAATCGGGCGATCCGATCCGCGTGATCGGGCACGGCCGCGACGGCTTCGACCTCGTGGAGATCCTGATGGATCCCCACCCCCTGCGGGAGGCCGTGGCGGATTTCTCGATCCGGCTGGCTCTGTCCTCCCTGGCCCTCGCGGCGACCGTCGCGGGCCTGATCTTCCTCGTCCTGCAGCGGGTGATCGTGCGGCCGGTCCGGCGCCTCGTCCAGAACATCACGGGGTTCGCCGACGATCCGGAAGCGATCGACGGCGTGATCGTGCCCTCGCGGCGCACGGACGAGATCGGCCATGCCGAGATCGCGCTCGCCCGCATGGAGACGGCGCTCGCGAGCGAGCTGCGCGAGAAGCGGCGGCTGGCCGGCCTCGGCTTGTCGGTGAGCAAGATCAACCACGAACTGCGCAACCTGCTGACGACGGCGCAACTCCTCAGCGACCGCCTCGACGGCGTCGCCGATCCCGTCGCCCAGCGGGTGGCCCCCCGCCTCGTCGCGACGCTGGATCGGGCGATCCGGTTCTGCGAGGAAACTCTGGCCTACGGGCGGGCGACGGAGCGCAACCCGAACCGCCGCCTCGTCCCCATCGCCCAGATCGTCGCCGAGCAGGCGGACCTGGCCGGGCGCGGGCGCGATTCGAAGATCGTCATCCGCGAACTCTGTCCGACCGAGCTCCGGATCTTCGTCGACCCGGATCAGTTCTCGCGCGCGCTCGCCAACATCGTCCGGAACGCCGTGCAGGCCCTGAGCCCGCAGGGGGCCGGCTACGAGGCGCCGTCCCAGGAGAACCCCGAGATCACCATCCGGGCCCGCCGCCAGGGCCAGCCCGGCGCCGGCGAGACGACGATCCTCGTGGCCGACAACGGCCCCGGCCTGCCGCCCCGGGCCCGCGAGCACCTGTTCTCCCCGTTCAAGGGCTCGTCGCGCTCCGGCGGCACCGGCCTCGGCCTCGCCATCGCGTCGGAGCTGATCGAGCTGAACGGGGGGCGCCTCAGCCTCGACGACACCGCGATCGGCACCTGCTTCCGCATCACCATCCCGGACGCCGCCGTCGCCTGAGTCGACGTCGCCGGATGGCGGACCGAACGGGCGGGCGCTACTCCGCTGCCGCCGCCAGGGTCAGGCCCGGTACGGTGATGCCGATGTCGCGCAGGAGCTCGGCATCCGAATCGGTCTCGTTGTTCGCCGTGGTCAGCAGCCGCTCGCCGTAGAAGATCGAGTTGGCCCCGGCGAGGAAGCAGAGGATCTGCGCCTCGCGGGTGAGGCCCTTGCGGCCGGCGCTGAGGCGCACGCGGGCGCGGGGCATCACGATGCGGGCGGTGGCGCACATCCGCACGAGGTCGAGGGGGTCGACGGCGGGGCGGTCCTCCAGGGGCGTGCCCTCCACCGCCACGAGCGCGTTGATCGGCACGCTCTCGGGGTGCGGCGCGTGGTTGGCCAGCACCTGGAGCATGCTCGCCCGGTCCTTCACCCCCTCGCCCATGCCGACGATGCCGCCGCAGCAGACGCCGATGCCGGCATCGCGCACGTTCTGAAGCGTGGTGAGGCGGTCCTCGTAGGTGCGGGTCGAGATGATGTCGCCGTAGAAGTCGGGGCCGGTGTCGAGGTTGTGGTTGTAGGAGGTCAGCCCGGCCTCCGCGAGGCGCTCGGCCTGCGCAGGCGAGAGCATGCCGAGGGTGACGCAGGCCTCCATGCCGAGGCCGCGCACGCCGCGCACCATCGCCAGTACGGCGTCGAATTCCGGCCCGTCCTTGGGCTGGCGCCAGGCCGCCCCCATGCAGAAGCGGTGGGCGCCCGCCGCCTTGGCCTCGGCCGCCTCCCGCAGCACGGCATCGACCGGCATCAGGCGCTCGCGGGCCATGCCGGTGCCCTTGTGGTGGGCGGATTGCGGGCAGTAGGCGCAATCCTCGGGGCAGCCGCCGGTCTTGATCGACAGCAGGCTGGCTCGCTGGATGTCGGCCGGGTCGTTGTGGGCGCGATGGACCTCCGCCGCTCGGAACACCAGGTCGAGGAGCGGGAGGTCGTGGATCGCCTGAATCTCGGCCACGGTCCAGTCGTGACGGATCGCGGCTGAGGCGGGAGCCGCGCGGGCGGCGAGGGGGGCCAGGGTGTCGGTCATAGCCCCCATGAGGCGAATCTCGGCCGGAAAATCAAGCCGGCCGCACGCCCTCAATGCGTCGGTTCGCCCGCCGCGACCTTGGCGGTCCAGTCGTCGAAGGCGATGATCTCCTGGCGCTGCTCGCCGAGCCCGGCGATGCCGAGGGTCATCACGTCGCCGCTGCGCAGGAAGCGGGGCGGCTTGCGCGCCATTCCGACGCCGGGGGGCGTGCCCGTGGTGATGATGTCCCCGGGCTCCAGCATCATGAAATGCGAGACATAGGCGACGAGTTGCGCCGCGTCGAAGATCATCGTGGCCGTCGAACCCGTCTGCATCCGGGTGCCGTTGACGTCGAGCCACATGCCGAGATTGTTCAGGTCGGGAATCTCGTCGAGGGTGACGAGCCAGGGACCGAGGGGTCCGAAGGTCGGGCAGCCCTTGCCCTTCGTCCAGGTGCCCCCGCGCTCCATCTGGTACGCGCGCTCGGACACGTCGTTGCAGATGCAGGCGCCCGCCACGTAGGACAGGGCCTCGTTGGCGTGCACGTAGGAGGCGCGCGCGCCGATCACCAAAGCGAGTTCCACCTCCCAGTCGGTCTTGGCCGAACCCTTGGGCAGGATGACCCGGTCGTTCGCCCCGGCGAGGCACGAGGGCGCCTTGTTGAAGAGGATCGGCTCCGGCGGAATGTCGGCGCCGATCTCGGCGGCATGGTCGCTGAAGTTCAGCCCGATGGCGACGAAGTTGCGGGTGCCGCCGACGCAGGGGCCGAGGCGGGTGTCCGCCGGCAGGGCCGGCAGGCTCGCCGGATCGAGCCGGCGCAGACGCTCCAGGGTCTCGCGGGACAGGGCAGGCCCGGCGATGTCGCGCACATGGGCCGAGAGGTCGCGCAGGACACCCTGCGCATCGATGAGACCCGGCTTCTCGTCTCCGCTCGCGCCGTGGCGTACCAGTTTCATCGCTCGTGCCTCCGCATGGCTGTCCCCTGCCTGACATCGATCGGAGCAGGACGGGCGGCAAGGGGCAATCGGCGACGGATGGCCTGCCGTCTGACCGGCCGATCGTGCCGGGACGCCGGGCCCATGACCGGTCTGTCGCCGAAAGGTCACACCTCCGTCCGGAGATGCGCCGGGCGCATTTTTTCGCCCGCGCGGCTTACTCACGTCGACGAGAGTTTAGATGTGAACCATTCTGCCGGCATCCTCGCCAGAGCGCGGCCAGGCCTGCAATATTGCGCCAAATACAGTATTTCTTTCGAATTGTCCAACAGTTTTACTTGTAGATCCGTGATTTGCGAAGTCGCGCCACTCGCGTCATTGTCGCTTCCAAGGTGCGAGGCCGTCCCGAACGGGACAGGACAAACGAGCACCAACAATAGGGATGGGTCTGACGTCATGATGGGCACGATTCGGCGCCGTTCTCTGCGCGGCCTCGCGCGATCGGGAGTTTCCGCGGCCATCCTCTGCGCCGGCGTGGCCGGCGCCTCGGCCGGCGCCTTCGGCATCCGCGAGCAGAGCACCGAGGCCCAGGGCCTCGCCTTCGCGGGCGCCGCCTCCGGATCCGGCGGCGTCTCCTCGATGTTCTGGAACCCCGCCACCGTGACCATGCGGCCGGGTTGGGTCACCGAGCAGAACCTGTCCTTCATCAACCTGTCGGCGAAGATCACGCCCGACGTGGGTACGAACCCGGCCTTCGGCCGCCTGGGCGACAGCGGCGAGCTCGGCCAGGGCGCGATCGTTCCGGCCGGGGCGACCTCCTACCAGATCAACGACCGCCTCTGGGTCGGCATCACCTCCGGCGCGCCCTTCGGCCTCGTGACCAAGCCGCGGCAGACCTGGTCGGGCGAGCTCTACGGCCGGTCGAGCCGCATCTTCTCCCTGGCCTTCAACCCGGTCATCGGCTTCAAGGTCAACGAGTGGCTCTCCGTCGCCGCCGGCCCGAACATCGAGTATTTCAAGCTCGTCCTGCGCCAGGCCTTCATCCCGTCCCCGGTCTTCAACCCGGCGGCCCTGCCGAGCTCCGGCCTGAAGGGCGACTCCTGGGGCGTCGGGTTCACCGCGGGCGCCCTGATCACGCCGTTCGAGGGCACCGCGATCGGCGTCGGCTACCGCTCGTCGGTCCATCACGACATCGGCGGCCAGCTCATCCTGCCCGGGGCCCTGGCGGCGCTGGGCGGCGACATCAAGGCCAAGCTGAACACCCCCGAGAAGCTCAGTGTCGGCCTCACCCAGGCGATCACCCCGGTGGCCCGCGTCAATCTCGGCTTCGAGTGGGACAACTGGAGCCGCCTCGGGCTGGTCAACATCGTCTCGGCCGGCGCCCGCGCCGCGGCCCCGCCGCTGACCCTGAACTACAAGGACGGCTACACCTACTCCATCGGCGGCGAGTACGACTGGTCCCCGGCCTTGACGGTCCGGGCCGGCGTCGCCTACGAATCCTCCCCCATCGACTTCTCGAACCGGTCGGTGCGCCTGCCCGACGGCGACCGGGTGAACGTGTCGGTCGGCGGAAGCTACCGCTGGAGCGAGAAGCTGACCCTCAACGTCGCCTACTCGCACTTCTTCGTGGACAAGGGGCGGATCCTGGCCGGCCCCGGCCGCGACTACAACGTCCAGAACGTCGTCTTCGCGGGCGTGGCCGACAGCAGCGCCGACATCGTCTCGGTGGGTTTCCGCTACGTCTTCGGGGAGCCCGTCGCCGCCGCGCCGGCCCCGCTGGTGCGCAAGTTCTGAGGGCGCCGGGTATTCAGGGCGGCGGAACCGCTGCGGTCCCGCCGTCGTCGAAGCGCTTCACAAAGAAGATCCGGTCATGGCCGGGCGGATAATCGGTGATCCGCCCGCACTCGGTGAAGCCGAGGCGCGCGTAGAAGCCGGGGGCCTGGAACGTCCAGGTGTCGAGCCAGATCCCGGACAGGCCGCGCCGGCGCGCCTCGGCCTCGGCCTGCCGCATCAGGCGCCGTCCCAGGCCCTGCCCGCGCGCCGGCCCCAGGGCCAGCAACTCCACGAAGAGCATGCCGTAGCCGTGCCGGCCCCAGAGGCCGCCGACGATGGCGCCGTCCGCATCCCGCACCGTGAGGGCGAGGAGGCCCCAGTCGCCGCCCGGCACCTGCGCCTCGTTATAGGCGACGAGGGGCGCCAGGATCGCGGTCCGCATCCCCGGGTCGGGCTCCGCCTCCAGGCGGATCGTCCAATCGGACCCCGTCGCGGCGACGTTCACGCCTTCATGCGCACGTAGGTGCCGGGCGCCGGGCCCAGCGAAGCGAGGCCGCCTTCACCCGGCACCCGTGCCGGGACGCGGGCGGGGGCCTGGTGCTCCAGCCACGCGAACCAGTAGGGCCACCAGGAGCCCTTGGTCTCGGTGGCCGCCGCCATCCAGTCCTCGAACCGGCCCCTGGCCGGCCCTCCGGTCCAGAAGCCGTATTTCGGCTTGGCCGGCGGGTTCACCACCCCGGCGATATGGCCCGAGCCGGCGAGCACGTAGTCGACCGGTCCGCCGAACTTCGCGGAGCCCTCGAACACCGACAGGGCGGGCGCGATGTGGTCCTCCTTGGTGGCGAGGTTGAAGATCGGGATCTTCACCTTCTTCAGGTCGAGCCGGACGTTGCCGAGGATCATCTTCCCCTGCGCGAGCGTGTTGTTCAGGTAGCAGTTGCGGAGGTAGAACGAGTGGTTGGCCGCCGGCATCCGGGTGGAATCGGCGTTCCAGTACAGCAGGTCGAAGGGCATCGGCGTCTGGCCCTTGACGTAGTTGTTGACCACGTAGGACCAGATCAGGTCGTTGGGGCGCAGCATGTTGAAGGCGGTCGCCATGCCGGTGCCTTCGAGGTAACCGCGCTTCTGCATCCGCGACTCGATCAGGCGGATCTGATCCTCGTCGGCGAACACCTTCAGGTCGCCCGCATGGGTGAAGTCCACCTGCGTGGTCAGGAAGGTGGCGCTCTTGATGCGCTTGTTGCCGGTGGCGGCCTGCATCGCCAGGGTCACGGCCAAGAGGGTGCCGCCGACGCAGTAGCCCGCCGCCGCGACCTCGTTCTCGCCGGTGGCGACCCCAATGGCATCGATCGCGGTCTCGATGCCCTCCCGCATGTAGCTCTCGAAATCCTTGTCGGCGTGGCGCGCATCCGGGTTGACCCAGGAGATGCAGAACACCGTGAGGCCCTGGCCGACCATCCAGGCGATCAGGCTCTTCGAGGGGTTCAAGTCGAGGATGTAGAACTTGTTGATCCAGGGCGGCACGATCAGGAACGGCCGCTTGAGCACCGTCTCCGTGGTCGGCGCGTACTGGATCAGCTCCATCAGGTCGTTGCGGAAGACGACCTCGCCCGGCGTCACCGCGACGTTGACGCCGACCTCGAAGCCCGCCGCCGGATCGGTCTGGCGCACCCGGAGCTGCCCCTTGCCGGCCTCGATGTCCTCGGCGAGCATCTTCATGCCGCGCACCAGGTTGGCGCCGTTCTCTTGGAGGGTGTGGCGGATCAGCTCCGGATTGGTCATCACGAAGTTCGAGGGCGACAGCGCCCCGGTGATCTGGCGCAGGTAGAACTGCGCCTTGTGCCGGGTGTGCTCGTCGATGCCCTCGGCCTCGTCCACGAGGCCCTCGGCCCAGCGGGAGGTGATGAGATAGCTCTGCTTGATGAAGTCGAAGATCGGGTTGGTGGACCATTCCGCATGGGCGAAGCGGTTGTCCTTCGGCTCGGGCTCGGCCACGGGCGGAGCGCTCTCGCCCTGCAGGCGCTGCCAGGTCGAGCCCCAGAGGGTGATGAAGGCCTCGCTCAGCTTCGTCTGCGCCTCGACGGTCTTCTTCGGGTCGGCGAGCCAGGTCTCGGCGACGCTGCCGAGGGTGCGGACCACGTCCTTGACCTCCTCGGGCGGCTCGACCGCCTCGACCGGCAGGGCGTCCGGCGTGCCCACGGGCTTCATGTAACGCGACGCGGCCCGGCCGAATTCCTCGACCAGCAGGCTCGCGTTGCGGGACAGGGCCTCGATGTCGGGCAGCGGTGTCGTCCGTTCGGTCGTCACGCGTGCATCTCTCCCCGAGTGTGGCCGAACCTTTGGCCGCACGACGCCTGCCGCACGGTCGAGGGGGCCTCGTTTCCGACAAATTAACGCGCCATCGCGGAGTTCCGCCAGAGCGCACGCCTCCAAAACGGCCGACTTCTCCCATGTCCGGGCTTCACAACTCTCAGTTTGTCGCGGTCCTCGCCGTGGCCCTCCTACTCGCGGGATGTTCCGGCGACCTGAATCCCATGCGGATCGCCTACGGCACCGGCGAGGCCGGGCCGCCCGCCAAGGCGCCGGACTTCGTGGCCCAGTCCCGCCGCGGCGGCGACGACTTCATGCCGGTGGGCGTCTCTGCCCCGGCCCGGCCGATCCGGGCCAAGACGCCCGAGGGCACCAAGGCCCTGGAGGCGGAGCTCGTCGCGGCGCGCGGGCGCAACGAAGCGCGCGGCCGGTCCGCCGAGGGCGCGGCCCAGGCCGCCAAGCCGTAGGCCCCCCAGATATCGTTCGGCGTCGGGGCACAAAACTGCTAGACGGGAAGGGAGCGTGCGGATTCTGCGACGGCCCTGCACCAGGCGAGGCCGTCAAAAGACGTCCGGATTCCACCCGAGGGACATCCGGAGAAGACCACGCCGCCATCTCGGGATGATGACAGCTTCGCGCCGGGTGACGCTCGCCGCCCCGCGCCCCCATTCGTATCTCTCGCTCGTTTTCTCGGACATCGTGAAGGCCATGACCGACTTCCACCGCATCAAGCGCCTGCCCCCCTACGTGTTCGAGCAGGTGAACCGGATCAAGGCCCAGGCCCGCGCCAACGGCGCCGACATCATCGACCTCGGCATGGGCAACCCGGACCTCGACGCCCCGAAGCACGTCATCGCCAAGCTGGTGGAAACCGCCGGCCGTCCGCGTACCGACCGCTACTCCGCCTCGAAGGGCATCGCCGGCCTGCGCCGCGCCCAGGCGAACTATTACAAGCGCCGCTTCGGCGTGAGCCTGAACCCCGACACCCAGGTGGTGGCGACGCTGGGTTCGAAGGAGGGCTTCGCCAACATGGCGCAGGCGATCACGGCGCCGGGCGACGTGGTGCTGGTGCCGAACCCGAGCTACCCGATCCACGCCTTCGGCTTCCTCATGGCCGGCGGCGTCATCCGGTCCGTGCCGGCCGAGCCGACGCCCGCCTTCTTCCCCGCGGTGGAGAAGGCGATGCAGCACTCGATCCCGAAGCCGGTGGCGATCGTGGTCTGCTATCCCTCGAATCCCACCGCCTACGTGGCGAGCCTCGACTTCTACCGGGACCTCGTCGCCTTCGCGAAGCGCCACGAGATCATCATCCTGTCGGACCTCGCCTATGGGGAGGTCTACTTCGACGGCGATCCGCCGCCCTCCGTGCTGGAGATCCCGGGCGCCATCGACTGCACGGTGGAGTTCTCGTCCCTGTCGAAGACGTTCTCCATGGCCGGCTGGCGCATGGGCTTCGCGGTGGGCAACGAGCGCCTGCTCGCCGCGCTCACCCGCGTGAAGTCCTACCTCGATTACGGCGCCTTCACCCCGATCCAGGTCGCCGCCACCGCCGCCCTGAACGGGCCGGAGGACTGCATCGTCGAGATGCGCGGGATCTACAAGAAGCGCCGCGACGCGCTGGTCGAGTCCTTCGGCAAGACCGGCTGGAAGATCCCGACCCCGTCGGCCTCGATGTTCGCCTGGGTGCCGATCCCCGAGAAGTACCAGCCGCTGGGCAGCCTCGAATTCTCGAAGCTCCTCCTCGAGAAGTCCGACGTGGCGGTGGCCCCCGGCATCGGCTTCGGCGAGCACGGCGACAACTACGTCCGCATCGCGCTCGTGGAGAACGAGCAGCGCATCCGGCAGGCGGCGCGCAACGTCCGGCGCTTCTTCGAGACCTCGGACAAGACGCTGCACAACGTGGTGCCGATGCCCGAGGCGTCCCTGTCGAAGGCCGGCTGAGGCTCCCTCGTCTGGATCTCGGGCCCGAACCTTGGGCCCGGATGTTGCGGCCGGGAGACAGCCGGCCGCAAAGCTTGCCGAAACGCACCGATGCGCTTGTCACGGCGCGGCGCGCTCCGCAGGGTCCCAGCGACGCCGCGCCGCGTTTCCTGTTTGCGCGCGGTGCGTTCGCCGAGGCCCGAGGATCGTATGCGTCGCCTGACCCTTCGTCGCCTGCCCCTTGCCGTCGCCCTGGTGCTGAGCGCCTCCGCGGGCGCCTGCGCGCCGAAGCCGATCGTCGCCCGCGACCCGGTTCCGGCACCCGAGCCGACGCTCGGCTACGAGTGCAGCTCGCGGCCGACCGTGCTGAACGGCTTCTATTCCACCTGCGAACCGGCGCTCCAGGAGCGTTCGGTGGTGGTCCGCGCCAAGGGCTGAGCCCCCCGGAACGCGTCGCAGGGCCGGGCCGATGTCCGGCCGTCGACGTCTCGAGGCCGCGCGTCGCGGCCGCTTTCCCACAGGACAGCGACGAATGTCGCGCTCCCGCGACCGAACGGACACGGACAGGAACGCGGGATTGGGGCAGGATGCCCCCGGGCGCGTCCCTCCGGGTCTTCAGGTTGCCCGCCGGAGTTTGATCGTGGTGCTGATGATGCGGACCCTCCTCGCTGCTGGCCTGATCGGTCTCGGGTTCACCCTTGGTGCCTCCGCGCAGACCCTCTATCTCGGCGCGAACGGCCCCGTGGTGCTGCCGACGAGCCCGAGCTCCGGCCGGCCGATCCCGGACGTTCCCGAGGCGGTGCCGGTGCCGAGCGTGATGAACGGCGGCGGATTCGGCCTGACCGGAACCGAGTATTTCAGCGACGGCCTCAGCGAGGGCCCGCTCAACCAGCGCCACCGCCCGCGCGAATTCGTCCTGGCGCCGGCCCGCATCGGCCCGCCGGACTACGTCCGCCCCGCCCTCCGCTAGCGCCGGTCGGCCCGGCGGCACTGCCTGGGGTCATCGCGTCCTCGGGGACCGATCCGCCTTCCGTCACGACCGATGCCGGGGAGCAGGCGGAGCCACGTGCGGGCTCGTCCCCCTTGCGCCGGCGCGCCGACCGGAGGCGCGTCGCAGCCTCGGTTTCGCTCCCCGGCGTTTACACCATCCGGCCGGCCCGGTATCACCCGGTCCCACACCCCGAACACACGAGCCCGAAACACCAGATGCGCGCCGAGATCGAACAACTCTCGGATGCCGCCAAGCAGTCGATCGGACTGCTGAGGAGGCATCTTTGACTGGGATACCGTCGAGAAACGCCTCGCGGAGCTGAACGCGGCTTCCGAGAATCCCGAGCTCTGGAACGACGCCGAGGCCGCCCAGAAGGTCATGCGCGAGCGCACACAGCTCGATGACGCGGTCAACGCGATCAAGAAGCTGAGCCAGGACCTCGAGGACGCCCACACGCTGATCGAACTCGGCGAGATGGAGGGCGACGAGGCCACCATCCAGGAGGGCGAGGCGGGCGTGCGCGCCGTCGAGAAGGAGGCCGCGCGGCGCCAGATCGAGACGCTGCTCTCCGGCGAGGCCGACGGCTTCGACACCTACCTGGAAGTCCATTCCGGCGCCGGCGGCACCGAGAGCCAGGACTGGGCCAACATGCTTCAGCGCATGTATGGCCGCTGGGCCGAGCGCCGGAAGTACAAGGTCGAGATCGTCGAGTGGTCGGACGGCGACGAGGCCGGGATCAAGGGCGCCACGCTCCTGATCAAGGGCCACAACGCCTATGGCTGGCTCAAGACCGAGTCCGGCGTGCACCGGCTGGTGCGGATCTCGCCCTACGATTCGAGTGCGCGCCGCCACACCAGCTTCGCCAGCGTCTGGGTCTATCCGGTCATCGACGACCGGATCGAGATCGAGATCAAGGAATCGGACTGCCGCATCGACACCTACCGGTCGTCGGGCGCGGGCGGCCAGCACGTCAACACCACCGATTCGGCGGTGCGCATCACGCACATTCCGACGGGCATCGTGGTGGCGTGCCAGCAGGAGCGTTCGCAGCACAAGAACCGGGCCACCGCCTGGAACATGCTACGCGCCCGCATGTACGAGGCCGAGCTGAAGAAGCGGGAGGAGAAGGCCAGTGCCGAGGCCGCCGCGAAGACCGACATCGGCTGGGGTCACCAGATCCGCAGCTACGTGCTGCAGCCCTACCAGCTCGTGAAGGACCTGCGCACCGGCACCCAATCCACCGATCCCGATGCGGTGCTGGACGGCTCCCTCGATCCGTTCATGGAAGCGTCCCTCGCCCAGCGCGTCTATGGCGGGGCGGATGTGGTCGAGGACATCGAGTAGGGCGCGCGCCCGCTCCCGGGTGGTCGGACGGCGTTTCCCGGCTTCGGGAAAACGCCGCGCCGGCTCCCTCGCCGGAGAATCCCGACGCGAGGCGGGGCCGGCGGAGGGCCGGTCAGAGCACGTCGGCGGCCCTGAGAAAGCGCACCGGGTCGACCGGCTCGCCGTCGATGCGGGTCTCGTAATGCAGGTGGCTGCCGGTGGAGCGGCCGGTGGAGCCCACGCGTCCGACGATCGTGCCCGGCTCGACCCATTGGCCCGGCGATACGTCGAAGGCCGAGAGATGGGCGTAGCGCGTCACGAGGCCGTGGCCGTGATCGACCTCGACCATGTTGCCGTAGCCGCCATTGTACTCGGCCACCGTGATGCGCCCCGCCGCCGTGGCGCGGGCCGGCTCTCCGGTCTCCGCCCGCATGTCCATGCCGGTATGCATGGCGTAGCCGCGGGTGAACGGATCGAGGCGGGGGCCGAAATTGCTGGACAGGCTGAGGTCCCCGGAGAGCGGACGGCGCACGGGGAGGGCCGCCGTGATCCGGCGCAGATGCGCCTCCTCGGCCAGGGAGCGCTGAACCTCCGACAGGGACAGGGCGAACGCGTCGCCGCTCAGGGGCACCAGCGGCCCACCGATCCCGGCCGGACGCTCGTGCTCGTAGCGGGCGGGATCGAGACCGAGGCGGGCGACGAGGCCGCGCAGGCGCTGGGCGCCTTTGCCGGCCCGCGCCCCGATCGTGGCGAGCACGCGGGACTGCGCCTCGGCGAGGCCGTCCAGGCGCTGCTCCAGGGCCGCGACCCTTCCCTCGACCGCGCGGGCGGATTGTCGCCCGGAGGCGGGGTCGGCGGCGGTCCTGAGCTGGAGCGCATCGGGGGTCGGGAAGGGCTTGGTGCCTGACAGGGTGCCCGGCAGGGAATTGGACGGGCCCTTGATCGCGGGCTCGGGCGCTTCGCTCACGGGGGCGGCCAGCGTCGCGGCGCCGGGATCGCCCGCGAGGGTGGCGATGGCGGCCTGGCGGGCCTCCAGCGCGGCCTGCCGGCGCGCGAGCTCGGCCATGCGCTGGGCGAGGCCGTCGCGCGACGCCGCCTGCTCCATCGTCACCCGGTGAAGCTGCAGGCGCAGGGTGCCGATCCGCTCCTCGTAGCCGTACTGGAGGGCGCTCTGCTGCGAGACGAAGCGGGCCAGCACCTCGTCGTGGAAGACGAGGTAGTACGTCGCCCCGCCGGCCCAGGCGACGGCAACGGCCAGCGCTCCGGCGAGGAGGCGGGACCGCAGCGTTGAGGCCGGGCCGGCGGGGACGACGCGGTTCGCCGTCGAGGAGGATTTCCGGGAAGACGATGGCATGGGACGCGTGACCTGATCCACCGCGTCACCCTGCCCGGATCAGGGTTAACGAACCGCCAAGGCGCAGCCCCGACGATTCATCATACGAAATCCAGTCCTCAGGCCAGGTCGCGGGCGGCGGCCAATACCGCCTCGGCATGGCCCGGCACCTTCACCTTCGGCCAGATCCGGGCGATGCGACCCGCGCGGTCCAGGAGCATCGTCGTGCGCTCCACGCCCATGTATTTCCGGCCGTACATGCTCTTCTCGACCCACACGCCATAGGCCTCGAGCATGGCCTTGCCCTCGTCGGAGGCCAGCGGAAAGGTGAGGGCGTACTTCGCGCGGAACTTGTCGTGGCTCTTCACCGAGTCCGGCGACACCCCGATCACGATGGTGTCAGCCGCGGCAAAGTCGGGGCCGAGGGCGTTGAAGCCCTGCGCCTCCAGGGTACAACCGCTCGTGTCGTCCTTGGGGTAGAAGTACAGGACCGCCTTGCGGCCCGACAGGTCCCCGAGGCTGATCGTCTCGTCGCCGGCGCCCGGCAGGGTGAAGTCGGGCGCCTGATCTCCGGTATCGAGGGGCATCATGCCTTCCTTTCGGCCGATTGATGGTGTGCCTCTGGCGTTGCACCGCGACGGGAGTTCCACGCCCCGGCGCACCAGGACCGACGAACGCCAAAGACCCGCGCAAGCAGAAACCCGTAGGACTGCCGCTCGATAGCCCGAGGGGACGTTCCGATCCAGCGGCACAAGGATTGATGGACCAGGAAACGGCCAAAGGTTCGCGGCCCGCGCGGCCCGCCGCACGGCGGCGGCCGCTGCTTTGGATTGCGGCCGCCCTGGTGGTCGGCCTGACGGTCGCCGTCGGCGGAGTCATCGGCCGCCTGTCGATGGGTCCCCTGCGCATCGACGGCATGTCGGAGCGCGTGGCCTCGGCCATCGCCGGCAGCATCGGTCCCGGCTGGCGCGTCGCTCTCAGCGACAGCGCCCTGGAGCTCGACGCGGAGCAGTCCCTGGCCCTGCGCGTCGCCGGCCTCGACATCCACAATCCCGAGGGCGCCCTCGTGGTCCGGGCGCCCCTGGCCGTGGTCAGCCTCGACACCTGGAGTCTTCTGCGCCTCGCGGTACAGCCGCGGGCCATCGAGTTCCGGGACCTGCAGATGACGGCCCTGGTCCACCGCAACGGCAGCATCGCCTTCGCGGCCTCCGACAGCAGCCCGGGCAGCGCGGTGGTGCCCCACACGCTGCCGAGCGTCGATGCCGCGGCCGGCCACGTCTCGCCGATCTCCGCCAGCGTCGCCTCGATCTTCGGGGTGGTGCTCGATTCCGCCGGCGTGATCGGCGCCCTCGACCGGGCGCGGATCACCAACGGACGCCTTACGCTCATCGACGACGATGCCCGCCAGCGCGCCGTGTTCGAGCACGTCAACGGCCTGTTCCGCCGCGATGCCGTGCGCGACGCCCGGGTCTTCGAACTGCGCATCGACGGGCCGCACGGGGAATGGCGCTTCGGCGGCGACCTGCACGAGGCCGGGGGCACCAAGCGCACCGGCATCATCACCCTCGACGACCTGCCGATCAGCGACCTCCTCCTCCTGTCCGGCCAGTCGAAGCTGCCGGTGGACACCGACCTCAAGCTCTCGGCCAAGGCCGACGTGGCGATCGATGCCGGGCGCATCGAGACGATGACGGCCGAGATCCGCACCGGCGGCGGCAACGTCCTGATCGAGGAGAAGGACTTCAACCCGGTCACCATCGACAGCCTCGCGGCCGCGGTGAGCTGGGACGAGGCCGGCCGGGCGATGAAGCTCGACGCCCTCGATTATCGCGGGGCCGGCAACGCGGTGCACCTCACCGGCGCCTGGACCGCGGCGCCCGCGGGCGCGGATTCCGCCTGGACCCTGGAACTGGCGGGCAAGGACGCGGTGCTGCGCGGGGCCAATGCGGCCGACAAGCCCGTCGGCCTCGACACGGTCTCGGCCCATCTCACCGGCAAGGCCGGCGGGATCGTCATCGACGACTTCTCGGTCCGGGCCGGTGCCGCCAACGGCCGGATCACCGGGACCATCGGAACCTCGGCCGACGATGACGGGCTGACCCTGCACATCGCCGCCGGCGACACCGACGGGCGGATGGCGCTGCGCCTCTGGCCAGAGCACGTGGCGCCGCCCGCCCGCAACTACCTCGTGGACAACCTGCGCGGCGGAAAGGTCAACGCGGTCGACATCACCGTGGACATGAGCGGCTCGGAACTCGCCGCCGCCACCCGCGGCGAGCCGATGCCCGACAACGCGGTCCATATCGATTTCGCGGTCTCCGACGCCACCCTGATCGTGGTGCCCGACTCGCCGCCGCTCACGCGGGGGCGGGTGACCGGCACGATCACCGGACAGACGACCAAGATCCGCAACGTCACAGCCGATGTCCGCATGGCGGACAACCGGACCCTGTCGATCTCGGATGGATCCTTCGTGATCCCCAAGATCACCCCCGACACGGTGACGGCGCAGATCGGGCTGCGCCTCAGCGGCGGGGCCGACGCCCTGGTCTCGCTGCTGCAGACCAACATGTTCAAGACCCTCACGGGCCTCGACCTCGATCCCGGGACGGTGAAGGGCGCCGCGGACCTGCGCATCGACTTCCCCCTCAACCTGAAGCACATCCCCGACCTGCCGGACCTGCCGGTGAGCATCACCGGGACCCTGTCGGACATCGCGGTCGACAAGGTGTTCGGGAAGGAGCGGCTCGAGAGCGGACGCTTCGCGGTCCTCTGCGAGCGGGGCGCCTTCTCGCTCAAGGGCGACGGCCGCGTCATGGGCACGCCGATCACGGTGGACCTGCGCCAGCCCAAGGCCGGCGCGCCCGGCGAGGTGAATATCGGCCTGGCCATCGACGACGCCCTGCGGGCCCGCAAGGGCCTGCCGGTGGCGCCCCAGATCACCGGCACCATCCCGGTCCGCCTGACCCTGCCGATCGGCCGGACCGGACCGGGCAAGCCCCCGATCCGCGTGGAGGCCGACCTCACCCGGATGGGGAGCGACGGGCTCCTGCCGGGCGTGACGAAGGCCGTCGGCAAGGCCGGACGCGCGAGCTTCACCGTGAGCGAGGGGGCGAACGGCAACCAGGACCTACGCGATCTCGTCGTCGACGCGGGACCGCTGATGGCGCGCGGCAGCGCCAGCCTCAACGGCGACGGGGGGTTGGAGCGCGCGGATCTGACGGCGCTGAAGCTCTCGCCCGGGGACGACATGCGCGTCCAGGTCGACCGCACCGGCGGCAATGCCTATCGGGTCGCCGTCCGGGGCGCCGTGGCCGATGCGCGCCCGTTCCTGCGCGGACTCGGCGGGCCCGACGTCAAGGGGACCCGGGATGCGAACCCGAAGGATGTCGAGGCCGATCTCAGCCTCGGCATCGTCAGCGGCTTCAACGGGGAATCCCTGACCAATGCCAGCGCCAAGCTCTCCTTGCGCGGCCGCGACCTGCGAAGCGGGCGCGTCCAGGGCAAGTTCAGCAGCGCGCCCTTCTCGGCGCAGGTGACCCACACCGATCGCGGCGCCTCGAGCGTCACCATCGAGACGCTGGATGCCGGCTCGACCCTGCGCTTCGCCGACATCTACAAGCGGATGTACGGCGGCAAGCTGATCATGACGAGCGCCCTGAACGACGGGCCGCAGCCGGGCTCCGTCCAGATCCGCAACTTCATCCTGCGCAACGAGCCGGCCCTGTCCAGCATCATGGCGCAGGGGCCGGCCACCAGCGAGGTCGTGGATTCCCGCGGCCGGAAATACGTCGTGCAGAATGCCGGCAACGACGTGGAGTTCGACCGCCTGCGGGCGATCTTCACCCGCACGGGCAGCCGGATCGACATCAGCGACGCGGCGATCTCGAACCCCGCCATGGGCTTCACCATGACGGGCTTCCTCGACACCGCCAAGGAGCGCACCGACATCAACGGCACCTTCGTGCCGCTCTACGGCCTGAACAACGTCGTCTCCCAGCTGCCGATCCTCGGCCAGCTCCTCGGTGGCGGCCGGAACGAGGGCCTGTTCGCCCTGAACTTCCGGGTGTCCGGCCGCCTCGCCAAGCCGGACGTGAGCGTGAACCCGCTCTCGGCCCTCGCCCCCGGCATCCTGCGCAAGCTGTTCAGCGCGGGCGGCGGCAATGACGGCCTCGCTGCGGGCGCGCCGATGAGCGAGACCGAGCGCTGAGGGGCTCGCCGTCCTGCGCGCGACCCCGCTCCGGGATCCCCATGGTCAGCCCGCGCCCGCGATCCCGTCGAGCTCCGCCAGCGCGTCCGCCGGCAGGGACAGACCGGCGGCGGCCATGTTCTCGCGCAGGTGCTCCGGCGACGACGTGCCGGGGATCAGCAGGATGTTGGGCGCCCGGGCGAGGAGCCAGGCGAGGGCGACCTGCATCGGGGTCGCGCCGAGGCGCGCGGCGACGGCCGACAGCGTCGTCGACTGGAGCGGGCTGAAGCCGCCCAGCGGAAAGAAGGGCACGTAGGCGATGCCGGCGGCGGAAAGGTCGTCGACCAGCGCGTCGTCCGCCCGCTGCGCGAGGTTGTAGGCGTTCTGCACGCAGACGATGGGCGTGATCGCGCGCCCCTCGGCCACCTGGCGCGGCGTCACGTTGCTGAGTCCGATCCGGCGCACAAGTCCCTGGCGCTGCAGGTCGACCAGGACGCCCAGGGGCTCCGCGATGGAGCCCTCGGCGGGACCGTGCGCGTCGAACATGATCCGCAGGTTCACCACGTCCAGCGCCTCGACGCCGAGGTTCCTCAGGTTGTCGTGGACGGCGTGCGTCAGGTCCTCGGCCGAGGCGGCCGGGTTCCAGGAGGCGTCCGGTCCCCGCCGCGCCCCGACCTTGGTGACGAGGACGAGATCGTCCGGGTAGGGATGCAGCGCTTCGCGGATGATCTGGTTCGTGACGTGGGGGCCGTAGAAATCGCTCGTGTCGATGTGATCCACACCGGAGGCCACCGCCTCCCGCAGCACGGCCACAGCACGAGCCCGGTCCTTCGGGGGGCCGAACACCTGCGGTCCGGCGAGCTGCATGGCACCGTAGCCCATCCGCTTCACCGTCCGGTCGCCGAGCTGGTAGGTGCCGGCTCCGTCGAGATCCTTCGCCCTGTCGCGATCGTTCATGGAAAACTCCTCTGCGCTGAGCTCCACCTAGCCCCTGCCGCCCCGCGCGATAATCCGGCACAATGCGCACGGGCCGTGCGGGGAAACGAACGATGCGCACCGATCTCGGGGAACTCGCGGCCTTCGTGGCCGTGGCGGAAGCCGGCGGCTTTCGCGACGGTGCCCGCACGAGCGGGCTCAGCGCCTCCGGACTGAGCGAGGCGGTGCGGCGCCTGGAGACGCGCCTCGGGGTCCGGCTCCTGAACCGGACCACCCGCAGCGTCGTCCCGACGGAGGCCGGCCTGCGTCTTCTGGAGCGCCTGAAACCGGCCCTCGGCGAGGTCGCGGCGGCGGTGGACGTGGTCAACGGCTTTCGCGATCGGCCGGCCGGCACGCTGAAGCTCAACGTGCCGGTGAGCGCGGCCCGGCTGGTGCTGCCCCGGATCGTCCCGCCCTTCCTGGCGGCCTATCCCGACATCCGCCTGGAGGTGATCGCCGACGACAGCTTCGTCGACGTGCTGGCCGCCGGCTGCGATGCCGGCATCCGCTACGACGAGCGCCTGGAGCAGGACATGGTGGCGGTCCCGATCGGCCCGCGGGAGCAGCGCTTCGCCACGGCGGCGGCGCCGGCCTATCTCGACCGGCACGGCCGGCCGGAGCACCCGCGCGACCTCCTCGACCATGCCTGCATCGGCGGCCGCTTCGCCAGCGGCGCCATGCCGGCCTGGGAATTCGAGCGCGCCGGCGAGATCGTCCGGGTCGAGCCGACGGGGCCGCTGGTCGTGCGCGTCGGGGCGGCGACCGAACTCGCCATCGACGCGGCGATCGCCGGCGTCGGACTGCTGAACCTGTTCGAGGATTGGCTCCAGCCGCATTTCGACAGCGGCGCCCTGGAGCCCGTGCTGGAGCCCTGGTGGCAGCGGTTCTCCGGGCCGTTCCTGTACTATCCCGGGCGCCGCTACCTGCCGGCGCCGTTGCGCGCCTTCGTGGACTTCATCGCCCCCCGCCCTGGACGCAGGGGAGATCTCGCGGCGAACCATCCCCCGGCGTCGCCTGGCACCCCGCTTCGGGATGTTTCGTGACGGACGGGGGATCGCGGTGCGCGGGCTCGGTGCCCCAGCGTCAAGGCGGTCGACCGGACCCTACGGGAGAGGGGGATACCGGTAGACGATCGCCTGCGAGATGCCATCGCGAATCTCGGCGGATGTGGGTCGAACGCCCGTCCCCGGCTTGTCGATCAGGGCCTTCACATGAGACTTCGCCGAGTCCAGGTCATTGGTCCAAGCCTTCGAGCCAAGCGCCGACGTCTCGTGACGGAGAATAATTCGGAACATATTTCGCCCTTTTCAAGATTTAGGCGAACATACACGAGTTTCTGAAAGCTCCTACGCGTTTAAATAGAAATAAGTTTGCTTTCCATGATTGCCAGAGACCGACCCCGAGTGCATCTTTGATGAGGGATCTCGCGCGTCAGCGACCGTAGATAGGGCTGACGGTGCCCTCAGGACAGTGTTTTAAGGGACCGCCGATGGATGTCGTCCTCACGCCGATGAAATCGGACGTCGATGTCTGGTCCCTGAAGGATCGGCTGGGTCGCGATCTGGGAACGATCCGGAGAAGCGCGACGGGGGATACCGTCAGCATCGAACCGGAGCCGGGCACGATCCTGCAGACCATCAAGCTCCGGCACCCGAGCCTCGATGAGGCCATGTCGGCCATTGCCAAGCTGACGAACGGCGCTTGCAACCTCGACAGTCAGCAATGGGATTAGGGCACCTTGGATGAAGGAATTCCTCGAAGTGGCCCTCGACGTGGCGGTCGCCCTGGTCGCTCTGGCGGTAGGCGCAACGATGGTCCGGGTTCAGGCCGGAAATTCCGAGCCAACGCTCTCCCGGACACCGTCTCCCGCGCTGCACTTCTGTGCCGCGGCGCTCATCTTCATCATCGGAACCTGCATCGGCGCCACCTCGCTCAGACACTGATACCGGTTTGAGATCCGAATCCCCGCCACGCCTCGGCCCTGCGCTCAGTTACAGGCGCGCTCTGGGGCCGACCTTCGATGCGAACGACGCCGACGGACCGATCGCAGGGCACGGACGCATGCGGTCCGGGGGATCGCCTGCGTTTTGGCTGTGATCTGTTGAAGTTGCGCGAAGACGTCTGGCGAGGGGCCGTCGTACCGCCCCGGTGGCCAATCGCGTCCGCCCCGGCGACGTCCGTCGCGATCAGACTTCCCTCACTCAGGCCGCCTCGACGGCGACCACGCGCTCGGCGACGGCGTCCAACGCGACGAGGGCGGCCAGGGCCCGACCGATGCGATTGAGCCCCGCTTCGTTCTCGATGATGGGAAACGCCATCTCCAAAGCACGCGTCACACCGACGACGGCCGCCTGTCCTGCCGAAGATCGACGCCGACGCACGAGTTCTTTGATTGTCATAGAGATTCCTACCCAGCGGGCAGTATGCGCCTCGATCGATCGATCACCTACATTTATTGTAGATTGGGTCGGATCCCGGCGCCCGGACGCTGCCGGGCGCGAACGCGAGCTAGAGCCAGCTCCCGTCGTTGATCCGGGCGCGGATCGGATGCTGTTCGGCCAGGACGTGCGCGTGCGAGATCCCCGCCGCGAGCGCGAGGGCCGCGGACGGGTAGGAACTCGGGGACCGGTATGGGTGATAGCCGGTCGTACAGACCGACCAGCGAAAGCGACCTTTCTCGCTCCGGCAGGCCGAGACGGCCACGCTATGGTCTGGCAGCGAAGGAATGCGCATCGGCCCGTCATGCCACGTCCCCCGGTCCTGACCAAGGCAGGGGACCTCCGGGGTTTCCAGGATCGGGGCACGGTCTCGGGTCGATACGGCGGATCACCTCTCAGGCGACGCGGACGAGCACGTGCTTCTTGCGACCGAACGAGAGCTTGATGACGCCGTCCGCGGTGAGGTCCGCCGTGCGCAGGACCGCGCGCTCGTCCGTCACCGGCACGTCGTTGACGCGCAGGCCCCCGCTCTTGATCTGGCGGCGGCCCTCGCTGGTGGAGGGCAGGAGCTTGGCGTAGTCCGGGCCGAAGGCCGAGAGGACGCCGAGGCCGGCGTCCAGGAGCTCGGGCGAGACGGTGATGCTCGGGAGGTCCTGCGCCACCGTGCCCTCGACGAAGGTCTTGCGGGCCGTCTCGGCGGCGGCGTCCGCCGCCTCGCGGCCGTGCATCAGGGCCGTCGCCTCCGTCGCCAGCACCTTCTTGGCCTCGTTGATGCCCGCGCCGGGCAAGGCTTCCAGGCGCGCGATCTCGTCCATGGGCAGGAGGGTGAACAGCTTGAGGAAGCGGCCGACATCGGCGTCCTCGGTGTTGCGCCAGAACTGCCAGTAATCGTAGGGGCTGAGCATCCCGGCATCGAGCCAGACCGCCCCGGCGGCGGTCTTGCCCATCTTGGCGCCCGAGGCGGTGGTCAGCAGCGGGCAGGTGAGCCCGTAGAGCTGCGGCGTGCCCATGCGGCGACCGAGATCGATGCCGTTGACGATGTTGCCCCACTGGTCCGAGCCGCCCATCTGCAGCACGCAGCCGTAGCGACGGTTGAGCTCGACGAAGTCGTAGGACTGCAGGATCATGTAGTTGAACTCCAGGAACGAGAGTTCCTGGTCGCGCTCCAGGCGCATGCGCACGCTGTCCATCGACATCATGCGGTTGACCGAGAAGTGGCGCCCGATGTCGCGCAGCATCTCGATGTAGTTCAGCTTGGTCAGCCACTCGGCATTGTCGACCATCGTCGCAGCCTGGCCGCCGTCACCGAACGTAAGAAACCGCGAAAAGGTCTTCTGGATGCCGGCCTTGTTCTCCTCGATCTGCTCGAGGGTGAGAATCTTTCGCGATTCGTCCCGGCCCGAGGGGTCGCCCACCCGCGTCGTGCCGCCGCCCATCAGGGTGATGGGCGTGCCGCCGGTGGCCTGGAGCCAGTGCAGCATCATGATCGAGAGGAGGTGGCCCACATGCAGGGAGGCGGCAGTGCAGTCGTACCCGACATAGGCCGTCAGCCGGCCCTCGCGGGCGGCCGCATCGATGCCAGCGAGGTCCGACCCCTGGTGGATGTAGCCGCGCTCGGTCAGGACCTTCAGAAAATCGGATTGCGGCTGGAAGGGCGCGTTTGCGGCGGCAGCCTGGGGGGCGTCGGAGGACATGCGAGGTTCCGGTTTCGAGAATCGCGGCACGGGACAGCGTTGAAGGCCGCGTGATAGCACCGCACGGGATGTGGGGCGGCTCTTAGCAGGGCTGCGGACGGAAGGCACGGGCATCAAGGCCCGGGGAGGGCACCATGACGATGATGCGCGCGATCGGGTTGATGAGCGGCACGTCCCTCGACGGCGTCGACGTCGCCCTGATCGAGACCGACGGCGAGACCGTGCGGGTGGTCCAGAGCCACAACGGCTACCTCGAGCCCCTCGGGCCGACGGGCTATCGCGGCTACTCGGACGAGGACCGGGCCCTGCTGCGCCAGGCGCTGGTCGATTCGGAAGGGGTCACCGCCCGCGAGGACCGGCCGGGCTGCCTCGCGGAGGCCGAGGCCTTCGTCACCGCCGCCCATGCCGAGGCGGTGGAGAGCTTCCTGGCGGACAACCATCTCACCCCGGCCGACATCGACGTGATCGGCTTCCATGGCCAGACCGTGGTGCACCGGCCGGACCAGCGCATGAGCGTGCAGATTGGCGATGGCACGGCCCTGAGCCGGCGGCTGGGCATCGCCGTGGTGTCGGACCTGCGCCACGCCGACGTGGTGGCGGGCGGGCAGGGCGCCCCCCTGGTCCCGGTGTTCCACCAGGCCCTTGCCCGCGCCTCCGGCTTCGAGGGGGCCCTCGGCATCCTGAACATCGGCGGGGTCGCCAACGCCACCATCCTGTCGGCGAACGGCGACGTCATCGCGTTCGACACGGGGCCCGGCAACGCGCTGATCGACGACTGGATGCGGGAGCGCACCGGCCGCCCCCTCGACGACGGCGGTCGCACCGCCGCCCGCGGACGCCCCGACGAGCCGCTGCTGGCCTGGCTGCTGATCCACCCGTTCTTCGCCCGGCGGCCGCCGAAATCCCTCGACCGCAACTGGTTCTCGCACAAGCTCGCGGGCCAGCTCTCGACGGAGGACGGCGCCGCGACCCTTACGGCCTTCACCGCCCGCGCGGTGGCCCGCGCCCTCGACCACGCCCCCGAGATCCCGGCCCGCTGGATCGTGGCCGGCGGCGGCGCCCGCAACGGCGAGCTCGTGCGCCTGCTGAACTACCACCTGCGCGCCGAGATCACGACGGCGGACGCCATCGGCTGGTCCTCGGCCTATCTCGAGGCACAGGCCTTCGCGCATCTCGCGGTGCGCTCGCTCAAGGGCCTGCCGATCACCTTCCCGTCCACCACCGGCGTGCGCGAGCCGACCACCGGCGGCGTGCTCGCGCGGCCGGATGCCTGAGGCGCAGCGCGTGTCCTGGCGCAGGGTCGCCCCCGGACCGGCGCATGGCCCCGCGCTGGCCCTCGGGCCAAACCCGCGCTAGAGCGGGAGCGCCATGTCGCACAATACGTTCGGACACCTGTTTCGCGTCACCACCTTCGGCGAGAGCCACGGGGTCGCCCTCGGCTGCGTGGTCGACGGCTGTCCGCCCGGGCTCGCCCTGTCGGCGGAGGACATCCAGGCGGAACTCGACCGGCGCAAGCCCGGCCAGTCGCGCTTCACCACCCAGCGGCGCGAGCCCGACCAGGTCCGCATCCTCTCGGGCGTCTTCGCCGACGACCGCACCGGCGGCGTCCAGCTCACCACCGGCACGCCGATCGCCCTGGAGATCGAGAACACCGATCAGCGCTCGAAGGATTACTCCGAGATCCGGGACAGCTACCGGCCCGGCCATGCCGACTACGCCTACGAGGCCAAGTACGGCATCCGCGACTATCGCGGCGGCGGGCGCTCCTCGGCGCGCGAGACCGCCGCGCGGGTCGCGGCGGGCGCCGTCGCCCGCAAGGTCCTGCCCGCCGGCGTCACGATCCGGGCCGCCCTCGTGCAGATGGGCCCCCACGCCGTCGACCGGTCGCGCTGGGACTGGGAGGCCGTGAACGCCAACCCGTTCTTCTGTCCGGACCCCGAGACCGCGACCTTCTACGCCGATTACCTCGACGGCATCCGCAAGGACGGCTCGTCCGTCGGCGCGGTGATCGAGGTGGTGGCCGAGGGCGTGCCCCCCGGTCTCGGCGCGCCGATCTACGGCAAGCTCGACGCGGATCTCGCCGCCGCCATGATGTCGATCAATGCCGTGAAGGGCGTCGAGATCGGTGACGGCTTCGCCGCCGCGTCCCTGCGGGGCGAAGAGAACGCCGACGAGATGCGCTCGGGCAATGCCGGCGCCCCGACCTTCCTCGCCAACCATGCGGGCGGGGTTCTGGGCGGCATCTCCACCGGCCAGCCCATCGTCTGCCGCTTCGCCGTGAAGCCGACCTCCTCGATCCTGACGCCGCGCATGAGCGTCTCCCGGGACAACCGCGACGTCGACCTCGTCACCAAGGGGCGCCACGACCCTTGCGTCGGCATTCGCGCCGTACCGGTGGCCGAGGCCATGATGGCGTGCGTCCTCGCCGATCACTATCTGCGTCATCGGGGGCAGGTCGGCGCGCGGGACTGATCCTGCCCGCGCCCGCCGTCGTCCGATCCGCGAAACGCCAAGAGACAGCCCGTGCCCCACACCCACGTCACCGAGGCCATCGAGGCCTATGCTCGCGGCGAGATCGTCGTCGTCACCGACGACGACGACCGCGAGAACGAGGGCGACCTCGTCGTCGCCGCCGCGCTCTGCACGCCGGAGAAGATGGCCTTCATCATCCGCAACACCTGCGGCATCGTCTGCGCGCCCCTGACCCGGGCCGAGGCCCGGCGCCTGCGCCTCGACCCGATGGTGGCCTCGAACGACGCGCCGCTCGGTACCGCCTTCACGGTGACGGTGGACACCAAGCACGGGCTGACCACCGGGATCTCGGCCGAGCAGCGCTGCAACACGGTGCGGGCGCTGGCCAACGGCAACATGGGCGAGGACGATTTCGTCCGTCCCGGCCATGTCTTCCCGCTGATCGCCAAGGATGGCGGCGTGCTCATGCGCTCCGGCCACACCGAGGCGGCGGTGGACCTGTGCAAGCTCGCGAACCTACCCCCGGTGGGCGTGATCTGCGAACTCGCCAACGACGACGGCACGGTGATGAAGGGTCCGCAGATTACGGCCTTCGCCGAGCTGCACAACCTCAAGCGCGTCTCGGTGGCCGACCTGATCGCCTACCGGCAGGCCCGCGAGACCCTGGTGGAGCGGGTCGGCACCTTCCCGGTGAAGACCGAGTTCGGCGAGATGACGGGCTACGCCTACACGACGCCGTTCGAGACCGTGCAGCAATTCGCCTTCGTCCACGGCCGCATCGGAGACGGCGAGGACGTGCTGGTGCGCCTGCACCGGTCGAACGTGGTGGCCGACGTCATCGAGGGCGGGCGCCAGATCGAGGCGGTGATGCGCCGCTTCGCCGAGGAAGGCCGCGGCATCCTCGTCTACCTCCGCGACGGCACGGCCGGCGTGCCCCTGAAGCCCTTCGTCGAGGAGGGTTCGGAGGCGCAGCGCGTGGCGCAGTGGCGCGAAGTCGGGCTCGGCGCCCAGATCCTGCGCGATCTCGGCGTCTCGTCGATCCGCAACCTCGCGACCTCGTCGCGCGCCTATGTCGGACTCTCGGGATTCGGGATCGAGTTCCTGGGCGACGAGCGCCTGGAGAGCTGAGCCGACGCGGGGGGCGAGAGCATCCAATTGCTGCTCGACCCCACCGAGGATCGGGTCGGCCGGCTCTCAGGCCTTGGGGCCGCTCGACCAGGACAGCCGGCGCGGGTGGGATCCTGCGTGCGGCCCTGGGTAGGACGGGGCCCCGCCCCGGTGGTGCTCGGTGTCGCGGCGCGTCAGGATCTCGCGAACGGCGAGGATGGTGAAGCGATACCAAATGTAGGCACCGCGCAGGAGCCGTCGCCCCCCTCTCGCATCCACGTCCTCGATCAACCGCATTCCGCTTCCCTCTGCGCTCGGCGAGCGTCTCCGTCAAACCTACGTAGTTTCGGTCGCGATAGCACCCATTTTCCGTCATCGCCGCGGGCCGGCGGCGAGAACCGCCAGCAAGGAGCGTCGTCGCCGACACCCGCGTTCGACTTGCTGCGATTCGCTTGCAAGCGCCGGGCCGCGCGTATCGGTCTCGCACATGCCCGACCCGGACAAGGCGGTCTGGCACAGGGCAGACCTGCGCGGGAACCCGCCGCACAGGGCGAACCCATACCGGGAAGGTCCGGCGCAGCAGGCGGTTCCCGCGCGCGCGTATCCTTGCCACAGTGGCGCGCGTGCAGAGTGCGCAGCGCCAATCGGGACGCGAATGGAGAGGCTTCATGATCGATGATGCGCGCGGGCGCGTCCTCGTCGCCGGCGGCGGCATCGCGGGACTGGCGGCGGCGCGGGCCCTGCACCGGCGCGGGGTGCCCGTCCTCGCCCTGGAGCGGCGCACGGCGCCGGAGGATGGCGGGCTCGCCATCAACCTCCCGGGCAACGCGGTGCAGGCCCTCGGGCAACTCGGGCTGGGCGACGCCCTGGAGCGCGTCGGGTCGCCCGTCCGGCGGCGCGAATATCGCACCCATCGCGGCCAGCTCCTGTTCGCCGTGGACGAGGCGGCGTTCTGGGGGGAGGCGGCCTGCCCGCGCTGCCTGCGCCGCTCCGACCTTCAGCGCCTCCTGGGTCAGGACCTCCCGCCGGAGGCGATCCGGCGTGGCGGCACGATCCGCGCGGTCCGGGCGACCGCGTCGGGCGTGAGCGTCGATTTTGGCGAAGGAGGGGTGGAGCAGGGCGGCCTGCTCGTCGGCGCGGATGGGGTCCACTCGACGGTCCGGCGTTCCATGTTCGGCGAACAGGCGACCCGCGCGGCCGTGCTCGGACAGGCCAGCTGGCGCTTCATGGCCCCAAACCCCGGCATCGATGCGTGGACCCTCTGGGCGGGGGCGGGGGGCCTGTTCCTGCTCATCCCGGTCGACACCGGCACGGTCTATGGCTGGGTTTCGATCAGCCGGACCGGGGCGGGCGAACGGGATCTGGCGAAAGTCCGCCGGGTGTTCGCCCCCTTCCCGCGCCTGGTGCAGGACACCCTGGATCGAGTCCTGGTCCATTTCGACGCGATCCATCATTCCCCGCTCGAGGAGGTGCGGATCGCGCGCTGGACCCAAGGCCGGGTTCTCCTGGCCGGCGATGCCGCCCATGCCACCGCGCCGGTCTGGGCACAGGGCGCCGCCCTCGCCCTGGAGGATGCCCTGGTGCTCGCGGACCTCCTGGGGCGCGAAGCGGATTGGAACACGGTCGGCCTCGCCTACGAGGCGCGGCGTCGCCCCCGCGTGGCCCATGTCCAGGCCATGACCGATCGCCTGTCGCGCACCGCCGCGCTGCCGGACTGGGCGCGAAACCGGCTGCTGCCCGTCATCGGCCCACGCAGCTACCGCGCCGCCTATGCGCCCCTCCGCGAGCCGGTCTCGGTGTGGGAGCGGACGGGCGATGGAAGAGGCGCGTCTGTGCAGGGCGCCTGATCGAACGAATTGTCGGAGGGAGAAGGGGAGGCCTGGTAGCGACCTCGTCAGTTCATGAGGGGACACCAACTCTGTTGAGTTGGTGCGGCCAAGAGGACTCGAACCTCCACCCCTTGCAGGACTAGCACCTCAAGCTAGCGCGTCTACCAATTCCGCCATGGCCGCATCGTCAACACACCGTTCGCGTCGGTCACCGGGCCCGGAGATCCTGTCTCACTCGGCTGCGGCGGCCGATCTCTCGGGGCGCGGCGCAGCCAATAACAGAGGGATTTCCGTCCGACAAGCGCCGCGTGGGCGGGATCAGAGAAAATCGACACCGCCTTCGAGGACCGGGACCGCGCCCTCGCCGATGGTCACCCCGGCGAGGCGCACCACCTCGGCCTTGCGGATCAGCTCGGTGATTTCCACGGAGATGCGGTTGCCCGTCACGACGATCTGGCCCCGCGCGATCGGGTGGTCGTTGGCGAGGATCTCGACCATATCGGACTCGGTGGATTCGAGTTCGATCACGGCGCCCCGGCCCATGCGCAGCAGCATGTGCAGCGGCATATGACTACGGCCGAGCACCACCTTAAGATCGACCTTCAGGTCTTCCAGAACCGCCACGCGCCCCGTCCCCCGCTCCGGGGCGGCGCGCGATGCGGCGTCCGCCCTTCCGTCCACCTTCCACGCGCGATGGTGAAGTCTTGGTAAACGAAACCCTAAATGCCACCCGGCTGGCGCTCCCGCCGAGGGACTTCCGGCCCATGGCCGGCGCGGCGCCGGTGGACTGGCGGATCAGCGACGCGCTCGTGCTCTACGGGGAGGCCGTGGCCGCCATGGAGGCGCGCGCCGAGGCGATCGCGGCGGGGCAGGCGCCGGAACTGGTCTGGCTGCTGGAGCACCCGCCGCTCTACACGGCCGGCACCTCCGCGCAGGACGACGACCTCGTCGCCCCCGGGCGCTTCCCCGTGCACCGGACGGGCCGGGGCGGGCAGTACACCTATCACGGGCCCGGCCAGCGGGTGGCCTACGTGATGCTCGACCTCAACCGGCGCCGCCGGGATCTGCGGGCCTACGTGGCCGCCCTGGAGGCCTGGATCATCGCGACCCTGGAGGCCTTCAACGTGCGCGGCGAGCGGCGGGAGGACCGGGTCGGGGTCTGGGTCCGCCGACCGGAGCGCGGGGCGGCGGTCGAGGACAAGATCGCCGCCATCGGCATCCGGGTCCGGCGCTGGGTCAGCTTCCACGGCATCAGCCTCAACGTGGAGCCGGACCTGTCGCACTTCTCCGGCATCGTCCCCTGCGGCATCGCCGGCCACGGCGTCACCAGCCTCGTCGAGCTCGGCCACCTCGTCTCGATGCCCGAGGTCGACATGCAACTGCGCGCCGCCTTCGAGGCGATCTTCGGCGAGACGGTGTCCGTCGGCTAGAGTTCGCCCGGGATGAGGGGAAACCGGTTCTCCCGAGAAGACAAATCCACGAGAGAGACCCTAGATCACCGGCACGCCGCGTCCCTTGGCGTGCTCGCCCGGCTCGACGTGAATGACCACCACGGAGCCCTCGATGGCGTTCTCGATGGCGGCCTCCAGCCGGTCGCAGATCGCGTGCGAATCCTGCACCGTCATCGTGCCCGGCACCACGAGGTGGAAGTCGATGAAGGTGGCCTGTCCCGCGTGGCGGGTGCGGACGTCGTGCGCCTCCAGGGCGCCGGTGCTGTGGAGGGAGATGAGCGCGCGGATCTGCGCGACCATCTCGCCGGGGGCCGCCTTGTCCATGAGGCCGCTGACCGAATCGCGGATCATGCCCCAGCCCGACCACAGGATGTTGAGGGCGACGAGCCCGGCGATGAGCGGATCGAGGATCGCGTAGCCCGTGACCGCCACCAGGGCGACGCCGACGAGCACGCCGCCCGAGGTGACGACGTCGGCCATGACGTGCCGGGCATCCGCCACCAGGGCGGGGGAGCGCCATTCCCGGCCGCGGCGCAGCAGGATCACGGCCCAGGCGCCGTTGATCGCGGTGGCCACGAGGTTGACGAGGAGGCCGGTCAGCGGCGCGTCGAGGGGCTTCGGGTCGAGAAGCCCGTGGAAGGATTCGCGCAGGATCAGGATCGCCGCCACGACGATGAGCGCGCCCTCGATCACGGCGGAGAAGTACTCGGCCTTGTGGTGGCCGTAGGGGTGGTCGTCGTCGGCCGGACGGGCGGCGACCCGCAGGGCGACAAGGGCGAACACCGCCGCCACCACGTTGATGATGCTCTCCAGGGCATCCGAGTACAGCGCGAGGCTGCCGGTGACCCAGTAGGCGGCGAACTTGAGGCCCATCACCAGGGCGCCGAGGCCGGCGCTCAGGAGGGCAGCTTTCTGGGTACGGTCCATGGCGACGTCCGGTCTCGGCCCGGGCGCAGCAGCGACGCCCGGTCGCGCGGCCATAGCGCCCGTCCCGGCGCCAAGGCCACGGCAAAGGTTGAACCCGCCGCTGAACGATTGAGCCGGGGCTATGCCGACTCGGAGGTCTCCGGCGTGTCCGGCGCCACGGGCTTGCGCGCCCGCTCGCGGGCAGCGAAGCGCGCGCCTTCGGCCCGGGCGCGCTCGGCCTTGCGCCGGAAGCTGCGGGCGCTCCAGTTCCAGCGCGCGGCATCGGCCAGCGTCTCGAGGCGCTGCGCCTCCCGCTCCCAGTACGTCACCAGCTGCCCGTCCAGGGTCACGCGGCCCGGCCGCACCGGCCGGGGGGTCCCGTCGCTCATGCCTCGAACTCCTGACTCGATCTCACCGTGAGGGGGTCGGACTATCGCAACCGGAAGTACGAAAATCCAGGCGCGCCGGGCGGTGGCCCGGCCCCTCAGCGAACCGGCAGGACCGTCCCGGGTTCCGGGCACGCGCGCCGGACCATTGATCCGCGCGGGCAAACCGGGCAGGTGGCGCGGCATGCGCGTCGATCTCTTCGATTTCGAGCTGCCCGAAGACAGCATCGCCCTCAGGCCGCCTGTGCCCCGCGATGCCGGGCGCCTCCTCGTGGTCCGGCCCGACGACGGCCTGGAGGATCGGCGGGTGCGCGACCTCGCGCAGCTCCTGCGCCGGGGCGACGCCCTGGTTTTCAACGACACCCGGGTGATCCCGGCGCGGCTCGCCGGCGTCCGCCATCGCCCGGGCTCGCCGGGCCTGCGGATGGAGGCGATGCTCCACCTGCGCGAGGCGGCGGACACCTGGCGCGCCTTCGCCCGGCCGGGCAAGCGCCTCGCCGCCGGCGACCGGGTCAGCTTCGGCCGCCACGGCGCCAGCGCGCCCTGCGCCCTCGGCGGCCTCGACGCCACCATCGCGGCGAAGGGGGAGGGCGGCGAGATCACCCTGCGCTTCGATCTCGCCGGACCGGCCCTGGACGAGGCCATCGCCGCCATAGGGGACCTGCCGCTGCCGCCCTACATCGCCGGCAAGCGCCCCACCGACGCGCAGGACGCCACCGACTACCAGACCGTCTATGCCCGCGAGCCCGGCGCGGTGGCGGCCCCCACCGCCGGCCTGCACTTCTCCGAGGCGATGCTGGCCGAACTCGATGCCGCCGGCATCGCCCGCCACACCGTGACCCTGCACGTGGGCGCCGGCACCTTCCTGCCGGTGAAGGCCGACGACACCGCCGACCATCGCATGCATGCCGAGATCGGTTGCCTCGACGCCGACACCGCCGAGGCCCTCAACGGCGTGCGGGCGCGGGGCGGGCGCATCGTCGCTGTGGGCACAACGGCCCTGCGCCTCCTCGAGAGCGCGGCCGACGGGGAGGGCCGCCTCCACCCCTTCGCCGGCCAGACCGAGATCTTCATCACCCCGGGCACGCGCATCCGCGCGGTGGACGCCCTGATGACCAACTTCCACCTGCCGCGCTCGACCCTGTTCATGCTGGTCTCGGCCTTCTCGGGCCTGGAGACCATGCGGGTGGCCTACGCGCACGCCATCGCGGGGGGCTATCGCTTCTATTCCTACGGCGATTCCAGCCTGCTGTTTCCGGCGCGCGGCTGAGGCGCCGGCCCGCGCGGGGTTTGCCTCGAAAGCGCCGGAGGCTCTAAGACGGCGCCCATGTCCGAGCCCGCCTCTCCCGCCGCATCCGCCGGCCTGCCCGCCGAATTCACCTTCCGCGTCGACGCCACCGACGGGGCCGCGCGCACCGGCGCGATCACGATGCCGCGCGGCACCATCCGGACGCCGGCCTTCATGCCGGTGGGCACGGCCGCCACCGTGAAGGCGATGTATCCGGGCCAGGTCCGCGAACTCGGGGCCGACGTGGTCCTGGGCAACACCTACCACCTGATGCTGCGCCCCGGTCCCGAGCGCATGGCCCGCCTCGGGGGCCTGCATCGCTTCATGAACTGGCCGCACCCGATCCTCACCGATTCCGGCGGCTTCCAGGTCATGTCGCTCTCGGCCCTGCGCAAGCTGGACGAGCAGGGCGTGACCTTCCGCTCCCATGTGGACGGCTCGACCCACCACATGAGCCCGGAGCGCTCCATCGAGATCCAGGGCCTGCTCGGCTCCGACATCCAGATGCAGCTCGACGAGTGCGTCCGCCTGCCGGCCGAGCACGCGGCTATCGAGAAGGCGATGCACCTGTCCCTGCGCTGGGCCGAGCGCTGCCGCGTGGCCTTCGGCACCCAGCCCGGCAAGGCGATGTTCGGGATCGTCCAGGGCGGCGACGTGCCGGCCCTGCGGGTGGAGAGCGCCCGCGCCCTCGTGGACCTCGACCTCAAGGGCTACGCCATCGGCGGGCTCGCGGTGGGCGAACCCCAGGACGTGATGCTGGCGATGATCGAGACGGTCGAGCCGCACCTGCCCGCGGGCAAGCCGCGCTACCTCATGGGCGTCGGCACTCCGGACGACCTGATGCGCTCGGTGGCCCGGGGCATCGACATGTTCGACTGCGTGATGCCGACCCGCGCCGGCCGCCACGGCCTCGCCTATACCCGACACGGCCGGATCAACCTGCGCAACGCCCGCCACGCCGAGGACACCCGCCCCCTGGACGAGGCCTCGTCCTGCCCGGCGGCCCGCGACTATTCCCGGGCCTACCTCCACCACCTCGTGCGCAGCGACGAGATCCTGGGAATGATGCTGCTCACCTGGAACAACCTGTCCTACTACCAGGACCTGATGGCGGGCCTGCGCACCGCCATCGCGCAGGGCCGCCTCGCCGACTTCAGCGACGAGACCCGCGCGGCCTGGACCCGGGCCGAGGCCGAACGCGCCGCGGCCTGACGCACCATCCCCGGGGGACGACCGCGAAGCCGGTTGACCCCATACCGCCGACCCCCTATTGCGAGCCACGCTGTTCGACACGGCGCGGCGCCGAGCGCCGCAACGCCCCGTCGCACACGAGCGCGTAGCTCAGTTGGTAGAGCAACGGACTTTTAATCTGTAGGTCCTGGGTTCGAGTCCCAGCGCGCTCACCATTATTTTCAAGAGTTTAGCAGTGGAAGTTGCTAACTGAGACTTTTCCTAGCAACCACATAGCTACCATCGCGTTGTCGGCCGTCACTGCGGCGATTCATCCGATCAGGCGTAAACCGCTACCTCCTATCGAGTCGCAACCACCACCCCTCTTTCTGCTAGGGGTGAAGGGTGGCAGAAAAGCCTGATTGTTCGCCGACCATCTGCAGATACTCCGGTTGGCAGCAGGCGCAGTTCAGATGCTCGATTGCCGTCCGAGAGCGTGGGCAAATCAGAGATCCATCGTCGGGGTTCAAGGCAGCGGTTGGCCGGATCGTTCAAACGGCCTTCATGTATATGCCACGAGGTGATCAGAGACCTCGATCGCCTGTGGATGCACGTACGTCGCGTTCAATGAAGGCAGTAAGGTCGCTCTCGCGATACCGCACCATACGGCCGCCACCGAGCTTGACGAACTTTGGTCCATCACCACGGCATCGCCAGTTACGTAGGGTCTTAACCGCTACCCCTAAAAGGGCAGCGGCCTGATGCTCGTTCATCAGTGGCTGAGCAGCCGGTATTGCAGATGCTTTCTCGCTCCTCGAAAGCCCAGTCAGGTGATTTTTGTTTACGATTTGATTGGTCACATTGGTGCTCCATTGCAGCACCAGTGATTGACAAGGCTCGTTTTGAGCCTGCGCTTTTTTTCTAGGCCGGCAAAGCTGGCTGTCTGGTAGGTTTAGTTCTGGGGGCGCCATTTTGGAGGCGCGGGATGTCGCGAAGGCAATCGCGGACACCGGATGTGGANCTAGGCCGGCAAAGCTGGCTGTCTGGTAGGTTTAGTTCTGGGGGCGCCATTTTGGAGGCGCGGGATGTCGCGAAGGCAATCGCGGACACCGGATGTGGAGCGGGTGCTTCAGCCGGCTCGGCGGCTCTGCCCGGCCTGCGGCCAGAGCATGCGGCTCCGTTACGAGAACCGACGCACGCTGGTGACGCTGTCCGGCACGCAACGGCTGCGCCTGAAGATCCGCCGCTGCGAGGCCGAGGGCTGCGCCCGCTTCCGCAAGCCCTACCGCCCGGAGGCCGAAGGCGCATTGGCGCTGCCGCAGCACGAGTTCGGCCTCGACGTGATGGCGCTGGTGGGAGCCTTGCGCCACCGCGAACATCGCTCAGTGCCGGAGATCCACGCGATCCTGCGTGATCGCGGTGTGCCCATCGCCGAGCGCAGCGTGACAAACCTGCTCGACCGCTACGACGAGGTGGTGTCGACCCGGCTCGGCGATCCTCAGCACCTGCGCCGGCAGCTTGGTGGGCAGGACCGGATCGTCCTCGCCCTCGACGGTCTGCAGCCGGATGTCGGCCACGAGGTGCTCTGGGTGCTACGCGACTGTCTCTCGGGGACGGTCCTGCTGGCGCGCAGCCTGCTGTCGGGGACCGCGGAGGATCTGACCGTGCTGCTGCGCGAGGTGGTGGAGGCCGTGGGCGTGCCGGTGGCGGGCGTGATCAGCGACGGTCAGCACTCCATCCGCAAGGCGGTGGCCACGGCCCTTCCGGAGGTTCCGCATCAACTCTGCCACTTCCATTTCCTGCGGGAGGCGGCGCTGCCGATCTTCGAGGCCGACCGGCACGCCAAGAAGGAACTGAAGAAAGCGGTGCGTGGCGTGCGCCCGATCGAGCGGGCTGTGGAGGGACGCAGCGACGCCGAGGCGAACGTAGTGCGCGGCTATGCCAGCGCCGTGCGCAGCGCGATCACCGACGACGGGCGCGCACCGCTCGATGCGGCAGGGCTGCGGTTGAAGGACCGATTGGAGAAGGTCGCCGGCAGCCTGGAGCGGGTGCGCTCAAAAGGGGGGCCTCGCGCCCGCTCGCCCGGCTCGCGCTCCTGATCGGACGGGCGCTCGCCCGCACCGCYGCGCTCTGGCCGGTGGTCCGGCAAGGCTTCGTCTTCGTGCACGCCGCCGCCCGCCTGCTGGCCGATCCCGCCGGGGAGACAGGCGCCAAGGTCCGGCGGCGCTTCGACGGCCTGCTCGCCGCAATGCAGCGCCACCGTCGACGCGTCGTCGATCTCGGCGCGGCCCTCGACCACTTCCGCAAGGTCGCGCGGAGCTATCGGCCCGGACTGTTCTACGCGCCCGACGTCGCCGGCCTGCCCCGCACCAACAACGCCCTGGAGCAATTGTTCGGCTCGCAGCGCTATCACGAGCGCCGCGCCACCGGGCGCAAGACAGCCTCGCCCGGGGCGGTGCTGCGCGGGTCAGTCCGGCTCGTGGCAGGCATCGGCACGCGGGCTCGGATCCTGTCCGGACGCGATCTCGGCCGGGTCGATCGCGCGCGGTGGCAAGACCTGCGCCGATCCCTCGATGACAGGCGCCAAGCGCGCGTCGCACGAACCCGCTTCCGACGCGATCCCGATGCCTACCTCACCGCCCTCGAACGCCAAGCCCAACAGTTAGATTTGCCAGCCTAGNGCCAAGCGCGCGTCGCACGAACCCGCTTCCGACGCGATCCCGATGCCTACCTCACCGCCCTCGAACGCCAAGCCCAACAGTTAGATTTGCCAGCCTAGTTTTTTTGGCCCGCGCCCGAGGAACGGATGCCGGCGCGGGCCCGTCCCTCGGTGATCTACCCGACAGAACCCGCGATCCTGCGAGGCACTTCTCCACAAAGTAGCCGAGGCGAGGACAGCGCGGCACCCGAGTGGCGCGCTATTATTTCGACATTCACGACGGCCGCGCGTTCGTCCCGGATCCGATCGGCCAGGATTGCGTCGACGCCGACCATGTCCGCCGCGAAGCGATGCGCGCCTTGCCGGAGATCGCGCGGGACGCGATCCCCCGGCGCGGGGCCGATGCCCAGGCCTTCAAGGTCGTCGTTCGCAACACGGACAGCGCGGCGGTCTACACCGCGACCCTGACCTTCTCGGGCTCGTGGGTGAGCCCGGGGGAGCGGCCGGACGAGCCTACGCCGTGAGGGCCGGATGCCGGCCGGCGGCGGCTTCGTCGCTCTGGCGACGGTGCCGAGGAGGCGGCCGGAGCGTCGGATCCCGGCAGGTCTCGTGCGGCAGGTCTCGTGCGGCAGGTCTCGTGCGGCAGGTCTCGTGCGGCAGGTCTCGTGCGGCAGGTCTCGTGCGGCAGGTCT